>JACKAQ010000001.1:0-600000 GCA_020634975.1 Calditrichia bacterium | reverse complement strand
TTCTCCTTTAAAAATGACGAATTCCTGTTCAAAAATTACTTCAAATAACCATTTGATTTTAAATAACTTATCACTTCTTCTGCGCTTTCATCAACGGATTTGCTGGAGGTGTTGACCACCAGTTCTGCTTTTTCCGGCGCTTCGTACGGAGCGGAAATGCCGGTAAATTCCGGAATTACGCCGGCGCGGGCTTTTTTATACAAACCTTTGGGATCGCGTTCTTCGCAAACCGCCAAATCGCAATCAACAAACACTTCGATAAAATCGCCATCAGCCATAATTTCGCGAACGTTGTCGCGATCATCGCGATAGGGGGAAATAAACGCGGTAAGCACCACCATTCCCGCATCAATAAACAATTTGGCAACTTCACCGATCCGGCGAATATTTTCGGTGCGGTCTTCCGGTGAAAAGCCCAGATTTTTGTTCAATCCGAAACGGATGTTGTCGCCATCCAGCACGTAAGTGCGGATGCCTTTTTCAAATAATTTTTCTTCGACGGCGTTTGCCAAAGTGGATTTTCCGCTGCCGGAAAGCCCGGTAAACCAGATGCACGCGCCGCGGTGATCGTTCACGCGTTCCCGGTCGCTGCGTTTAATTTGCCCTTCGTGCCAGTAAATATTGCTTGATTTTTGGGTCATTTGTCTTCCTAACCTTTCGCTGAAATTAAGTTTATTAGTCATTCCCTTTTGTGGTCGAAAAGATATTCGCTGAACATACAGAAGCGGTGACATTACTGTTAAAACCAGATTACATTTTGAAACAAGACTCAATATATAATTGATAAATTATCGGAAGGCAATCTGTAAAATAAAGAGTTAACGCGTTTTAAACCGGTGTAACCGGTTGGCGATCTGTTGCCGCGATTCTTTCTCGCTTTCGATTTGATAATAGAAAAAATAATGCGTACACTAACGCCGCTTTTCGCAACTGATGTCCGGAAAAAACCTGATGACCAAACATTCGAACACAACTTCAACTGCCAAACGTCCCTTTTTTTGGGTACTGATGCTGCTCATTCCGGTTGCTGCAATTGTGCTGCCGGAACTGGTGCTGCGCGCCGCCGGATATGGCGAAACGATTGCGCTGTTCCAAACGTTCGAATCGAATCCCGATTATTATTCGATCAATCCAAAACTGGGTGAGCGCTATTTTCCCGGCAAAAACACCCGTCCGGAAGTCGCCGTAACCGATATTTTTTTGAAACAAAAACCGGCGGATGCGTTCCGGATTTTTGTGTTGGGCGCCTCCACAACTGCGGGATATCCTTATTTATACAACGCATCATTTCCATCGATGTTGAAAATAATGTTGCGGGAATATTATCCGGATCGCCGGATTGAGGTGATCAACCTGGCGATGCCTGCCGTCACCAGTTACGCTGTTCGGGAGATCGCGCTGCAACTGGACGATTACCAACCCGATATGCTGCTGATCTACGCCGGACACAACGAATTTTACGGCGGATTGGGCGTTGCATCGACCGCATCGCTGGGCGGTTCGCGCTGGCTGGTGAACACCTATTTGCGGCTGCGCGATTTCCGGTTGGTGCAATTGATCAGCAACGGATTGGCGGGTGTTCGCCAGATGTTTGCCGGCAGTGCAGCGGGTGAATCCGGCACGCTGATGCAGCGGATGGTGCAGGATCGCGCCATCGCTTATCGCAGCGATTTGTTCGATCGCGCCGGCGAAATTTTTCGCGGGAATATCGGCGATGTGCTGGATCACTGCCGCGATCGCAATCTGCCGGTGATGATCGGGACGCTGGTGAGCAACATTCGCGACCAGCAACCGTTTGTGGATGTTTTTAGCGAAGAACAGCGCAAAATTGAGTGGCAGCAACAAATTGCTGTGGCAAAACAACTTTATGAAAAACAGCAATTTAGCGAAGCCGCAATTGCTGTGAAATCGGCAATTGCCATCGATTCGCTGCCCGCATCGCAATATTTTTTGCAGGGGCAAATTTTGGAAGCATCCGGTGATTCTGCTGCAGCATACGCCGCATTCTATCGCGCCAAAGAATTTGACGGATTGCGCTTTCGCGCCAGCGAGGTGCTCAACCAGATTATCGAAAAATTTGGCGAATCCTCCGGCGTTGGAATTGTGCCGATTCGGGAAATGTTCGAAGCGCAATCGCCGGGAAATTTGCCCGGAAAAGCGCTGTTGCTGGAGCATCTGCATCCGAATGTGGATGGCTATTTGCTGATGGCAACAACGTTTGCCGAATCGATTATTCAATCCGGTGCACTCGGCGAGCCAGTCGTGGCGACGCTGCCGGATTCGCTGTGGCGGCAGCGCATCGGCGTTAGCGAACTGGACAAAATGGTGGGCGATTTGCGCATCGATTATCTGAAATCCGGCTGGCCGTTTCAACCGGACGCGCCGTTGCCGCAAGCGGAATTTCCGGTTCCCAACGCTGCAGATCCTGTGGTGCAACTGGTTCGCCAATTCTGGCTCGGCGAAATCAATTGGGAAGCCATGCACGTGAAAGCAGCGGAGCTGTTCCGCAGTCGCGAGCAGTGGGAAAAAGCCGCAGCGGAATATCGCGTGCTGGCGATTGCCTCGGAAATCAATCCGTCGCCGTATATTTTTTTGGCGGATATGCTCATCCGGCTGCAACAATTTGACGAAGCGCTGGCTGCGCTAAAAAAAGCGGTGGCGATCGAACCGAATGCCGCGGCGTATCAGCAAATCGGGCGAATCTTGCTGCTGCAGAAACAACCGTCGCTGGCGCTGCCGTATTTGCAGCAGGCGTTGCAATTGCAACCCGATAACCCGGGTCTGTATTTCGATTTGGCGCGAACCTGGTTTTTGCAGGGCGATTTACCGCGCGCCAATCAAGCCATTCAGTTTGTGTTGCAGAACGCACCGGATTTTCCCAACGCGCAACAGTTGGCACATATCATCACATCGGCGATAAAACAGCAGCCGTAATCTGTTGAACCAAACGCATATTCGAAAGCGAAACACACGTGTTCAAAAATATATACCATCACTACATTGCGTCCTTTACTGGATTGCCCCGGGCGGCGTGGCTGCTCTCGTTTGTTATTTTGGTGAACCGCAGCGGCTCGATGATTTTAGCATTTATGACGCTTTATCTCACCACAGAGCGTGGTTTCTCCGTTCCGGACGCAGGAAAACTAGTGAGCCTGTACGGGCTTGGTGCGTTAACCGGCGCAATGTTGGGCGGCTGGTTAACCGACCGTTTCGATGCGATAAAAGTGCAGGTGTTCAGTTTGTTTTTTGGCGGATTGAGCATTTTTGCGCTCGGGTACGCCGAAAATATCTGGTTTATCGGGCTGTTGCTGTTTCTGGTTTCGATGATCAGCGAATCGTATCGCCCGGCGCACATGTCTGCGATGGCGCTGGTTTGCCCGCCGGAAAAACGGGTTCGCGGATTTGCGCTGAGCCGGTTGGCAATCAATTTAGGAATGAGTATCGGACCCGCAGCCGGTGGATTTCTGGCGCGTGTCGACTATCATTTGCTGTTTTGGGTGGATGGCATCACCTGTATTCTCGCCGGTTTTCTGGTGATATTTTTCTTTCGCAAAAGCCCGTTGGTTGCGGGCGAATCTGCCAATCCGGTGGTTGCCAGCACCATCTCGCCGTGGCGCGACACCATTTTTCTGATCGTAATGGCGTTCATGATTTTGGTCGGTGCAACTTTCAATCAGGCATTCAACACCTGGCCTATTTATCTAAAAGAATTTCATACATTTATCGAAAGTGATATCGGTTTGATGATGGCGCTCAACGCATTCCTGATCGTCATTTTCGAAATGCCCATCATCCACCGGTTGGAGCATATTCGCCCGATGCGGTTGATGGCAGTCGGTGTTGTATTTTTTTATCTGGGATTTGCTTTGTTGCCGTTGGGCAGTGGTATCGTTTTTATCGCATTTACAGTTGTAATGTGGACAATTGGCGAAATGCTCATTTTCCCGGTTGTTGCTGGATTTGTGGCGCAACGGGCATCGGAGCGCCATCGCGGTAAATATATGGGATTATTTTCGTTGGGATTTGGCGTGTCCTTTGTCATCGGTCCCACATTGGGCACCTGGGCGTATGCCGTTGTCGGCGCCAACGAATTCTGGTATTGCGTTGGCGCTGTCGGGTTCATAACGCTGACCGGTTTTATGCTGGTCGACCGGCGGATTTGATTATTCGCTGACTTCGCTCAAAATAATCGTTTTTTCTTCCAGCAGTTGCTGCACATTGAATAATTCCCGGACATCGCTGTAAAACTCCGGTTTGATCATCGGGTATTTGAGCTTGAATACCCGCTGGAGCGAAAGCAATTTGCCGTTGTTAAAATTGCGAAACTGGATGAGGCATTCACCAACGCGATTGCCAAACCGCTGATCTTCCGGCACAGCTTCGACTATCCAGCCTTCCGGCATGACAATGCTGATCGTTTCAAAAATTTCATGTGCAAATTCAAAAACAATCGGATATTTGCGCGTTTCGGTTTGGAACGGGTTTTCCTGCCGGGAGAAAAAATGGCTCGGTTTGATGAGAATGCGGTTGCCCATCAATTGTCCGGCAGATTCCATTGCAATTTGGCATTTCATCCGGACGGATGTTCGCCAGTCATCGGCAATGATATTTTGGGTCATGATGGAATCGATCTCGATCTGAACGTAATTTTCCTTTGCCCGTTCTTTGTAATATTCAATCTGTTCATCTTCAGTCAGATCGTCCAGTTTGAAACGAATATCGCGTCCGAAATGCCCCTTATATTCCTCTAATAACCGTCCGGTAATTTCGGCGTCATCCGACATTCGCAAATCCAGCGTTCGTCGCATGATGTTATCTCTGGAAAATGATGAATGAATGGTAGCAAAATTAGCGGTCAAATCGCTGACGACAAGACCGATCGAGCCTTCGTTATACCATGCAACACTTTCCGGCGGAAGATATTTGGCGGCGGGATTGTAAAAAGTGAATTTGTTGCCACTGTTTTGAATACCCACCATTGATCGGTCGAATTGCCAGTATTTTGCCTGACGATTAAACGAGTTATCATCCCGGTCAACCGCATAAACAAATTTGGCATCGATGCCCATTAGCTGGAGCATATCCAGAAATGTCATATTGATATTGGTCGATGAACCGTAGCCATATTTGATCACATCATCAACCGCTTCAATGGGTTTGTATTTCTTCTCTTCGTCCTCGTCGTCCTTATAACTCGTGTTGTCAATGTTTTTTTGAAGCCAGTTATATGCGGCATATATTTTTTCATCGCGGGTAGCAAGGGTATCAAATTGTTCAACAACTTTTTTGGCCTTTTTGTTATATTCCGTAAATTTTTTGACCATTTTGTTGATATTATTGCCCAAATCGCCCCAATAATCGGTTGCCGATGAACTTGTGCTGTAATAGAACCGGATATTTCCTTTGATAGCTTCATCCGGCTGAGTGTGGCTTTCCGCCGTAAATGGCGGAACATCTTTGACCCGAAAAATGATTTTTTCCGCTTTTTTTTCGTTCGGCAGGCTTTCCATTTCGGGGGGAATTGCCATATTTTCCCAAAGATAATTCGGTGAGAAATAATCGGAAAGTACGCCATAAAAATAGTTGGACATCCCGCGACCCCTGTAAAAAAGCCAGGTTAATTCCCCTTCTTTCAGGTATATTTCCTTTTCTGTGACCCATTGGTTTTCGCTGTCCGGCAACCGCAACTTCAAATAATATTCAACAATGCAATCGTCTGTCATTCCGGGCAAAGAAAACGATTTTTGTTTAATTTTGACATCTTTTGTTTTAATAATTTCCTTCTCATAAATATCATCTTTGTTTAACAGAAAAATTTGGCCGTCCCGCAAAATGGTGCGGGCTTCGATTTTCTCAATCTTTTGTTTTTTATTCACATATGGAATTTCAACATCACCCCATTCACGCCCCTCCGGACTGAGGATGCGCACCCGCCGATACAGCGTGTAATATGTTTTGCCATCCACCATTTTCTGGTCGTCCACTTCCAGTTTTTCGAACAGCATAACCGCATTGCGGATATTGTTTGCGGAATCGGCGGTTACTTCCCAGTCGGCATCGCTGATTGTTGCCCACTCAAAATCCTTTGCGAACAGCCCGCCGCCCAATAAAATACCCATCAACACAACGAAAAAGATTTGCCCCTTTTGCATCTCTGTTTCCTCTCTGATTCGGAATTATTGCTTTATTAGAATCGTAAGCCCCTTTATAAATTGATGTTTTTTCAGAAGTTTTCTCACGGCTGAATATTCATCCGGCGGAAGCAAAATGCCGTGAGTGCGGTAACCGGTTTCAATTGAAAAACCGTTTGCGGTTTTTTGCATTTGGGAAAATACAGTTGCAGCCGGTAAATCTTCGAAGTGATAGCTGCTGTCAATGTCGATCTGCCAGCTTTCCGGCAGTTGCCATTCGATAAATGAATCGGTTCGTTTGGGTGAGCCCATCCAGATGGAATGGTGCCGCTTTTCATTTTTCAACTTCGGTATGTCGGAATATTCCAGAAAATTGGCGGGGAGCAGCAAATAATCGCCGCTGTGCTGCAAATATCCCTTCGCGCTCAGCGTAAAACTGACCCATGCGGAATCTGCGGCAAAACCGCTCTGCCAATTGCTGATGGTTCCGCCGCTGATGTTCGAGCCAAAACGGTTTTGCCAAATCTCAATTAACTCCGTTTCGCTGCTGTTTCGCAATTCGTATTTGGTGAACGCGGACCATCCGCTAAAATCAACAATGCGGATATCCGCCGATAAATCGCCGTCCGGCGAAACGGTTGCGCGGGCGGTTTGCCAGCGTCTGAAATTTTCGGGATCGGGATACGGCAATTTGATCAGTGTCGAAGAATCCGCAATTTGCTGACCGACGAGCACATGCCTGCCGCGCAACGTCCAGGGAATTTCGCCGAGTGGTGTGGTTTCATCGGTTGGATCAAAAAACAGCCAGTTTTCGACGGTTGCATCCGAGTAGCTGGCCTGTAATTCTGCGGTTTCGTCGGGTATTCCCAAAATGCAGTGGTCAAACTGGAACGGGGAAGGCAGCGCCGGATTAACAGCTGTATTTATGCCAGCCAACACCGGTGCGGATGGAATATCCAGTGCGGCTAACATCGCCCGCATCAGGGTTGTTTTATCTTTGCAATCGCCAAAACGGTTGTACAGGGTTTGTTCCGCCAGTCGCGGTTGCCAGCGACCTTTGCCGATTTCCACAGCCACATAGCGAATATCATTTTGGCAAAAATTAGCGATAGCCTGAATTTTTTCGCGGACAGTGCCAAGCCCTTCGGTGATCTCCAGGGTTTTTTGGCGTATATTTTCGCTGGCGAACGCCGGTTGGCGATAAGCTTCCTCCATCCATCCAGCAACCGATTGCCAATCCTGAAAATGCGTTTCGTCAATTCCCAGCGTATCAAAACAGGTGAAGGAAATTCTCCGGTTCAGATAATACCACGGCGGCGAAAGGGGTTCATCCGGTTGATACGCCAAATCTTTTAATTTCCAGACATAGCGATTTTCAGTCTGACTGAAAACGACATCGCTGAGGTTCCATTCTGCAGCGTTAATATCCCAGCTTTCGGGCAGTTCAACGGATAAAATAGCCGTGACAACCGGTTGCTGCGATTGAAACGTAAAAGAATTAAATTGGGTTGTCCACCCTTTCTCCTCAGCTTCCACCTCAAAAGCCGCGACATCACCCGGCTGGATATTCGGCAAAACGGCCACTTGCGAATATTCATCATCATAATAACCGCTGCTTTCCGTCATCCCGATTTTGATAATGTTCTCTTTGGAAAGCGTTTCAACATCACCATTTTTACGGACAGCCCAACCTTTCATCGATTTGATTTTGTAAAACGGCGATTCCGGTGATTTAAACGTGCCCCAATTTGTGCCGTCTTTGGTTAAAATCCGGTTGGCAACCCTTAAAAAAATTTTGGCGTCGCCTTTTTTGCTGATTGTTACGGACATCTCATTGTGGAGTGTCAGTACGCTCGCTTCTTTTTCAGTGGATGCTTTTTTGCCGTAATGGATGGCAGAATTCACCCATGCCGGCTGAGCCAAAATGGCGCCGGTCAACATCAGAAGAACCCATACAAGCTGAATCACTTGTAACCCCTTGTGCAATTATTTAGATAAATTCCTGGTAAGTCATTTCTGTTAAAAAAGTATGAATTTCACAAATAAATAGCAACAGTCATTTACATTTTTGGGTAAATTGAATTGAACAGGAATGCGTTTCCGCACATGTAATTCGGGATTTCCCCATATTTTTTGTTGTGTTTAAATGACAAAATTTGCACCGGAATCCAAAATTTATTTATCGAAACGAAAACTGAAAACATCGATGCTGACAAATACTGACACTTATAATAATCGAACCAATCGCGATAGCCTGAAGACGGAATGGATTGTTTTGGTCGTGCTGATTTTTATGGCTGCTGCGGTCATGGGCTGGTCGTATTTCTATTTCAAAAAAATTGCGCCGGCAGTCGTCACCGAAAAAACCGCAATCGACAGCGATGATCCGGCAATCTGGATCAATCCCGCAGATCCGTCCAAAAGCTTGATCATCGGAACGGACAAAGGCAAAAACGACGGCAGCCGAACCGGCAGTTTATTTGTGTTTGATCTGGAAGGAAAAATCCAACAACAGCTTACCGTAAAGCATCTGAAGCGCCCCAACAATGTGGATGTGGAATATGGCTTTGCGTTTGGCGATTCGCTGATCGATATCGCCGTATGCACCGAGCGATATGCCAACGAAATCCGCGTTTTTCGCTTGCCGGATATGCAAAACATCGATGGCGAAGGCATCAAGGTTTTCGAAGGCGAAAAGCCCACCAAACGACTGCCGATGGGCATCGGATTGTATAAACGCCCGCACGACGGCGCCATTTTCGCTATTGTTAGCCGGAAAGATGGCGAGTCCGGCAGCTATTTGTGGCAATATCAATTGATCGAAGAAAACGGGCAGGTGGTCGGCAAAAAAGTGCGCGAATTTGGCGAGTTTTTTGATCACGATGGTGAAATTGAAGCCGTTGCCGTGGACGACGAATTGGGCTACGTCTATTACAGTGATGAATATTTTGGTGTTCGCAAATATCACGCAGACCCGGATCATCCCGATGCCGCGATGCAGCTTGGCGTGTTGGCAACCGAATATTATCGCCGCGATCGTGAGGGGATTGCCGTCATCGCGCCGCCGGGCAAACCAGGCTATATTGTTGTTTCCGATCAGCAGGCGAATCTGTTCCATTTTTATCCGCGAGAGGGTGCGCCGGAGAATATGCATTATCAACCGCGCATCAAAACTGTGCGGCTATCCACCAAACAAACCGATGGCATCGATGCAACGCATATCGCATTGGGCAGCCGTTTTCCCAATGGATTGTTTGTGGCGATGTCCGATAATCGCACGTTCCAGTTTTACGATCTTGCGGATTTGCTGAACAATTAATGCTTTGGACAATGCGTCCGTCGAAATACCGTGCTGAAAGATATTTAAATTTTTTACTTTTGGAACCTGCAAAAATCTGTTATCTTTGCCGTGCTAAAAATATGTAGTTGCCGGAGAGGTGCCGGAGTGGTCGAACGGGGCGGTCTCGAAAACCGTTGTGCGCTTTGCGTACCCAGGGTTCGAATCCCTGCCTCTCCGCAAATGAATAGAAGACTCCCAATAACCGGGAGTCTTTTTTTTATCTGTTCAGGTATCCCGCATGAAATATTATGCATATATCCTGCAAAGTGAAAAAGACAATCGTTATTATTACGGCAGCACCGGCAATTTGGCGGAACGTTTGAAACAGCACAATTTAGGTAAAGTGCCATCGACTAAACATCGCCGCCCATTACGGTTGGTCTATCAGGAATCGTTTGCAGAAAAAAGAGAAGCCATACAGCGGGAACGGTTTTTTAAGACGATAGCTGGCTATTTGTGGTTAAAATCGGAAGGTATTATTTGAAAACCGTTGTGCGCTTTGCGTACCCAGGGTTCTCCCGAAGGGACTCCTTCGGAGGAATCCCTGCCTCTCCGCAAGAAGCAAGGAAAAAGGATTAAGGTTAAAGGATAAATATCCCGCCTTGATCCTTTTTTGTTATGATCCATTGCCCAAATTTGTGAAAGCTGTCATTCTGAGCCGCAGGCGAAGAATCTCAAAATTTGCATAAATCCCACAAATTTGTGGTTCGCTTTTCTGAAATTGAAAAAGGATTAAGGTTAAAGGATAAATATCCCGCCTTGATCCTTTTTTGTTATGATCCATTGCCCAAATTTGTGAAAGCTGTCATTGTGAGCCGCAGGCGAAGAATCTCAAAATTTGCATAAATCCCACAAATTTGTGGTTCGCTTTTCTGAAATTGAAAAAGGATTAAGGTTAACGGATAAAATATCCCGCCTTAATCCTTTTTTTGTTTTACATCAGCTTAAAACGCAGTTTATTCGCTGTTTGAATAATGAAAAGCAGAAATTGCGGATGGATTATGGCATTGTGCGAATGAACAATGGGGTAAATCCATGGAAACATGGCATCGTGCAAATGGACAATGGGGTAAATCCAAGGAAATATGGCATTGTGCAAATAAACAACGGGGTAAAACGATTGGATGACGCCATCACACCGAAGCCGGTTCGATCAAATCCCAGAGATTGCCGTAAAGATCAGCAAATACGGCAACTTGTCCCCAAGTTTCCCGCACCGGTTGCCGGACGATGGTAACCTGCTGATCAACCAGGTTTTGGTAATCCCGCGCAAAATTATCCGTATTCAAAAATAAAAACACCCGTCCGCCGGTTTGATTGCCGATCCGGCTGCGTTGCTCATCGTTGGCGGCTTTGGCGAGCAGCAGGCGGCAACCGTCCGATCCGGGTGGCGCGATAATCACCCAGCGTTTGGTTTCGCTGAGCTGTGTATCTTCGATGAGCGTGAAATGCAGTTTTTTGGTGTAAAAATCAATCGCTTCGTCATAATCATTGACGACCAGCGCGATTTGAGCAAGGGTTTGGCGCATGTTCTTTTCCTTTTTTTCGTGGATGGGGGCATCACCCCAAAATCACGGCGACACGGCGTTGCAATTCGGGAATCACTTCCGTTGCAAACCAGGGATTTTTCGCCAGCCAAAAGCGATTCCGGGGCGATGGGTGGGGGAGCGGCAAATATTCCGACAGATAATCCCGGAAATGCCGGACGGTTTCAGTGAGATTTTTGTGCGGGTTTTCCGGCAGATATCGCCCCTGGGCGTATTGTCCGATCAGCAGAGTGAGCTGAACATTTGGCATCTGTTCGAACAATCGATCGTGCCACAGCGGGGCACATTCCGGGCGCGGCGGCAAATCGCCGGAGCTGCCTTTGCCGGGATAACAAAATCCCATTGGAATGATAGCAATTTTTGTGGCATCGTAAAACGATATTTTGTCGATGTTCAGCCATTTGCGGAGTTGGTCTCCGCTGGGATCGTCCCACGGAACGCCGGATTCGTGCACCTTTTTGCCGGGCGCCTGCCCGATAATCACGATGCGCGATTGCGGATGCGCCGCCAGCACCGGATTGGCGCCGAGCGGTAAATGTGCCGCACAAACATCGCAACTGCGTATTTCATTGAGTAAATTTTTCATCGGTTTATGTCCGATTTAGAGGTTTCTGGAATCCGTTCGATCGTGTTCAGAAAATGCGCTGCGGCTTTCGGCGTTGTAAATTCGATTTTGTTCAGCCGGACAAATTCATCTGCCGCAAATAATCTGCGATAGCGTTGTTTCCGCTGCTGATGCGTGGTTATTACCCAAAACAAGATTGATTCCCGGCTAAAAAAGGATCTGACAAACGTTTCCCGGTTTCCCGAATACAACTGTTCCCGAAAAGCAATTCGTTTGATGGTTCGGAACAGTGCCCTTTTGAAAACGACCGGAAAAGAATAATTGAGCCAGATGATCGTATCTGCTTTGCCCCAGGTGATCTGCCGGACTTTCTGATAATTTCCGTCGATCACCCAAAATGGTTGATCGATTGCCGTTTTCACCAATTGTACAAATTCGTCCGGTGGTCTTTCCTGCCAATTTTCCAGCCAAAACAATTCGTCCAACTGGATGTACGGATAACCCAGTTTTTTGGCAAGCTGATTGGCAAACGTCGATTTGCCGGAGCAACTGGTGCCAACAATCACGATACGATTCATTGCCGTAAATTCCCGTTTTATTGCGCAATCTCTTCGGCGATTGCCATGATCTGGCAGACGGATCGCCAGTTCCGGGCAGTTGCGGGAACGCCCAACGCTCGTTCAACTTTCTCCGCCAGTTTGGAACGACCGATGCCGTCCGGTGCGTGGAGATAAAACACAGAGCCGATTAGTTTGTAGTTTTCGGTATCGGATTTCAGGGATTCAATTTTGGCGATATCCGGGTTTTCCGGCGGCGCTGCCAGAAAAAAAAGATGCAGTGATTTGGGTTCGCTTTCGCCTTCGGGAAAGGGATTTGCGGCGATAGCCTGCCGCAGCGATCCGGCAGTGAGCAGAATGATGCGCGGTGCAAAACCGTGGCTGTTTTGAATGGCTGCGGTGATTGATTCGGACAATTTGCCCATATCTGCAGTGTCGCTGCGGAAGACAACATTGCCACTCTGGATGTAGGTTTGCACGTCTTTCAACCCCATTTTTGTCAGCACTTCCCGCAATTCTTTCATCGGCAATTTGTTATTTCCGCCAACGTTGATGCCCCGCAACAGCGCGATGATTGTGTTCATAGTGTATCCCTTTTTTTGATTCCTGAGTATAATAAAATATCTCCCGGGCGTCAAGAAATTGGATGGGTTGAATGGATTTGAGCCGATTGCGATATGGTATTTTTTTCTGCAACCCAAAAGTGATGCAATTTATTACCGGTTGATTCGAAGGATTTTAGCAACACCCGGGCTGGCATCAGTTAACAAACGATGGTAATAATCGTCGTTATCCGGTGTGCCGGGATAATGCAGTTTTGCTCCGGCATCCAGCAACATCCGCACGATGGCGATGTAATCAGCTTCGCGTTGTGCGGCATCGCCGGAATAGCGGGAGCCGTGCACCGCCCATCCGAGCGGCGAGCTGGTGTGCACCCCATCAAAAATTTCCAGCGGAGCGCCGGCATCGATCAACAAACGGGCGTTTTCCGGCTGACCAAACCATGCTGCCTGATGCAGCGCTGTGCCGTCATCCAATCCCGGAGCGGAAAGATTTGCCCCGGCAGCAATCAATAGCGTTACCGGTTCGGTGGGATTTCGTCCGGCGACATCCGCCAGCAGGCGATCTTCTTCCGGGTTTCCGGTTTTTACGACGCCGGGATTTGCCGCAAGTATCTGTCGCGCCTCGTCCAGCTTTCCGTTGACAACGGCTACGGCAAACTGATCCGCAAGATTGAGCGTGGTATCCGCACCGCGATCCGCAAACAGCGTAACCATTTCCGTGAACCGGCGGCGAATGGCGTGGGCATAAGCCGTTTTTCCGCCCGCAGTTTTTGCGTTGATATCTGCACCGTTATCGAGCAAAATGGTTGCGGCAGAGAGTCGCCGGCGCCGCGTGGCAACATGCAACGGCGTTTCCCGTTGCAGACCGTCAACCGCGTTAATAGCTGCACCATCCGCCAGCAGTTGACGCAGTTTGTCATCGCCGTCGGCACCGTAGTTGATATCCAGTAATTCGTGAAGGGTCATTCATTTACCTCGGTTGTGTCAATAATATTATCCAAACGGAAGTGGGGGAGGATTTGTTGCGGATGAATAACCGGAGGTAGTTGGAAAGTTGAAATGGTCGCAGCGCAACTTATTTGCCCGGCGGCGGTGTGCCCAGAAATGGATCGCTATTGGATACCGGAAAACCGGCGATACGCCGCAACATGGCTATTTGTCCGATATGGGTCAGCACGTCGGATAATGGCCCGTTGATAAGCGGCCAAAACGGTTGTTTCAACAGCTTTATTTCAGCCAGGGTTTGCACATCCATTGTTGAAAAGGAGTGTTCCAGCGTTTCAATTAATGCCAGCGTGCCCGTGCGCAGTGGATGCAATCCTTCCGGCTTGGCAACGGTTTCTGGATGAATCGCGGCATGAACCCACTGCAATATATCCCAGATGTGCGCCATGTTTTCTGCGATGCTGCGTGCATCATTTTCGGGCTGAAACGCTGCCACCGTTTCCGGTAAATCATCTGTTGCCCAATAATACCGGAAGCCGATGCTGGCGAGTAATCTGCTAATAACGGTTCCGGCTGTTATGTTTTCCGGGTTTGCCGGAAGGGTGTGGTATTTGTTCATTGGGTTTTTCTGTTCTGTTTTTTTAGTGTTATTCAATTGGATTTCTTTTCTGTTTCTTTCAAAAAGCGTTCCCTCGTTTGGCTAAAAATTCAAAATCCATTCTTTCGATTCACGCATTCGGTTTCCCGTCCGCGGTTTTTTCCATAAATAACAGATCCGGGCGAGGTTTCCAGCCGGTGTGTTTCCAGAAATCTGCACCGGAAAAATTATCCGCGTTTACAGCAATCATCACTTTAAAAATGCCCTGCTGTTCGATGGCGGTGAGCGCCAATTCCACCAATTTTTTCCCGATATGTTGCTTCCGGTGCGTTTTAGCGACCGCCAAATGATACAGATATCCGCGTCTGCCATCGTGCCCGCAGAGCACCGCGCCGACAATTTCGCTGTCGATTTCGGCAACAAAGCTGGTTCCAGGGTTTCTGGCAAGATACGCGCCCAGCGACGGGCGGGAATCCGAATCGCGCAGGCGCACACCTTCGGTTTGCTGCCAAAGGGCTGTCACCGCGTCGTAATCGGCAATGGTCATTTTTCGGTAGTTGATCATCGTTGTTGCAACGCCTCCGTGGGAGAGAAATGATGTTACCGGATCAACACCATTTTGCGAATCTGGCTGAATTTTCCGGCAGATAATCGATAAAAATAAATCCCGCTGGACATTCCCGATGCATCCCAATCGATCGAATAGCTCCCGGCTGCAATTTTTTGCGAAATCAATGTTTTGACGCTTTCGCCAATGCTGTTGTAAATCGTGAGCGTCGTAAAACCCGCTGACGGCAATTCGAAGCGGATGGTCGTTGCCGGATTGAACGGGTTGGGATAATTTTGATCCAGCGAAAAGGTTGCCGGAACTGCGCCGCCATCGCTGTGCAATCCGGTTGGCGGTTCGATGATAAAACTGTCATCCCAGAAAATGTTGTTATCAATCGCGATGTGAATATTTATGGTAACCGGCGCGGAAAAATCGGGAATATTCAACAGGGAATACGCCGGTGTTTGTTTTACTTCCCCCGGTAAAAAACTGCCGAATACTGGGTTGGCATTTAAGATTTGGGTGACGGCGGTATCGGCGGTTTCTATTTGCAACGATACATTGGGCACGACGGATGTTGCGCTTTCATTTTTTAAAGAAATTTTTAATGCGTACAGCGTGCCGGCTGTGCTTTGTAATGAAAAATCCTGAAAAGTGATGGGTCCCTGGGTCGTGAAAATGGTCGATGTGAAGTGAGTAAATGCGCTATCGGTATCGGTGGTTTGAATACGGACATCGTAATTACTTTCGTCGCTCAACGGACCCAGAATTGCACCATACAGATTGTCGCCGGCCAGGCTGTCGCCGTGCAAGCCGTCGTCAAACATCGCCAGCGTATCGATGACGGTGCTGTCTGTATTGGCGTAAATGGCGGTTACGGTAAACTGGTGGTTTTCGGGATTGTGGATTTTTGCAGTTACCGCTGCGGTGTCCGATTGCGGTTGCAAAAAGCGCGGATTAACCGCCGCGTTGATCGCATAGGGATGATCGTGCGGTTGTTCGTAATATTTCAATACCACCCGGAATAATTCTCTCAATATTTCTGCGGAACTGGCCGTGCCGCCGCGTTGGTTCATAATCACCGCAATGCTGACCCCGCGTTCCCGGTAAAACAGTGCCTGGGAATTGAACCCGAGTCCGCCCCCGTCGTGCCCCCAAAGGGTTTTGCCGAGCACCGGAAAGGCATAAATCCCAAGTCCGTATCGGACCGGAGTGCCGGTGATTGGCACAGTATTGCGCATTTCATGCATGGCTGTCGGGCTGAGCACCTGATCGCCGTGCAGCAGATACACCCATTTCGCCAGATCTTCCGCAGTGGAGACGATTGCGCCGGCTGTCCACAGCGAACTCATCCATGCGGTACGCGGGATAAGAGTGAGGTCGTCGAGAATGCCATCGCCGGTGAGATCGTTCCAGTTATGTGCCAGTTCACCGACCAGCGGTTCTTCGATATCCACAAAGGTATGTTGCAAGTTGAACGGTTCCAGTAATCGCTGATGCAACGGCACCGTAAATGAATCGGCGCCGCTGATTTCCCGAATGATCATCCCCGCCAAAGTATAGCCCGTGTTGGAATAACGCCATGCCGCACCGGGCGGAAAATTGGGTGGCAACACATACGTTAATGTGAATTCCGGTGTCCAGAACTGGGTGGGATTGTTGAGAATTGCCAAAACTGTCGCGGGATTGTCATTGAAATAATCGCTGACGCCGCCGGTGTGTTGCAAAATTTGCCGGATGGTCATGGTGCTGTCCACATTTGCAAATGTCGGCAGCCATTGGCTGATCGGATCTTCCAGCGATAAACTGCCTTCTTCCGCCATTTGCAGGATGATCGCCGCGACAAACGATTTCGTGTTGCTGTCGATTTCCAACAGCATATCCGTGCGCATGGAATCGTTGGTTACCGGATTGGAAAATCCCCCGGCGCCGAGCCACGTTCCCTTTTCCGGCAAAATGATGGCAGCGGATGCGCCCATCAAATTGTGGGTAAACAACATGGAATCCAGAACAAACTGGAAACGTGCTGCCAGCAATCCCTCAAATCCATTGTCACTGTTGTATGTTTGCGGCGATGTCCGCATTTGCGGCGGTGAATGGCGCAATGCCGGATGGCTAACGATGGTTAGCGTATCGCGTTCCTGAAATTCAAACTGCGCAAAAATTGTGCTGCTAAACAAAATAAAAGCAGAAAAAGTAATCGCAAAAATCGTATATCGCTTCATCTGTTGATGTCCCCGTTTATCCGAAAATCCGGATTGAAAAATGTTCTGTAAAATTTACCTCTCAAAAAGATACGTATTTAAGTTGCTATTTACGATCAATTTTCAAAACAATGAAGCTGAACAGATTCTCCCAATTCGCAATCGCCGGTGATTGCGGTGCATTTTTGCCCAAAAAGAAAACCCTCAGGCAAATCATCGCCTGAGGGTTTTTCAGCTCACTCCTGATAGAGGATTGTATTATTCAATCAACAGCATTTTGCGTGTTGCCTGAAAATTTCCCGCATTGATGTTATAAAAATACACGCCGCTCGGTAGTTGTTGCGCATCGAATCGGATCGTATGCTGACCGGCGTTTTGCTGCTCGTTCACCAGCGTTTGGATTTCCCTGCCCAGCATATCGTAAACGGATAGTTTAACGCGGTTGGCGTTGGGCAATTGATAGGAAATAGTAGTGGATGGGTTAAACGGGTTGGGATAATTTTGTGCCAGATTAAATTTACCCGGCAGTGCTGTTTCGTCGTCTGCGATGGCTGTCGGGCTGAGCAACGCCCGGTAAATCCCGAACTCGGCCGCGTTCAACGAGCGATAGTAGCAATACGCATAATGTTGATCGGCTACCAAAAAATCATCCAAACCCAATGTGCCGCTGGTTGGCAATCCGGTTGCAACCGTGCTCCAGGAATTTCCGGCGTCATTCGATTGATAAACGGATGCCTCAAACAATCCCTGCGCATAGGCAAATACGGTTTGCCCGTTGCTGGCGATGGATTTTCCGGTTGCCCAAAACGGTGCGCTGCCCGGCCAGCCGTTGTTATACAGCACCCATTGATTTGTGGCGTCCAGTTTATACATACCGTACGTGGCACCGTAAAATTCCCCGTTGATAACGCTGACAGAGCCGATGGCAAATTGGGGATTGTTCGCAGCCCAGGTTGCACCGCCGTCCGTGCTGATTACGGCACCAAGGTTCAACCCGATGTAAACCCAGATATCGCCGATAGCAGCAAAATCCAGCCCTACTCGCTGCGGAGCGCCATCGTAACTCACGACAAATTCTGTCCAGGTTGCGCCGTTATCGGTGGAGCGAAATATTTTTTCGCGATTGGAAAGCGCGTATAAAATGGTACCGTCGGAATGCAGGCTGAGCACCGCACCGCCATCGATGGAAAAGCTGCTGCGGGTTGTCCAGCTTTCGCCGTTATCCGCAGAAACCATCAGCGCATTGCCAACATTCGAACCGAAAAACATGCCCATCAATTCGCCATTGTGTTCGTGCAGATAAAACAGTTCATCGGGCATACTTGCGGAAAAATCATCCCAGGTGTTGCCCTGATCGCCGGAGCGCAAAAACACAGTTGTCGTGCCGACAGAATCGCCATAGGCATACACAAACCCATTGTAAATAGCCATTTTGCCGAGCGTGCCGGTGTATCGGGTGCTCACCCGTTCCCATTGGGCAAACGATATATTGATGAATATTATGATTGCGAGCAGCGTAACTTTCCGTATCATCAAACAACCTCCTTATAAATTTTGTTTGAACAATATGGAAAGTGGGTAGGGGGAGATCAATACGGCAGATGCCGTATTTTTGCAGATTGCCGGTTAAATAATATTGTGCCGGATGGCTTTGTTAACCGCGCGCATCTTGTTGTTTACCTGTAACTTACGATAAATATTTTCGATGTGCTTGCGAACGGTTGCGGGTGAAATAAACAGGTTTTCCGCGATTTTCTGATAATCCAGCCCCTGGCTGAGTTGCTCAAGCACTTCAACCTCGCGTTTGCCGAGATTGAAATCCTCGCCGGTGGTTTCGCTTTCGGCACGACTGGGATTGCGCAATAATTTCAGCGATTTTGCCGCGATGGTCGGTGACATCGGCGCACCGCCGTCCATTATCATTTTGATGGATTCGTGCAGTTTCTGCGGCGGTTCATCTTTGAGCAAATAACCCATCGCGCCAGCCTGAATAGCGTTGAAAATCCGCTGTTCATCGTCAAAAACGGTCAGCATAATTATTTTGATATGCGGATATTGCGCGACAATTTCTGCCGTGGCTTCGATGCCGTCCATTTCCGGCATTTCGATATCCATTAAAATCGCGTCGATCGCATGATTTTCTGCGAGTTTTTCCAGCATGACTTTACCGTTGTTCGCCCAAAACCGGAACTCGATATCATCAGCAAATAACGCCAGTTTTTCCTGAATGGATGTTGCCAAAAACGGTTTGTCTTCTGCCAGTGCAATTCGGATTTTCATCAATTCCCTTTTGTTATTTTCCCAAAATCATGTCAAACATAATCTGTATCGGCGATGCGTTCAATACGGCAAATGCCCTAATTTGGCGATGTGCGTATCGTGCAACCGCTGTTATACCGGAATGGCGCAACGGATTTCCGTTCCGGCATCGCCGGATTGTATCGCAAAACTCCCGCCGATTTCCACACAGCGATGCTGCATATTTTGCAATCCGCTGCCGATGCTGCCGTTGGTTGCGGTAAATCCGCGACCGTTGTCGGAAATGCGCATCTGCAACTCGCCATTGTTTTTACTGAACTTGAGCTGAATAGCCGTTGCGCCGGAATGTTTGATCGCATTCTGCAACCCTTCCTGGGCAATGCGATACAAATTGAGCATCTGTGCAGATGACAACCGCAATTCGCCATCGATCGCGTTGGTAATTTCCAACGCATAATCGCCGCCGCTCAAGCGCCGTTTGATGTCGTTGAGTTTCAACATCAGCGTGTCGATGTTGCCGTCTTCGTGTTTCATCGCCCAAACGGTGTTGCGCAAATCATCCAGCGTGCTGCGCCCGAAATCGCTCAATTCCGCCAGTTTGTTTTGCACGACGGCTTCATCTTTGATGTATGCCAGATTATCTGTGGAGCTGATCAGCAGGGTTAATTGCGACCCGATGTTATCGTGCAAATCGCGGGAAATGCGCAGCTTTTCATCGGAAATTTTCTGTTCGTATTCCGCCTGTTTCAGTTGGTTTTTCAGCGCCATTTCGCTGCGAAGCTGTTCTTTTTTCAAATGCTGGTATTTCCAGATGCCAAAACTGGCAAACAAGAGCACCAAAATGGCGATACCGAGGATGCCCAATAATTCGTTGCGATCTTTTATTTTTAACTGATTTTCGGCGATCAGCCGGTCTTTTTTCTCCGCTTCAAATTCGATTTCCAATTCGGCAATCCGGCTGTTGGTTTGGATATTCAGCAAACTATCGTTGTGCGCCGCAAAATTTTTCTGGTTGACGTATGCGTTATAATAATCCTTTTTTTGTTCGTAAAGCGTTGCCAGTTGGTTGTAACAATAGCTGACCAGATAACCCTGCTCGAACGCGCCGGGCATTCCGATCGCGGTTTGATAGCGGTAAATCGCAGAATCGAGAGCACCCTTTTTCAAAAATAAATCGCCCCACAGCAGCATGTTTACAATTCTGCCGTAATTGCCTGTTTCTCGGCTGCGGTATTCATCGGAGCGTTTCAGCAATTCTTCCGCTTTCGCGAAATCGCCTTTTGTAGTATAAATGCCGGCTAAATTGTTCAGGCTGAACGGAATGCCAACAGTATCTTTCAATTCGGTTTTCAACGTTAGTGATTTTTGGTAGAAATATTGCGAGCTGTCAATTTCGCTGCTCATTTCCTGAATCACGCCGTAATTATCATACAACGCACACAACGCCTGGTTAAATGCATGCGCCTCGGCAATGCGAATGGCTTGCTGCATAAACGATTTGCCTTTCGGCAGATCGCGCCGTTTCATCTGATACCCCAAATCGCCGTAGGCATATGCCAGATCTTCGAGCAAATTCAGTGATTCGTAGATGCGAATAGCCTGCAAATATGCCGCAACGCTTTCATCGTATTCACCTTTCATATACAGCGCAACACCCAGGTTTTGCGCCGCTTTCGCTTCGCCAGCGGGATAATCGATGGCTTTGGCATCCTCCATATTTTGCCGGAAAACGCTGATGCAGTGGTTAACGTTGGAATAAATATAGTCGCGACCCAATGCGTTTATCGAATCGATTGCCGTTGGATCGGGCATCGCAATTGCGGGTAAAGTGTTAAAAATAATGAAAATAAATGTGATGATTCTGAAATGTTTTTTCATCGCGGTTGTGTGTTTTTTTGAGAAACGGATTCGACCGCTGCATGCAGTCTGGTGCAAATTTTTTAGTGATTACAATAAATACGATATCGACAAAATGAATGTGATCTGTAAAATATGGATGAAAATGAATAATTTTTCAATTCGCAGCGGATGCGAATGATTTTCACCGGAACTGCAACATCAGACTTCCATTTTATTTTTGGCAAATAGGAATTATATTGAACATCAACGAATGAATGGTTCATTCGTCAAAACTCCGAGCCGGATAGCCTGTGTTTCCCGCGAAATATGGCAAACCGGCCGATGGCAAATTGCCACTCCGGTAACCGCCGGAGCAGGGTGAAACCGGAAACAGTTTCGCCTCCCGTGTTTGGAAAGGAGTAATTATGAACACTGCCGTTGCCCATCGGCACGCGGTTGATTCGCAGGAAAAAATGCTGATCGATAATCACGGTCGCCGCATCAATTATGTGCGGCTGGCGGTGACGGATGTGTGCAATTTGCGCTGCGTTTATTGCATGCCGGAGCACATGAAATTCCTGCCCCGCAACGAAACCCTGACATTTTCTGAAAATATCCGATTGCTCAATTTGCTGTCGCAAATGGGCATCACCAAAGTGCGCATCACCGGCGGCGAGCCGTTCGTGCGTCCGGATTTGCCGGATTTGCTGCGGGAAATCCGCCGGATTCCCGGCATTCGCAACGTGCACATCACCACCAACGGGGTGCTCACCGCGCCGCATTTACCGCTGCTGAAATCGTTGGGGATTGCGGGCATCAACCTCAGTCTGGATTCGCTCGATCGCGAGCGGTTTCGGCAAATCACCCGCCGCGATGTGTTCGCCAAAGTGATGGACACGTTTCACGGCGCTATCGCCGCAAATATTCCCCTGCGAGTGAACATGGTTGTGATGGACGGTGTGAACACCAACGATATTTTACCGATGGCGAAACTCTCCCAAAATTATCCGGTTTCGGTGCGCTTTATCGAAGAAATGCCGTTCGACGGATCGGGCAAAATCAAGCCGCACATCGAATGGGATCACCGGAAAATTTTAGCGCTGCTCCAATCGGAATTTCCGGAAATCCACCCGTTGCCCGGCGAAGCTGCGGCGACTGCGCAGCATTTCAATATTCCCGGTTTTGCCGGAAGTGTGGGCATTATTGCGGGATTTACGCGGACATTTTGCGGAAGCTGCAACCGCATCCGCATCAACGCGCGGGGCGGATTGCAAACCTGCTTGTATGGCGCGGATGATTTGAATGTGCGCGATTTGCTGCGCAGCTCCGCGAGTGATCAGGAAATTCAGCAGGCATTCCGCAAGCGCATCGGCAATCGTTTCAAAGATGGTTGGGAAGCGCAACAGCATCGCCAGAAATCCGGCGAAACCAATGAATCGATGTCGCTGATCGGCGGATAAACAGTAGGAAACGGTCGCGACCGTTTCGCAACAATAAATGAAAAACAAAAGAAAAACCCATGATCGACGTTAGCCCAAAATTCAACACACTGCGATACGCCAAAGCCCGTGGCGTGCTGAACGCTGCACCGGAAACCATTTTACGGGTTCGCGAAAACACCGTGCCGAAAGGCGATGTGCTGGCAACTGCCCGCGCCGCCGGTATCAGTTCCGCCAAAAAATGTGCGGAATGGATGATTTTTTGCCACAGCATCCCGCTCGATTGGGTGGATGTTTCTTTCGAAATTGAAGAATCGCAAATTCGGGTGTTTTGCGAAGCGCGAACCGTCTGGAAAACCGGCGTGGAAATGGAAGCGCTCACAGGCGTCACCGGTGCGTTGCTGAATATGTATGACATGCTCAAACCGCTGGACAAACACCTCTCGTTTGGCGATGTGAAAATCATCAAAAAGAAGGGCGGCAAAAGCGATTTTCGCGATACGTTCAAACAACCGTTGAAAGCGGGTGTGCTGGTGATTTCCGATTCCACATTTGCCGGTGAACGGGAAGATCGTTCCGGTAA
Source organism: Calditrichia bacterium (assembly GCA_020634975.1). Lineage (NCBI taxonomy): Bacteria > Pseudomonadati > Calditrichota > Calditrichia > Calditrichia bacterium. The sequence continues at coordinate 576,880 of JACKAQ010000001.1, read as the reverse complement.
AATTATCACCGAATTTTTGGCAAGCCAGCCGGTGGATGTTGCCGCATACGACATTCTGCCGGACGAGCAGGATCAGATACGCGAGCGATTGACGGAAATGGCGGATGCGCAACAGTTCGACCTGATTTTCACCACCGGCGGCACCGGTCCGGGTCCGCGCGATGTGACGCCGCAAGCCACCGCTGCGGTGATCGAACGGGAGTTTCCCGGCATTGCCGAAGCCATGCGCAAACACGGCAAAGAGCGCACGCCATACGCGATGCTCTCGCGGGAAATTACCGGTGTTCGCGGGAAATGTGTGATCATCAATTTGCCGGGCAGCAGCAACGGTGCGCGGGAAAGTTTACAGGCGATTTTTCCGGGATTGCTGCATATTTTTCCGATGATGCAGGGCATGGGGCATTGAGTGGATGAGTGAATGTGCTATCAGTTTTCAGCTAAAAACGATGTGTCCTTTGGGGTAAATATTTTTAAATTTCACCAGCGGATTTTGCCGATGTGCCCCAACGGACCCACCAAAGTGTTGTAAACCAGATATCCGAAATTGAACAGCAGTTGTTTCGCAGCGGAAAATGAAACGCGGAAACGTTTGCCGCCGCGATGCAGCAAATATCCGTCGATGAGCAGTTTGGCGATGAGCAGTGCAATTGCCGGAAAATGAAACAGCGGACTCAGCCAAATGCCCAAATTGCTGGCGTGATAAAAAAAATATCCCGTTTGCAGTGATGTGCTGTACCGCTTTCCGGCGGAAAAATGGCGTCGACGCTGGCGCAAAAAATGGGCGAACGATTCCGGCGGTTCCATCGTCACCCAACCGTTTGGATCGCTGCAAAACGCGATGGGCAATCCGGCGCTGCCGAATTTCTGGAGCAGCAAATCGTCATCGCCGCTGAGCGAATCGATGATGCTGCCGAAGCCGCCAACCTGCTCGAACGCATCGCGGGTGTACGCCCAGTTGCCGCCATACGAAATCACCGGTTTGCCGAATCCGACACCCGCCGCCGCAATGCACCAGCTAATCAATTTTTCGAACACCAGAAAATTTTCCCACACATTTTTGGGTTGTCGCAGCCGCATCAAACTGACGATAGCAGCCGCGCCATCGTCAAAAAATTGTTGCATCGTTTGCAAATGATTCCGGGTGGGCAACACGTCCGCATCCAGAAAAACCAGCCGGGAAAATGTGGCGTCATTTATCGCCAGTTGCAGCGCGTTTTTTTTGGGGGAAATATTCTTTGGTGTGCTGGAAATGTCAATAATGCGTAAGTTGGGTAATTGTTGCTGAAATGATCGTGCAATTTGAACCGTCGCATCCGTGCAGCGATCAGCCGCCAAAATAATCTCGAATTGGTTGTTCGGCAACGTTTGTTCGGATAAAATCCGGAGCAATTCCGGTAACGATTGTTCTTCGTTGTGCGCTGCGATAATCACGGAAACGGGGGAGGAGGGACGCGTTTTTTTTGGTGATTGCTGCGACAATTTGCGCATGCCGCGCCACAGCCATATCTGGAAATACAGCTGTATCAGAAAGCAAGCGCCGCCGAGCATCCAGCCGATCACGAATTGTGGCTCCAGCGATTTTTATCGCGGAAATCTTTGCCCCAGTTGAGTTTGCTGTGCAGCAGCCGGTAATAATTGCTGTGCAACGGCTTCACTAAAATGGCCGAATGCGGCGCTCGTTCGACGCGAATTTTGGTGCGGCTCGGACGCGGATAAACTTCCTGCCCGTCCGGTGAAACGATGAACGCGGGTGCTTCCGTGCGGACAATGATTTCAATTTTCGAATCGGACGGCACGATAACGGGGCGGTTGGTCAGCGAATGCGGGCAAATCGGGTTGATAATCAGCGCGTTGGTCGACGGCACGATAATCGGACCGCCGGATGACAGCGAGTAGCCGGTGGAACCGGTTGGCGTGGAAATCAGCAATCCGTCCGCAACATACGCGTTGAGATATTCACCGCCGATGTGCACCTCAATTTCGATCACGCGAATGGCACCGCCTTTGTCGAGCACAATTTCGTTGAGCGCATACAGCGGCTTATCCAACCCTTCGACATCGGCTTTCAGAATTTGCCGTTTTTCCAGCCGATATTCTCCGGCCAGCACTTTGTTCATTTCATCGGCGAACGATTCCAGCAAAATTTCCGTCAAAAAACCGAGTCCGCCAACGTTGATGCCCAAAACAGGTGTTTCTTTTGCGCCGATCATCGCGATGGTTCGCAGCATGGTGCCGTCGCCGCCAACCGCCAAAATCATGTCGCAGCGATGCGGCAATAATTCATCCGGCGTTACCGGCGGCTGCGAAATACCGGGATTTTCCGGTGCATTGGCAATGCTTTCCGCAATTGTCAGCGTTACTTCCTGTTTGGCAAACCACGCCAGTATCGCCGGATATTGTTCCCAAAAAAACGGTTTACCGGTATTTGCCACAAGCCCGATTTTCAACAGCTCCTCCGGATGCTAATTATCTGCGTATTCACCCGCCAAAGTACGATACTGTGATGTTTTTGTCAAGGTTTATCCCAACCCGGCAGCGTCGCACATCGCCGGGATCAACCTTGATTTTTTAGTTCGTTTTTGGTAAAATGAACAACATTTGAATGATGTCGAAAAAAAGGTGATCGAATGAAATATCGGTTCTGGAATATTGTTTTTACAGCATTTACAGTGGCTGTGCTGAACGATGCGGCGGTTGCGCAAACAGTAACGTTCGAAAATGTTGCCACGGTGATGGGTGTTCAGCACATGTATGTGAACCACACATTTTACGGCGGCGGCGTCAGTTTTGCGGATTTTGACGGCGACGGACGCGATGATCTTACTTTTGCCACCGGCGAAGGCGAAGAGCTGATGATATATCGCAACGTGGACGGCAGCACGTTTACCGAAGTTGCCGCAGCGCTGAACGTGACGGATAACCTCGAATCCAAAACCGTGTTGTGGGTCGATTACGACAACGATGGCGACCGCGATTTGTTTATTGCCAATTATTACGGGAGCAGCAAATTATTTGCGAATCAAAACGGCGTTTTTGCGGATGTGACAACCGCCGCCGGATTGATCGCGGAAGACCTGACCACAATCGCAGCCTGTTGGGCGGATTTCAATAACGATGGGTGGCTGGATGTTTATTTGACCAACCACAGCCCCGCAATTGACAACGTGCTGTTCCAAAGCAATGGCGACGGCACTTTTGCAGATGTGACCGCCGCAGCCGGCGTTGCGGATGCCGGCAAAAATCCGCTGGCAGTCGTTGCGATCGATTACGATGCGGACGGCTGGCAGGATATTTACATCGGCAGCGACCGCTTTTTTGGCAATTCGCTGTTGCGAAACAATGGCAACGGTACGTTTTCGGATGTGAGCGTTGCTTCCGGCAGCAACCTTTCTTTCCATTCGATGGGCATTACCGTTGGCGATTACGATGCCGATGGCGATCTCGATATGTATGTTTCCAACGATCCGTTTGGCAACGGATTGTTGCGGAATAACGGCGATGGCACCTTCTCCGAAGTTGCGGACGCCGCCGGCGTTGCGGTGAACAAAGCCTGTTGGGGCGTTAATTTTTTTGATTTTGATAACGATGGCGATCTCGACTTGTTTGTGGCAGTCGCCACCGGTCTGCCGAACAATTGGAATGTGCTCTACGAAAATTTGGGCGATGGCACGTTTTCGCAAACCAGCGGGATCGGGATGGACGGCGACGCCTCGTTTGGCTACGGTTCCGCCATCGGCGATGTTGACGGCAATGGCTATCCCGATGTTGCAGTGTTGAACGAACTCGGGCCATCCGACCTCTGGAAAAACAGCGGCGGCAGCAATAATTGGGTAAAACTGGTGCTTGAGGGAACCGTTAGCAATCGCGATGCAGTGGGCAGTTTGCTGGAAATTTATCACGGCGGGAAGCGCCAACTGCGATCCATCCACTGTGGTACGAGCTATTTATCGCAACACAGTACTACCGAAACCATCGGTTTGGGCAGCGATTTGCAGATCGACTCGCTGCGGATTCACTGGCCGTCGGGAACGGAAGATGTGGTGCAAAACCTGGCTGCCGGGCAAATCTGGCAATTGCGGGAAGGGCAGGGAATCACCGGAATTCCGGTCGAAACCGGCGAAAACCCGGCACAATTCCGACTGGATGCCAACTACCCGAATCCGTTCAATCCGCAAACCACGATTCGCTATTCGCTCAGCGAGGCAGCGCAATTGTCGCTGAAAATTGTTGATGTGCAGGGCAAACAAATCGCAACCTTAGCCGAAGGATTTCAATCCGCAGGCGAATATCAGGTTGAATGGAACGGATCGGACGAATCAGGAAATCCGGTGGCATCCGGGATTTATTTTTACCAATTGCGAGCCGGCGATTTTCGGCAAGTCCGTAAAATGATGCTCGTTCGCTAAATCGCGGTTTTTTCAACCACTTGCAGGGTGATTCGGCTGGCGCAGACCAGCTTGCCCTCCGGCGTTTGAATGCGGATTTCCCACACATGGGTTCGCCTCCCGATATGCAGCGGTTTGGCGATGCCTTCCACATATCCCTCGCGTACGGCGCGGATGTGGTTGGCGTTAATTTCCAGTCCGACACACATGTATTTTTCCAAATCGACACACATCCACCCGCCAATGCTGCCGAGCCGTTCCGCCAGCGCAACAGATGAACCGCCGTCCAGTAATCCCGCCGGCTGCGTAGTGCGATGATCCACCGGCATTTTAGCTTTCAGATAATCATCGCCAAATGCCGTAAATTCGATCCCCAAATGCTCACCGAGGTTGTTTTTATTAAAGCTGTTCAATCGTTCAAGCGATATTTCGCCATGCCAAATTGCCATATTTTTTCCAGATGTTTTGGTTTCGATAAAAATATTTCCCCCCAAAAATTACTTTTAAAAAGTAAAAATTAAAAGATTGTTTCAGTTCACTTTTAATCAATCTAATGTGTATTATTGTTAGTGCCGTGTGGTATTACTGCTACACGGCTTTCTCGCCAGTGGTTCTTTGGGCTTCAACTTCAAAAATTAGTTTGGGTATTTAATTTTGAGTCAATTTAATTTCAGCGTTTCTTTTTTTGAAATTGATCGGCTGGCTATTCCGGTTTGCTCAAAAAACGCCCGCTCCAATTCGAGAAAATATGCATTTCTGTTCAATAAATTCAATGAAAGTTGCACAAATTCCGATAATCAACAAAATGTGCTATATCACATCCAGTTGGCGGATAATCGCAGGATACAAGGGTTAGTATGTTAACATGGAGTTACATCACACGGATGACAAAAAATAAATGGATTTGGATATTCTGGGCAACCCTGTTCGCAGGAAGTTCTGTGGTTGGGCAAACCGGAAATCGACAATCGGCATCGCAAGCCGGAACGTTGCTCGTTTGGGAAGGCAGCGCCGGTGGCAGCGATTATAGCGGTGTGTTTATTCGCGATTATCTGGAAACCGCCGGGTTTGTAGTGGATTACCGCACCAGTTTTCCCGTATCGTTAACCGGTTACGATGCGATATTTTTATCCTATGGCAATTCCGGCGCGAACGGTTCCGCCAAAACCGTATTTACAGATACACAGGCAAACCTGGTGCGCATTTATCTGGAATCCGGCGGAAAAGTGTATCTCGAAGGTGGCGACGCGTTCGGGAACGACCAGTCGGGAAACAACATCCTCTACGGCTTGTTTGGTTTGGGGAGTGTGACAGACGGGTTCACTCATCCGATCAGCAGCATGAGCGGGCAAAGCGGCACCGTTACCCAGGGCATGTCGTTCAGCAGTTCCGGGCAAACCAACAACGATTTTATCGATCGCTTCACCGTTTTTGGCGGTAGCAAAGCATTTGTGGAAAGCGGTTATGGCACGGTTGCTGTGCAATATTCCGGTGTTTACGCCCAAAAAACGTTTGCTTTTTCGTATGCTTTGGCTGAATTAAACGATAGCGGCAGTAGTAACCGTCAGGCTATTCTGGCAAATCTGGTTAATTTTTTTGAACTGAATTCCGCATTGCCGGACATTAGCGTTTCACCGGCATCGATTGATATTTCGATGTTTCCGGGAACAACCGATCAGCGAACGCTGAACATCAGCAACGTTGGCGGCGGCACGCTAAATTGGGATATTTCCAGTCAGGATACCCAAACCGTTCGGTTGCAATTGCCCGGGGGCGAAAGTATTCCGGTATCCGTTCAGCGATCGTTGCCGAAAGTTGCCGGCACGCCATCGCCGCTGTTGCGCAGCGAAAATCCATCGCTCAGCCAACCGCCCGCCAAAGGTGATCCCATTAACGATAATGTATTTTTCAACAGCACCAACAGTGTTTCGCTGATCATCGATGACGGTGGACGCGAAAACGCCATCGGTTTGAACAACGGTGGCCAGTTTATCTGGATGAACCAGTTTTCCCCACATCCCGGCGAATTTCCGTTTACGCTTGAAGAAGTGTGGGTGATGTTCGGCAGCGATTTGGGCGTGAACACCGGCGATCTGGTGGATATTTTTGTTTACGAAGATACCGACGGCAACATCGATAACGGCGCGACGCTGCTCGCCAGCCACACCAACGCCGCGGTGCAAGCCGTGGACGATCAGACCTTTTCCGTTTACGGTATCAGCCCGGTGGTGCTCAGCGGCCCCGGCGATGTGATTATCGCTGTAGTCAACCGAACGGCCGGCATTCTCGAAGGCGATTTACCCGCCGCATTGGACGAAGGCAACAACGCCGGACGGTCGTGGATCGGCACGTATAGCGGCAATCCATCCGGCTCGCCGGCAGTTCCGGCAACAGCGGCGTGGGGAACAACCTCAAGTTTTGGATTTCCGGGCAACTGGATGATCCGCGGTCGCGGCTTCCGGGAAAACAATTGTGACTGGATGAGTCAGACACCTTTCAGCGGACTGATCACTTCTGGCAGTAGCGAAAATGTGACGGTTACTTTTGATGCAACCGGATTATCAAACGGGATTTATCAGTGCCAACTGGTGGTCGCCAGCAACGATCCGGACGAGCCGTTGGTGGTGATTCCGGTAACGCTGACCGTCATCAATCGTGCGCCGGTCATCACGGCGATTGCCAATCAGCAAACAACCGAAAATACACCGTTGCAGGTGAATATTCAATCCAGCGATGTGGAAGGTCACAATATTGCATTGTCTGTGAACAACATGCCAAGTTTTGGCAGTCTGACGGATAACGGCGACGGCAGTGGTTTTATCACCTTTTCACCCGGATTTTTAGATGCGGGCAGCTACGCTGATATCCGCGTTATTGCCACAGACGACGGTGTGCCCGTCGCGATGGATTCCATCGCGTTTTCGCTGACAGTCGACGATCTGAACCGCGTACCGGTGTTACCGGCGATTGCCGGACAATCGGTGAACGAAGCAGATACGCTCACGCTGTTGCTCACCGCCAGCGATCCCGATACGGACAACACGCTGGCTTTTTCCGCCACCAACTTACCCGCTTTCGGCACGTTGACCGACAACGGCGACGGCAGCGCAAATCTGCAATTTTTGCCCGGATACGATGCATTTGGCACATATCCGAACATCCAGATTACCGTAACGGATGACGCCGCAAGCCCGCTTTCCGCTAGCCGGACCTTCTCTCTGAGCGTTGCCAATGTGAATCGCGCTCCGGCGGTTTCGGCGATTGCAGCGCAGTCTGTCAATGAGGGCGCGACGCTGTCCGTTCCGGTTTCCGGTAGCGATCCTGATGGCAACGGCATCAGTTTTTCGACCCTGAATTTACCCGCATTCGGTACATTGACCAACAACGGTAATGGCACGGGAGCTATTCAACTGTCGCCCGGATTTGAGGATGCCGGCAGCTACACCATCAGCGTTATTGCCACTGATAACGGCACACCCAATTTGAGTGACACCCTCAGTTTTTCGCTGACGGTGAACAACACGAACCGAGCACCGGTTTGGAGCAGCGTTTCCGCCCAAACGATGGATGAAAACGGCAGCCTTTCGGTGCCCGTTTCGGCCAGCGATCCGGACGGCAACGGCGTTTCGCTGACCGTTTTGAGTATTCCGGCGTTTGGCAGTTTCACCGACAACGGCGGCGGTAGCGGCAGCGTTGCGTTCACACCCGGACTGGATAATGCGGGCAGTTACACCATCCAACTGATCGCTACCGACCATGGCACACCCAATTTGAACGACACACTCAGCTTTTCGCTGACGGTGAATGATGTGAATCGCGCGCCGGTTTTTGCGGCAGTTTCCGCGCAATCGATGAACGAAAACAGCAGCCTTTCCGTGCCGATTTCCGCGACAGATGCGGATGGCAACGGACTGGTTTTTTCCGGATTGAATCTACCGGATTTTGCATCGGTATCGGACAACGGCAATGGCACTGGCAATATTCAACTGACGCCCGGATTTGAGGATAGCGGCAGCTACACGCTTTCGGCAATCGTCACCGATGACGGTACGCCGAATCTGAGCGATACGGTCAGTTTCTCGCTGACGATTAACGAAGTGAATCGTGCGCCAATTTGGAGCGTCGTTTCCGCGCAATCAGTGGATGAAAACAGCAGCCTTTCGGTGCCGGTTTCGGCGAGTGATCCGGATGGCAACGGCGTTTCGCTGACCGTTTTGAGCATTCCGGCGTTTGGCAGTTTCATTGATAACGGCGGCGGCAGCGGCAGCGTTGCGTTCACACCCGGACTGGACGATGCGGGCAGTTACACCATTCAACTGATCGCCACCGACGATGGCACACCCAATTTGACAGATACGCTCAGTTTTTCGCTGACGGTAAATAATGTGAATCGAGCGCCGGTTTTTGCGGTGGTTTCCGCGCAATCGATGAACGAAAACAGCAGCCTTTCCGTGCCGATTTCCGCGACAGATGCGGATGGCAACGGACTGGTTTTTCCGGGCTGAATCTGCCGGATTTTGCATCGGTATCGGACAACGGCAATGGCACCGGAAATATTCAACTGACGCCCGGATTTGAGGATGGCGGCAGCTACACCATTTCGGCAATCGTTACCGATGACGGCACGCCGAACCTGAGCGATACGGTCAGCTTTTCGCTGACGATCAGCGAAGTGAATCGTGCGCCAATTTGGAGCGCCGTTTCCGCGCAATCGGTGGATGAAAACAGCAGCCTTTCGGTGCCGGTATCGGCGAGTGATCCGGACGGCAACGGGATGAGCATTTCCGTGCTGTCCGCACCCACATTTGCATCGCTGACCGACAACGGCAACGGCAGCGGCTCGATCACCTTTTCTCCCGGCGCGGAAGATGCCGGAAATTACACCGTCGAGCTGATCGTCACTGACAACGGTTCACCGGCGTTGCGCGACACCGTCGCTTTTTCACTGACGGTGAACAACGTGAATCGTGCGCCAATCTGGAGCAGCGTTTCCGCGCAATCGATGGATGAAAACAGCAGCCTTTCGGTGCCGGTATCGGCGAGTGATCCCGATGGCAACAGGATTTCACTTTCTGCGCTGAGCATTCCGGCGTTTGCCAGTTTGACGGACAACGGTAACGGCAGCGGCGCAATTGCATTCACCACCGGTTTCGAAGATGCCGGAAATTACACCATCGAATTGATCGCCACCGACAACGGCACGCCGAATCTGCGCGATACGCTCAGTTTCTCGCTAACGATCAGCGAAGTGAATCGCGCGCCGATTTGGAGCGCCGTTTCCGCGCAATCGGTGGACGAAAGCAGCAGCCTTTCGGTGCCGGTATCGGCGAGCGATCCGGACGGCAACGGATGAGCATTTCCGTGTTGTCCGCACCCACATTTGCATCGCTGACCGACAACGGCAACGGCAGCGGCTCGATCACCTTTTCTCCCGGCGCGGAAGATGCCGGAAATTACACCGTCGAACTGATCGTCACTGACAACGGTTCACCGGCGTTGCGCGACACCGTCGCTTTTTCACTGACGGTGAACAACGTGAATCGCGCGCCAATCTGGAACGGCGTTTCCGCGCAATCGATGGATGAAAACAGCAGCCTTTCGGTGCCGGTATCGGCGAGCGATCCGGACGGTAACGGGATTTCACTTTCTGCGCTGAGCATTCCGGCATTCGCCAGTTTGACGGACAACGGGAACGGCGGCGGCGCAATTGCATTCACCACCGGATTCGAAGATGCCGGCAATTACACTATCGAATTGATCGCCACCGACAACGGCACGCCGAATTTGCGTGATACGCTCAGTTTCGCATTAACCGTGAACAACGTGAACCGTGCCCCGGTTTTTGCAGCAACAGCCGCGCAATCGGTGGATGAAAACAGCAGCCTTTCTGTGCCGGTATCGGCGAGTGATCCGGATGGCAACGGTATCGCATTTTCCGCGCTCAGTTTGCCCGCGTTCGCCAGCCTTTCGGACAACGGGAACGGCAGCGCGTCGGTGCAAATTTCACCCGGATTTGAAGATGCCGGAAATTACACCCTCAGCCTGATCGCCACTGATAACGGATCGCCAAATTTGAGCGACACGCTCAGCTTCGCGCTAACCGTTGGCAATGTGAACCGCGCCCCGGTTTTTGCGGCAACGGTTGCGCAATCGATGAACGAAAACAGCAACCTTTCGGTGTCCGTTTCCGCAAGTGATCCCGATGGCAACGGAATGAGCTTTGCCGGATTGAATTTACCCGCTTTTGCAGCGTTGACCGATAATGGCGACGGCACCGGAAGTATCGCATTTACAACTGGTTATGAAGATGCCGGCAGCTACACCATTCGGGCGATTGTCACCGATAATGGCACGCCGAATCTGAGCGATACGCTCAGTTTTTCGCTGACAGTGAACAACGTGAATCGTGCCCCGATTTTTGCCGCCATCGCCAATCAAACAATTTCAGAAAACAGCGGCTTAACATTGCCGGTTTCCGCAACGGATCCCGATGGCAACGGAATGACCATTTTTGGGCAAACAGTACCAGCATTCGGCACGTTTTCGGACAACGGAAACGGCACCGCAAGCCTGCAATTCGCACCCGGATTTGAGGATGCCGGCAGCTATCCTGTCGTGCTGCTCGTGCTGGATAACGGCACGCCCGCTCTCAGCGATACGCTGAATTTCACGCTGACTGTAACCAATTTGAACCGCACACCGGTGCTCACGGCCATTACCAATCAATCGATGGAAGAGGGCGCTGTGCTGAATGTGCCGGTATCGGCAACGGACCCGGATGGCAACGCGATATCATTATCCGCGCAGGGAATACCAACTTTTGGCAGCTTTTCGGATAACGGCGGCGGCACCGGCAGCCTGCAATTTTCGCCGGGATTCGGCAGCGCCGGAAATTTCAACATCAAAATTTTTGCGACAGATAACGGCAGCCCCGCACTCACCGATACGGTCAGTTTTACGCTGAGCGTGGGCAATGTGAACCGCGCGCCGGAGATTGCGGCGATTGCCAACAGTGCGGTAAATGAGGGCGGCAGCCTTGCTATTCCGGTTTCCGCAACCGATCCCGATGACGATGGACTGACGCTTTCCGCGATCGGTTTGCCAGCGTTCGCCAGTTTTACGGACAACGGCAGCGGCAGCGGCAGCTTCCAGTTCAACCCGGATTTCAGCCACGCCGGTGTTTACAACCTCAAACTTGCGGCGGTCGATAACGGCGTTCCCACGCTGAGCGATACCGCCAGTTTTACCATTACTGTTAACAATATTAATCGCGCGCCGGTGTTGGCGGCGGTTGCCAATCAGGGTGTGAACGAGGGTGGAAATCTGGCTGTTCCGGTTTCTGCGAGCGATCCCGATGGCGATGCGCTGGTGCTCACCGCGCCGAATTTACCCACATTCGGCACATTTACCGATAACGGCGATGGCACTGGAAATATTGAATTTACGCCCGGTTTTGGTGACGAAGGCAATTATACCATTCAACTGGTTTCGATTGATAACGGCACGCCGGTATTGAGCGATACCATCAGTTTTACGCTGGTTGTTGGCAATGTGAACCGTGCGCCGGTGCTGACCGCTATTGCCAATCGCTCGATGAATGAAAATGGTGCGTTGTCCGTCGCTGTTTCGGCGAGCGATCCCGATGGCAACGGCATTGCGCTGTCCGCCCAAAATGTGCCTGCATTCGGCAGTTTCACCGATAACGGCGACGGCACCGGAAATTTCCAGTTCACCACGGATTTCACGAATGCGGGCAGTTACAGCATCCAGATTTTTGCCGTTGATAACGGCGTTCCCGCGTTGTCCGACACCACCGGATTTGTGCTGACCGTAAACGATGTGAACCGCGCACCGCAGTTGGTTGCGATCGCTAATCAGGCGATGGATGAAGGCGCCAGCCTTTCCGTTCCGGTATCGGCGAGCGATCCCGATGACGACGGCCTCACGTTGTCCGCGTTGAATATTCCGGCGTTCTCCCAATTTACTGACAATGGCAACGGCACTGGAAATATTCAATTGACGCCCGGTTTCGAGACAGCCGGAAATTACACACTGTCGATTCGCGTGTTGGATAATGGCACGCCCGCGCTGTCCGATACCGTCACATTTTCGCTGAGCATCAGCAATGTGAATCGCGCCCCGGTAGTGACGGCCATTGCCAATCGGCAGGTGGATGAAGGCGCCAGCCTTTCGGTTCCCGTCTCCGCCAGCGATCCCGATGGCAACGCGATGACGCTTTCGGTGCTGAATTTGCCCGATTTCGGCAGCTTCACCGATAACGGCAACGGTACCGGCAGTTTTGAATTTTCACCGGAATTTGGCAGCTCGGGTAATTACAGCATCAAAGTGGTGGCGCTGGATAACGGCACACCTGCGCTGTCCGATACCGCCGGATTTGTGCTCACCGTCGGTAACGTAAACCGTGCGCCGGAGTTCACCGAAATTACCGACCAATCGATGCCGGAAGGCAATATTTTGAATTTGCCGGTAACGGCAACTGATCCCGATGGCGATGGCGTCATCCTTTCCGCAGCCAATTTACCGGCGTTCGCTACTTTTACCGATAACGGCGGCGGCACCGGAAATCTGCGGATAGCCCCGGATTTTAACGCGTCCGGCAGCTATCCCATTCGCTTGATTGCTCGCGATACCGGTATTCCGCAATTGTCCGATACCCTAAATTTTGTGCTCACGGTAACCAACACCAACCGCGCGCCGGAAATTTCGGCGATCGCCAATCAAACCATTCGTGAGGGATTAGTGCTGAACGTGCCCGTTTCGGCGGTTGATCCCGATGGCAATTTGGTGGTGCTTTCCGCGCAAAATGTGCCCGCGTTCGGCACGTTTACGGATAACGGCGGCGGCAGCGGAAACTTCCGGTTTACGCCCGGTTTTGGCGATGGCGGCAGCTTCACCATTTCCGCGATTGCCCGCGATACCGGAACGCCGCAACTGACGGATACGCTCAGTTTTGTGCTGACCGTGGTAGACACCAACCGCGCGCCGGTGATAGTTGCGATTGCCAATCGCACGATGAATGAAAGCGATTCGCTCATATTCGACATCTCCGCCAGCGATCCCGACGGCGACAGCCTGGCATTTTCCGTGGACGGTTTGCCAGCATTCGGCACGCTGAGCGACAGCGGCGATGGCACTGGAAGCCTGCATTTTCTGCCCGGTTTTAGCGACGCCGGCGTTTTTTCGATCGATGTAAAAGTGACCGACAACGGCTCCCCGGCAGTCACAACGGTGGAAAATTTTGTACTCACTGTGCAAAACGTCAACCGTTCGCCGGTGCTTTCCGCGATTCCGGATACATCGCTCAGCGAAGGCGACACATTGTTATTGGCAGTAACCGCCAGCGATCCCGATGGCGATCCGATCAGTTTTACGACCGCAAATCTGCCTGTTTTTACTGAATTTATGAATATCAGCAACGGCAGCGCAACGCTGAAAGTGGCACCCGGTTTTCGCGACAGCGGCAGCTATCCCGGCATTGAAATTACTGCCAGCGATACTGGCGTAGCGGCGATCAACGTATCCGTTTTTTTCCAGATTGATGTGGCAGACAGCAATTCCGTTCCCGTTGCGACCGACGATAATTTCATCACAAAAGAAGACAGCTCCGCCACATTTTTGCCGCTCGCAAACGATGCCGACGCGAACGGCGACACGCTGCGAATAGTGGCAATTTTATCCCCGACAACTGGTGGAACAATCACTGTTTTGTCAGGCGATACCGCCGTGTTTTTTGAACCCGCAGCCAATTTCGACGGCACATTTGGTTTCAATTATGTGATCGGCGACGGTCAGGGTGTGACGGATACCGCAGCCGTTTCGATTGCGGTAACGCCAGTGAACGATGCGCCGCTGCTCACCGGATTGCCCGACAGCATCGTTTTCAACGGCGATATGCTGGATACGCTGCGCATTTGGGACGCCATCAGCGATGTGGACGATTCGCTTTCCGCGATGAATATCACCTGGCAGGCGTTTCCGGATACGCTGGCGTTTAGCTGGCTTGCCGATTCCGGCTGGCTTCAAGTTGGTGCAAAACAGACGAATGCCTCAGTCACTGCGGAGTTGGTGGTTACTGTCAGCGATGCCGCCGGTGCCAGCGTTTCGGATACCATCGGTGTTCGGATCATCGGCGTAATGGGTATTGGCGATGACGACGGCAATATGCCGCAACAATTTGTGGTGTATCAAAATTACCCGAACCCTTTCAATCCGCAAACAACCATTCGTTTCGGCATTCCGGTTGCGGAAAAAGTGAAAATTTCTGTTTACAATATTTTGGGTCAGCAAGTTGCGGTATTGCTGAATGAGCAGATGCCGGCCGGCTATCATACTGTGCAATTCGATGCCCGGCAAATTGCCAGTGGCATGTATTTCTATCTGGTGCAAACGGAGAAAAACCGCTCCGTTCACAAAATGATGTTAATAAAATAATTACATAGATTTAGAGGTTTAAATCGGTGAAGAACAATCGCATAATACTGGTCATGTTTTGGATGCTCGCCGGGACCCAATTGGGTTGGGCACAATTCACGCAGGATATCATCGGGCACGAAATTGCGAATATCCGCATCAATACAGACAAAGCCAACCAGAGCAAGGTTTTCTGGCATCAGGGCAGTTGGTGGGGCGTTTTCCGAAATGTGAACAGCGCAGACTGGTTTCTCTACCAATATCGCGATGAAACCTGGCAGCAGGTGATGGCACTGGCGGTTTCCGGTGAAGATTCACCAGATGCGCATGTCGATGCGGATCGCAACAAGGTGTATATTTCTTTCTCGCTGCGGAAACGGGTTGCCCGGCTCACCTGGTCAAACGGCAGTTTTTCGATGGACAGTGGCTTTCCTGTGGCTGTGGATCTGGATGCAGACAGCAACGACCCTACGGTGATCACCCGCGCTGCAGATGGTGATTTGTTCCTCTTTTTTGCACGCGTCGGTACGCTGTACGGATTGCACAGCAGCAACGACGGTGTAACTTGGACAAACCGGTTCCAGATTCGCAGCAGCATCAATTCTGCGTTGACAGACGCAATTTCTTTCACCCAAAGCGGGCAAAATTATGTGGGACTATTTGTCGGGCAGGGCAGCGGCGATTTGACCTATCGTTTTTTTCGGCTGGCGGATAACCAAAACCCAACCTCCACAAGTAACTGGACTGAAGAATCGCTCCCGAGTATCGGCAGCGCCGATGATCACGTAAGCATGGTCAAAGATTTTGAAAATAATTTGTATGCTGTCGTAAAACTGGGCAATGGATCCAGTGGTCAAACCTTCAGTCTGTTTCATCGCAGCAACGGCGGCAACTGGAATTCCTATCCCATTCACACCGAGTTTCCCGGCAACTCCACCCGCCCCACAGTCACGGTGGATGAATCCGCAAATAAATTGTATATTTTTGCCACTGTTGGCAACTACATTCGTTACGCTTCGCTCGATCTGGATAATCTTCGGGGAATTGATCACACCGACTGGCAGGTGATTCTGAAAAATCACACAGATGTTTTTAACGATCCGTCGGTATCGTATCAGCCGCACACCGGTGGTGGGGAAATTATGGTTTTGGCGTCAAATTCCACCAGTTCCCGAGCGTGGTTTAATTTGCTATCGCTGGATTACGAGCCGGCGTCGAGCCTGCTCATCAGCGAAGTAAATAGCGCGGAGTCCGTTTCCGGCAGCGCATCGTACGTGGAAATTTTCAATTATTCCCGCAATACAATTAATTTAAGCGGTTACTCGCTGCAATATTTTGATGATGGCGATACATCACCGAGCAGCACCCGCAGCCTGAGTGGCAGCATTCCGCCATTGGGATATGTTGTCGTTGCGCGCAGCGGCAGCGCGTTTCAAAATGCATATGGTTTTTCAGCAGATTTCACCGCCAGCGGTTTCCCGTTTGATGGCGGCGAAGACGCCATCCGGCTGGTAAACGGCAGCACTATCATCGATGAATTTAACAATGGTGCCAACAAAAAATTGGACTGGAGCGAAGGGCAGAATTTTCAGCGTTCCAACTATCCGATCGATGGCAGCAACCTATTTTTCGCCTATCGCAACGGAGATGTCAGCGACGAATCGCCGGCAGAAAATAATCCGTTGCCGCTATTCAAAAACAACCGCCTCGTTACCGGAATTGACGAACGGTACAATAATACTGCTGTCAATCCGCAGTTAATTTCACTGCATCCGGCTTATCCGAACCCGTTCAATCCTCAAACAACCATTTCCTTCGAACTTACCGAATCAGCGCCCGTCCGGGTGGATGTTTACACCATCGATGGCCGTTTGGTCAAACGCCTCCACGGTGGGTTGCTCTCGTCCGGCGAACACCATTTCCAGTGGCACGGCGATGATAACGGGAACGTTCCGGTGGCCTCCGGCGTTTATGTGGTGCAAGTGCACACACCCATTCAGCGACAATCGCAAAAAGTAATGTTGGTGCGCTAGCTAAACCGGACTTTTTTGATCGCATTTTCCGCTTGTCTTTTTTTTAGCGATAATGTATCTTTTAGTCCATTTGGGCACCGATAGTCGTTGAGATCTTTGGAGGTTGATTAGGAATGAAATCTGTTGAAACATTTATTAAGTCTTGCCGGGAACGTGGGTTGAATGTTACTTACCAGCGAATTTTGATTTACAAAGCGCTGAAAGACACAAAATCGCACCCGACCGCTGAAGACATTTATAAAACCGTAAAAGTTGAGTATCCTTCTATTTCGCTGGCAACGGTTTACAAAACACTTGAAACTTTGTCCGATAACGGGCTTCTCTCAAAAGTAACAGAATTGAATGATTTGGCGAGATACGATGCTGATATCGACCCACACCACCACCTCTTGTGCAAAAAATGCAAAAAAGTAATGGACGTTCACGACGACACGCTGAATGCCATTCCCATTCCGGAAAATAACAATTTTGAAATTGAGGGATACAAAATATTGTTTGAAGGAACGTGTCCAGAATGCAAAAAATCGGACAAAAAAACAAATTCTGCCAATGACGCCGAGCCGGTCACATTTTGCGGGCGATCGAAAATCTCCCAACATACCTCGGATTAACCATTTGCAAAAAGAAATGCCGGCTGGCAAAATGCACAGCCGGCACCTTGCCGCAACATCACTCCTCTAACAACACTTTTCTGCGATAATCGCATGCCATTTCAAAAGCCTTTTTTTCCCCATGTTTGCTAACGGAGAAAAATTTTGTGCGGGCTTTTCCGCTCCGCTCCGTCCAGCACACCCGGAACGCCTGATACATTGTTCCGCCGGGATTTTTCCGTTCGATGCGCTGCACACCAATAACACCGGTGTTATTGTTTTTGTTTTTGGTAACAATCACGCGATCGGGAATTTGTTTCGGCGCTTCGCCCAGCGTATCGTCCAGCACTTTCATCATTTCTTTTTTGTAGAAACGTTTAGCTTTGCGCAGCGCCTGAACAATGCCGCCATATTTACGGTCACTGAAAAATTTGGAGCGCACTTTTCCATCCTGCCGGATGCGCACATACCACCCGTGGGTATGATTGTGATCAGAATCGATTCGGGAAATACCTTTATAGGAGGGTTTCGCTGCAGAGCGTTCCGCCGAACGCTTTTTCTCTAATTCTTCCTCGAAAGGATTGCTATTAAACGGTGTTCTCATGGTTTCCCTTCCCTGGTTTACCAGCTCATAAAATCCGTTTTATGATATTTTCATTATGTCAACGGGAAATTCGTCACTTTCCCTGCCACACCAATCAAGTTGTTGTATGCTATATTTACGGCAGCCAAACAAAATTCTGAAGTTAGGTAAAAGAAAAATTCCAAAAATTTTCATTCAGCAATCGGAATAAAAATTTCTGTTTTTTGGGAAGCCGGGTTTCCCTGCATTGCCATTCCGGAGCCTTTGAGGTAAGTTTCGCAAAACGGTAGTTTATATTCAGTTTGGTGTGATGAAAAGTGCGTAAACAGTCGCTCATACGCCCGCCCGGACAATTCGTAGCTACCCGAAAAATGAATTGCAAACCCTGTCATTTCCGGTATTTCCCGGACGATAACAGCGTCTGCCGCGATGTTTTTGTGAACGGGAATGCAGGCTTCGATATCCGATTTTCCCGGCAAAATGCCCGCATCATAAAAAAGGCAAAACGGTTTTCCGGCGATATTTCCTGCCATTTTGCGATTCAGGATTCCCAGGCACAACCCGGTATCGTGTGCATTTCCACTGAAGCGAATGCAGGCTGCCAGAATTGCCGGAGCTGTTTTTGTTTCAATTATCATTTTGTTGGCGAGCAATTCCGTACGAATGTCATCCTCCTTTTTGATGAGGGTTGCCAGCTTTTCGGACCCGCCCGGATCGTTTGAAAATAACCGTTGCATTTCAGGCAACCGTTGGGAAAGCGTTGCAAAACAATCCGTGCTGTCCGAAATAATCGATAAAATCCGGGTGATCATTTCATGGGAAAATCCCTGCTGCAGTAACCGGAAAACCAGTCGCCCGCATGAAATTTGATTGGCTCGAATCTTTTGTTCCACACCGATTTGGGGCAAAATGCCACCGGCAAAATAACGCTCAGCAGCAGCAACGCTGAGTCCGGTAACGCGGGAAAACTCATGTAAATTTAACGAATGGGTTGTTGGCAAAACATCGCTCCGGTTCAATATTTTTTCGATCGCTACAACTTAACATCCGGTAACGCAGTTTGCAAGATTCCCGAAAAAGCAAACGCAGCTGAACACACCTTTTTCGGTTGTGCTATTGAATAGCTCCCGCCGATTCGATATATTTCTCACAAAATAATCTAACTTTTTCGAGCGGAAAAATATGTTCTCAATTGAAAAATTGCAACACAACTATGCAGGGCAATCGACCTTGAAATTTCCTGATATTCACGCCAAACAGAGCGAGCGCTGGCTGTTGCTCGGAAATTCAGGTAGTGGAAAAACAACGCTATTACATGTTTTGGGTGGTTTGCTCAATCCGTCAGCCGGTTCTGCTTCCGTTGCCGGGCAAGATTTGGCGAAGTTATCCGGCGCAGCGCTGGACCGGTTTCGCGGGCAAAAAATCGGGATCGTGTTTCAGCAACTGCACCTGATTCCCAGCCTGACGGTGATGCAAAATTTGCTCGTTGCCAACTATTTGGCAGGTGTCAAACAGGATCAAAAATATGCCGGGGAAATTTTGTCGCAACTTGGTATCGCCGGGAAAGCCGGGGCTTTTCCGAGCGAATTGAGCGTCGGGCAGCAGCAACGGGTGGCAATTGCCCGGGCTGTCATCAATCGCCCGGAAGTATTGTTGGCGGACGAACCCACCGCTGCCCTCGATGATCGAAATTGCGATCGCGTGCTCAATTTATTGATGGAACAGGCGGGGCAGTGCAACGCCACGCTGTTTATCGCCACGCATGACAAACGCATCCGCGATCATTTTAAACATCAAATTTCACTGGAAAACGCATGAATCTGCTTACGATTACTTTTTCATATATTCGCAAACGAAAACTGGGCACGTTGCTGAATGTGCTGTTGCTGGCGTTGGGTGTCGGCACAATTGTGGTGCTGTTGCTGTTCAATCATCAAATGGAAGAAAATTTATCGCGGAACGCGAAGGGCATCGATGCGGTTGTCGGTGCAAAAGGCAGCCCGCTGCAATTGATTTTGTCCAGCGTATATCATTTGGATGTGCCGACCGGCAACATCGCGCTTTCGGATGTAGCGCCGTTGCTGCAAAATCCGGCGATAAAATCTGCCATTCCGCTGGCGTTGGGTGATAGTTACAATGGTTTTCGGATTGTCGGAACGTCGCAAGAATTGCTGGCGCTGTACGAAACGCAGCCGCAAACCGGACGCACCTGGGAATCGCCGCTGGAAGTAGTGGTCGGTGCGACAATCGCCCGGGAGGCAAAACTGGACATCGGCGCGGAAATTACCAGCGCTCACGGTCTCTCCGAAGATGGTGACGCACACGATGAACATCACTTGACCGTTGTCGGAATTTTGCCGAAAAGCGGCACCGCGCTCGACCGGCTGGTGCTCACAGATGTTCGAACGGTTTGGCTGCTCCATCACGATGAAGAAAATGCGGCACATGCCGATTCTGCGGCGCAGCTGCCGCTTTCAAATCGACTGGGTTTTGCCATCCACCCGGATGATTCGCTGCAGCAAATTACTGCGTTACTCGTCAAATACAGTTCACCGATGGCTGCCGCGCTTTTTCCGCGATTTGTGAACGCCCAAACCAACATGCAAGCTGCATCTCCGGCGTTCGAAACTGCGCGATTGTTTGACCTGTTTGGCGTTGGCGTTACCGCGTTGCAGGCATTTGGGTTTGTGCTGATAATTACCGCAGCGTTGAGCGTGTTCATCGCGTTATACAACGCGTTAAAAGAGCGACGGTACGATCTCGCAATTATGCGAACACTCGGCGCATCCCGCGAAAAAATTTTCTGGCAAATGATTCAGGAAAGCATTTTGCTCTCGCTGATGGGCGTGATCGCCGGGTTGTTGCTGGGGCATATTGCAACGGAAATGCTGGGCAAATGGCTCGCGGCTGCCCGCCAAATTGAACTTACCGGATGGCTATTCTTGAGCGAAGAGTGGGCAATTTTGATTCTGGCGATCGCAATCGGGATTCTGGCTGCGATTATTCCGGCGGTGCTGGCGTATCGCACGGATATCTCCAAAGTGCTCGCAAAAGGCTGATTTCAGATGAAAGCTGTGGTTCGGCAATTCTGATTTTTTCTGTTTTGATTTACGAAAATCAACTGATATATTAGTTGTGTATCAGATGGTTCGGCAATAGATTGTCCAGGTTTTTGAAAATTCAGTATGCGGTGAATTGAGATTCAAATCCCCAACATCAATAAATAACCGATGTTACGCGATCAGCCGTTTCGTCCCTCCGGGGCGATGTGAATTTATCTGTTGTTGTATTATTACCAATATTCCACACCTCCGGTGTGAAAGCAGATGTATGGCGCTGTATTACCTGTAGAGGCAATTCATGAATTGCCCTCTATCTTCAATAAATTTTAACAATTTTCATAACAACCTGAAACGAGAGGGAATACAAATGGCAACAAAATGGGAAGGCGTATATCCTGCTGTTACTACTAAGTTTACGGCTGATTTTAAATTGGATCATCCGGCGATGGAAAAGAATTTCCAGGCGCAACTGGATGCCGGCGTTCACGGATTGATTTGCTGCGGATCACTCGGCGAAAACGGTGTGTTGAGCGCCGAAGAAAAAATAGAAGTTTTGAAAACTGCTGTGAATGTGAGCGCCGGAAAAGTGCCGGTGATTTTGACCATCGCCGAAACCACAACCGCCGCAGCCTGCGAAATGGCAAAACAGGGTGTAAAAAACGGCGCTGACGGATTTATGCTGCTGCCGCCAATGCGCTACACATCAGACGAGCGGGAAACCGTCGTATTCTTGGAAGCTGTCGCAGCCGTTTCCGAACGCCCGATCATGATTTACAACAATCCAGTTGCCTATAATATTGATGTAACCCCGCAAATGTTTGCAGACCTGGCAAAAAATGACACATTTGTTGCGCTGAAAGAATCATCCGACAATGTGCGACGGATTACGGACATCAAAAATTATTGCGGCGATCGCTACCAGATTTTTACCGGCGTCGATAACCTCGCGTTGGAAAGTTTGCTGATGGGTGCCGATGGCTGGGTTGCCGGACTGGTTTGCGCATTCCCCCGGGAAACTGTTGTTATTTATGAACTTGCGAAACAAAATCGTATTGCTGAGGCGCTCGAAATTTACCGTTGGTTCAAACCGGTGCTCGATCTGGATGTTTCCACAAAACTCGTCCAAAACATCAAACTCGCAGAACAAATGACCGGATTGGGCAACGAAAACGTTCGTCCGCCGCGATTGCCGCTCATCGGGGAGGAACGGCAAAATGTTGTTCAAACATTGCAAAAAGCGCTGGAAACTCGCCCAATTATGCCGAAACTGTAAGCTTGTATTTTTTTTCTCTTTAATCGATTAAAAAGTGGCATTTTTATGGTTTGTGTTCTATATTTTTATCCCCTGATTAACAAATCATTACTTTTTTGATGGTCTCTGGATGATTATTTTCAACACTTGAGCTGGTTAAACAACTGTTTAAAAAAGCTATCACTACTGCATTTTTAAAATCAATTTGCGTTTGATATATAGGTCCAATTTGAAGATTCATTAATCGCATGAGGAGAAAAAAGCATGAGCAGCTTTGTCATGACGCTGAACCGACACATCATGAAACAGGAACGTATGTTCCCGCAGGCAACCGGTTCATTTACGCGACTGCTGTCAGATATTGCGCTGGCTGCAAAAGTCATTTCCTACCAGGTTAACAAGGCAGGGCTACTGGATATTTTGGGCAGTCTTGATAGCGAAAATGTATTTGGCGAACGTCAGCAAAAGTTGGATGTGTTTGCCAACGAAGCGATGATCCGCTCGCTCCGTTTTGGCGGTTCGCTTTGCGCAATGGCTTCGGAGGAGGAAGAAACCTACATCGAAATCAACGATGAAAGCCTGAAAGGCAAATATATTTGCTGTTTCGATCCACTGGATGGCTCCTCAAATATCGATGTCAACGTTAGCATTGGCACAATTTTTACTATTTTCCGGCGAATTACCCCCGATTCCAGTCCGGTGACAATGGAAGACATGCTTCAGCCCGGATATTCGCAGGTTTGCGCGGGTTATATTTTATACGGTTCCAGCACGATGCTGGTTTATACCACCGGAAATGGCGTTTACGGCTTTACGCTGGACCCCATTTACGGCAGTTTTATTTTATCGCACCCCAAAATGACCATTCCCACAAAAGGCAATATTTACAGCATCAACGAAAGCAATTTTGAGTTTTGGGATGAAGGGATTCGCAATTATGTGCGTTGGGCGAAACGGTTTGGCGATGAAGGCAAGCCGATGAACGGGCGCTACATCGGTTCGTTGGTCGCGGATTTTCACCGGACGTTGCTGAAAGGCGGGGTATTTCTTTATCCCAGCGACCACAAAAAACCCGGCAACGAAAAAGGCAAACTCCGTTTGATGTACGAAGCGAATCCGCTCGCACTAATCTGCTATCAGGCCGGCGGACGCGCCAGCGATGGTCATCGCAGAATTCTCGATATTCAACCGGAAGATTTGCACCAACGAACCCCGCTGATTATTGGTAGCCGGAAAGATGTTGAAACGGTTGAGGAATTTGTTCAAGGGCATCGGGTCGAATAAAATTAGAAGGTTTCAAATGTCTGCTAAACGACAACATGTTGTAAGTTGGTTTGAAATTCCTGCCTCCGATTTACATCGGGCAAAAGCTTTTTATCAGACGATTTTCGAGATCGAAATGGTCGATTTTGAGCTGCCGAACGGGTTGAAAATGGCACTGTTCCCTACCGGCGAAAATAGTGTGGGCGGCGCAATTTGCCAGCATAAAGATTTTTATTTTCCGGGAAATAAGGGTCCGGTGGTCTATTTGAACGCAAATCCCGATTTGCAAATGGTGCTGTCCAAAATAGAATCTGCCGGCGGAAAAGTGTTGGTTCCCAAAACCCAAATTTCTCCGGAAAACGGATTTATGGCAGTTTTTGAAGATTGCGAAGGCAACCGGATGGCGCTGCATTCTGTCTCATAACTCGATACCTGTCAACAACTTTGCGATGTAAAAAAGGGTTGCTTTCCGCAGCCCTTTTGCGTATCATCACCCCTTACAGCAATCATTTTTTTAGAGAACTTACGAACGAACGAAACAACGGAACGCGACAAATGGCATATTCAAAAATTAAAGAAATCTGGCGTAAACCGGAAGATTTTATCGGCAAATCTGTGAAAATCGCCGGTTGGGTGCGCACTTTACGGGCATCCAAAAACTTTGGTTTTATTGAAGTTAACGATGGCAGTTTTTTCAAAAACCTGCAGGTTGTGTTCGATGAAAAACTGGATAACTTTGAAGCGATCAGCAAATTTACGATTGCATCTTCCATCGAAGTTGAGGGCACGATTGTGGAATCTGCCGGTGCCAAACAACCGTTCGAATTGCACGCGGAGCGGATCAGCCTGATCGGACATTCCGAAAACGACTATCCCCTTCAGAAAAAGCGCCACTCGTTTGAATATTTGCGAACAATCGCTCATTTGCGCCCGCGAACGAATACATTTTTATCCGTGTTCCGGGTGCGCTCTTTGCTGGCACATGCGATCCACACATTTTTTCAGGATCGTAATTTTGTGTATGTGCACACGCCCATCATCACCGCCAGTGATGCGGAAGGCGCCGGACAAATGTTTCGCGTCAGCACACTGGATGCGGCAAATCCGCCCCGCAAACCGGACGGCAGCATCGATTTTGAGGAAGATTTTTTCTCCCGCCAGGCGCACCTCACCGTCAGCGGTCAGTTGAACGTGGAAACGTATTGCATGGCGTTTCGCGATGTCTATACTTTTGGACCCACATTTCGCGCGGAAAATTCCAACACTGCCCGCCACGCCTCGGAATTTTGGATGATCGAGCCGGAAATTGCCTTTGCGGATATCAACGACAATATGGATTTAGCCGAACAGATGATCAAATTTATATTTAATTACGTGATCGAAAAAGCGCCGGAGGAAATGGAATTTTTCAATCAATGGATAGATAAAGGATTGCTGGCGCGATTGGATAATGTGATCAACTCCGAATTCAAACGAATTACCTACACCGAAGCCGTTGAGCAACTCCAAAAATCCGGACAAAAATTTGAATTTCCGGTTGAATGGGGGAAAGATTTGCAGTCCGAGCACGAACGTTATCTCACGGAGCAAGTCTATAAAAAACCGGTATTTGTGGTGAATTATCCCAAAGGAATCAAAGCGTTTTACATGCGCCAGAACGATGACGGCAAAACTGTTGCCGCAATGGATTTGCTGGTTCCGGGCGTTGGCGAAATCATCGGTGGCAGCCAGCGCGAGGAGCGCTATGATAAGCTCGTCGCCCGCATTGATGAACTGGGATTGGAAAAAGATGATTATTGGTGGTACCTGGATTTGCGCAAATACGGCACTGCCCCGCACGCCGGATACGGTTTGGGTTTTGCCCGGGCAATCATGTATGCCACCGGGATGGAAAATATCCGAGATGTTGTGCCGTTTCCGCGCACGCCGCGAAATGCGGATTTTTAATCGAAAATTCAAAATTGGTGATTTTTTATGAGCAAAATAGCCCTCATTACCGGTGCAACAGCCGGTATCGGAAAAGCCACGGCGGAGCTGTTCGCCAAAAACGGGATTGACCTGATTTTGTGTGGACGCCGCAAAGAACGGCTCGACGAACTGCGGCAAACGCTCGGCGAATCCGTAAAAGTAACCACACTTTCGTTCGACGTGCGCAACCGCGAAGCGGTATTTGCCGCGATCGACAGTTTGCCGGACCATTGGAAATCCATCGATATTTTAGTGAACAACGCCGGAAACGCCCACGGTCTGGACACTGTTCAAAATGCAAACATCGACGATTGGGACGCGATGATCGACGGCAATGTGAAAGGCTTACTGTATGTGACGCGCGCGGTTCTGCCGGGAATGATCGCCAAAAATGACGGTCACATCGTGAATATTGGGTCGATTGCCGGAGAGCAGGTGTACAGCAAAGGGGCTGTATATTGCGCATCCAAATTTGCGGTGGACGCGCTTTCGCAAGGTATGCGGCTGGATTTGCTCGATCACAACATCCGGGTGACCAACATTGCCCCGGGACTGGTGGAAACAGAGTTTTCGCTGGTGCGATTTAAAGGGGATGCCAATAAAGCGGATCAGGTGTACAAGGGCTGGATGCGCTCACCGGAGCGGATATTGCCGAGGCAATTTTTGGTCAATCTCCCGTCCTGCGCATGTGCAAATCGCGGATATGCTTATTTTACCATCCGCACAAGCCGCCGCAACCACCGTCCGCCGGAAGTAATTTATGGATAGAGAAACGAGCCATTCCGGGACAAGCCCGGAATGGCTAAAAAACTGTCATTCCTGCACCAAAGGAGCGCCTTCGGCGCGAAGGCAGGAATCCTCTAAGCCTGCAATCAATCATTAAATTATTCATCATTTTTCCCGCCGCAATTCGCTCAGTCGTTTGAGAATCAATTCCAAAAAAACTTTGCCGTATCGCTGCATTTTCACTTCGCCGATGCCGTGAATGGACAGCATCTCGCTGCTGTTTTCCGGCATATTTGCCGCCAGTTCCACCAGCGTTTTATCGGAAAAAATTACGTATGGCGGCACGCCCTGTTTGTCCGCAAGTTGTTTGCGTTTGTCGCGCATCCGCTCGAACAACACACCGTCGTAATCGGCTGCCAGTCGCTCTTTTCCTTTGCTGTAAGTGATTGTTTCTGCTTCAATTTCCGCAAAAACTTTTTGCTCGCCTTTCATCGCATCCACTGCCCGTTGGGTCAGTTTCAGGCTGCCGTATGTGATATCTTTGGTCAAAAATCCCTGCTGCACAAATTGCCGGGAAAGGTGCAGCCACTGCTTTTTGGAATGCTCCATTCCGATGCCGTAAGTGCTTAAATTTTGGTGATTTCGCTGAATAATTTTTTCAGAATTGGAGCCGCGCAATACATCGATGATGTGTGCCGCACCAAACATTTGTCCGGTTCGATAGACACATGAGAAAAATTTCTGTGCTGCGGTGGTCACATCGGTTTGGGGAACGCTGCGTTCCATCGTGCAATTGTCGCACATGCTGCAGTTTTCGTCGGGAAAATGTTCGCCGAAATAGCGAATCAGCGGGTGCCGCCGGCAAAGCTGGTGCTCGGCAAACTGGATCATCGCTTCCAAATGTTGCAAAGCGTTGCGGTGCTGCTGCGGATCTTCTTTTTGATCAATAAAAAAGCGGATTTTGCGAATATCGCCGTAGCCGAACAGCAGCAAACAATCTGCGCGAAGCCCGTCGCGTCCGGCACGCCCGATCTCCTGATAGTAGCTTTCAATGCTTTTCGGCAGATCGTAATGCACCACGAACCGCACGTTCGATTTGTTGATGCCCATCCCGAATGCGATGGTTGCCACGATGATTTGCACATCATCGCGAATGAACGCTTCCTGCGCGCTGTGGCGCTCCAAATCACCTAATCCGGCGTGATAGGGCATTGCATTCAGCCCGTTTGCTTTCAACGTTTCTGCCAAATCCTCAACTGTGTTGCGGGTAGCGCAATAAATGATCCCGGATTGATTATCAAATTTTTTGAGAAATTCCAAAAGTTGCTGGCGCGGCTGCTCCTTTTTGACCACTTGCAAAAACAGATTTTCGCGGTTGAAGCTGGCGATAAACACATTTTCCTGCCGGAAATTTAGCGAATTGCAAATATCCTGCTGCACCTGCGGCGTGGCTGTCGCAGTGAGCGCCACACAAACCGCATCGGGAAATTGCCGGCGAACCGTTGCCAACTGGCGATATTCCGGGCGAAAATCGTGTCCCCACTCGGAAATGCAATGTGCTTCGTCGATGGTGAAACAATCCAGCGAAACCGATTGGAGCAGCTCCTGCACATCGCGTTTCACCAGTGATTCCGGCGCGATATACAGCAATTTTGCCGTTTTGGAGATAATCTTCTGCACATTTTCCGCATACGCCTGCGGCGAAAGCGAACTGTTCAACACCACGGCTGCCACGCCATTTTCCCGCAACTGGTCCACCTGATCTTTCATCAGCGAAATGAGCGGGGAAACGACGATCGTCAATCCGTCGAATAATAGCGCGGGAATTTGATAACACAGCGATTTTCCGCCGCCGGTGGGCATTACCACCAGCGTATCCTTCCGGGAAAGGATGCTTTCAATTACCTCCGCTTGCAACGGACGAAATTCATCGTAACCAAATTGCTTTTTGAGGATATGTTTCGCTTTTTTAATCATTTAAATGCAGGGATTTTTGTGGGTGTTGTGATAAAAAAGGGCGAACAGTCGTTCGCCCCAATATGTTTGTGTCAGCAAAGCATCATTTATAAACTTCGATTCTGCGAATGCGAATCGGTTTCACCGGATGGTTCGGCGGTCGTTGCATGGTTCGAACGGTGGCAATTTCGTTAACCACGTCCATCCCTTTGGTCACTTCTCCGAATGCGGTGTATTGCCCGTCCAAATTGAAATTTGTGCCATGCATGATAAAAAATTGCGAGCCTGCCCCGGCGGAAATATCGGGCACGCGTGCGGTGGATAAAATGCCCGGCACATGTTTGATATCGTTAAATTCGTGCGGTAACATGGCAATCGGACCACCAATACCGTCGTCATTGGGATTGTCATCTTTGGAATTGGGATCGCCGGCCTGAATCATAAAATTAGGCATTACCCGGTGAAATTGGGTGCCGTTGTAAAAACCCGCTTCCGCCCGGGAAACAAATGTGAACACATGCAACGGCGCTTTTTCCGGGAAAAATTTCACTTCGATATCACCCATATCAGTAACGATTCGGGCTTTGATGCCATCGAGTTTTTGGGTTAAAAAATTGAGTTTGGTGTAATCTTTCTGCAGTTTTTGCAGATCGGTTTTCAACCGTTCATTTTCCTGCGCCAATGTTTTTCGTTCGTTTTCGAGCCGCTCAACCTTTTCTTTGTCGCTGCAACTTCCCGCCAAAAGTGCAATTAAAATGGCAAATACCCACATTTTTTTCATGCCGGTTCTCCAATAGTTTGTATTTGTGAACATTGTTTTTAAAAGATACGGCAGAATATAAATAAACTCTGCCGTTCAGACAATAGTCACAAAAAATGCAGCAGTGGAAAATGTTGCTGTGTAGTTTATCCCGCGAAGTAGGAAATCTGCGGTGCTGTTGAATCGGTTGTTGCCCGGTAAACCGGAATTTGCCGGTTTTTGTGGATAATTTCTTCGGCAAGCGCAAGATAAGCCTGGGCGCCCGGCGCTGTAACATCAACCAAAGCGATCGGGCGGCGTGCGAAAGCGGCATAGCCAAGTGCAGAATTTTTAGGTATTTGCGTGTCGAACATCAGGTTGCCAAACCGTTCTTCGGCGGCGGAAAGCGCCTGGTTGGTTGCGCGTGTCCCTTTTTCGGAGAAGGTGAGCAAAATGCCTTCGATGTTTAAATTTGGGTTGGTGGTTTTGCGGATGCGCTCAATCATGCCCAGCAGCCGTTCGGCAGCGTTGATGGCGTAAAATCCGCTTTGCAACGGAATCAGCACGGAATCTGCCGCATACATTGCGCCCAACGCCAAATCGTCCATCGATGGCGGTGTGTCAATTAAAATATAGTCGTAATTTAACCGGCCGCTGGTCATCAATCCGTTTAACAACCTTTTCATTCGCACCCGGTTTTTGGCTAATTCCATCAGCCGGATTTCCTGTTCGTGTTCGCGAATGCCTGCGGGTAAAATGTCAAATTGCGGAAAAAATTCGACCTGCTGAATCGCTTCGATAAAACCAGCACTACCGGAGAAAACATCAAATATACCGTGTTTTATCGCATATTGCGGCACACCCAATCCCTGGCTGATCGAGCCGGAGGGGTCGCAATCGATGATCAAAACTGTTTTTTCTGCAATCGCCAAACTGGCTGCCAAATTGATGACAGTGGTGGTTTTACCCACGCCACCTTTCGGATTGGCTACAGCAATAATTTTACCCATTACAATTTCCTGTTATTGGTTCGCACCATTTAAGAATAAATCCCGGTATGAGAATCTGCAGTCGATTGGCTGGAAGTGTCGCGTTGTTCGAATAAAAGCTGCTCCGGGCGACCTTATATCAAAGAATATATAATAGCATCGAACAATTTCAAAATAACCTGATAAAATCAGTGAAAAAGCTAAACGGTTTTTCAAATTGGCTACAAAATGAGACCGGGTTTTAGCAAACTGCAACAACTGAACCAAAATTATCGATCTGTTAAGGAAAAATTTTTACCGGACGACCATTTATATTGCCCAAAGGGAATTGGATCTGAATCAGGGATGATGACACGCCAGCAACAATAACTGTCAACGGCATTTGCACGAAAATTTCATGTGAATGCCGTTGGTTCTGGTAGAAATATATCCCATCTTCCATTTCAAAAAATTCCCTGATATGTATTTTAGTTGTAAATAAAGCTGACATTATTATTTCTGAGAAAATCAACCGGAAATAGATTGTCGAAATGCACTGTCAAGTTGGAATCGAAGCATATTTTCACATATATTTGATAGGTAACTGTTCGAAAACCTGACAGAAAAATATTTTTGAAATGAAAATACCAACATTCGAATTACAAAATATTGAACTGCGGCTGAAATATCGCGAAGTGCAGATTTGGCAAAGCTCGCTGGAAGTATCGCCGTTGTGGTATAATAAATTGGCCGCATATTTGTCGGAGGACGAGCAATTGCGCGCCAAACGTTTCCATTTTGAGGAGCACCGGGTGCGTTTTACCGTTTCTCGTGGGTTGTTGCGTTTGTTGATCGGCAAATATCTGGATGTTTCTCCAGCTTCAATAGAATTTATTTATGGGCGCCACGGCAAGCCGTCGCTGGTTGTGAAACCGGAATTGCCGCCGCTAAATTTTAATATTTCGCATTCGCAAAATGTGGCGGTT
This sequence comes from Calditrichia bacterium, assembly GCA_020634975.1. NCBI lineage: Bacteria > Pseudomonadati > Calditrichota > Calditrichia > Calditrichia bacterium. Next base: position 545,938 of record JACKAQ010000001.1, on the reverse strand, counting down.
TTTGCGTTTTCCCGCGATACCGATTTGGGTGTGGATGTCGAATTCATAAAACCCAACCGGGAATTGATGCGAATCGCCCGACGGTTTTTCAGCAAACACGAATTTACAGTGTTACAATCGTTGCCAAAAAGCGAGCAATTGAACGGATTTTACAATTGTTGGACGCGAAAAGAAGCATTTATTAAAGCTGTTGGCGATGGGCTGGCAATGCCGCTCGATAGTTTCAGCGTAACGTTAAAACCGTCGGAACCCGCGCAATTGCTTTGGATGCAGGGCGAAACTGATGAGGTCGGCAGCTGGACGTTGAAATCCTGGCAACCGTGGGAAAATTTTGCGGCAGCAATCGCCATTCGCCATCCGGAAACCCGGATTGAAATTATGAATATTCAACAAGATTCCTCCGGCGGAGGAAATTGGTCATGATGAACATCTGCCGTTTCTCTGAAATGTTCATTATTCGCAATATCGATTCGATAATTTTATAACCGACCGGCGCATATTGCCGGATTGGCAGTTGAAAAACAGCCGCAAAAGAAACGCGGCAGTAGTGAAAGGTTTAAATCCAATTGGTGATCCGAAATGCGGATTGCCGCAAAATCATACACAAGGAAGGTGAAATGGCCGCCAGGGAAGGATTAGCCATCGTTGCCATCGCCGGAAAAATTTTCGGCAATACGTCAATAGAAGCTTATTGGAATCGTTTGATTGGACGGTTTGCTCACAGCGAACCGAACAAGTCTTATTTTTGGCATACCAACACGCCGCATATCCCATCACAGCAATCGACATCCGTTCCGTTTCGCAATTTATTGAATCAACAGGATATTTTTGCTCCCGGAAATGGTGATTTGAAAACCCTTTGGGAAGCGCTGGAACGCGCCGGTTATACCGGAAAACGCCCGGCAGGTCGGATCGCTGTTTTTGGTAAACTGGAAACGGCTGTGCAGCCGTTGTTGCAGGAAAAATTATTTGCCATTCGTCCGGCGCAATTTGTGCCGTCCACTGCGCAAACGCCGCAAATATCTGAATTGCTGGAATCGTTCCCGGCGGAATTGCGTTCGATTGCGCTGGCGAGCTGGTATCTGGAAAATAATTTTTGCGATATCGCTATTGCTGGCGATGCACCGGCGCTGGTGCTCAAAAAATACGACGTCGCAAAAGCAAATGACGATACGATTTTGGCTGTAATTTCGGCGCTCGGCATTCGGACGGGTGAATCCGCAATTACCATTTCGGAATCGCAAAATGCCACCCACAGCTCAGAAAAACGGTTGGCAGAATTCAGTCATAATTTACCGGAACAATCGCTGGTATATGTGGAAATGCCGAAATCAGGTGATTTACTGCATCGCAGTTGGCAAAATCGGCGGGCAAATTCTGCCGAATTACCACTTTGGGAAGATTTGCCGGTGCATACACAAATCAAAAATAAAGATGCAGAATCCACAAATTATGTTGCGCAATTGACCAAATTGGTGCTCACAGTGCATCAGCGAATGGTCCCGCCGGGCATCTGGATTCGCGAAATGAATCCTCTGATTAATTCTGATATTGAAAAATTCCGGGACAATCCGGAACCGCGCGCATGGCTTGGTCTCGGTTGCGAGCGTCGGGGTGGCGCTGTTTTTGCCGTCGGCGATTGCACGTTGCAACTGGAAATTACCGAGCATTCGCCCGAGCCTGCCGGAACACCGCGTCCGTGGCAACTGATGACATTTAGTGGCGAAACGCCGGAAGAATTGCAGCGCCAAATGACCACGTTTCAGGCTTTTTTTCGTGATCATCAACATCTTGAATTGGCGGATATCGCGTTTTCGCTGCAAACCGGACGTCCGTTTTCGAGATATCGTGCCGCAATTTTGGCGCAAGATACCGGGGAATGCGCCGCTATCCTTTCGGAAAAACAATCCGGAAAACGGATGAGCGGAGCGGTTGCAAAAAATGCAACGGAAACCGCATTTTTATTTCCCGGACACGGCAGCGCATACCTTGCAATGGCGCAGGAATTATACGAAAGTGAGCCATTTTTCGCTGAACGAATGGATGAATACGCCAAAATAATTGCCGACCAAACCGGCACGGATATTTGCGATATGCTGTTTCCAAACCCGGCAGATTTTGAAAACGCGTTCGCTAAATTCAACTCGTTTGAAAATTATCAACCGGCGCTTTTGGCGGTTGAACTGGCGCTTGCGGAATTGTGGCGCTGTTGGGGTGTGAAGCCTAAGGTGTTGATTGGGCACGATTTGGGCGAACTTTCTGCCGCTGTAGTTGGTGGTGTATTCTCAGCCAAAAATGCGCTGACGCTGGCAATTATTCGCGGAAAAATTTTCGACCGGGCAAAAAAAGGTGTCATTATTTCCGCAGGTATCTCCGAATCTGCGGCGGCGGATTTTTTGGAAAAAGGCTGCGAAATCGCCGCAATTCATTCGGATCGACTGATCAGTTTTATCTGCACTAAAACAGTGGGCAAACAGCTTTGCCGCAAATTGAAGCATGCGAATATTTGGCACAAACAGCTGCCGGGCGAGTATCCGGTTGTTGGGTCAATTTCGCCAAAACAGTTGCAACAATTGCAGGCTGTTTTGGAAAAAATGCAATTGCGTGCGCCAAAAATCCCTATTATCTCAGCTGTTAGCGGTAACGAATTATCGCATGCGGAAGCAACAAATCCGGCATATTGGGTAACGCAAACGGTTGCGGTTGTGCAGTTTTCCCGCGCGATAAAACAATTGGCTGACCGGCAAATTTACAGCACGCTGGAAGTTGGTCCGGGGCACACATTGGGCGCATTTGCAAAACAAAGCGATTTGGATATCGCCACTTTTGCATCGCTGGAAAGCCTGCTGGAACGTTGCGGCGATACCCTTTGCGTTTTGCGAACGCTCGCAAAACTGTGGATAAACGGCGCGGCGATTGATTGGGATAATTATTACGAAGGTGAATCGCGCCGGCGGTTGCATTTGCCGGTTGTTCAACCGGATTGGCTGAATGCGCTGTCGCAACACTTACGTGATTCGTCAATTTTGTAGCTGTAAATCCAATATTTTTATAAAATTAAAAGCACCGGTAACCTTTAGATTCCGGTGCTTTTTTTATTAAAAAGTAGAGCGTTTTAATTTCGTAGGCAATCAACAGCAGCATCGACATTTGCAGTGATGACCGGATTTTCAGCCGCTATTTTTTGCCGGTTACCCAAATACAAAATGGCACTCTAATTGAGTGAATGTTATTTCCCCCGCTCATTTTCCTCGATTTTACGTTTGCGATCCAACGCCTGTTTGATGACAAATTCCGCCAATTCGTACTCTCTTTTTTCTTCGTCATTTTCCAGCAGTAGCGGCGGTGCTGCGGTCGGTTTTGAGTTTTCATCCAACGCAACAAAGTTGAAACGCGCGGTTGTGCAATGGGTGCGTTCATAAGTGAGTGGTGTTTCGGCGTAAACATCCACTTTTACAACCATCGAGGATGTGCCGACCCAAACCACCCGTGCCAAAATATTCAACCGGTCGCCGACCCTGATCGGGCGTTTGAAAATGATGCCTTCGGTTGATACCGTAACGACTGCGCGTTCGGCATATCTGCCGGCGGCGATGGCGGCAATTTTGTCCATAATTGCCATCACTTTACCGCCAAACATGGTGCCGTGCGGGTTGGTATCGTTGGGAAAAACGATTTCCCAACTGCTGACAATTTCCGAATGTTTAGGTGCAATTGAACTTTTTTTCGACATTCCGTTGATCCCTTTTGTTGTTAAAAGCAAACGCGATATCCCAGCATCGGAATATCGCGCAGAAAGTTAAATATAAATAAAACAGCTAATTAGCCAACCAAATGTATACCAACAAAACGATCCAGCAGTGTAAAAACAAAAACCAATCCAAGAATTACCGGGCACAAATAAGTGATCGCAAAGTTGACAAATGATTCGACAAACGATCCGCTGTAGCCGCTGTAACCGATTTTGATTTCCTCGTTGAGGTTTTCCTTTTTCCAGACGTAAGCTGCAAAACTGCTGATCAGCAATCCGCCGAGCGGCAACAATGTATCGTTGGCGATATAGCCAATGATCGTCATAAAATCGGTGTAGCCGTCATAACCTGCCACATTATCACCCGGGATAAACATAAAATTTGTGAAAAAATCGCTGGCGCCGTTGGCCAACAACGATGGAATGCCAATGATGAAAATGAATCCGGCTGTTCCCCAAACGGCGGTTTTCCGGGGCAATTTGTGTTCATCAACGAGATAGGAAACCGGCACTTCCAGCAGCGAAACTGTGGATGTGAGTGCTGCAAAAGAGAGCAGCATAAAAAATAACGATCCAATGAAAATGCCGAGCGACGGCCCGAGTGATTGAAAAATTCCCGGTAACGTGATGAAAATGAGTCCGGCGCCGCCGGTGGGTTCGATGCCTTGCGAAAACACAAACGGAAACATCATTAAACCGGCAATGAATGCGATGCCGACATCTGTCAGCGTAATCATTGCGGCGGAGCTGATCACATTTTCACGTTTGGAAACGTAACTGCCGTAGGTAATTAACGCGCCCATTCCCAGCGACAGCGAGAAAAACGCCTGTCCGAGTGCGCCGTAAATCACGTTGCCATCTAATTTTGAAAAATCGGGGAGCAAATAAAATTCAACACCTGCCATTGCATTTGGTAAAGTGAATGCATATCCTGCCAAAAACAGGATGATAATCAACAGCGTTGGCATCAGGATTTTGGATGCACGTTCGATGCCGCCTTTCACACCACCGGAAACGATTGTGGCCGTTGCAATCATAAACAGCAATCCATACAACCCGACAGTAGACCAATCGGAGACAAATTCGCCAAAATGATCGCCGATAGCAAAGTTGCCTTGAACCATTTCCAGAAAATAGCCGAACGCCCAGCCTGCCACAACGTTGTAAAAGGACAGAATCAGCACACCGCAGAACAAACCCAACTTGCCAACCAGACTCCATTTTTTGTGCCCGAGCTCGATAAATGCGCCAACTGGGTTACGGTTGGTTTTGCGTCCGATGGCAATTTCGGTAACCATCACTGGAAAACAGAGCACAAAACAGAACATCAGGTAAACCAGCACAAATGCAGCACCACCGCCACGACCCACTTCAAATGGAAATTTCCAAATATTTCCCAATCCAACCGCTGAGCCGGCAGCTGCCAAAACAAAACCTAATTTCGATCCGAATTCACCGCGTTGTCCTGCCATTTATTTTCCTTTAACATATTAAATTGAATTGTTTGTCTATTGTTTAGCGATGAGAAGATAGGCATTTCGGGGGATTTTTTCAATACCCAGGATGGGTAATTGCAGAAAATAAAAAAATCCCGGGCAGATGAACAATATTCTGCCCGGGAAAAACAGGGTATCAATTTGCCGAGACGTTATCCGAACGATTGGCGTTCGGGTTCCCGCGATTTCTGCGGGATTTCTGATGCCGGTTATTATTATTGTTGTTGTTGTTATTGTTCGAATTATTTCCGTTATCATCAGACATAAAATCATCGGTTGTGCTGTAAGCCGCGAGATGCCGGATGATTGTCACCTTAATTTGCCCGGGATATTCCATATTATCCTTAATTTTTTGGGCAATATCCGCAGAAAGCAGTTCGGATTCCTGATCGGTCAGCTTTTCCGGCAAAACAATCACGCGAATTTCGCGACCGGCGGAAAGTGCGTATGTTTTGGCAACGCCTTCGAACGAATTCGCCAGATCTTCCAATTGAGTAATTCGCTCGGTGTAGGCTTCCAGCGATTCCCGTCTTGCACCGGGACGTGCGCCGCTGATGCGGTCTGCCGCGGTAACCAGCACTGAAATCGGCGAAATCGGTTCCGCTTCTTCGTGGTGTGCCAGCACTGCGTTGATCACCACCGGATGCTCCCGGAATCGTTTGGTAATTTCCACACCGATAGTCACGTGGCTACCTTCGGAATCGTTGCTTTCCGCTTTGCCGATATCGTGCAGCAGTCCGGCGCGACGGGCAAGCTGAACGTTCAAGCCCAGTTCTGCAGCCATATTTCCGGCCAGCCATGCCACTTCTTTGGAGTGTTGGAGAATATTCTGTCCGTAGCTGGTGCGGTATCTCAACCGTCCGATGTAGGTTTTCAAATCCGGGTGAATGTTGCGCAAATTCAGCTCTTTAATCGTTTCTTCGGCAGCTTGTTTGATGCTTTCATCAACAATTTTCTGGGCTCTGGCAACTTCTTGTTCAATCGCTTTGGGGTGGATATTTTTCTTCTGGATCAACGATTCCATCGCCAACCGCGCCACTTCCCGTTTGATCGGGTCGAAACTGGACATCACCACCGTTTCCGGCGTGTCATCCACAATTACTTTTACACCGGTTTCTGATTCAAATGCTTTGATGTTGCGACCTTCGCGCCCGATAATCAACCCTTTCCAATTATCGCTGGGCAGCGACACAGAAACGAGGGTCGATTCCATCGTGTAATCCGTTGCCATCCGTTCGATGGCGTGCGCCATAATTTCTTTCGCTTCCCATTTCGAGCGGTCGGTAACTTCGTTGCGCATTTCTACCAGCGTTTGCGCCACTTCCGATTTCGCTTTATCGATCATCAAATGTTTGAGCTCGCGTTTGGCTTCTTCGCGATTGTAGCTGCTCACTTCTTCCAGCTTTTTGATTTGCAGCTCGATTTGCGATTCAATTTCTTTTTCACGATCGGTCAATTTGTTCTGATATTGATCGAGCTGGCTCTGGCGCTTTTTCAGCACATTTTCGCGTTCTGCAAAGCTGTTTTCCTGACGATTCAACTCTTTATCGCGTTTGCGGATGCGCTCTTCGTTGCGGGAAATATCGGATTCGCGCTGTTTTAATTGACGCTGCATTTGCTGGCGTTCGCGCTGAATGGTTTCCCTCGCTTGAATACTGGCTTCTTTTTCGATGCGCTGTGCTTCTTTTTTGGCGGATTCAATAATCTCTTCTGCTGAATTTTGGGCATTTTTTAATTTTTGTTGTTGAATGACCTTAAATATTATTGCTCCAAGAATTAGTCCAACCAAAAGTCCGATTGATATTGATATGATATCCATTTTAATTCCTTTTTGATGGTTTAAATACCGGAAACGACCTGTAATTTCAAAAACCCGTACCTTGTTTCCGGAGAGCTGTAACCCATTTTGAGTAAAGATTTGTTACGTCCCAAAATAAGTTAAATAAATATAGCCGACCGGCCGGGTTGAAAAAAGAATTTTTTTTGAAGAAACCTGAAAATACTGACTTTAACGATGATTCGGATGTGACGCAAAACGGTTGTTTTTGATCAAAAAACGCCACAAATGAGACTTGCCAGCGCTGATGCCAACCCGCGAAGTTGCCACAATTTCGTCTGACGGAACCGTCGGTGAATCGGCGATATAAAGCGGCGGTTGCGTTAGGGGAGCGCCGTTCAAATCCCGGTTCAGATCAAACGCCTGACACAATTTTCCCGGGCCATTTGCCAATTGCAGATCATTTTTTACCCTGCGAAGTCGCCGCATTTGTTCAAGCCCGCCAACCGGTTCCGCTGCACGAATGAGCACCGCTGCCGGAAAACCTTCCGCCTCAGTGACCGCATTCAGGCAAAAATACATGCCGTAGATAAAATAAATGTAGGCAAATCCCGGTGGGCCATACATTATTTCGGTGCGCGGCGTGCGCCCGCGGGCAGCGTGACAGGCGGGGTCATCTTCGCCGATATATGCCTCGGTTTCAACAATTTTTGCGGCGAGAACTTCGCCGTTCAAATGCCGCACCAGCAATTTTCCGAGCAATTGTTTCGCGACGGTTATCGTATCCTGCGCATAAAATTGTTGCGGGAGCGCTATCATTGCGAAATTTTTATCCGGTTAAAAATCGATTGTAAATCCAGCTTTTCCAGCGATTTGTGGCTTTGACAAATATTCATCAGCACTCGATCCTGAACTTGTCCGATTTCCAGCGCTTCGCGATACGGGCGGCGCTGAAATGTCACCCGCGCATAGGTGGACAAAAATTCGCCGGGAAACTCGCGCTCCAGCATTACTTCCAATTTCTTTTTCATCAGAAAAACCGGATCTGCTACTTTGTCGCGCATTTCGATAAAATTATCCAGCGCCAGTTGGGCAATCGCGTCTGCGTTGGTTTTGCGGCGCTGCTGAAATGTCTCGAACACCGCAGCCCAATCATCGCCATGCGATTCGATGCACTGATTTAATTCCGTGCAATCTTCAAACGCGCAATTCATGCCCTGTCCGTAAAACGGCACAATGGCGTGCGCTGCATCGCCGAGCAGCAAAAATTTGTCGTTCACAAACCACGGAAACGCGCGAATCGTCACCAGTCCGCCGGTTGGATTGCTGAAAAAATCATCGATCAGCGATGGCATCATCGGCAAGGTGTCGCGAAAATGGGTGTTGAAAAACGCCGCTACATTTACCTGCGAATCCAGTTTGGCGAAACTGTTGCTGCCATCAAACGGGAGAAACAGCGTGCAGGTAAAACTTCCATCGGGATTTGGCAGCGCAATGAGCATGTAGCTGCCGCGCGGCCAAATGTGCAGCGCATGTTTTTCCATCTGGAAATTGCCGTCCGGGAGCGGCGGAATGGTCAGCTCTTTGTAGCCGTGATCGAGATAATCCTGCGAAAAATTGAATCGCCCGGATTTCATCATTTCCCAACGAACGGCGGAATATGCACCGTCGCAACCGAAGGTTACCGCGGACTCGATCCGCTGCTGCGATCCGTCGGTTTCATCGACAAAAAGCAGGGTTCCGTCGGGTAAATTTACCTTTTTGCAGCGTTTGTTGAAGAAAAATTGCACCTTTCCGGTAGCTTCTGCGGCGTCCATCAACGTGCAATTCAGCCCGCCGCGAGAGATGGAGTTGATCACTTCCGTTTCATTTTTGCCATAGGGTTGAAAGGAGAGTTCGCCTTCCGGGGAATGGATCATCCGTCCGCGCATCGGAATGGCATCGCGAATAATGGTATCCAGCACACCAACTTCCCGCAACGCATGAATGCCGCGAGTGGAGAGCGCCAGGTTGATCGATCTTCCCGCGCTGATTTCCGCTTTGCGCATGTCCGGCCGGCGTTCGAACACGTTCACCCGAAAGTCACGTTTTGCCAGATAAATCGCCAGCAGCGATCCTGCCAGCCCCGCGCCAACAATCGTTATTTCTTTTGTTTTCATATCGTTATCTCCGTTTTTCGCAAAGCGAAAGCGAGCGTTTCATGTTTGCGAAATGGCTTATTTCAAATAATTCCGTAAAATTTCGTAAAAATGATACACCTCTTCAAATGAATTATACAGCGGCACCGGCGCGACGCGAATGACATCCGGCTCCCGCCAATCGCAAATGACACCTGCGTTGCTGAGCGCCTCGAACGCCTGTTTGCCGTTTTCCCGCAACACAATTGAGAGTTGGCAGCCGCGCTGTTCCGGATCGCGTGGCGTGATGATCTGCAGCCGCTCATCGCGGATGTCATCGAGCAAAAATTGCAGATACGCCGTCAGCAATTCGCTTTTTTGGCGAAGGCGATCCATTCCTGCATCGTCAAAAATTTCCAGCGATGCCCGCAGCGCCGCCAGTGGCAAAATCGGCGGATTGCTCAGTTGCCAACCTTCCGCGCCAACCGTCGGCTGAAATCGCGGTTTCATCAAAAAACGGGTTTCCTGATCGTTGCCCCACCAGCCGGCAAATCGTTGCAGCCGGAAATTTTCGGCATGCCTGTCGTGCACAAAAACGCCGGAAATCCCGCCGGGACCGGAATTGAGGTATTTATACGAGCACCATGCCGCAAAATCCACGCCCCAATCGTGTAAATTCAGCGGTAAATTGCCCGCTGCATGCGCCAAATCCCACCCGACAATGCAACCGTGTGATCGCGCTGCCGCCGTAATTTTGGCGATATCGAACGCCTGACCGGAATAATAATTGACGCCGCCGAGCAAAACGAGGGCGATTTCTTCACCGTATGATTCCAGAAATTGCAAAATATCGTCGGTTCGGTGGGTCGATTCGTCGTGACGAAGCGGCAGGGTCAGCAATCCGTCCGCCGGATCAATGTGATGAAATTTAAGCTGCGATTGCACCGCGTACTGATCGGACGGAAACGCGTTCGCTTCGATGAGAATTTTGAATCGATGCGGCAGCGGTTTAAAAAACGAGACCATCAGCAAATGCAAATTGACGGTGAGGCTGTTCATCGCAACCACTTCGTGCGGCAGCGCGCCGACCAGCCGGGTTGTTGCATCCGTCAGATAGCTGTGATAGGACAACCACGGATTTTTGGCGTGAAAATGACCTTCCACACCCAAATTTTCCCAATCCGCCAGCTCCTGCTCGACATATTTGCGCACGGATTTCGGCTGCAAACCGAGCGAATTGCCGCAAAAATAAATGTGTGGCTCACCGTTTTTTTGCAACGGGAGATGGAATTTGTTGCGGAAATCCCGCAGCGGATCGCTGGCGTCGAGCGATCGGGCAAATGCTTTTGTCGCGTGAAAGGTCATGTTGGTTGCTCACTTTTATCGGATGTGTTGGTCAAAATAGGCTTGCACAAAATCCGTCACTTCCGGCTCACCTTTGAAAAAATCGCCTTTTTTGCCTTCGCCCAATGCCCAGCGGTGCAGCCAGGTAATGCCGGAATTGCCGGTAAATGTATCCTTTTTTTGATAGGCAGGATCGCTCAATGCTTCGTTTAACGCGATGAATTTGTAACCACGTTCTTTCAATATTTTCAATAGTTTACCGAGATAATCCGCATTGAGCCGGTTGGCGTGAATCAACAAAATTTGCTTCAATTCGTAACCGAGCAGCGCAACGGATTGCTGCTCAAAATAGGCGAAAACCGCGGTCATGTATTCGAGATATGCATCGCCGATGCGTTGCATCATTTCCGTGTCATTTTGGCTTTCAGCCTGATCGTACGCAAACGCGTATGTCCATTCCGAATTGTCCATCGAAACCGGCGCGATGCGGTAGTTGTGCGCTGTCAAAAATGAATCGAGCTGCGCTTTGATTTCCAGCGTCCGTCCGGTTTGCAAATACGGATGGCGGAAAAATTCGAGCTTGCCGCCGTTTTTTTCGATCATCGGTTTGAGGTGCGTTTCGCCCTTCAGCACATCTGCGGAATATTCTTCGACCGAAATGTTGTGCAACGAGCGGTGCGAAAACGTGTGATTGCCCAATTCCAACCCGTTATCCAGCCATTGCTGGAGCAGGTTGAGGCGCTGCTCGTCCAATATGTCATCGCGATACAATTTGTTTTCGTTCACAAATCCGATGCCCGGCACTTGCTCCGCTTTCAAATGTTTGATGATTTTGGATGTTACTGTTTGCCACGATTCGATATCTTTAAAATGGCGGGAAACCACCGGCAAATCATCGATGGTTATTGCGACAACGCGACCGGATTGCCCGAAAACGGAAGTGAAAAATAGTCCGGCTAAGCCGAGAAAAAATAATATATTGCGGCTGATAATTTTCATGGGTGAGTTCCTGAATTATCGATTTGATTGGATGATGCTGTTAAACAAACAAGGCAAAGTTTCTGATGAAAATCCTGCTCCAAAGGAGCCACTTTGTGGCATCTGCGGAGCCTGTCCCGAGAATCGGGAAATGACCGCTATTTGTATTTTTCCGTCATTCCTGCGCAGGCAGGAATCTCCCCGTAAAATGGAAAAATTTCATTTCACAAAAAACGAAAACAGTTCATCCAGAATTTCCGGCAGCGGACGATTGCAGATGCCGCTGTGCACTTTGGATGTCTGGATAATCGTGCTGCTCGGCGCAGCCAGCCAGTTGAATCGTTCTGATTTACTCAAATTCGCAAAATAACCGGACTCGGGCGTGCCCTCGCAAATATTGGTGAAAGCGTTGAGCTGATTGCGGATCATCATTTCATCCGCGTCCGGCGCAAAAGCGTGTAGACGTTCCGGTTGCACATCGATTCTGGCGCGGAGAAAATCACCCCGTTTGCAAAAAACGATCACCCCGACGTTGAGAAATTCCTCCCGCTCAACCCGTGGAACGAGCCGCAAAACCGCGTATTCAAATGTGATTGGATCGGGCACTGTTGGCCGCCTCCACAAATATATGCGAATGCTCCAGCCGGTGCGTCAGAAATTCCACAAATGCCCGGCGATGCGCATCCGGCGAATCAAATTTATCGTCGGTTGCCAGCCATTCATCGGGAATCAGAGCGACAATTTTTTCGAAAACGCCGCTGTTCAACCGCTGTTTGATGGCGGCATCGCTGCTGTCCAGTTGCGATGCCAGCGGCAGCAATACATGATCCTTCACCATCGGGAACGCTGTTTCGCTCTGTTTGATGTGATCCTGCCAATTGTGCTGAAAATACAGCGCTGCACCGTGATCGATCAGCCAGATGTCGCCGTTGTGAATGAGCATGTTCACATTGCGCGGTGTGCGATCCACATTCGTGACGAATGCATCGAACCAGACCACGTCCGAGGCAAATTTGGTATCCGGTTTTGGCGGTACCATCAAATTGAAACTGGACGAGTGGCTGAGAAATTGGAACCCCAGATTCAGCCCGGCGCTGGCGTGCAGCAAATCCTGAATTTCCGCGTCCGGTTCGGTGTGCCCGATCGCCGGATCGAGCGAAATAAATACCGTTTCGGGCACCCTGAAACCCAACTCGCGGGCAATTTCTCCGGCGATAATTTCGGAGATGAGCGCCTTCACACCCTGACCGGCGCCGCTAAATTTCATGACATACGATTGTCCGTCATCCGCGCGGATAACGGCTGGCAGCGAACCGCCTTCGCGCAACGGCGTGATGTATTCAATGGCAGATTGTGTTCTGATAACTTATCCTTTTCATTTTCAAATATTACGAAAAAATAACCGTTTAGCTCAAATAAAGCAAAGTCAATTTGGATTGGGCTAAACGAAAAAAGCCGCACCAAACGGCGCGGCTTTTTGATATTCAGCTAAAGAAAAAATTATTTCACTTCATCCGCAGACTTGACAATTTTGGTAACCAAGCCATATTTAACAGCTTCGTCGGCGGTCATCCAAAAGTTGCGGTCGGTTTGTTTTTCGATTTGCTCGATGGGTTGACCGGTGGCATCTGCAAAAATTTCATTCAACCGGCGGCGCATTTTTACAATTTCCTTCGCTTCAATACCTATATCAGTCGCCTGACCCATCACGCCACCGCTCGGCTGGTGCAGCAAAAATCTGGTGTTTGGCATGCAAAAGCGATTCTTTTTATCCGCAGATGCGAAAATCAGCGCACCCGCACTGGCAACCCAACCCGTCCCGATAATTTTTACTTCCGGCTTGATAAAACGGATCATATCAAAAATCGAATCGCCAGATTCCACATGACCACCCTGCGAGTGCAGATACAATTTGATGGGCTCGTCCGATTCCGCAGCCAGCGCCAGCAACCGTTGGCAAACATCTTTTGCCAATTTCTGGTCGATGCCGCCATAAATCGTAATCGTACGGCTTTCCATCAATTTTTGATCGACACTGTAAGGTTTTTTCTCGTCTTTTTTATCTTCTTTTTCTTCCTTTTCTTTGGGGGACAATTCGAGCCAGTCTTCGTTCATCAGGTTCTCCTTTATTCAGTTTTGCTTATCCAATTGTTTTGCAACGTTTTCAACTATCGGCGATACTGCCGGTTGGTTTAACCCTCTTTAAAACAAGCGACAAAATAATCCATTTTTCGGCGTCACACAACCGTTTTAAAACGTAACAATTTGCGTAAAGTGATCCGTTTTTTTGGAGAATTTACATCGAAACAATGCTGAAAAAAAGTCAATGTCAATTTTGGAGCGGTTAGGTTTTGCAGGATTTTCCGGTTGCGGAATCTATCGATTGCCAACCTTTTTCCCTTCTCGTCCCAGGCTCCTGCCTGGAATGCAATTTCATTCCAAATTTAAATTATACGAGAATCTCTTTGCGGAACACGCCGAACAATTTCCGGGCATTTTTTTTGAGATCGAACTCGCGGCGCACAAACTCGCGTCCGGCGGTGCCCATTTGTTGGCGAAGCTCCGGGTTCTCGTGCAGCCGTTGCAACGCATCGGCGATGGCTGCGGCGTTTTTCGGTTCGACCAAAATACCGCTCACGCCATCCTGCACCAGCTCCGGGATGCCGGAAATTTTACTGGAAACCACCGGCAAACAGCTGGACATACCTTCCATCAACACCACCGGAATGCCTTCTTTTTTGCCGCTTTTTGTGGGCACGCTCGGCAAAATGAGCACGTCGGCTAACGCGTGCATTTCCAATACTTTGTGGCGCGGCAATCCGCCATGAATTTCAAAATATTCCGATAAACCGAGATCGCCAATTTGCTGCTCAACCTGTTCGCGCAGCGGACCGTATCCGACCAAATGGCAGCGAAACGGCACACCGCGATCGTTCAATATTTTGCAGGCATCGACCAAAAATTTGTGCCCTTTCACTTCCTCGTACGAAGCGACGCACAAAATCTGGAACGGTGCGCCGGGTTCGCGATTGCGATCGTGGCACTGGAATAAATCGGGATCGACACCGCAGTGGATCACGTCAATTTTATCGCGCAGCGATTCACCGGAAGCAGAAACCATCACTTCTTTGTTGAAATTCGAGATCGTCACTGCCCGTTTTGCCGCCGCAATTTTTTTGCCGAGCATGGTTTGATCCACATGCAAATCCGAACCGTGCGCCGTAAACGAAAAGGGGATGCCGGCAAGCCGGAATAAGATAAGCCCGGCGATTGCCGGATGCGTGCAAAAATGGCAGTGCAAATGCTTCACACCCAATTTTTCCATTTCCTGCGCAAACAACACCGATTTCGGCAGCACGCCCAGCGCACCGAAAAAAAAGTTCAAACTACTGATGGTTCCGAACAGTACTTCAAAAATAGTGCGAAGATAAGTAATTGGTTTTTTAATAAGATAGCGCAAATTTGCGGCGATAATTCTCCCGGAAATGAACGGATAAAAATGGGCGCGCTCCATCCATTTTGCCACTTCCTGATGGTGCACATCCTGATTTTCTTTGAGCAGCGGGAACAGCTCCACCCGAACGCCCGCTTCTTCCAGCGCGATCATTTCGTACAAAATAAAGGTTTCGGTGAGTTTTGGGAAACGGGACATCGTGTAGGCGACGGTGTCCACCATTTCCGAGGTTGCTGATGTTGGGCGCGTGCTATTCAATATTTTTGATTCCATTTCTCATCCATTGTCATTGATGCCGATACACATCCACCGCCGAAAACCAGCGTTGTAACCGCAGCCGGAACAGTTTCAGCGAGGTGCGCCGGGTGATGTTGATGCGCCGGAGCAGCAGCGGATTTGCCGTGTTCAAATTGTTGATGCCATCCTCGGTGGTGAAGGCCAGTTTGTAGCCTTCTTCGTGCATTATTTCCAAAATTTCCGGGGAACAGTTGCCGTTCGGATAGGCAAAAACTGGCAGCGATTCCGGAATTTCCCGCCGCAAATCATACAGCGATCCGCTGATTTCATCGTGTGCCTGCGAAAGCGTCGCCTGTGTGAGAATTGGATGTGTTCGGGTGTGCGCGCCAAAATTGAGAACACCTTCGCCGGCAAGTTCGCGCAGCTCGTCCCAATCGAGCACCGTTTTTACCGCTTTTGGTTTGTTGCCGAGATCGCCGGCAATTCGCAAAACGGTTTCCAGTAATTCATCGTGCGACAGCGTTTTGACATAATTTTGCAACGATTTGAGATGCTGTAATCGATTTTCCAGCGAATCGAGGGACAGCGAGCCGATCGGGGAATTTGGATACGAACGGCGGTCGGTCAGCACTACTGCCCGATACAAATCGTCCCACCAAAATGCCCGCTCCGGGTGACCCGGATAAGCCGTCGGCACAAAAACGGTCGCAGTTAAGTTTAGTTTTTTCAACACCGGATGGGCGTTTGATTTCACATCCAGACAGGCGTCGTCAAAAGTGATCAGCACCGATCGATCGGGCAACTGCCGACCGCTTTCGATATGTTCGAGCACCTCCGGCATCGAAAGCACCCGATAATTCTGGCGCAAAAACGCCATCTGCGCGGCAAAATTTTCTGTCGATGCGCTGATCTGGCGCGGTTCCAGATGCGGCGTTTCATCCGGATGACCGATGCGGTGATAGGTCAGCACCCGCAGCAAATTCGGCTTTTCCGATGAAAATCCGTAAATATCCGACAAATATTGGATTGGCAAACCGCCCATCACACCTGCCCTTTGGGTTGCGGCGCGTAACTGTCGCCGGTTTTCAGCGATTCGTGAAAGCGAATCAAATGATCGTTAACTTCAGCAAAAACAGCATCTTTGGATTGGCGAACATCCACTTTGATGAACTGCGGATGGGTTGCGCCTTTGGCATCAAATGTTTGCATCAGTTCCGTCAGATATTCCAGCGAGGCTTCGCCTTTCCGGGCGAACAGCACTTCGGCGGGTGCCCACAGAAAAATCACCACATCCGGTTCGGGATAGGTGTTGGCGAGCAGCCAGCGATGCAGACGGTCGTCCAGCGGTCGCCGGCGATACAGCGCGTCGCTTTCGTTGGGATTGCGGGCAAAATCGAACGTGAAATAGCGATCGTACAGCACCACTTTTCCGGCGCGCCGGAATTTCCGCGATAAATATTGGCGATACCATTCTTCCGCAATCCGGTTGACCAACCGCAGCGTAACCCACAGCGGATTTTTGCGCTTTCGTTTGGACGTGTGTGTCGTTTCGGTCGGTGGGCGGTAGCCTTCGTCGCCGCGCGATTTTTTGAATTTTTCGATAAATCGCGAGGTCGGCAGCGCCACATTGCTCGACTCGATATTGATGCCCATATACAAATATGCCAGCGGCAGCGGACATTTTTCCAGTAACATTTCGGAGATGGTGCCTTTTCCGGCGCCGTCCCCGCCAATCAGCGCGACAGTGAATGTGTGATTTTTATTGTTCATAATTTTAAGTTAAGATTAAGGCTAAGGCTAAGATTAAGGTTAAAACTTTCGGGTTTCGAGGGTTTTTATGATTGCGTTTAATTCTTCGATAATTTTTTTGCAATCCTCAGTAATTTGCCAAATAATTTCATCAGATTGAATGAATCCAAGTTCTTTGGAAACAAATATTTGGCTCATGATTTCAAAACAACTTCCCCGTGAAATTTTATAAAACCTGGTTTTGTCCTTTGGTTCGTATCTGCCGAAACCTTCGGCAATATTATGGGCAATTGAATTTGCTGCACGCCGCATATCCGAAATCAAACCAAATCGTTCGTCTGCAGGAAAAGAATTAGTAAGTGAATAAATCTGTTTCACCAATTTGACAGATAATTGCCAAACATTCATTTTACGAAAATCATCAAACGCCATTACCGATCCCGAATTTGCATTTCTAAATAAACAGAATTATTTTCCTTCGCCTTCGCCTTCGCCTTCGCCTTCGCCTTCGCCTTCGCCTTCGCCTTCGCCTTCGCCTTCGCCTTCGCCTTCGCCTTCGCCTTCAACTCAACCCCGCAGTTCATCCATTCGTTCGATAGCCATCAGCCAAAAATGATAATAGCGATTACCGCGCAACCACGCCGCAGTTTGGGCGCTGATGTTCGGGTTGTCGCCGCGAAGCCGGGAGAGCATGTTGGACAAATAGCGCATCCAGCACATCGCGAAAACCGCTGCAATTTGCGTCGGGTGAATACCGGCAAATTCGGCGAACTGGCGCAGATGCGTCATCGCCCAGCCGGGCGAAAAAAACGCCTGTTCGAATGCAGAAACACAATCTTTTAGCGATTGCGCACCATTTTTGGCGAACGCCAGGAATGTCAGAAAAAAGATAAAATCACCCATCGGCAAACCGTGCGGATCTGCCAACTCCCAATCGACAGCGCCGAGCTGCCCGTTGTGCAGCAACAGATTCGGTGCAGAAAAATCGCCGTGTTCGAAAACCAGTTCCGGCAATTTTATGGATTGCCCGATGGCTGCACCTTTTTCGATGGCAACCTGTTCCTGCGGCGTCAAAATAAAGGATGTTGCGAGCACGTTAAATCGATTATCGAACGCCGTATCGCGCCATTTTGGGAGCGTTTCGGTGGCAATTTTGGTGGTTGTGTGCAGTTCCATCAGCCAATCGCGACCGGTTTGCAGCACAAAATCGAAGTTGCGCGCGCGCCGCTGCCGGACGCAACACACTGCCCGGAACCATCGTTTCCACCAGCATTTTGTGCCCGTGCCAATTGTCGTATGCCAGCACTTCCGGCGTTCCCGGAAAAACCGATTTTCGGAGATTGAACAGATAGCGCAGGTTCGCAGCTTCGATGTCCAGCCGCGCGTGATCGCCCGGAATGCGCGGCAGTTTGACCACCATTTTCGCGGTTGGCTGCCCATCGGTCAGCACAAATGCGATGATGTGGCTGGACGCCTGAAATCCCGGCGTGAGCAGCACGGACGACAGCGCGGTGCCATCGCCAAATCGCGATAATTTGAATCGCTGCCAATTTTCCCGCAAAAATGTGTTGATGGCGTTCATCGTTGCGCCTCCGGCAATTTCCGGGCAACGATGCTGAACGGGCACGTCAACAGTGGCAGCAATTTGCTGACCGTTAATATTTTGCCGCCAAGTTGTTTCATCTGACCTTTGAATCCGGTGTGTGCCCTTTGTCCATCGCAAATTGCAGGGCAGCCGGATGATCCAGCGGAATAATTTCTTTGCAGGATTGAAACGACGGGCGATGCCAGTAGCAACGAATATCCGAAAAACCTGCTTTGCGCAGTTGCCGGGCGAAAACGTTCGGCGTCGAATATCCGATAATCGAAAATGATTGCCGTATTTCCCAGTATAAATAACCACCTGATTTCACTGAAGTTACAGCGTTGGAAAACAGTGGTTTTTCAGTGCCGGACAAAATAGCGACATCAAAATTTTCGGCGGATTCGGTCGAGCCAATTTGCGGGACAATTGTCAATTGTTCGCTGAAATGGCGTAATGCGGAAAGGTGCGTTTCATCCGGTTTGCCGAAATAGCCCACCGATTTGAGCACCGGCGATGGCAGCAAAAAGCGCCAGTCGATGCGCCGCACCAGCAAAATCAGGTTATCGCGTGTCAAAACGGGATCACTCAACGATACATTAGCTCCCGCGATTGTGCAGTTAACCGGACTTTTTCTGCATCGGCTTCGGCTTCGGCTTCGGCAAGCTCGGTTTCCTGTTTAATTTGCTGTTGGAAAATATGGATGGCTGCACCGCAAAGGGCAATGAGCACCCAAAAATAGCGCACATACGACAGATGCAAAAACACCGCCGTGAGCAGATAGCCGAACAACCCGAGCAAGTATCCGGCAGTGAGAAATGCCATATCCGGGTGGGTTTCCCGGTAGCGTTTCCGCAGCCGCATCATGCTGGTTAACGTGTATAAAATAATAGACATAAACATCAAAAATCCGACGATGCCGGTATCCGCCAATTCTTCGATATACATATTGTGGGCGCGGCGTTCGGTATCAATTTCGCGATAACCTTCTTTGCTGTATTCGATCATGTATGCCTGCGAAAGCCCGGGACCAACCCCAAAAATCGGGTTGTCCAAAAACATGTGTAACGCAGCCAGCCCGACCGTTGCACGCCCGCGAACCGCGCCATCCGCATCTGCCACATTGTTGCTGGCAACGCTGGTCAACCCCTCAATCGCTTTGTAGGTTCGATACACATAATCCGGAACGGCAACCAGAACCACGCCAACAGCCAGTATCGCCGCCAGCGCGAAATGCCAAACTTTTATGTATCGCATTAAAGTCATGATAATTAACAGCAGCACAATAGTAATGCCCGCACCACGGGAAAATGTGAGCAGCGTGCCCGCCAAAATGGGAATGCAGGATATTGCCGCGAACAATTTCAATTTTTTATTTTTTTCGCCGAGCATCCGGAAAAAAGCCAACGGCAGCAGCACAACCATGATTTGGGCATAGCGGTTTTTGAGCCGATCGGTCCGGCCAGCCGTTTTCGTTTGATTTGGTCGCCGCCAAAATCCGTTTCACCGGTGCCGATAAACGATTCCTTTACCTGCGCCAAACCACCAAATTGGTTGTTATACGATTTGGTGAACTCCTGATACATCGATAATCCGCCCATCAGGCAGCCCGATAAAATCAGCGCCCAGGTCGCTTTGCGCAGCACTTCTTTGGTGCGAACAGCATTGACAACCAAAAAGTAAAGAATCAGCCCTTCCACAAAAAAACCGATAATCCGGTCGAGTGACTCACCGAGCCTGCCGGACAGCACGCCGGAAATCATCAGGGTTATCGCATACATCACCATCATCAGCAAAATCTGGTTGAGAATCAGCCCTTTTCGCTGAACAAACAGATAATTTAAAATGGGAATAATGAGCAACAAAAAAGACGCGCCCGCCAAAACCGGCGGCACTTTGTAAAATTTTGTGGCGACAACCGCCAGATTCGCGTAAAGCACAAACAAAATAATAACGGAAGTTGTATCCGGGCGATAGAGCATGAACGCCAGCATAATAATGGCGATGACACCTGCTAGCACAAAAATCACCCCAAATTGTCCCGCCAGTACACCGAGCACCAACGAAGCAACAATTCCGGTGGTTTCCCATTTATATTTCGAAAGTGCCTGGCTCAAATTGAATGTCATAAGTACTCCAAAAAACGTGATTAAAACAGAATGTTTACTTCAATAGGTACGGATATTCCGGACCCTTAGCGTTGCCAAAGGGTCTTTCCCTCTCTACTTCGGCGCCGGAACCGTTGGCGGCAAAGCGATGGTTTCGCCTTCTGCAAAACCGTGGGTGAGCGTTTCGAACGCCATTGCCCGGTTGCTGCTGTTGGGACGCGAAGCCTCAATTGCACTCAAAATAAACGGTGCTTTGTAATAGCGATACGCCACTTCGCCGGCAGATTTCAGCGATCGCGGCACCGGATTTTTCGATTTCTGAAACACGAATTCGATTGCTTTTAACAACGAACCGCGTCCGGCAGGCAACTCAACCGCGAGCGGGTTGCCGTTGGGATCGTAATATTCGATGCGCAGCGCTTCCGGCTGGATGTTGTCGTAAATCCGGTGATCGCCGCGCCGGAGCAGCAACTCTGCATGGGCAATCAACTGCTGCAAATGGGTTTGCGAATACATGTTCGATTTGTCATTTTCTTCGATTGCCGCACCTTCGCAGCCGGTGGAACCGCGCCGCAGCTCGTCGGGAATCGCGCCGTCCGGACGGATCATCGATTTGGCGGACGGATCGAAATCGCAGGCGCTGGAACTGCCGCCTTTGCCTTCCCAACGGGTGCCGTTCATTCGACCCAAAGCCAGTGCGTTTGCGTGTTCGAACGCTTCGGCCGGCGCGCGCGCGGTGAACGGTTCCGGCGCACTCAAACGGTTGTAACTCACCAAATTGAGATCGTTACGGTCGTGCAGATAATCCGCAATCGCTGCGCAACAATGCGTTGCCGCCGCGCCCCAATTGCTCATCGATACTTCCGCAGTGAATGAAATAATCGGATAAACCACATTCGCCAGCCATTCCTGAAACGGTTTTTTGATACCGCTATTTTGCCATTCCGGCACGTCTTCCAGCAAATCCGCCGCATGAATAAACCCGGGAATCCACCACGATAAATTGAGTTGGCACTGCTTATCCGGTTTGCTGGTGTTGCCCGGTTCGCCAAATCCGGAGATGCCGAGAATGCCGCGAATGCCGGAAATCGCATGAGTTGCGAATGCCGCATCGCCGGTGAGGTGGTATGCCAACGCCTGCGCATACGCCAATTGACTGCCCATTTCCAGATACACCGGATCATCCGCGGACGGGCAGGTTTGCTCGCCCTTTGGCGGCTGCCATTCCCATTCTTTTTTCGCGAATGAAACCACATCTGCAACTGCGCTGCGATACGGTTCGATGCCCGCATCCGCTTTGCGTTTGATCTCGCGGAGCTCCTGCGGCGTCGTTAAATAGCCGCGCACATTGCCTTCCACCGCGTCTGTTACGGCAGAAATATCGTGCTGCGGCGGATAATCGACGAGCAGTTTGCTGTCCTTTTCCGGCGCGTTATTTTCGCAGGATACGGTTGAAAGACTCAACAGCAACGTGCAGCAAATAACAATCGAAACCCGGCTGGTGATGGCGTTTAACATGGTCTATCTATCTGTATATTCTCTATTTACGATTGAAAGGATTCCAATTCAAAATGTGTTTGATGCCGGGTATTTTCAGCAATTCTGGGAAATTTTCCTCGATCTGCAGTTGGTGTTGGCTCAATTTCAAAATAACGATTGTTACAATCGCAGTCAACCCCTAACAGCACGAAAAGGTTGTGTGTGACAAACAATTGAATCAAATACAGCAGCATGACACCGGCGATCAACTCACCGTAAAAGGAAAGATAGCGCAAATCGAACACGCTAATGCCAGATGCAAGTTTCAACCCGCCCTGTTTTAGAATATTATGCACAATCATGCTGAATGCGGTTGCCGCAGTTGCACCGAGTGCGCCGTACGCCGGAATTAGAATCAGATTGAGTATCAGGTTGATAACCACCGCAATTACATTAATAATAACCACATAGCGCACTTTTCCGAGCACTTTTAGCGTCAGTCCGTTAAAGCCCAACGCGATGTTGAAATAATAGGCAACAGCGATCAATTGCAAATAAAGCCCCGATTCCGCATAGCGTTCGCCGTACAGAAAAACGGTCAGGGGATCTGCCAGCGCAAACGTAATCGCAAACAGCGGGAACGACAAAACACCCAGCCAAACCGCCGTTTTCCAATACAATTCGTTGATGCCTTTGAAATCGTTTTGGGCAAACAGCCGCGCTGCCAGCGGCGTAAACAGCAGTGCAAAACTGGTCATCACCAATTTATTGAAACGCGCTGCGGGCAAAATAACTTTGTAATTTGCCACTGCCACCGTATCGTGAAAATAGCCGAGCAACATGGTATCGCTGGCATGCATTAGCACATTTACCAAATCCGAGGTCATCAGCGGAATCGAAAAAGCAAAATGGTTCGGACCGGATATTCCATTGCCGCCGCCCGAAAATGCTTCATCAAATTCTGGCTTTTCAGCAAAAAATATAGCATCGCGGTATAGAGCACAACCATCAGTGCGTTCACCGTCAGATAGCCATACGCCAGAAAAAACACGTCGCTTTCGAAGAAAATGAGCAGCAGCACAACCAGCAACTTCACGCCCGGACCCAACAAATGCTTTCGGGTGAAAATGATTTTTGAGCTGGCAAAACTGGCAAACAGGCTGAGCAGCATCAAATCCAGCGCGTCGACCGGCACCATAAAAATGAGGATCAGCAGTATAGCAACAGGCTGTCCCTCGCCTTTCACCAATTCGGAAATGACCTCCGGCGACACCCAAACAGCGCCGACAAAAATCGCTCCGGTGATAATCACCGAAACAAACGAGATAAAAATTGTCCCGAAAAGCTTGTTGTATTCCTCATTTTCATGAAAAATGGGCACGAACCGACTGACCGCGCGTTTTAGCCCGAGCGAAGAAAATCCCTCAAAAAATGCCACGACGGACAGCGCATACGTCCACGCGCCGTAATCCGCCTGCGACAAATACCGGACGATCAGCACCTGCGATAAAAAGTTCAGCCCGACGGAAATAAACTGCCCGAACATCAGCAGGCTGGAACCGCGAATCTGTTTTCGCGTGGCGTTTTTGCCCGGCTTTTTGGCTTTTTTTACCGATTCCGCCGGCGATGGAATTTCAGGTTCAAGTGGTTGTTTTTGCGAATCTTGTGCGTCCAAAGTTATCCGTTTCTTTGCTTTTGATACGTCTGCCAGATCAGTTCGAGAACCGCAAGTTGCACATCCTCCGGCGATTGTGTGGCATCGACAGCGTGAAAATTGGGAATCTGGTTAGCGATGCCCAAATATTTTTGGCGCTGGCGTTCCAGCGCCTCCGGCGAATGCTCGCCTTTCCGGCGAAAGAGCAGTTCGCCCGGTGCATCCAGAAAAATAGTGAGATCGGCATGCGGGCAAGTGCCCCAAAACAGCAGCCGGCGAAGCTTGCTTTTTAACCGTTTCGGCGCACCGGCCAGATAGCTGTCGTAAATAAACCGGTCAAAAATCACGGTTCGCCCGTTCAACGAATATGCGAAACCCGCACCCACGCGCAGCCAGTGTTCCAGCAATTTGTTCACCGATGCCAACGCCTTTACGGGCAAAATCAGCAGCTTCGGGCGTTTCGCCGATGTCATATTTTTGATGATATTTTTCAATAATTTGGTGGTTGGCAAGCCCACCGTGCTGGCATCCACGTTGATGCCCATATACACAATTTTGCTGCGCAAAAACGGCTGTTTCAACAGCGATTTCGAGAGGGTGCTTTTTCCGCCGCCATCCGGTGCGAGCAGCGCCACCCAAATCCCGCGATGCCGTGTGGCAAACGCCAGCGAACGCAGTTTTTTGAGCAACGGTGTGGTTATTTTCCGGAAAAAATTGCCAAGCGGTTTGTGACGATTCAGCGCAGCACCAATTCGTTTGGCTTCCGAACGGATATTTTTTTCGGCGATTTCGCCGATGAACAATCGCAGTTGTTCCCAATCCAATGCGTCGCCGAGTGCGCTTTGCAGCAGTTGCACCACCTGATGCTGCATGTCCGGCTGCGTTTCAATTTCTGTAATCAGCGATTGATTCGCGTCAGTCGCTCTGCTCTAAAGCTTTGTTTATCCAACAAGTTATGCAAAAATAAACTGACCAATTCATCCGCCGGTGACAGCGTAAACAGCGGTGCCCGCTGTTCGCGGCGAAACAAAAAATCTCCGCCAACCGGCCAGCGCAAATGGCGAACCGGTTTGCCGAAAAACAAATCCGTGACCACATCCAACTTCAGCCAAATGCCGGAAGCGCGATCGAAATTCACATAAAAATGATGCGGCGCGTAACCGAGTCGCGGTAATTTTACAAATGCAGATGTGCGAACAATTTTTTCGAACGCCGGCAAATCGAGCGGATGCACCAGCAAATCAATCTCTTTGATCGGCGGGTTTTCGCTCAATTCGTCAAATCCGCGCAGCAGGGCGTAACGCACCCGCTGTTCGTTCAGCAGCGCAAAAATATTAACCAGCGATGGCTGGATCGTTCCGGTGTGATTGTGCGCAGCTTTGCCGTTTTGGTGAATGTTGGTTGTTCCGGTTTTCATTTCAAAAGATTATGGGTAAATGATAAAGAAAAAATTACAATTATTGCCCGAAAATAGCCTGTAATCCCGGGCGCTTTTTTCGCGAATGCACAGTCGCAAAATATTGACAAACGTGCCGCCGGCCATCTGCTCCGGTGACAGCCGCATCGATTCTTTCAGCGCGCGATGCATCCAGCAGGTGTAAAACAGCGGGCGAATCAGTGCCGGATCGAGCTGAATTTCTGCCGCAAAATGGTGAAATTGCGCCGCCATCAGCCGATTTATCGGTGAATCGAGCAGAAAATGTGCGGCAAAATTTTTCTGCGGATCGTTTTCGCCGGACTGTCGCGCCACCCACGATGCAAACGTGCGATAAAAATAGAACAAATCCCACATCGGCATGCCTTGCGGTTCGCCCGATTCCCAATCGATCACGATTACGCGGTTGGCATCATTCACCAACATATTCCAGGTGCCCGGATCGCCGTGCTGAAAAACAGTGGGGAAGGGGGCAGTGCTGTCGGCAATTTGGGCAATCGCATTCGCCAAAAATCCGGCTTCGTCATCCGGCAGCGAATAGGTTTGCTGAAATTGCTCGAACAACTGTTGCAGTGCATTTGCGGCGTCTCCGGCGCTGGCCGCGTCCACATTTGCGGATCGTTTGCCGAGCGTTGCCAGCCAGTTGGCGGCGTCCGCTGCAACCGGGCAATCCGGTTTTGCGGTCGTTTTTACGCGGAACGGCGCACCGTAAACCGCACGAATAGCGATGACCGCCAAATTGTTGTGGTAATCAAAAAAGAACGGTTCGGGATATGTTCCTGCTTCGGCTAAGTTGTTATCTTTCAAATGTTTAAGCATGCGAAATTCGTTTTCCAAACGCGCGTTGTATTCCGGTGAACGGGTCATTTTAATGACTATTTCCACCTGATCCGTTTCGCGATTGAACAGAAAAAAGATCACTTTGTTGCTGTTATATTTACCGCGTGCGGACAGCGCAAAGCGATATTTTGACAAACTGAATCCTGCTTTTTGGGCGATTTCCTGCAAAAACAACGGCGGTGAAAACGGCAATTCCGTTTTGCTGTTTTTCGGCGAAAGCAGCACGGCGTGGCGCGGCATCACCGTGTCGATCCATCCGGTTTGGCTGAGTAATCCACCAATTTGGCTCAGCGAGCGTTTTTTGAACGATTGCCCAAACAGCACATTCTTGAAAAAATATGCCGATGCATCGCGATCGTTCACCGGGACGGCGGTGCGTAATTCGCCGGAAAACGGCGTCAGCCAAAACCGGGCGGTTTCCTGAAATCCCGTGTTTTTAGCGAATATTTGGCGAAAGCGGCGTTTTTGCGATTGCCCGGAAATTTCCAGATAGAGATGCGCATCGGGTTTGAGCGACCGCTGGCATTTGGCGATCAATTTGGGATCGGCGAGCAGCGCTGCGGTCATTCGGCGGGTGACGTAAATCAGGTCCAGCGATTGTTCGGGCAGATCGATCGTGCTAAAATGTTCAGCGGAAATGTTGCTCAAATTTTCGACACCGAGTTCCTGCGCCGCAGTTGCGATCATTTTGAGGCGTTGCGCATCCGGCTCCGCAACCAGCATTTCACGGGCGATGGTGCCAAGCACAGCCAGCGTTTCCGGTGCCGGAATGCCGATGCACAGCAACCGCGACAGCTCCAGCGATGGCAGCAAATAGCGCCAATCTGCCCGTGCGAGATTCCCGCTCAGGTTTGTGCCCGGTTCAAATCGGGTGGAGAGTGTCATTTCAAGCATCGATTAACCCGTTGTTTTTATTGAGTATAAATTTCTTGACAAAGATTCCTGCGATGATAGGAATCCCCTGATCATGGCTTCGAATTGGTCGCAGTTTCCGCTTTAAATTCGGCGATAGCGGTTTCCAGCATCGTTTCGAAAATTTTCACGTTTTCGCCCCAAACAAAGCGCCGCTCCACAAAATCGCGTCCGGCGGCAGCCAGTTTAGCTCGCGTGGCGTCGTCATTCAGCAAATCGATGAGCGAATTGGCAAACGTTTCGGGATCATCCGCAACACGCACCGGCGGTTTTTCGCCATCTTCAAAATGCAATCCGGCGGCTACGGCGCTGCTGCAGAGCACCGGCATTTTCATCGAAAACGCTTCGAGAACCTTGTTTTGCACACCGGAAGCATAGGGAATCGGCGCCACAAAAACGGCGGCTTGTTCGAGATAATCCCGAACATCTTCCACAAATCCGGTGACGGTTACCTGCGGGTATTTTTCCGCTTTTTCGCAGAGCGATTTGGACGGATCGCGCCCGACAATCAGAATTTCGATATCCGGAACGCGGTCGCGCAACAGCGGCAGCAGCTCATCGATGAGGTAGTGCGCCGCTTCGGCATTTGGGCGATAATCCATCACACCGGTGAAAACGATGCAATTGTTTCGCGGTGCGTTGCTGCGGCGTTCCCAAAATTGCAAATCCACCCCGTTTGGCACAATGCGAATACCGGGACGCTGCTGCATCACTGCATCGCGATCGCGGCAGGAAATAAACGCCACATGCGGCGTTTTGGCGATCAATTGTTGCTCAATTTCGTTGAATTTGTTGAGCCGTTTGTTGAGCATCAGCCGCATCACCGGCGATTCCTGGCGCATCCGGTCGCGAATGCGCATGGTTGTGGCGTCGCAAAAATCGATCACAATTGGCAAGTTGGTGAAACTGTTGATCACCGGAAACACTGATTTTCCGTGAAATAGCACGGCATCGAACGTCTCTTTGCGGGTCAGTTCCCGTAATTTGTCGCTCATTTCGCGGATGGCGTTTTTGTCCGAAAGCGTTGCCTGAATTTTACGCATAAATCCTTTAGCGGTGGTTTTCGGCTGTGCGTCAAACAGAAAAAGTCGCGTAAAAAAAGATTGCACGTCTGCCAACGCTTCGGGAGAAATATTATTGCGTTTTAGCGACAGCATTGTGACGTCGTGACGTTTTGCCAGCTCGCGCCCAAAAAAATAACAACGGGTTGAGCCACGCACTTTCGGGTGTTGAAAAACAGGTGTTATGTAGAGTATTTTCATAAGTTTAAAATAAGGATTTATTTTTCTTAAATTGAAGGGGCACTGCGCCGACGTGCCCGAATTTATTTGTAAAAAACATCAATCAACTGCCCAAAATCCAGCGCACGGCGTCGAGCAGGTTTTTGGCGATAAAATCAGGCTTTGCACCGGTTTCGTCGAGCTTTTGCAGCGATTGCTGACCGTATCCGGTGAGCACCAGCGCCGTTTTGCAGCCGGCATTTTGTCCGGCGAGCACATCGGCGGGCTTATCGCCGATCACGAAACTGGCGGACAAATCGATGCCCAAATCACTCGCAGCTTGTTGCAACATCCCGGTTTTCGGTTTCCGGCAATCGCAATGTTGCAGATACGGCGCGATACCTTTTTTCGGGTGATGCGGGCAAAAATAAATCGCATCCACCGAAACCGATTGCAAACGGAGCATTTCGTTCAATGCCGCATGGATTTCGTGCAGCTCCCGTTCCGTCAGATATCCCCGGGCGATGCCGGACTGATTGGTGATCACTACTCTTTTGAAATCGTTATTTTGCAACAGTTTCAGCGCTTCAACTGTGCCGTCGATCAACTTTAGCTGATCGATCTTGTTGAGATATTCCACCTCCACATTCAGCGTGCCGTCGCGATCGATGAAAACGGCGCGATTGCTCATTTTGCGAGCCTTTCTTCGGCGATTTGGCAAACGATGTGCGCCGCCGTGATGTGCACTTCCTGAATCCGTGCGGTCACTTTTGATGGCACACAGAGGCACAAATCGCAATTCTCGCGGAGTTTTCCGCCCGATTCGCCGGTGAAACCGATGCTGATCAGCCCTTTTTTGCGGGCGGTAACCGCCGCTTTCAGCACGTTGGGGGAATTGCCGCTGGTGCTGATGCCCCAAAAGAGATCGCCGGGATTGCCGAGTGCCTCAACCTGTCGGGAAAATACATCTTCGTAACTGAAATCGTTGGCAATTGCCGTGAGAATCGAGCTGTCGGTAGTGAGCGCGATTGCCGGAATTGCCTGGCGATTAATCACAAATCGCGCCACAAATTCAGCTGCGATGTGCTGTGCATCCGCCGCGCTGCCGCCGTTGCCGCAAAGCAGCAGCTTGCCGCCGTTGCCCAGCGATGCGATCACAGCTTCGGTAATCGCCGCGAGAACTTCGCTGTTTTCGCGCATCGCCCGCTGTTTTACGGCAATGCTTTCCTCAAATTCCCGTTGGATAATGTTCTCGAAACTCATCGGTGTTCAAATTCCTCTTGCTGAAAAAATGGAACGGTCGCGGCCGTTCCCATTAGAAATCATCATTTAACTGGTTGCGGAAGATAGTTTTTTCTCAGTTGGAACGCAAAACGGCTGCATTTTTTCAAACAATTCCTGAAAATCGACGGGGTAGGGGTGCAGCACTTTGTAACAATTTTTGCCCTCGAAAAGATTGTCCAGCAACGATTTCAGCGTTGATTCGAACGATTCCAGCAATGGGTTTTCCAGCGCCGGAAACGCAAAACGAAACGCGCGATAATGCTCAAACAGCGGCGCAAATTCCAGCAAATTGGATTGCAGCATGCGTTCGGCAATTTCCGCCGGATCGATTGGTGCAACGGTGGTTTCCGGCGAATCGTGGCTGCCGATCAGAAAAATATTTTCCGGCGTGGCGCGTTCGATCAGCCGGTTTTCGAAAATAATGTTCGGGTGAATGCGCAAATTGAGCTGGCGTTTCATCGCCGGCAGCGCTTCGCCGATGATTGGCACTGGAAATATTTTTTTCAAACCGATGCGGCACAATCCGTTGTACAGCGCATCGACGCCGTGAATCGCGCCAAAAATCAGCTTTTTTTTGCCTTTTACCTGCAACCGCAGCCGGGGAATTTGCGCGAGATGCCAGTCCCACAACCGGATCGGTTCGGGAATGCCGAACACCTCGCCGGTCGGCGAAAATACCGTCCACTCGTCCGCAACGTAGCTGCCGCCGTGTTTGGCGAAGGCGAGCATGGTTTCAGTTTTGCCGCCTTTTGCCCAACCCATTACGGCGCTGCAAACGCCATTAAATTCGAACGCGGAAGCATGCAAAGGCAAGTGATTTTTTGAGAGCAGCGCCAGATTGACCATCGCAATGAGCAACGGCACGCTGCGCAAACCGCTTTGGCAAATAATTTCGCTGGTTTCACCCAGTTTTTCGAAGGGAATCCGGGCTTTGCAGGGTGCTTTGCTGCTGCGTAAAATGTAAAATCCGCTGGCATCGTAACCGGCGTTAAGTGCGAGCAAATTGAGCGGTTGTGTCGGCAAATCGGGCACAAACCGGATGGTGATGTCCGGTTCACGCGTCAGTGTTGCGCCGGGTTCGCCGATCTGGTTGATCACCACCCGGACGTCTTTTTCCGTTGCATCAATCAGCCGGACACCAACAACGCCGCGTATGTCAAAATCTGTTGTTTTCATAATTTTTTAATATGTAAATCGATCATTTAAAATTGGTTCAATAATCTGTGATCATCTACGATTATCCGTGGCGAATAATTGTTTCGATAGCTTATTGTTTATTTGAAAAATAAGTGTCCACTTGTTTGCCTGGTTTATCCGCTGTTTGCGCCTGCTTTTTGAACAGGCTGGCAAATGCATTACGAAAATCCAGCAAAAACGGTAGCGGATCGCTGAAATCGAGTAGCGCGTATTTCTTTTTTCCGCGCAGGCTTTTTAGCCACTCACCGATGGTCAATTGCCCGTGTCGCCAGTAAGTGAATGCGGATTGGAGATCGCGCCGCAAATAAATCCATTTGGCGTTGCCGTATTTCTGGATGCGATTTTCCGGCAACGGCTGCCCGGTCAAATCGCAATACATCGTGAAAAGTATATCGACACCACCGGCTTCTGCAATGGTTGATCTGCCCGTAGGGCGACCCACATTTGGTTCTATAATATACAACTTTCCATCGCGCCGATCCTGTTTAAATTCGAGATATGCTAATCCATAAAAATCAACCAGTTGGAAGAGGTGATTAGCAATCTGCAAAACGTCATCGTTCCGCGCTTCCACACTGAAAGACGCCACGCCGGCATGTGTTGGCCACTGCCGGATTTTCTGCGAAATGAATGTGCAAAGCGGTTCAGATTGCCGGCTGAAATAGGCGTTGATCGTGAACAGCGACGTGTCATCGCCCTCAATCCATTCCTGCACAACCAGCGATTCCGCATCGTTGCGAACCTGATTGTAGATGTTCCGGAGTGCCTTTTCTGATGGAATTCGATAAATTTTTTGGCGTTTATTGTCTTCCCATCGCGGCAATTTGATGGCCGGTTTCAGGATTGCCGGAAAGCGGATTTCTGCAGCAGCGGCGATCACATCCGATTCGGTGTTCAACAAAAACGAACGCGGAATTGCCAGATGATTTTCCTGCGCAAATGCTGCGAATTGTGCTTTGTCCAGCAACGTTTCGATGGTTTGGGCAGCCGGCAGCGCAAAACGATAGCCAATTAGCCGGTCGCGGTTCCGGGATATTTGCAGAACGGCAATATCCGAGCATGGAAAAAGCACCGGGGGTTCCCGGAATGCCGTCGCCAATTCTTCGAGCAAATTGAGGCAATCGCCATTCCCGATTCCCGACTGGAATTTTTGTTCGCAAACATTGGTTTTGGCGCAGGCATCCTGCAAATCTTCCGCAATTCCGATGATGGGAATACCATGTTTTCGCAACTCCCGGGCTGTTTGCAACCCGTTAAAATTGTCCAAACCAATGATTATTGCATATGGTTTGGGCTGTGTAAATTTATATGTATATTGCATTTACGCACGCTTTCTTTGGGTTTCTACAAATAAACCCAAACACCCACCCAAACAGACTTGTGCTCATGCAAGATTGTCTGAATTCCGGCAAAAAATCGTTGGCACAATTGTCAAACGGATCAATGTGCAACGGTTTTTATTTTCGTATTCCCTTCTTTGTTAACAACTTTGTTGAAAAAAGTGTCGCGAATATCCAGAAAAAACGGTTTCGGATCGCGCAGCGAGAACAGCGCATAAAATTTTTTGCCGCGCATGGTTTTCAGCCAATCGAAAATGGTTAATCTGCCGCGTTTCCAATAGGCGTATGCGGATTGGAGATCGCGCCGCAGATAAATCCATTTGGCGTTGCCATATTTCTGGATGCGGTTTTCGGGCAATGGTAAATCCAGCAAGTCACAGTATTTGGTGAAAAGCAGCTCCACGCCGCCGGCTTCGGAAATGGCGGATCGTCCGGTCGGACGCCCGATATTCGGCTCGATGATGTAATGATTTCCGGTGATCGAATCCCGTTTCATCTCGATGTAACCCAATCCACGATAGTGGACAAATTTGAACAATTTGACGCTCTCCTCCAAAACCACATCGTTCCGCACTTCTTCGCCGAGCGAACTGACGCCGGTTTCGATCGGCCATTGGCGGATTTTCCGGGCGATGAAAGTTGCCAGCGGTTTACCGTTTTTCCCGAAATAGCAATTCATGGAATACAGCGATGTATCGTCTCCCTCCACCCATTGCTGAACCATAATCAGATCCGCAAATGGCTGCATTTTTCGATACACAGACCGCAACTCCGCAGGGTCGTGAATTTTAATCACTTTTTCCGCATGTTTCATCCATTCCGGCGCTTTTATCGGCGGTTTCATCATACAGGGATAGCTCATCCGCTCGGCGATAGCTTCCATTTCGCTCTCATTTTTAAGAAAATATGTTTGCGGAATCGGGAAGCCCTCTTTCATCGCGAAGGTGTAAAATTGTACTTTGTCCACCAACATTTCCACTGTTTCTGCATCGGGCAAAGCGATGTGATAATGCGGTGCCAATTGTTCGCGATTGCGGGAAATTGCCAGTACCGTCAAATCCGAACAGGGGAAAAGCACCGGTTTTTGATTGAATTTCGGTGCAAGTCCGGAAAGCAAATCCACAAATTCGCCATGGCTTAATCCGGCTGAAAGCTTCAATTTGCAAACATTCGTTTGGGCGCAGGCATGTTCCGGGTTTTGGGAAATCCCGATGACCGGAACGCCGCGTTTGTGTAAAATTCGCGCGGTTTGTAGCCCGGTAAAACTGTCCAGACCCACAACGATGGCGTATGGCTGCTGTGTCGATTGAATGTTAATGGGCATATTTTGATTCATTATTTTTTCATTCGGGATACAAGATTTGCTCATTTTCCCGAACCAATCCCTTTTAAAAAATCTATTATAATCCCTTATTTTACAGGAAGATAGCGTTTTTCTGCCTGCTTCAGTTCATCGGCGTTTTGGAGTCGGAAAATTTCTTTTACGGGCACCACATTCGGTTCCACATTTCCCAACGATTGTGATTTGTAAATTTCTGCCGCGGTATTTTGCATCGCGGAAATACTGCTGCGGAGCAAATGGTTCGCCCAAATAACCAGGCTGATGCCGGCTTTCTCAAAAACGTCGGTTGGTGTGTCATAATACATTGTTGGCACAATCACCACCGGACAAGTGTTTTGCCAATGTTTCATAAATTCCAGAATTTGATCGGGTGAATTTTTTTTGCTGTGAATGAGCACCGCATCCGCACCGGCGCGATAATACGATTCCGCCCGTCGCAGCGCTTCATCCACATCCCATCCGGCGATAAACGCTTCCACCCGTGCGACAACGCAAAAATCATCATCCGATTGAGCATCTTTCACCGCACGGATTTTCCCGCTGAACTCATCCATATCTGCCAGCGGTTGCTGCTCGCTATTGATAAATGAGTTGGTTTTCGGGAATAGTTTATCCTCGATGCACATGGCGGCAACGCCGCGCTGTTCCAGTTTGTGAACCAGTCGCCGGGCGTTGTTGAAATTGCCGTAGCCGGTGTCTGCATCCAGCATGATTGGAATGGATGTTGCATCGCTCATAAATTCAAGTACCTCAAGTACTTGCGTCCAACTCGCTTCGTTGTTATCGCGGACGCCCAGCGCCGCGGAAATGGAAAGACCACTGCCCCAAATTCCTTTGAAACCGGTCTCTTCCACAATTTTTGCGCTCAGTCCGTTGTGCGCTTCCATGATGAATTCCAACTGGTTGGAAAGCAGCATGTTTTTGAATTGCGTCGTTTTCTTTTTCATAATGTAAGCCTTGGTAAAAATTAAATTTATGCGTCCAAATTT
This sequence comes from Calditrichia bacterium, assembly GCA_020634975.1. NCBI lineage: Bacteria > Pseudomonadati > Calditrichota > Calditrichia > Calditrichia bacterium. The sequence goes on along the minus strand of JACKAQ010000001.1, from coordinate 511,653 downwards.
TTCTCAAAATAAAACTCTTCGTAGGGCATGTTGCCATCGTTCATCCGGCGAACGCCGCCGCGTTTGAAACCGCGCTTTTCGTAAAAATAGTGGGCGCGCTCAAACCGGGTGTCCGACCAAAAACAGAGCGTGCCGAAATTGTTTTTGCGGCACCAATCCTGAGTTTTTTGCAATAATTCATCGGCGATGCCGCTGCCGCGATAATTTTTGTGCAAATAGACCCGTTTGAGCACGGCTTTTCCGGCATTATCCGGCACAACCGCAGCCGTCCCGACAATTTGGTGATCGATTTCGTACACCCAAAATTGACCGCCTTTCCCGTAAAATTCATCGGAAATGGCCATTAAATCGCTTTCTGCGCCTTCCAGAAAAACACGGTCGCCGTATTCCTGAAATATTTCATCGATCAATTGAATGATCGCTTCACGATCGTTGTCGGTTGCTTCTCTAATCATTCCTAAATTCAATATTTACAGCTATAAAACGCTGCTTTTTTCGGTGATGTGCTCGTGCAAAATCTGGGTAATCCGTTCGCCGATTTCCATCTGCGAATCGAACGTTTGTGCGCCAATATGCGGTGTAAGCACAACGTTTTCCAATGCCGTCAATCGCGAATGGAAATTTTTGCCTTCATTCATGTGAACATCGGTTCCGGCGCCGCGCAGATGTCCGGAAACGAGCGCATCGTACAGCGCATCTTCGTCCACCACGCCACCGCGGGCGAGATTGACGAGATAGCTCCCTTTTTTCATTTTGGCAATTTCCTTTGCACCGATCAATCCGCGAGTGCTATCCATCAGCGGGACGTGAATGCTGATAAAATCTGCGGTTTCGAGCACTTCATCGAAACTGGTCAGGCGAATGCCTTTGGCAGCGCAGTACGAAACATAATCAGCATTTTTATCGGATTCATCAACGCAGCCAATGGCTTTCATATCCCATGCTGCACCCATCCACCCCACACGTGAGCCGATGTTGCCGCAACCGATAACGCCGAGGGTTTTGCCGGTGAGCAAATATCCGGTGAGTTCTGTTTTGCCCCATTTGCCTTCGCGAAGCCAAGTGTCAGCTTTGCGTAAGTTGCGGGCGAGCATCAACATCATCGTGAATGACATTTCGGCAACTGCTTTTGCGCCCGGTTCGGGAACCCGAATGAGTTTCAACCCGCGTTGCTGAACGTAATCCATGTCGATATTATCCGTTCCGGAACCTGCCCGGATGAGCAATTCCAACTCAGGTCCAGCTTCCATTACGGCTGCGGAAATCTGCACACCGCTCCGGAAAATAAGTACTTGCCGGTTGGTGATGGCATTTTTCAATACATCTTCACTGCCGTTGTACGCACAGATAACATCATGTTTTTGTTTGAGTTCTTCCACCTTTGGCGGATAAATAGAACTGGCTATAAGTAATCGCATTCAAACTCCGTTTTCGAAATTTCAAATTTATATTGAGAATTATACTTCAGGTTTAACTTTCGGCCTTTAAGCCTGCGCTGGTTTTTCTTTGCGGATTCCACCGTTCAATTTTTTTACCGGAAAGCAGGTTGATAAACGCGACCAAAGCGGCCGCATTTGCCAAACAAAAGAAAAATGGAATATACAATATTTTGATTTTGGCGATCGCGGTTCGTCGCAGAAAAAATCCGAGCAACGCCCAACCGTAAAAAACAGTTTGCGCGATTGCCGCAACAGTAAACAACAGCGATGTGCCGGTCAACGCCAAGCTGGTGATATACAGCGCTATCAGAAAAAACGGCACCATTCGCCGCAGCAATTTGTGCGAAAATAAAACAACGGCGTAAAAGCCTGATTTAAATGGGTTTAGCAATGATTTTCGCATCAGAACGCCGCGCAAACCACGATTCATGATGCGCACTTTTCTGGAAAATTCGCGTCCGGCATCCGGCATCGGATCTTCGAATGCCAGTGCTTCCGCATCAAAAACCAGTCGGTAGCCTTTGTCAATTACCGCTGTGGAAATCGCAAAATCATCGGTTACGGCGGTGGATGCGGGCATTTCGAACAGTTCCCGGCGAATTGCGTAAATCGCGCCATCGGCGGAAACGATGCTGCCGGTTTGGGTTTCGCAGGCTTTCAGCCATTTATCGTAACCCCAGTACAGGCTTTCGCCCTGACTGGCGTTATCTGCAGTACGGTGTTTTTTGTGGAGTTGGTTGCCGCAAACGCCGCCCACTTGCGGATCAGCAAAATTTTCTGCCAATTTGCGGAGCGATTGAGGATGATATTCTGTATTGGCATCAGAAAAAACCAGCACACGCCCTGTTGACTGCGCAACTGCATCGCGAAGTGCAAATATTTTCCCGCGACGTGGTAGATTCAAGAATTTCACACCGCGATTTTTAAATGTTGCAACAATTTCGGCGGTGCGATCATCGGAGCCATCGGACACAACGATAATCTCCAGCAAATCGGACGGATAATCCAGCGAAAGCGAATTCTCCAGCTTCGCTGCAATACCGTCTTCTTCGTTATATGCGGCAATAATCAAGCTAATGGTGGGTGTTGCCGGCGCCTTGCGCACGGTCTTGTTCAACAATTTTCCAACAACAATTAACAACACGGAAAAACCAATGTAGCTGTAAACAATAATGCCGGCCGAAATCCAAAATAGAACAACCCAAAAACCGGTCATTCGGTTACACTCCCTCCCGTCTGAGAACGCTGGTAAAGGTTCGCAATAAAATTCTGATATCCAACCCCAACGAAACATTCTGCATATAAGCGTAATCCAATCGAATACGCTCGTCAAATTCGACATCACCCCTACCGGTAACCTGCCATAAACCGGTAACACCCGGTTTTATTTCCAGCCGGACAGTATGCCAAATTTTGTATGTTGATGGATGAAAAGAGGTCGGGCGGGGACCGATGAGGCTCATGTTGCCGATCAGCACATTAAAAATTTGCGGCAATTCATCCAAACTGGTTTTCCGTAAAAATTTGCCAACAGTTGTGATGCGCGGGTCATCCGGAATTTTGAAATCCGGATATTGTAAGGTGTTTAAATGCATCAACTTAGCTTTCAAAAGCTCGGCATCTTCCCGCATGGTGCGCAGCTTCAGCATTTTGAAACGTTGTCCGGCATAACCGGTTCTTTCCTGCAGGAAAAATATCGGCCCGCGGGAATCGATGCGAATGGCAATGGCGCACAGCAGCAATACGGGAAGCACTAAAATAATCAAAAACAAACTAGCGACAATGTCGATTGCCCGTTTGATGCGCAAATATTTTTCGCCGGAAATAATCTGGATCGAATTGCGCTCATACCACGGTTTGCTTTTGGTGATGATCTTAAATTGTTCGAGAACCTGCGGGTCTTTCAGTGTGACCAGGCTTTTATAAAATGTCATTTTTTTCCGCCTCCTTGATGAATGCATGCGATCCCATTTTAAATAAGTTTCTACCGTGACGACATATCCTGTTGAATACCGAAAGATGAATCGGAATGTGCCGACAAAATTGCATCGGTAGACGTTATCGCCTGATTGATCAGTTCTTCAACGATCAAGCCGTCTGAGGGGAAAGTGGCTGTGCCGATAGCCAATTGAGTGGATAGCGATGAACCCAAAATTTTCCGGATTCTCTGAATGGTATGGTTTGCATTTGATTTTTCCGTTTCCGGTAACATGATAATAAAACGATTGTTATTCGCATCGAATGACACGAGGTCGGTTGCCCGCATTTCATCGCGAATCGCCGGTCCGCAAAGCAAAAATTCCACAGCAGTTAACGGTTTTCGCGTGCTGAAATGGCTGCTCATACCGTTGGATGGATATCGTTGCAGTTGTTGGTGCGCCGGTTCTACCACAATTACCGAAAAATCACGTGCAAATCGCCGCGACCGCGCCACTTCTTTTGCCAGTTCCGGCAGGTTTTGTGAGAAAAACGGAATAGATGCAGCTTCTAAAATAGCATTTATAACTTCTTTCTCACTTTTTCTGCGCCTGCGCAACAGAAAAAAGAGAATTACACCCAAAATCAGTGCCCCAACCAGCAGGGGCATTAGCAATGCAGCAAACTCTCGTAGGACTGATTCCATACTTCGTACCTGAGTAATAAGTTATTATTTCCCACAAACTCACCAAAAAATCCCAATCTGTCCCCGATACATTCACACATAATCCGGTCGAATACCCCTATTCTGCCGGAATTAAACAACCCTATTTAGTTGTTTAGTAATAATCTTTACCAATTGTCGTCTTAATCATTACAAATCTTATTCCGAAACAGCGATCAGGTGTTAAACCCGTTCCGCGTATTCCGAATAATACTTTTTATATTGACCCTGAACTTCGAGGTTGTTGAAAACCAATCCGATCAGGTTTGCGTTCGCTTGTTCCAGCATTTTTTTTGCTTTAAGGAGCATTTCATGATCGTATTTGTTCGGATGCACAACCAAAATCACAGCGTCTACAATACTGGACATCATCAACGTATCATCAACCAATAACAGCGGTGCCGAATCCACAAGAATTACATTAAAACGGTGTTGGAATTTTTGCAAAATGATCGGCATTGGACCGGTTGAAACAAACTCTTTCGGGTAGTCCATTTTTTTGCCGCTGGGCATAAAATTGAGATTCTTGATGCCGGTTGTCCGGTTGGCGTCTTGAAAAAGCGCCTGCAAATCGAAAAGTTTTTCTTCCTGTGTCTGCTGATTTTTGCGCTTCAGAGCGTCAATTGAATTGCCCGTTGAGCCATTTGACGAACTTTCGTGCCGATGAACAGGATTCGCGACAAATTCATCCAATTCATTCAGTGACTGAAGTAAGTCCGTAACACCTCGTTCGCGCTCCATTCCAAAAAAGTTGTGAATTTGGGGGATGCGTAAATCCGCATCGATCAGCAACGTTTTATGTCCAAATGCGGCAAATGAAATTGCCAGGTTTGATAATGTCGTCGTTTTACCGTCTCCGGGGCCCAGGCTGGTCGCCAAAACAGTTTTATATTGTTTGCCAACACCCAAAAACTGGAGATTCGAACGCAACATCCGGTAGGATTCCGCGATCACGGTGTTGGGTTCCAGATTCGATATCAACGCGCGATAAATTCGCTCGTTTTTCTGATCCCTTTCGTTTTGGAAAAGGGTGTTTTGTTTGAACTTACCTTTGGAAAATGTGTTGATGTTCGGAATCGTTCCGATGACAGAAACCTTGGCAATTCTTTCCACATCTTCAGGTGTATCGACGGTTGTATTGCGCATTTCCAAAAAGAATGCCAGCGCACCGCCAACCATCAGCCCTAACAAAATACCGACAGCCAGGTTCAGCTTTTTCTGAGGGCTGATCGGTTCTTTGGGAATTTGGGCACGGTCGATAATCCGGATGTTCTGGTTTTGATCCGCTTCCGAGATTTTGGCTTCTTCCAGCCGTTCCAGCAACATCAGATAAATTTTCCGGCTCACATCACGATCCCGGTTGAGCTTGGCCAACGTAAATTCTTTCGTCGGTAAAGTTCCCAATTGCGTCTGATAGCCCTGAATAAACGAATTAAGCTCACGTTCTTGCGCTTTCAGCGATTCCAATTCAATTTGTAATGAAATGGTTTCTTCAATCAATTTTTCGATCTGGGTGATCGGGTTTGCGCCAACTTCACCCTGGGCAATTTTGAGTGCTTTTTCTTTTAGCTCGGTTTTAACTTTGTTGATGTTACTGCTCAAATCGCGCATTTTCGGATGGTCGTCCGGGTAACCCTGCGCTTTTAATTCCATATATTGGGTGTTCAGGTCAATCAGGCGTTCGCGAAGCCGTTGCGCCCAGGGGCTGCCGATATCGGTAATCGCCGGAACCAGATCTTTCTTTTGCGATGTCAACTGTTCATTCAATCCGGACAACCGTTTTTCCAATGCGCCACGCTGAGTTCTCACAGAATTGTACGATATCTCGGCTTCTGTCAGGCGACGTTGCAATTCTTCGCCTTCCTGGTCAACAGATGTAATATTGTTTGCTTCTTTAAACTCCCGCAAAGCCATTTCAGATTCATCGAGTTGAGATTTGTATTGCTGAACCTGTTCCTCAATATATCGGCGAACACCACCAACGCCTTCCCGTTTAAGTTCAGCATTACGGTTTTTTAAAGCATCTGCGGCTGCGTTAGCTATAAATTTGCACAACTCTTTATCTTTCGATTGATAACCAATGCGAACGATGTTTGAACCTTTTATCGGGGTTGCCGAAAGTGCTTTTTGAATTTTCAGCACGCGGTATTCTGTTGTGTCGAAAAGGGTGCTACCTTCTTCGGGCATCCCAAGCCGCTGTACGACATCTTTTGGCAACGATAACAAAATATCTTTATTGAATGAGTAGCTTTTTATTTCTTCAATTTGGTTGTTGAAAAACACCTCTTTCGATACTTCGTAATCGAAATTATCAACCGGATTGGAGAATTCCTCAAACACCAGCATTGTGCTGGCTTCATAGACAGGTGGCGTAATTTCATTGTATATAACGATAGGTGTCATCAATGCCAAAAGACTGGCTAAAATTAGCCACTTACGTCGCTTTACGATTCGTAAGAGTAATGAAAAAATTTCTTGAGAGTCGTTACCTTGCATAATAAGACTTTCTATATTTAGCTGTACAACCCCATACGCACCGTTTGTAAATTTGCCAACGGTGCTTTATTAGTGAGCACTAAAAACGATAAACGTGATAGACAGTAGCTGATTGTTATGTGTTAATCCCGAGATCTCAGGTATAAAAAGTACGCACTGGCCACTACAGATAAGTCGCGAACAACTGTAAAGGCACTGCGCCATTTGGACCAGGCATTGCGTTTTACAAAAATTACATCTCCCGGTTGAAGGATCGGAGGAGTTTGAGAGGCCGGATTGGACAGGAAGTCTTTAACACTAAAGTTTATAATCTCTTTTTGTGTTTTGCGAATGGGAGAATTGTCGTCATATGCAGATTTCGTACGCGTAATAGTAACTTTTCCAATGTTAGAAAATTCTGTCGTTCCACCGGCTTTGGCAATCAGTTTTACAACATCTGTGTTGTCCGATACCACATATTCGCCCGGTTTGGCTACTTCACCCAAAACATAAACCACAATTTGCAGTTTTTGTTCTTCACCCAACAGGTATTGCTGAGATTCCTGTGCGAGTAGATTGTTACCTAGCCATATCGTCATCACCGATAGCAGCGTCAGCAGAAAATTTCTATTCATATAAAATGACCAAAATTCACAAATTTTAGTTTTATTCCGGTTGTTCCAAAATAAGAAAACAGAACATCCGGTGAATTAAATTCCAGTTTGGATCTTTTACAGTATGTTAATTTAATTAATTTCTTAATTAAATAACATTACAAAATCATTATTATTTTGTTTCTCGTCAAAAAAACTATCTAAAACGGCTGTTCAAAACCTTACTGTTAATCACAATTTTGAACAGATGAATTTTAAAATTGATAGATAGATAACACATCATAACACAACTTGACAATGTAAGTATCCGAAGGCATATTAAAAAGTGATGTTGAACAAATATGCTGTAATATTGGTGTGAGCGGATACTTTAATATTGCCAAAATACTAAAATACGGGTCAAACTTAATGCTAAGTCACCTAATATTAAAGGAAAAATTATTTTTCTCTTTTTTGTAATCGCCTTGGTTTTTGGCAGGAAGTTATCGAAATTTTCTGCGAGATAAACGACAATCACCCAAAACAAACGGTGTTGAGGTCAGATGAATACATTTTTTTTAAATCGAATCAGTGCTGTTGTAATATTAGGATTGATATTTTCCGGAGTAATCAGCGTGGTTAAAGCACAGCAATTTATAGAAAATGTTGAATGGTCAAAGCTACAGGGTCCTCAGTTAGCCCAGATAAAATTTGAAAAAAAAGTAACCGGCGATACGCTAAAATCGGTTCGTCTTGATCCGCCGATAGCAATTGACAAGATTGAAATCGACGCGGATTTGGTGAATATTTATTCAAAAATGCCGTTTCGGCTGGATACGCACTATCATGTAATTTTCCCCGACGGAACCCGCCATTTTTTGGTGCCTGACGGTATTTTGGATGATCTGTATTCCGAAAAACCATTGGGCTGCCGGATGGAAAATAACCGGTTAATTTTCCGGTTGTTTGCGCCGCGCGCCAAATGGGTAAAACTGGTGCTGTTTGACCAGCACGATGCGCAATCGGGTGATGAATTTCTGATGAAACGCGATGCCGATGGTGTTTGGGAATTCGCAGATTCGCAGAATCGGCCACTGGCTGGCAAATATTACGGCTATCGTGTTCACGGTCCGCAGGGCAATGGCGAGATGTTCGATTCCACGCTGGTGTTGGCTGATCCGTACAGCCAAGCAGTTGTTTCGCAAAACCATTTCACACACCCGGCAAAAACGCTGATTCTTCCCAAAAATGAGCCGTTTGATTGGGAAAACACCCAACGAGTAGATATTTCACCACGCGATTTGATTGTTTACGAAATGCACGTACGCGATATGACTGCGCACCCAACCTCGGGTGTTGCGGCAGAATTGCGCGGCAGTTACACCGGATTGGTAAATGAAAATCAACGCGGTGGATTGCCGTATTTGAAAAATCTCGGCATCAACGCGGTGGAGTTGCTGCCGGTGCAGGATTTTGGCAATATCGAAATTCCCTATCGCGACAGCACCATTGCGGGCTACCCGACCAATACATGGAATCCCTATGCCCGCAACCACTGGGGCTATATGACCAGCTATTTTTTCGCGCCGGAATCGTATTACGCCAGCGGCGGAAATATGCGGCCCGGTGAATACAACGGCACAGACGGGCGGCAGGTTCGCGAATTTAAAGAGATGGTGAAAGCGTTTCATAGCAATCAAATTGCGGTAATTCTGGATGTGGTTTACAATCACGTTTCGCAATACGACCACAATCCATACAAATATATCGATAAATTTTATTATTTCCGGCTGAAGCCAAATTGTGATTTCGAAAGCGCCAGCGGTTGCGGAAACGATTTCAAAACCGAACGCCCGATGGCCCGGCGTATGATTGTCGAAAGTGTGCTGCATTGGATGAAAGAATATCGCATTGATGGATTCCGCTTCGATTTGGCTGCGATGATCGATTGGGGAACTATCGAAGCAATCCGCAATGCGGCGCGGAAAATCAACCCGAATGTGCATCTGATTGCCGAGCCGTGGGGCGGTGGCGGCTACGCACCGGCAACGTTTTCTGAATACGGCTGGGGATCGTGGAACGACCAGATTCGCAACGGATTCAAAGGCTGGAATCCACACGACGATGCAGGGTTTATTTTCGGGAAGTGGAAAAACGGCGTTACGCAGCAATCCCTGCAAAATTATGTGATGGGTACGCTGCGCGAATACGGCGGATTATTTCTGGAAGTGGGGCACGCCATCAACTATCTGGAATCGCACGATGACCACACGCTCGGCGATTTTATCCGGTTGGCGCTCGGCGAAGTTCGCGAAGATACCGTCATTACCGACGTGGACGCACATGCAAAATTGTCACCTGCGCAATTGAAAACCAACAAACTGGCTGCGATGGCATTGCTCACGAGTCAAGGTGGAATAATGCTGCATTCCGGACAGGAATTTGCCCGCAGCAAAGTGATCGCCAAAACCGATGTGCCCGATCTGAACATCGGGAAAATTGACCACAACAGCTATGATAAAGACAATGAAACCAACTGGTTAAATTACGATCACGCCGATGCGAATGCCGTGCTGATCGACTACTATCGCGGATTGATTGACATTCGCAAAAGCTATTCCGCATTCCGACATGCAAACCCGGAAAACATCCGCTTTTTGGGCACAAACGATCCGTTACTGCTGGCATACGAAATCACCGTGCCGGGGCAAAATTTTTTGGTAGTGCTCAACGGCAATTCCGAAAAAAACCATCGGTTTACCTTGCCGCCAGGTGATTGGGTGGTAATGGCAGATGCCGAAACCGTGCATGCGGAAATGCCGAAACCGCATACCGGATTAACAATTGCAATTTCCGCAACCAGCGGTGTCATTTTAAAACGGATTCGGTAAACAATTGGAATTTGGATATGATTGATTCAGGTATATTATCATCTGCTGTGGTGTTGTTTTTGGTAATGGATCCGTTGGGAAATGTGCCGCTTTTTCTCTCTTTATTAAAAGATTTTGAACCCAAAAGACGCCGGATAATCATTTTGAGAGAGCTGGTGATTGCATTGGCTATCTTGCTGATTTTTCTGTATTTCGGACAAAATTTGCTGAACTTTTTGCAATTGGAGCAGGAATCGGTGAGCATTGCCGGCGGGATCGTTTTGTTCATCATCGCCATCCGGATGATTTTCCCGTCGCGGCATGGTATAATGGGCGAATCGCTTGAAGGTGAGCCGTTTATCGTTCCGTTGGCCATTCCGCTGATTGCCGGACCTTCTGCCCTGGCAACCCTCATATTGATGGTGCGCAGCGATCCTACCCGGATGACCGATTGGCTGTTTGCGCTGATGATGGCATGGGGAATTACGGCCGTCATTTTGCTGGCAGCGCCGCTGTTTTACAAATTATTGCGACGGCGCGGATTGGCGGCGGTAGAGCGTTTAATGGGGATGTTGTTGATTATGATTTCGGTGCAGATGTTGCTGAACGGCATCAAAGTTTATCTTCAGTTTCTGAAAATTTCCTGATGCCCGGACGGGCGAAGCACTGTTAAACGGTGCGTTTGAAAAACGTGGTCATGTTTGTAAATCCGTATCCGGTCATCGATGTGAAAGTGATCGTGCAATCCTGCAAATATTCCCGGAAACACTCCTGCCAATGCGGCAAATGCTGCCAGGTTCCCTGCGCCAGCGATGAGTTCGCAAAATATCCCAAAGAAACATGCGGTGCAAAATGGCTTTTCATCTGAACACCGTATTGCTCATATTGAACGTTCAAATTACAGCGCTCCCGGACAAAATCAGCCAGATTTTCCCGGCACGAATCATCCGAGGGGAGCAACGTCGCTACCAGCGATTGGTTGCCCCATTGCTGCAAATCGCCAAATTTGAATGTCAGCGGAAAGCAGTCTCCAAAGCGTACTAATGACTCATACATCGGTTGGGTTAACGGATTATCCGCTGCAAAGGATGGCGCAAAATTTTGGAAAAAGATATTTGCGGCAGATTGCAATACACCATTAATATCGCCCCGATTGAAATCGTTTAACCCATCCCACGCGGTGACGTGATATGACGATTCCGGCAACATGCAAAACTGCCAATCATCGCGCATGCGAAACACATTCAGCGATTGAAGGGCATTGTGTAAACAGTTGTAGAATTTGAGTTCGCGGGCATTTTGCAACTGGCAATCGATAACCGATAAATTGCTCGAAATCGGGCGCAAATGATTGCCCGGATTATCAAACAATAATGAAAAACCGCGAAAATCCGCCCAATCCAGATCCGGCGTAATTTTGCGATTGTCAACTTTCCGTGTTATTAGCTCTTCCATGATGACTTTATTTTCGCGCATATTGCGCAACAACTTTATCATAAATTTGTAATTAACTCGTATTTTTTACTTATCGATCGGTGAATATCCGCTTCTGAAATGAAATATACAAGGGTAGAAATAATTTAAACCGCGACAGATCATACTTTCGAAAAATGGAAAATAAATGAAAAATTGCCCCCGTTTTTTTTAGCGCGTGAGCAAGATTTTTATGGTTTGCATCGCGTTGGCGGAACGAATTTGCAACAAATAAATGCCGCTGGAAACGGGATTGCCGGAAGCATCGGTCGCATCCCACCGGATTTCGCGGCGAATGCGCGGTGCATCGTTGGCGAACTGCCATTCCCGAATCGCCTCACCTAAAATATTGAAAATGGCGATCGAATGATGTCCGCTGCCGTTTGTCGAAATGTCGTAAACGATGGTTGTGGACGGATTAAACGGGTTGGGATAATTGTCCAGCAAATGAACTGTCGTCGGAAATTGCGTTCCGGTTTCGGGGGAAATACCCACCGAAAATTCCAGATTTTTGTAGAAAACAACCCCGCCGCCATCCACGCCAATCACTAAATCGAGATCGCCATCGCCATCGATATCCACCGGATCGGGTGAATTGTGCAAATGAATTGGCAGGCTGAAACTGTTGTCCTGCACAAAATCAGCGTTTTGTGGCGTGCCGTTATTGCGATACAAAAACGTGCCGAGCGACTCGCTGCCGAGCAGCAAATCGAGATCGCCATCGCGATCAACATCCGCAAACTTGGGAAAAGTATATTGCTGAAAACCGAGATTGATTCCGGCAAACTCGTTCGTAACCAGCTCGAAAACCGCGTTTTGCGGCGTTCCGGTGTTCCGGTAAAAATTGAGGTTCCCGCTCACTTCGCCGATGAACAGGTCCGCATCACCGTCCGCGTCGATATCCGCAAATGTGGGTGTGCTGTTGCTGCCGATATCGATGCTCCCAAAATTTGCATCGATCAGCGTAAGTTGCGCAATGTTGGCGGATCCGTCGTTTCGCCAGAAGTTGATTTTGCCGTCCCACTGCCCCAAAAATAAATCGAAATCGCTATCCGCATCGATATCCGTAAATGCCGGCGCGTAATTGCTACCGAAAAGCGGGTTGTCGAAATTGAGGTAATTTTCATCTTTTAATTCGAAAACGGGCGCGGTTGCGGTGCCGGTATTTTCGAAAAAATGCAGCCGGCTGTTCGATTGCCCCGGGGCGTCGATATCCACCTGATTGGACAAAAACATATCCAAATCGCCATCGTTATCGATGTCTGCAAATGCAGGAATGGTGTTTTGCCCGATGTCGATGCTGTTCACAAAATCTTTGGTTTGCAGTGCAAAATCGGGCGATGTTGCATCGCCGCCATTTTCGTAAAAATAGAAATTCGCCTCTTTGTCGGTCACAAACGAGCCGGAGCCGCCGAACACACTTACGAACATATCGGCGTCGCCGTCGCCGTCGATATCCGCGAATCGCGGAATGTTGAAACCGCCGGTATCGACCGGATCGACCGGCGGAAATTCCTCAACAATATTTGCTGTTTCAAAATTCGGGTTACCGCAATTTCCGGTGTTTTCTATGAAAATAATGCTGTTTGCGAAAAAATCGCCCCAAAACAAATCGAGGTCGCCATCGTCGTCGATGTCCAGAAATGTGAGTGAATTGGCGCCGTGACGGTCATCTGCAGGTGCGGTTGTGTTGCGTCCGCCGCCGGTTAAAATTTGCAGATTTTCAAATGTATCGGTGATGTGCCGGTAAATCGGCACATTGTTTGAATCAAAGCCCAAAAAACGGTATTCTGTGGTATAGCCGCTAATTCGTCCCAAAAACAGATCGAGCCGGTTGGCACAATACATATCCGCCCATTCGGGAACGCTCGGTCCGTCCACGATGATCGCTTCGCCGGTTTCATCGCGCAGCGTGTCCGCGGAAATCACGAAATTTGCGGCGGTTGCGGTGCCGGTATTTTGGAAATAGCGAATGATACCGAAAGGATTTTCGGCAAACAGATCGAAATCGCCATCGAGATCGACGTCGGCAAATTTGAACCACGAACCGACGAACAGATCTCCAAATTCATCGGTTTCCCACTGAAATTCCGGTGTGTTTGGCGTGCCGCCGTTGCGAAAAAAAATGAGGTGATTGGCGCGATCCTGCACAAACAAATCCGCGTCGTTATCGCCGTCGATGTCCAAAAACTGGTGCGATGGCGCATTCAGCCCGCCAAAAAATGGCTGTTGGTAGGGAACGCCGAGGTCGTTGAGCACCGGAAATGGCGTAACTTCGCGTTGAAAATCCCATGTTTGGGCAAAAATTTGGCAGGAAAATAACAGGAGAAAAATCGATTTTAGGTTCATTTTTAATTCTTAAAAAATAGGGATTTGTGTTTTTTTGAGGCGGAACGGTCGCGACCGTGCCTGCCTTTTTGTTGCGGAATTTTAGCTCAACTACCGACGCGAACCATTTGCGATGCCGATTCCATTTCAAAAATCCGCAGTTCATCCTGCAACTCCGGCAAATTTATTTTGCGCAAAAAATAGGGCGGAAAGGAGCGGAACCGCAATCGCGCCCGAACTTCCAGCATGGCTGAATTTTGCGGTGCTGCCCAGTTGTAAACAGCAGTGTGTGAGCGAAACGCCTCAATCGTATTTTTCTGTACAGCACTGGCTTCCCAGAAAAATTCGACTTCGTTTCCGTTTTCATCCTGTGGAATACCGCGAAATAGCGTTAGCCCCGTATCCATAAGTGTTGGGTTGCTTTGAACGAAATCGCTGTTTTCATCAAGAAGATCGTTGTTGGCATCGAGCAGCCCGCTGGCAAACAGCGTGTCGCCGCTATCGAGATTGACCAGCGCGAGTTCCACCCACATCTGTCTTTCAAAAATGCTGCCGGAGGGAATGTTGTGTCCGGTGCGGTCATTTTTGATGCGCACGGAAACCGGCAGCGCCTCGCCCGGCGAAACGTTCGACGGCGCTTCAACCGTCAGCGTAACGGAATTTTTTAGCAATTCGTCAACCAGTGCGATGGTCTGGTCTTTCCCCGGAAAATCGACCAGGGGATAATCCACGCCCACAAAATAATGGCGGTTCAGGTCGTCGCGGAGCGGTCCGCCAACCGCAGCGTTGCCGGAGTACACCGGCATGTGGCAATCCTGGCATTCCAAGCCCATCGCCAGATATGGGCTGATGTCCCATTCGCGATTGGTTTCTTCGAGAAAAAAGTTGCCGTTTGGCGCCTGGATATTGTGGCAAGGGCTGCAGATATCCGAAAAATTGTATGCGGGGTCGAATTCCGAATCGTGAAATGCGTTTTCCTGCGGATCGGAAATGGTGGATCGCCGGGTGCGATCGAGAAAATAATGGCGTTTTTGCAGCCCCAATCCGCTTTCGATGACCGGCGAATTGATGGTGTGACACACGTCGCAGGTGATGCCTTTGCGGGTGAGTGCGGAAAGATTATCGAAACTGAATCCGGCAGGCGTTTCGCCGAGCATCACCGCAACCGGGCTGTGACATTTGATGCAAAACTGGTCAACCGGTTCGTTGGAGCGCAGTTGGGAAATTTCCACCAATCGCTGAAACACCGGATCGGTGACGGCGTAGGCGTGCATCGAGGTTTCCCATTCATTATAATGATTGGGATGGCAGCCTGCGCAAACCTGCGGATCGGCGAAAGTGTCTTTGATCAATTGCAGTGAATCCGGCGCGGCTGGCGGCGGATCGACAATTTTATCCGTTTTATCGCAAGATGCAACGACGAGAAAAAGCGCAGCTAATATCAATAAAAACAATATTTTTTTTGAAAAAAAAGTCATCAGTTTACCGGTTTTTGATACTACCTGAATTGAAAAATTGTAATTGTGTCGGTAACAGGATATCGTTGCTGATAACCGGGAGATTCCTGCCTTCGCAGGAATGACACCTGCACGGTCGTTCCTGCCCCAAAGGGCATGAAGTGGCTTCATTGGAACGGGAATCTCCGGTTTTTTTTACAAAAATTGACAGATCGCTATCCAAATACGGAAAACTTAGCGCGACAGCATCCGCAAACCGGAGCCGAAATTCTCGATTTCGATTACTTTTTCGATGCTGTTATCCGCAGTGTTGATGGCAACCACGGTGCCGGATTTGCTGTTGTCGCCAAAATCGTATGCCGGAGTGTAATTGCCGGTTGTGTTGCGTCCGGAGAAAAATACGCGGCTGCCGTCCGGATGGATTTCTGCGCCGTGCAGCTCCACCAGTCCGTCTGAGCCGTTTCCGGCGCCGAAGGTTTGCACACTGTAATCGGCGGTGTTGATGACGTGAAATTTGTTCATCATCAAATTGCCGATATAAAACTTGCTGCCGTCCGCATTAAAAACGCCATGCCACGGTGCGCCGCCAACGGAAACGGCTGTTTCTACCGTGCTGTTTTCGGGATCGGAAACGTCCATCACCACAATTTCGCCGGTGCCGATGCAGGCGACAAACGCTTTACTGTCATCTGGTGTTACGGCAACTTGCAGCGGTGTGCGATCGTTGCCCAACGAAACCGCTCCGACAAATTCGCGGGTGCTGTTGCTGACAACCAGAAACATATCTTCCGCAAAACTGGCAGTGTAAACATATGTTCCTGCATGATTTATCTTCATCGCATGCGGAATGAACAAACTGGGCGGCAGCAAAATGGTGCCGGTGCTGCCATCCGCGCCCTGCATCGTTTGGGAGTTGGCTGCGGCAATCGCGTTTTGGGGATTTTGCAAATCCATGAATCGCGAAATATACAGCACATCTTCAGTCGGGTGATGATCGAGCAGTGCGGGAATCGGGGTTGAAAATTCGCCCATCAGTTGGTTGTCCGCGACGGAAAATTTGAGCACTTTGTTCACCTGATTATCGATGCAACTGACAAACCAGTACAATCCGTCCGGCGAAAACGCCAGATGATGCGGTTTCGCGGAGCGCGGATAACCGTAATCGGTGAGATCGATATTGCGGATTACCACCAGATGATCCGCATCGATAATGCTCACCAACGCCTCGCCCTGATCGCAGGCATACAGCAAATTTGTCGCGTCCGAATACGGCACATTTCCGGCGGCATTTTTTGCACCTTCGTTGATCCAGCGTTTCAAAAATGCAACTTTTACGCTATCCAAACCATTGAAATTACTGAGCTTGGTGCTGATTTCCACCAGCAGGCTGTTATCTGCGTCAAAAGGGATAATTACTTCGCCGTGTTCCCAGCCTTTGATCAAGTTTGACCACGAATCCATCTGCAATCCGGTGGGATAAACACCGGCATCCTGCATCATTTCGGCGTAATCGTTTAACAACGGTTGCACATGCTTTGTATAATCTATGGTTGTGATGTTGCCATAATCGATCGGCTGTGTGCCAACCGATGTGGTATCTTTTTCACATCCAATAAAAAAAAGTGCGATCAACAGAAAAAAAGTTGCGAATACGGACGAGCGATGCATAGTTTCCTCATGGCTAATGATAAAAATAGTATTTTCAATTTATTACGCTGATGGTTGCTAATATTTCCATCGAAACAAAATATGGGAAAAAAACATGTAAATCAATAAAATGATTTTCGTGAAAATTTGTGAGGTGAACGATGAAAATCGACAAATTGGTGACGTTAACATATATGCTGTTGTTTGGAATCGTGTTGCAGTCTGCGGCGTTTTCCCAATCGCTGACGCTGCGAAAACAAGTGGCAACTCCCGGCACATTTCGCACCGATATTTGGGGATATGTGGACGACGCGACCGGGAATGAATACGCGATTGCCGGCGATCAGTCCGGCAGCGGCATAACCATCATTGATGTGACCGATCCGGACAATGCCACGATTGTTGGCGCCGAAACAACGGTAAACGGTTTCGACGTAAAGGTTTGGAATCATTACGTTTACACCGTAACCGGCGGTTACAGCGGATTGGGCGATATCATCGATATCAGCGATCCGGCAAATCCAAATGTGGTGGGTAGTTTCCCGACATCGCACAATATTTTTATCTCCGATAACGGTTATCTCATCGACGACCGGTTAAATATTTACGATTTGAACAGCACCCCGGAAGCGCCGGTTTTGGTGAATACGGGCAGCAATCCCGGACACGATATCGCGGTAATCGACGGGCGATTATACGATTTTCACGGCGGAGACGGCACCCGGATTTTTGATTTTAGCGATCCGGCAAATTTGCAATTATTGGGCGCAATCAACGATCCGTCGATCAATTATCACCACAGCGGATGGGTGAGCGCCGATCACAACACTCTTTTTATTTGCGATGAATTAGCCAATCATCCCACCGCGGACATCAGCGTTTGGGATATTTCCGATCTCGGAAACCCCGAACGCATCGACGATTTCGCCGATCCATCGGCGATTGTCCACAACCTCTATGTAATTGGAAATTATGCAGTTGTCGCGTATTACACCGCCGGTTTGCGGGTGTATGATATCAGCAATCCAACCAATATTTCCATCGTTGCAGAATACGATACCAGCCCGCTGAACGGTGAGTTTTTTGGCGGTGCGTTTGGCGTTTACGCCTTTTTTCCATCGGGAACCATTGTGCTGAACGACTGGCAGCAGGGTGTTTTTGTTTTCACTTTCGATAGCACCACCACCGGAACTGGTCCGCAACCGGGAGTTCCTGCGACATTCCGGCTCGCCCAAAACTACCCGAATCCGTTTAATCCGGCAACAACTATTGTGTTCGATTTGCCGAAAGAAAGCACGGTTAACCTGATTATTTACAATGTGATGGGGCAAAAAATCCGATCGTTGTATTCCGAGGCAAAAATTGCAGGAACGCATGCAGTGGATTGGGACGGACGTGACGATTCCGGAAATCCGGTGACATCCGGCAGCTATTTTTACCGGCTGGAAACCGACGGTTTTTCGGAAACGAAGCGGATGTTGCTGGTTCGTTAAATGAGTTGTAATCGGCACGAAAATTCCTTACCTTTTTGTAAGGAATTGAAAGGAATACAAATGATTGCCAAAATAACCAGCAAAGGGCAAATAACCCTGCCTAAAAAAGTTCGCGAAAAACTGCATCTCAAAACGGGTGATAAAATTCAATTTGAAATCAATTCGGATGGAAAAATTGAAATTACGCCGGTGATTTTTCACCTGTCTGATTTACAGGGGATGCTTACACCGCCCGCTAACCCCGTCAGTTTATCGGAGATGAACGCCGCGATCGAAAATGAAGGAGCTGGACAGTGATTCGTTACGGCATCGATACCAATGTGCTGATTCGATTTATCGTACAGGACGATCCGGAGCAATCGAAAAGAGCAACCGATTTTCTCAAAAATCACTGCTCGGAGGAGGCGCCGGGATTTATTTCGATGGTTGTTATGTGTGAAATTGTGTGGGTGCTGCGGCGTGCATACGGATATTCCAAATCAAATATAATCAATGTGTTGGAAACAATTTTACGAACATCTGAACTGATGGTTGAAGAGCCTCAAATAGCCTGGGAAGCGCTTCACAGATTTAAAACCGGCTCTGCTGATTTTTCAGATTTTATAATTGGAACCATTAACAAATCGGCAGGCTGCGAACAAACCGCCACATTTGATCAGCAGGCGGGGCAAAGCGATTTATTCCGGTTGATTTAAATTCGTGCCTGCCGGGTGTACAGCTGAAAATAGCGGTTTTCATTTTGCATCAGTTCATCGTGTGCGCCGCGTTCGACAATTTCCCCGCCGTCGATCACCAAAATCTGGTCGGCGCTGCGAATGGTGCTGAGGCGATGGGCAATCACAAAAGTGGTGCGTCCGCGCATCAGATTGGCGAGGCTATCCTGAATCACCGCTTCGCTTTCCGCGTCGAGATTTGAGGTGGCTTCGTCCAAAATCAGAATTTTTGGGTCAGCCAGAATCGCCCGGGCAATCGCGACGCGCTGGCGCTGTCCGCCGGAAAGTTTCACCCCGCGTTCCCCAACGATGGTATCCAGCCCTTTTTCAAAACGCTCCACAAATTCCAGCACGTGCGCCGCTTTCACCGCGTCGTTCAGTTGCGCGTCGCTTGCGTCGGGATTGCCGAAGCGGATGTTCTCGCGAATGGTGCCTTCGAACAGAAAATCGTCCTGCAGCACAACGCCCAAATTGGATCGATAGCTGGGTAATTTCACCGTGCTCAAATCGATGCCGTCCACGGTCACCGTTCCGCTGTCCGGAGTGAGAAAAGCGGACACCAAACCTGCCATCGTGCTTTTGCCGGAACCGGATGGCCCAACCAGCGCAGTGACGGTTCCGGCCGGCGCGCTAAAGCTCATATTTTTAATGACTTCCACATCTTTTTCATACGAAAAACGGACGTTGTGAAAATCCACGTTTCCCTGAATATTGCCCAGTTCCACCGTGCGCTCCGGCTCCGATCCCTCAGGCTCGATGTTCAGAATTTCTTCCATCCGGTCGAGCCCCGCAAACGCGTCGGTGATCTCGTTGCTGATGCCCGCGAGCTGGGCAATCGGACCGATCAGATACACCAGAAACAGCGAAAATGCCACAAAATCACCGAGGGTCATTTCGCCGGCGAGAATGCTGCTGCCGCCCATTCCCATCACCACCAAACCGACAATGCTCATCAAAATTGACATCAGCAATTCGCCGTAGCCGAATCCCAAAATGGTTTTGCGGACGTTCTGGAAAATGCGTCCGGTGCCATCGCTAAATACATTAATTTCAGCAGGTTCCGCGTTGAACGCTTTTATGATGCGAATGCCGCCGAGCGATTCTGTCAGCCGTCCGGAAACCTCCGCGTTGATTTTGCGACGCTCCCGGAATGTGGGGCGAAGAAAGCGCACCATTCGCCAGACAACAATTCCGGCCAGCGCCATCGGGGCGAGGGTGTAAAATGTGAGCGCGGCGTTCAGCCGGATGAGCACCACAAACGCCAGCACCGCCGTGATGATGCTGCCGATAAAATTGACCAATCCGGTGCCGACTAAAAAACGCACGCCATCCACATCAGACATGATTCGCGACACCAGCGATCCGCTGCTGTGTTCGTCAAAAAAGCGGCTTTTGAGATAAATAATGTGTTGCTGCATCCGTTCCCGCAATTGTTTGATGAGGTGTTGCGCCTCAATCCGCAGCAAATAAATGAGCGAAATACTGGTTCCGGCTTTCAATAATTCAGCGCCGGCAACGGCGGCAACCAGCCAAAACAGCATGTCCGGGCGGTTATTCCCGATAATTTCGTCCAGCAAATATTTGGACGATCCGGGCAAAACCAGACCCGCCGCACGATTGATTGAAATAAAAATCAGTCCGCCAAACATGCGCCAGCGTCGTGGCCAAACGATGGTGCGAAAGGCGTATTTCACCATCGGCAGCGATAATTTCGGGCGCTTTTTGGGATCACTGCTGTTTTTGAGGGGGCGCGTCATTCATCAAATCCGGGTTTTTGGGCAGGTGTTTTCGCGGGTTCATCGTGGCGTAATTGGTATTTGTAAGCCATATCGCCGCCGATGCTGCCGGTGCGGAACAGCATCGCTGCAATCGCGATGAGCATTGCCGCATACAGCCAACGCAGCGGTTTTTCGAGCGTGCGTATTCGTCCGGCTGCAAATCGCAAAACCATCGCAACGGCGATCAGCGCCAGCGTGATCAGCCCGGAAACGCGGTGCGTTTCTACCGTCGGCAGCGCTTCGCGGGGAATTTCCACAATTGAAAATGCCCGCAATCCGCTAAAGACGGAAAACGCCGCAAACACAGCGCCGGCGATCATCAAAATGCCGCCATATTTTTTGAACTGCAGATTTTTGGTGAAAAAATACAGCAATTCCAGTAATATTCCGGCAGCCAGAACAAATATGGTGATGTTAACAATTGTTGGGTGTAAGTTCATGTTTATAATAAAGATATCAGTTGATAAATATTCGTAAAACACCTAATTTAATCAAAAAAATATGCGAATTGCGTTTTTTTATTATTTTGCCCGTCGCCCAAATCCGACCGGAATCGCAGCGAAATGAATCCCGAAAACCAGTTGGTTGTCTTTGCGCAAATTCAGGAAAAATCCCGGTGAAAATCGCCCGAAACTAAAATTTCCGGGATACACATTCAGCCGCGCTTTGTAGCCTTTTGTGCCGGATAAAATCAGTGATGTCATCAGCGAATTATTGAGATCGTAAAACAATCCGCCCGTCCAAACCAGGGTTGCGGTTAGTTCGCGGACGCCGGTTTCGCTGTTGGTATCCACCAAATCTTTCACCACGAGCCCGCCGGCAACGCTGAAATTTTGCCCGTTTTCCCGGTGATATGTCAGCCCGTACATGCCGTGAACGCCCCAATGATACATCAAACTCCAGCGTTTCAAAAACGGGAGCCGGTAGCGAACCATGTAATTTTGCCCGTTGTTTTCGAGGGTGTTGAGCTGAAAATCGTATGCCGGCATAAATGACCAATCGCGCATGCTGAGCGTATTTGCGAAAAATCGGGCGACGCCATCGAACGAAAAAAGCAGCAATCCCGCAGTATTAAAAATGTAAATATCCGCAATGGGATCGATATTCGGGCCGGAATATTGGTTGTTTTCCACCACTTCATTCAACAAATGATAGCCAAACCACGAGGTGACCGCCCACATTTTTGCGTACGGAAAATTGTGGAATTTATACCAATCGACAAACTCCCGGTAGGTGAAGCCGCCGCCAATCAGGTGATTGTAATAATTGGGAAAATATTGGGCATTTTTGAGCTGAAAACTGGTCGGGATGACTTCCCGTTTCAAAAAATTTGACCAGCCGTACTGATTGATAACAGCGAGCGGGTGGGAGAGATTGTAGGTAACATTTTTCAGTCCGTGACCAAAATCCACTGTCGATAAATCGTTGGAGCGATTGCTGATTTGCAGAATGCCGAATCCACCGTTTACAATGGTCGTAAGTGGATTAAAAACAGCCTCGGAGCCGTAATTTTTTCCGTGATAAAAATAAGTTTCCGGAGGAGTTTCCTGCGCAAAAATGTTGGCAAAGAAAAATATAGTTGTCCCGATAAGGATAAAAAACGGCCGCAAAACAATTATTGACATATTTACAGCGAACCACATATAAAATTGAAATTTGGAAACGGGATTAGTTGCCAGCCTCAGGCAATATTGGGCATCTGGAATTTATCAACAAACTTATCTTTGAAGCGTTCCCGGATAATTTCGTTTTCCGGCAGCCGCAAATGCGGATCGCGCTGGACAATTGCGAACGCATCTTTCCGGGCGATTTCGATAATTTTTTGATCGGTCAGCAAATTGGCGAATTTCAGATCGGGCATGCCGCTCTGTCGAGTGCCGAAAAATTCACCGCTGCCGCGCAGCCGCAAATCTTCCTCCGCGATCACAAATCCGTCATTGGTTTGGCTCATCACGCCCATTCGCTCGCCGGCGATATCGCTGATATCTTTGGCTGTCACCAAAATGCAAAACGATTCATTTTTACCGCGCCCGACGCGCCCGCGCAACTGGTGCAACTGGCTCAGCCCGAAACGGTCGGCGTGTTCGATGACCATAATGGTGGCGTTTGGCACGTCCACACCAACTTCGATAACCGTTGTTGAAACCAGAATTTGGGTTCGCCCGTTTTTGAAATCGTTCATGATTTTTTCTTTTTCCGGCGCTTTTTGGCGACCGTGAATCAATGCCATCTTAACTTCAGGAAAAACATCAGCTTGGAGGTGCTGATATGTTTCGGTTGCGGCTTTGAGATCCAGCTTTTCAGATTCCTCCACCAGCGGATAAACGATATATGCCTGCTCACCTTTTTCGATGTGCTGACGCAGAAAATCCCAGATCAGCGGCAGCCGGTCTTCCTCGCGGTGAAAGGTTTTCACCGGATGGCGTCCCGGCGGCAACTCATCGATCACCGACACATCGAGATCGCCGTAAATCGTGAGCGCGAGCGTGCGGGGAATGGGCGTTGCGGTCATCACCAGCACGTGCGGCGTTTTCCCTTTTTCGATGAGATCGCCGCGTTGCATCACGCCAAAACGGTGCTGCTCGTCGATTACCACCATGCCCAGATTTTCGAAAATTACCTTTTCCTGGATGAGTGCGTGCGTGCCCACAATCAGGTCAACCTTGCCTTCGGCGATGCGGCGATGCACCGCTTTTTTCTCTTTTTCAGACAAGCTGCCGATGAGCAAGTTGACTCGTATCCCACTGTTTTTTAATAAATTAGATATGTTCGCAAAATGCTGCTGCGCCAGAATTTCCGTCGGTGCCATAATTGCCGCCTGATATCCGGCGGAGATAACCATTTGCATCGCCAGCATCGCGACCGCGGTTTTGCCGGAGCCGACATCGCCCTGCACCAGTCGGTTCATCGGCAATCCGCTTTGCACATCGTTGCGAATCTCGCCGAGCACGCGTTCCTGTGCGCCTGTCAATTGGAACGGCAGCAGGTTTTTCAGGCTGGCAAACGCCGTATCGTTCACGGGAATTTTCAACCCGATTGCCGGTGATTGGTAGAAGTGTTTTCGCAACGCCATCAGCAGCTGTAAGTAGAATAATTCCTCATACTTAAATCGCCGTTCAACCTGATGAAGGGCTTCGTGCGAATCCGGAAAATGCATCTGCCGGAAAGCGTCCGACCGGGAAAATAACAAATACTGCCGGATGAGCGATTGCGGCAGCGTTTCGGGAATCTGGTGCCCATATTTTTTGAACGCCAAAAACAGAATTTTGCGGAACACGTAATTGCTGATCCACGCTTTTTTGAGATCTGCAGTGGACGGATAGAGCGGAATAAGTTGCCCGGTATTCAGCGGCTCTTTTTGATCGCTGATCACGTCAAAATCCGGGTGGATAATTTGCCAGTATTTGTATCGCCCAACCTTGCCGGAAAACGCGACGGTTTGCCCTTCGTGGAACATTTTGCTGAACAATCGCGGTTGATTGAACCACACGGCTTCCAGAATGCCCGTGCCGTCGTAAATACGCACGGTCAGCCGTTTTTTGCCGCGTTCGATGAGCTGTTTGAACGAGACATCGCCGATGACGGTAACCGTTTCATCCTCGTTAATTTCGCTGATTTTGCGCACATCGCTGCGATCGAGATAGCGGCGTGGCACAACTTCCAGCACATCCTCAAATGTGTGAATTCCGACCGTTCGCAGCGCTTCCGCCCGTACCGGTCCCACGCCTTTCAGAAATTCGGCAGACATTTTTAGCGGATTTTGGCGGTCGTAATTGCTCATTTTATCGATGGGTTGGTTTAGTCAAAAAAAATGCCTCAAAAGCGCAGAGGGCACGGAGGAAAAAATAGCTTTAATACAACAGAAACAATTGTTTAAGTTGGGTTTTCGTTCAATGTAATTTGTGTCTCTGCGGCAAAAAGATACTTCAAAAACTCAATTTTTGGCAACGATTTCTTCCCGCTCCACTTTGCCGTCCAGCAAATGGATGATGCGGTGCGTACGGTGCGCCAACTCGTCATCGTGGGTCACGATTACAAATGTTTGGTGATATTTGCTGTTCAATTCCAGTATCAGGTCGAACAAAATATGGCTGTTTTTACGATCGAGATCGCCGGTGGGTTCGTCCGCCAAAATCAGTTTCGGCTGATTCATGAACGCCCGGGCGATAGCCACACGCTGCTGTTCACCGCCGGAAAGCTGGTTCGGCTTGTGATAAAAACGTTGCTGTAACCCTACATCTGTCAACAGCTTACGGGCATGTTGTTCATCGGAGTGCCAGTCGTTGCCGCGAATCATCCGGGGCATCAGCACGTTTTCCAGCGCGGTAAATTCCGGCATCAAATAGTGAAACTGGAAAATAAATCCGATGTGCTCGTTCCGGAATTTTGCCAACCGTTGCTCGTTAAACTGGAACACGTCTTCGCCATTGATGAGCAGCGCTCCGCCGGACGGCTGATCGAGCGTGCCCAGCAAATTGAGCAGCGTGCTTTTCCCGACGCCGGACGGCCCCATAATTGCAACAATTTCGCCAGTTGCAATTTTCAGGTTTACGCCTTCCAACACGCGCACTTTTTCCGGTCCGCTGTCGTAGGTTTTACTGAGATTTTTGGATTCTAATATTGTCATTTTAAAAGGATAAAGGATAATTGATAAAGGATAAATAAATATTTTTTTAGGTTAAAGAATAATTTCTAACGGATAAATAATTGTTTTTTAAGGATAAAGGATAATTGATAAAAGATAAATCAGAATTCCCGTGGTCTGGTTTTAATAATGATTGACGCAAAGATTTTTTTTAATTCATCGGATTCTTCGATTAAAAAAGACAATTCTTTATTGTTTTCTGCTGATGTTGCCTGAAGCAGACGCAGCCAATAATTGGTTTCTCGTGCTTCTTTGAAAACGATCGCACATTTATTGCTGAAATCTTTTTTCGAATTGCTGCCCTGTGCTTCTTCGTAATTTGCGCCCATTGAAGTGGCAGATTTTATCAGTTGATTTTTGATAATCCGGTTCTCCGGTGAATCCGAAATTGATCGTAAAAATTTGACAATTCGAACGGCAAATTCGAATAACCGCTCATTGAGATTACGTCCGTAATTGCTGCTTTTTTCTGAAATAACCCACTTGTCGTTACTTTGCACAATATCATAGTTTATCAGGTTTTCCAATTTATCCTTCACCCTTTATCCTTCCAATAGCTATTCATAGCGAATGGATTCCACAGGATTTAAGCGCGAAGCTTTGTAAGCCGGATACGCCGCAGCGAGGATGCACAGCGCCATCGCGATGAATGAAACCACCGCAAAATCGAAGACTTCCATCTTCACCGGCAGTTTATCGATGATGTAAACATCCGCCGGAAGTGTAACAAAACCAAAGGTTTGCTGTGCCCAGCAAATGCCGTATGCCAGCGCGGTGCCCAGCACCGTTCCCAGCATTCCGATGATGATGCCTTCGTATAAAAAGATGCGCATAATTTTGGGTGCGGATGCGCCCATGCTTTTCAGAATGCCGATTTCGCGGGTTTTTTCCATCACAATCATCACCAGCGAACTGACGATGTTGAACGCCGCTACCATGATGATCAAGCTGAGAATGATGGTGAACAGCCACTTTTCGTATTCCATCCAGCTATACAAACTTTTGTTTTGATCGAACCATGTTCGGGCGAGATACGGGTAGCCGCCGAGAAGTTCTTCCAGCTTTGGGGCGATGGATTGGGCGGATTCGTAATTGTCCAGTTTTACATCAATGCGGGTTGCTTTGCCTTGCATTTTGAACAAATCCTGCGCGGCTTCCAGCGAGGTGTATGCCAGAATTTTGTCGTATTCGTAAAAACCAAGCTCGCTCAAACCGGTGACGACAAACTGTTTGGCGTGGGCGCGCGGCGTGAGGCTGAATTGTTCGGGAATGGAAAATAAGGTGACAATTTCACCGGGTTCGAAAATAAACAACTGCTCCGCCAGATATCGACCGAGGACGATACCGTTGTATTCGCGATCTTCCACGGTTTGTTTACCCAAATCAAATTTTCCGGAAACGATGCTGTTGGTAACAATGCTCACCTGTGCAACCGTTTCGGGATCGACACCGCGAACCGCCACCGGCGTGTTGTTGCCTTTGGAAACGAGCACGCTTTCCTTCACAATCACCGGCGATGCGCCGGAAACGCCGGGATAACCGCGAATCGAATCTGCGAGTGCGTCGTAATCCTCTATTTCATTGGCGTAAAATTTCCGCAGGTGGATGTGGGCATCTGCGCTGATCAGCCGATTGCGAACCTCGGATTCAAAGCCGTTATATGCAGATAAAACAATATCTAACGCAGCCACGCCAATCATCACGCCGATTACGGAAACATAGGTAATAATGGAAATAAAACCGGTGCGGCGTTTCGCCCGGAAGTAGCGTAGGGCGACAAAAGATTCAAAATTCATTGCGTATTTTCGTGCTTTCTGGTTGACGGGCTGAGCCGTTTCCGATTGGGAAAATCCGGCTCAACCGTTATCAAAATGATCGAATCAAAAACCGATTCGCAATTATTCGTGCGTTTCCGGGCGCATATGCGGGAACAGCAGCACATCGCGGATGGACGATTGATCGGTTAACAACATCGTCAACCGGTCGATACCGATACCGATGCCGGCGGTTGGCGGCATGCCGTATTCCATCGAGCGTAGGTAATCTTCGTCGAGCACTTGCGCTTCGTCATCACCGCGGGCTTTTAATCCCATTTGCGATTCGAACCGCTCGCGCTGGTCTTTCGGGTCGTTCAATTCGGTGAAAGCGTTGCTCATCTCTTTTCCGGCGATCACCAGTTCGAACCGCTCCACCAGTCCCGGTTTATAGCGATGTTTTTTCGCCAATGGCGAAATTTCCACCGGATGATCCATGATAAACGTGGGCTGCACCAGATTGGGTTCCACAAATTCCCCAAAAATTTCATCGATAATTTTACCGCTGCCCCAACTGTCATCCAGTTTCATGTTCAAATCTTTGGCGATGCTGCGCATTTCCGCTTCATCTTTGCCGTATAAATCCACCCCGGCGTATTCTTTGATGCCTTCGAGTAGCGGCATGCGCCGGAAGGGCGGCGTCAGATCAATTGCTTTGCCCTGATAGTTGATGTTGGTGGTGCCCAGCACCGTTTCCGCGAGATGCTGGAACAGCTGTTCGGTAAACGCCATCATCCAGTGGTAATCTTTATACGCGACGTAAAGTTCCATCTGCGTAAATTCCGGGTTGTGAAAGCGGCTCATGCCTTCGTTGCGGAAATCTTTGGCAAATTCGAAAACGCCCTCAAATCCGCCGACGATCAACCGTTTGAGATACAGTTCGTTAGCGATTCGCAAATAGAGCTTCATATCTAATGTATTGTGATGGGTTACGAACGGACGCGCCGAAGCGCCGCCGTAAATCGGTTGCAAAATCGGCGTTTCCACTTCCAGATAACCCTGGTTGTTCAGAAAATTGCGCATCGAATTAATGATTTTGGAGCGTTTGACAAACACATCCTTCACCTGCGGATTGACAATCAAATCCACATAGCGCTGGCGATAGCGTTGTTCCACATCGCTGAACGCATCATAAACAATTTTCTCGCCGTCTTCCTCTTTTTCTTTGGCGATGGGCAACGGGCGCATAGATTTGGAGAGCAACACCAGTTCATCCGCCGCAACGGAAATTTCCCCGGTTTTGGTGCGAAACACGGTTCCGGTCACACCGATAATATCGCCGATATCGAGCAGTTTGTATGCCTCAAAGCCTTCGTCCCCTAACGCGTTCTTGCGTATAAAAATCTGAATTCGTCCGTCCATGTCCTGCAAATCTGCAAAAGCGGCTTTGCCCATCAGGCGATTTGCCATCATCCGTCCGGCAACTTTAACCGTTTTATTTTCCAAATCCGCAAACTGCTGTTTGATATTTTCACTGGAATGTGTTTTGTCAAAATGGTATGGATAGGGGTTTATCCCTAACTCACGCAGTTTTTCTGTTTTCTGAATGCGCTGGGCAATCAGTTGGCTGACTTCTTCCATGGGGCTATCTCCAAAAATTACAATTTGTTACTCAAAATTGACGTAGTTCAATAAAATCATCCAAAAAAACGATTATTTTAGGCGTAATGAAACGTAAAAAAAAATTAGTATTGTGCAGGCATTTATTAAAAATAAAGAACGTCCCATCAACAAAAACAGGGACGCTTAGCCTTCTCAGAAATAGATGGTTTAAATTCAAAAGTTAAAGAAAATTCGATTTTATCACAACGTTTTCTTCAAAACGGCTAAATTTATTGAATGAAAATCGGAAAAATATCATTTTTAATCGCTCAATTGAGTGTGAATTTTATATATTGGTGTGGAAAAAAGCGAAAAAAATACTATCAATAAACCGGGATTTTTTTTAGATTTAGCGTTGCAATCAGCTCTCTGGAATATATTTTGGAAAAACTTGCAAATTACCGCTAAGTCCGCTAATCCCGTTCACGAAGATTCTTTCATCTAAGCTGATTAAAACAAAGCAGGGTTAAAAAAATATCTTTGTATAAAGATTTTTCAAAAACATACGATTATAATGTATAATTTTTTGCCTTTACGTATATTAAAGGAAGCCCAAGGCGCGAAATAACATAGGAGCACAACTGTGAGTCAGGTATTTTCAAGGTCCGACCATTTAAAAGAAAAAGTATTCGACATTAAATTACAGATTAACGAATGGAAAGTTCTGTTTGCAATCGATGGCAAAAAGAGTGCACAAGATATTGCAGAATTTCTTGATCTGGATACAGTGGTTGTTGAAAATGCGCTGCAGAAATTTTCTGGTTTGAGTTTTCTGAGCGGTAATGGCAACTACGAAGCTGCTGAAGTTGCTGATGAAGCCGAAATGGGTGTTATCGATACAGAACCGGAAGATTTTGAAGCACCTGATTTTGATTTGGATGATGCATCCAAAGACACAGTTGAAGCTGTAATTGACGATGAGCTTTCCGACCTCGACATTGACGACGAAGAAATGGCGCAGAGTTTTCCGAATCGATTGACAATTTTTTTTGACGAAGTTGAAGAAACCGACGAAGATGTGCTGGATGCTTCGGAGGCTGAACTGACCGAAGATGTTGCCGAACTGGACGAGCTTGATACGGGCGCAGCAGAAGCCGATTTTAGCGAAACAGATGACGACGAAGACCCGTTTTCCACGAAAGAAAGCGAAGACCTGGATTTCGACTCGTTGCTGTCCGAAGCCGGTGAACTTTCGGCTGATTTGGAAGATGAGCCAGATGCCGACACAGAAGAAAGCGCAACGGAAGATGACGACGATTTCGATTCGCTGATCGGCAATTTGCTCGATGACCAGGAAATGGATGATTTGTCAACTGACCTGGATGATAGCGATACCGATATCGGCGATATGGACGGCGAGTTCGATTTGAGCAGTATTTTCGATGAAGACTTGGTGGATGTGGACGATTCGGACAGCGAAACAGCTATTGAAGAAACAAAAACGCCCGTTGCTCCGCCGGAATTCACAACGCCCGGAACCGGCACTTCGCCAACCATTCTGGTTGTGGATGACAGTGTGGTGATCCGCAAAATGGTCGAAATTGCGTTGGAAAACGAAGATTACCAGATCGTTTCTGTTTCCTCCGGAAAAGAAGCATTGAATTATTTGGACGACAACACGCCAGACCTGATTATTTTGGATATCATGCTATCCGACGTAAACGGGTTGGATGTGCTCAAAGCCATCAAAGCCAGCAAAGATATTCCTGTTGTGATGCTCTCCGCTAAAGATACGCCGCGCGAAACGTCACGCGCAAAACAACTGGGCGCAGATGACTTTATTCCGAAACCATTCAAAGATGAAGAACTGGTTGGAAAAATTAAAGAATTGATTCGTAAATAACTGCACCGGTATTGTATTCTCAATTTCGCAAATGATGCATCTTGAAAATGCCATTTGATGTGCGAAAATCGAAATAAATTTATGGTAGATAAACAAAACGGGCGTGCACCGCAGGATATTGAGCGGCTTTCCATCTTTGAACTGGGCGGAAAGCTGTTTGGTTTGGATATCTTTAAAGCCCGGGAAGTTATTCCGGTGCCGCGATTTACCCCGCTCCCGAATAGTGAAGAAATTTTTTTAGGCGTATTTAATCTCCGTGGCGAGATTTATCCGCTGGTGGACGTTTCGCCGGTGTTGGGATTGGCGCGAAAAAATGTCGGATCAGATGATATGGTTATCATCGTCGAAGACGCCGCCGGATTTCCGTTTGGCATGTTGATCGACAAAATCCATAGCGTAATCGCCTGTTCTTCCGGTGATATGAAAAATGCCCGGGGAATGGTGCCCAAATCGATGGAAAAGTTTTTGAAAGGCGTGCTTCCGCACCGCGATATTTTTATTTACAAATTGGATCTCGAAAATATTTACCGGGCGAAACAAATTTTAGCCCACTTTTAACTGGTGATTGAATGAAACGCAATTTTATCGGGCTACAGTGGAAATTTTTCTTTATCCTCTTTGGCATTTGCTTTGTTGTAATGGGCATTTTGGCTTATTACTCATACAAAAGTGATCGCGAGGAGGTATCGCTACAATCCCGCTATTACCTCGAAAACCTCGGACGCATGCTTTCTGTCAGCTTGGATGGCGAAAACATTGCTGCTTCTTATGCTCAGAAAACCAATTTGATTCTGGAATACAATACAGCATCCAGTCAGGTTCAGCAATTTTATCAACAATTCGAATCGGGTGATCGTCAATTTCCGCTAAAAGCCATAATTATTCTAATACCGGAACGCGAAAACACTCGCGTTTTTATTCTACAAGAGTTCCATTTGAATTTCTGGAAACGCGCCCCAATTATCCCGAATTACAAATTGTCCGGCAGCAAAATGCGGTGGTTTTCGCATCGGAATCATCCATTGGTGAAGAGAACGTAAATACAGCTTTTGCGCCCATTTACGATAGCCGGAAAGAGTTGGTAGCATTTGCAAGAATCGATATTTCGCAAGACGCGCTTTCCGCGCAGATGCCCTCGTTCTGGCTCAATTTTTTGGTTTACCTGCTGTGGGCAGTGGTGATCAGTCTTGCCGGAAGTCTCATTTTATCCCGGATGGTTACCCGTCCAATAGAGCGATATGTAGATTTTGTCAATCGCGTTTCCGAAGGCAACTACCATTTGCGATCAGATATGCAAAGCCAGGATGAACTGGAAAAAATCGGACATGCAACCAACGTTATGCTGGAAAAAATTGAGGGATTGATCGAAACCGAAGCAGATCGTGACCGGCTGCAAAACAACATCACCAGCTTGCTGGGCATTGTTTCCCGCGCAGCGGACGGTGATTTTACTGCTACCGCCAACGTTACGGCAGATACGCTTGGCGCACTGGCAGATTCGTTCAATTTGATGGTTGCGGATTTGTCCAACCTGATTCGCGATGTGAAAAGCGCTGCCGAACACATCGAAAAATCGACCCGGGAAGTGCTCACCAATACCGAAAATATGGCTCGCGGTGCGGAAACGCAGGCAAAGGAAATCGAAGGCATTTATCGCGCGGCGCGCGAGATGGCAGAAATTTTGAAATATGCGAACGTCCGCACGTCGCAGGCGGCGGAATCTGCCCGGAGGGCTGCGCAGGTTGCCCTTGCCGGAACAGAAGTTGTGAAAAAATCCACCGAAGGAATGGACGCCATCCGGGAACGGGTTCAGGAAACCGCCCGCCGGGTTCGCTCGCTCGGACAAAGTTCGATGGAAGTCGGTGAAATTATTGAAGTTATCAGTGATATTGCCAATCGCACAAATTTGCTGGCACTCAACGCAACTATCGAAGCTGCCCGCGCCGGAGACGCCGGCCGCGGTTTTGCCGTTGTTGCAGACGAAGTGCGAATTCTGGCGGAACGCGCAAGCCAGGCTGCCAAAGATATCGCCAATCTGATTGAAACAATTCAGGATGGCACAAAAGAGGCGGTTATTTCTATGGAACACGGCATTGAAGAAGTGGAAAAAGGCACTCATTATGTGGACGAAGCCGGATCTGCATTGAAGGAAATTATCGGGATGGTGCAGGATTCTTCCCAATCGATTACCGAAATTTCCGGAGCGTTCCAGCAGCAAACCAAAGCCAGTTCCGATATCGCCGAAGCGGTGAAACGCACCGCAACAATTGCCAAAGATACCGCCGAAAATTCCCGGCATTCCCGCAAATTGGCGGAACAAATGGAAAGCCTTTCGCGAATGCTGAACACTGCGGTCTCCAAATTCCGGATGAGCGACAGCCGCAGCAATCACAAAATGAAAGTTTGACAAATAAATTCGTAACCTATTGTTTTTATTGATCACAATTTACTTTCGACAGGAAAACTTTGGGATCAAGACATGGATGGCTATCCAAAACATGCATTGTAAACCATAAACAGGTCTTTTGCCATGAATGTGAATACATCTGTTAATTTTGAATCGTTTTACTATTTTGAGTTGCTGGAAAAAATTCGCAAGGGCGGAGAAGCGCAATATGGCGCTGAAGCCCAAAAATATCTGGGAAAGTTGCTGGAATTTCTCGAAAGCGAAGATGATGCGTTAGTCAGTATTGAAAATCTGGCAGGCGCTCAAAGCACCAGCGATCTGGCAATCTTTTTTTCGGATATTATCGATCACGTCAGCACGGTTTCGCCGGAAGAATCGATGGGGAAAATTGATGATCGCGTGCGCGATTTTCTGGAAATTTTTGAGGTTTTTCTCCAAAATGATGAATGGAAAGAAGCCGTTGAACGGGAAATTTTCAGCCAGTTGGGTCAGGAAAGCGATGCGAAAACCGGACAAAAAGAATCAGCTGAATCGGATGCCGGTGGTGCTGAAAGTTGCGAAAAAATTCTGAACGATGCAATTGCGAGCCATGCGGAAGATTTGCCGGATGATTTGCAACATAAATATATCAATTACGCAATGCATTGCTGCAACAACCCGATATCGCCAATCTGATTGAGATGGGCGTTGATCACCCGGAAACCTCCGGATTTTATCAGACAACGCACGTTATTTCCCAAATGTCTGCCGCCGATACGGACAACATGGATATGAGCGGTTTCCAAAAACAGGCTGATGCCTGGGCAAAAACGTTCAAAAATATTTTTATTGATCAACCGTTTGAAGTTTCGGATCTGTTCGAATTGGAAGTGGTGGATGAGGCAGTGGAAGATGTTGCAGAAACCGAACCTGCGGAAACTGAATTTGAGGAAACCGAATCGTTCGAAACCGAAACAGTTGAAGCTCTCGTTTCGGAAACCGAATCTGTTGAAGCGCCTTCCTTTGAATCGATGTTTGAAGAAGCAGATAACGAATTTGCGGAAGATGCGGAAGAAGAAGCGCATTTTGAAGAAAAAGCCAGTGAACTAGATTCTCTGGTAGAGAGCATCAACAATCGCGAATCGCGCTCTACTCATGCCATAAATGATAGCGAAGAAGCCCGCGAACGACGCAATATGTTGCGTGATTACGTGATTAGCGAACTGGAATCCTATTCCGAAGAAATTTCGGAAGCTGTTGAAATACTGGTGCATCACCCCACCGACGCGGATATGGCGTTGCAATTAAAAGATGCACTCAAAGCGTTGAAAGACCTCGGGCAAATCCACAATTATCCGGCTATCGAATCTGCTGCGGATACGATTTTGCGAATGTATGCCCAATTGCAGCAGGAAAAACAATCTTTCCCCGAATCTGAAAAAACTGCGTTCGATAAATTATTGAGCCTGATGCGTGATTATGTGGACGGTGTTATCGCCGGAAAATATGAGGCGGTGGAGCAACATATTGTCCGGTCGCTGGCGGAAATGCACGGGCGATTGTTCGACGCCGAGCCGGTTTCGAATGTGTATTCCGGTGATACGCTGGAAGCCGCATTTCAAGATGTGGTCAGCCGTTTTGCCCGGCAATTGCAGGCGCATCTCGAACAGCCGCAATCGGACGATGCCGTTGCATCGGTTTTCGAAAACCTGAATTACTGGAATGCGTTGCTGTTGCCGGATATCGCCGGACGCGCTGTTCAGCAAATGCAGCAATTTTTCGCACCGGGACAACTCGAAAAATTAACGCCGGAACAGCATCAATTTTTGGCGGATATTCTGAAAAGCTGGGAAACATCCTACGTTACCGAATCGCAGGAAGTGTGGCAAAATTACAACGATCAGTTGACCGGAATGTATTCCGAACTGACCGGAACGTTGGAATTGATGAGGCAGAAGATGCTTTTGCCGATGTCGCTCAACGCCAGTTGGAGGCGCTGGAAGCAACATTGGCAGCGGATGACGCAAATATTGCAGATGTGCTGAATGGCGAATTTGCTGAATTTCTGGAAATTTTCCGGGAAAACAGCACGTTGGTCAATCGCACCAGTTTGGCAAATATTGCCACCGGACTCCAAAATGCGCTGGATTCGGCGGATGTCGCAGCGCTTTCTGAAAACGATGCGATCGCAGATGATTTGCGCAGTGTGATTCAGCAAATACGGCAGTCTGTCAATCAGCCGGACGAAATTGTTGATGTTGACGAAATTATCGCAGAATTTGATTTGCTGGTGACCATTGTGCCGGAGGAAAACGAAGACACAGAAACATCATCTATTGATGATTTGCCGGATGATGAGTCGATTGAAGATATTTTTGAAACGGAAATTGATGAAATTGAAGAATCCGCTGAAGCGGTTGAAGACGCGCTTGAAGATGAATTGGTTGATGATTTGGAAGAAGAATTGGAAGATGAATCGGATGAAGATATCATCAAAACCATCGAAGCGGAATATGCCGAATTCGAGACAGATGAAGAGCTTGAACTTGAAGATGTTAACAAACTTGTCGGTGAAATAGAAGATGCCGAAGACCTGAAATGGCTCGAAGATGTGGATGCGAATGACGAGACTGACGAGATCGAAACCGAGGCTGAACAGCCGGACGAGGCTGTAACGGAAGAATTAACCGGCGACGAAGCGACGGAAGAATTTGATTTTGCAGATGGTTTGGATTCATCCAATTTAGCAGAAGAGGTCGAAAATGAACCATCAGAAGAAGATCTTGAAGAAGAGGAAATGATTGCTGTTTTCCGGATGGAGGCTTTCAGCTATCTGAACGAAATGGAATCATATTTGCGATCGCTGGAATCGGATATTTCCGATCGCGAGGTTTGGCGAGGTCTGGGTGTTTCGGCGCATACGCTGCGCGGCTCTGCTCAAATGATCGGGCGATCCGATATCGTGGAGTTGACCGATCCCATTGATCGAACCATCGATCTTGCCCAAAGCGGCAGCATTCCGGCAAACAACGAATTGTTGAGCATTCTCCGAAAAATGGTATTGCTGATAAAGGATCGGGTTAATAATCACGAAGTAGACAGCACATCGGTACTCAACGAACTGGAACAATTTATCGCGGCAAATACGGGTATCACCGAAGCGCAAATCAGCGAATATGCCGATACCGAAGAATTTGTGTATTTGCGCGAGCAAGATCCCGAATTGCTCAGTATATTCCAAAATGAAGTGAGCAGCAATTTTGATGTTGTCGAGAAAAATCTGACCAATCTCGAAAAATTTACCTACGACAAAGAAGCGGTTCAACAGATCGAACGTGCGGTTCATGAAATTCGTGCAGCAGCTAAAATGCTCGGGATCAGTGAAATCGGTTCCATCGCAGATTCGATGGAAACGGTGTTCGAGAAGCTCGCCCAGCGACAGTTAACGGATCTGAAACAAATTATCCCGGTTTCGCGAAGAGGCATGATCGTTATTCGACATTTAACGGATAACTTCAAGGTTTCCAAGGCTTTATATGATGAAACCCAGGAGCAATTGGAGCATCTTGCGCGACAAACGAAATCGGATGTCGTACCCTCGGTTGTTCCGGACGAAAGCGAAGAATCGGTTGCCAACGCGAGTTCGAGTATTGCGCAGGCGCTGTCCGAAACACCGGATGCCGCTACTCCTGAAGCGGAGCCGTTTGTTGATGATCACGAAGAAAGTGATAGCGAAGAAGAAAGCCCGCAGGTTTCGCCGCAAGTGCTGGAGCTGTATTTACAGGAAGCCCGCGAACAATTGGACGATATCAATTATTTGATGATAAAGTTGGAAAAAGAGCCGCAAAATGAGGAATTGCAACACCATTTGATGCGCTGCATGCATACGCTGAAAGGCTCATCCGGCATGGTTTACGCTCACGGCATTGAGGGGCTTTCCCATCGCAGCGAGGATATTTTGGAGAAGCATCTGCAGGAAAAAAGCGAGCTTTCGCCGGAACTGTTCGATCTGCTGTTTGAAGTGATGGACGATATTCAATACAGCATCAAAACACTGGAAGAATCGGGTCGGGAAAAGACCAAAAATTTCCAGAAATTGATGGAACGATTGGATGCCTATTATCAGGAAATGATCGGCGATGCCGAAGAAGCTGAATTCGCTGCACAGCATGTTGCCGCAATTCCGGTAGTGAAACCAGTGGAAGAAGTTGTCGAAGTTGCAGCCGACGATGACGAATCGGTGAGAATGGTTGGTGCTGATGAACTTGCCGAAACACCGGCAAAGGACACATATCTGCGACTTAACATCAATAAAATGAATCAGTTACTAAATCTTGCCGCAGAATCGGTGATCGGCAATAACCAGTTCAAAAATCAACTGGACGGACTGAAGCATTTTATCAATGTGCTGAACACGAATATGAAATCATTCCGCGAAACGGAAGATTATTTATCTGCAATTATCCG
This sequence comes from Calditrichia bacterium, assembly GCA_020634975.1. Lineage (NCBI taxonomy): Bacteria > Pseudomonadati > Calditrichota > Calditrichia > Calditrichia bacterium. The sequence goes on along the minus strand of JACKAQ010000001.1, from coordinate 473,989 downwards.
CGAGGAACGGAAAATTCATGATAATTTGCGGAGCGGCACTTCCTCTGTTGCTGCAGCGGATGCGCTGAAAAAGCAAATCGACAGTTTGCTGCGGGCGCTGAAAAATGTGAAATCGTTACAGGATGAACTGACTTCCGTAACCCACAGTCTGCGCGAAAACAGCAAAACGTATGACGAAAATCTCCAGAAACTGAACAAATTGAGCAACGAACTGCTCGATGAAATTTTACAGGCACGATTGGTGCCGATTAACCTGCTGTTCCAGCGTTTCCACCGACCGATCCGCGATTTGGCGCGTCAGTTGAAAAAACAGATCCGGCTGAGTTTGCGCGGCGAGAAACGGAAATGGATCGCACGCTCATCGATGAATTGTATGAGCCATTGTTGCACATCATCCGCAATGCTCTCGATCACGGACTGGAAACGGTTGATGAACGCAAAGCGGCCGGCAAACATTCGGAAGGATTGCTGGAAATCAAGGCTTATCGCGATCGCAATCAGGTGATTATCGAGGTTCGTGACGACGGTCGCGGCATCGATCTGGAGCAAATCAAAGCCAAAGCCATCCAAAAAGGATTGCTCAGCGAAAAAGACGCCGACAGCATGACCGATCAGGAATTGTTCGATTACCTCTTCTATCCCGGTTTCACAACAGCAACAGAAACCACGCTGGTTTCCGGTCGCGGTGTCGGGCTGGATGCAGTGAAATCGCAAATCGAAAAAGCCAAAGGCGACATCCGGATGTATACGGAAATGGGCAGAGGCACCACTTTCAGCATTCGTGTGCCGATTTCGCTGTCTGTCATTCAGTCGATGTTGGTGGATGTGAGCGGACACGTTTACTCTGTTCCGTTGCTGCAAGTTGAAGAAACACTGCATGTTAGCGGTCAAGATTTGTTGAAGGAAGACGGGCGTTATTTTATCCGCTACCGCGAACGCAAAATTCCCGTTATGCAGCTGGCCAAACTGCTCAAACTGCGCGAAACGGATGACAAATTGCTCTCGGCAGCAGTCAGTTATCCGGTAATTATGGTGCAGGACGAGGGCAATCGTGTGGCGTTGCTGGTGGATAAAATTATCCGCCGGGAAGAAATTTTGATCAAATCGCTCGGTCCGGGATTGCGTCGTTTGAAATACATTTCCGGTGGCTCGATAATGGCCGACGGGCAAGTGGTCCTGGTGTTGGATATTCCGCAAATTATTCAGGATATCCAGAAGGGCGGGCGCGCCGGTGACGAGCCGGTTGCTGTTCCGCAACCGCCGCCGGGTGGCAGGATTATTGAAAAATCTGCCGCCGCAGACGGACCGCCGCGCCGCAAAAAACGCATCGAAGGTCGCAAACCGGTGGCGTTGATTGTGGATGATTCGTTGAGTATTCGCAAATACATCAGCAGCTTGCTGATGCAAAAAGGATACATCACCGATACCGCCCGGAATGGATACGAGGCGCTGGAACTTCTTAATAAACAAGAATTTGACATTATGGTGACAGACCTTGAAATGCCGAAATTATCGGGTTACGAATTGATCGAAACCGTGCGATATGACCAGCGGTTTAACCAGTTCCCGATCATCGTGCTTACCGGTCGCGCCGGCGAAAATTTCCGGCAATTAACACAGGAGTTGGGCGCCGATGCATACATCGTCAAGCCCTTCAAAGACCGGGAATTGTTCGAGCAGCTCGAAAAATTTATTGATTTCCATATCTAAATGACAAATTTAGGTTTCTGTTAAAAATTTGTATCTAACGAAGGTCTGTAGGTTTACAGACCTTTTTTTTTTATCATAAAGATAGCCGGATAAATATTGTTTTCAGTCACAGAAACAATGCTGATTCAGTGCAATTTTATTCATGAAAACGGGAAGAGGGCATCGTTCCAAACATCCGGTTGTATAATTCATTAGAATGGACATTTTTGTAAAAATGCATGAACGATCCATTTACCAGGTATGGCAGCTTTCCAAATGAAAGTGGAGATGGCGTAATGAAATCCGCAGTTACAATCGTTTTTTAATGTTTGCTACCGGGCTTTTTGCCCAAAATATCGAAGTGTCTGGCAAAATTACTGCAAACACAAATTGGTCCGGAAGTGTGACGATTTCCGGCGATGTTACCGTTGAAAAGGAGTGACGCTGACCATTTTGCCCGGCACCAAAATTTCTTTTCTCCCGCGCAAAGATAACACAAACAGCGGCAAACAGTCGGATCGGTCTGAATTGACAATTTTTGGAACGCTGATCGCCGAAGGCAGGGCAGGGGAGAGCGGACAAATTGTATTTACCAGCGCCGCCGCTTCCCCGCAAATGCACGATTGGTATGGCATTATTATTCAATCCCGTGATGATGGATCTATTCTAAGGCACGTAGTTGTGGAATATGCGTATGACGGGTTGCTGTGTTACGGTAGTTCGCCGGTTGTGGAAAATTGCACGTTTCAATATAATTATTATGCCGGGATAAACGCAACATTGCGGGCGAAACCATTGATCCGAAACGTGTTGATGATCGGCAACGGTTTTGCCGGAATCAATTGCGAACTGGCGGCATCGGCGATTGTGGAAAATAGTGTTATCAGCCAAAACACCAACGGGATTGTGATTTACGATCGCTCCAATCCCGATCTCGGGCGAAGCACTGTCGCAGCCGGACAATCAGCCGGTGGCAACCATATTTTTAACAATTTTGAATACAACATTTATAATCGCTCTCAATACGATATTTACACCCAAAATAATTATTGGAATACCGGCATCGAAAGCGAAATCAGCAGCACCATTTACGACCGGAATCAGAATGGACAATATGGCAGCGTAATTTTTACACCGGTTGTTTCACTGGGGCAGGTTGCAGCAAATACGCCGGTAAATGCGAACAGAACCGCTGCCGCCCGGCAACGGGAAACGATCAACCAGCCCGTTGTTTCCGCGCCGGAAAATAATACGGTGCTCGCCAGTAACGATCGTCCACAAAACCAGACGCGGCAAACCCGACCGGAAACCACAAACAACCGGACAGAAAACGCAAATCCGCCGGTGGAAAACCGGAGCACACCACCTGCTGCCAATAACACGCCGCCGGTTACCCAAAATCCGGTAACGGAAAACCGGACAGCTACCGATAACACCACGGCTCAACCGGCAAATGATACTGGAGCTGCGACAAATGCAAACACCACGCCGGCAAATTCCGGAAATAGTACACCGCAAAATACCCAATTGCCACCGGTGGAAAACAATTCGCCTGCGCAAAACAATACAACGAACACTGCAACGCAACCTGTTGAAAATAAAGCAAATAGCCAGCCACCGATCACCAACACACCAGCAGCCCAACCCCGATTGAATGAACCTGTGATTGAAACATTTTTAGACGGCGGAAAGCGCCAGTACGTGAGCCGGGTTGTTCCGAAATATCCCCGAATTTACCAGCGCACCGGCGTTGAAGGCATGGTTTTGGTAGAAGTTCTGGTCGGCAGAGACGGTTCCGTGCAAAATTTCCGGGTGTTGCGCAGCGATGCAGAAGCATTTTCGGAATCCGCAGAAACGGCGATTCGCCAGTATCGCTACAAACCGGGAACCATCAACGGAAATCCTGTCAGTTACAAAGTGATCGAACGCTTCGAATTCCGGTTGCGCTGATATTCTATATATCTTGTTGATTTTGTTGGCATCTCCACTGTATTTTTGGGCTCATGTGAATGCAAGAAGGAGAAATGCCGATGAACATTCCCAAAATTCAGGAAGCGCTGAAATCCCAATCATTTGACGGTTGGCTGCTCTACGATTTCCGAAATCGCGACCCGCTGGCAATGAAAATTGCCGGGTTGAATCCCCATAAATTTGCCTCCCGCCGCTGGTTTTATTTTATTCCCGCCGAAGGCGAACCCATCAAACTGGTGAGTATGGTTGAACAAACCATGCTTGATTCTTTACCCGGCAAAAAATTAACCTATCGCGCCTGGAAAGAATTGCACCCGCAAATTCAGGCGATGTTGGGCAGCCACAAAAAAATTGCCATGAATTACTCGCCGATGAACAATATTCCGTATGTTTCGATGGTTGATGCTGGTACGGTGGAACTGATTCGCAGCTTTGGCTACGATGTGCTCAGCGCAGCGAATCTCATTCAGGAATTTGAGGCGCTCATCGACGAAAAAGGCTTCCAAAGCCACGGCGACGCCGGTAAAATTGTGCTGAAAATAAAAGATGAAGCATACGCCCGCATCACCGAATCCATCCACACCGCTACGCCACTCAGCGAATTTGAACTTCAGCAATATATTATGCACCGATTTGAAGAGGAAGGGCTTACTTGCGAAGGTCACGGACCGATTGTGGGTATCAACGAGCACCCAGCAGATCCGCATTTTGAGCCGAAACGCGAAGGCAGCCACATTTTCAAACCGGGCGATACGGTGCTAATTGACCTGTGGGCAAAGAAAACCACACCCGGTGCCATTTATTATGATGTAACGTGGTGCGGTTACGTCGGCGAAAATCCGCCGGCAAAATATCAGGAAATTTTCAAAACAGTGTGCGATGCCCGCGATGCCGCGCTGAATTTGGTGAAATCCCGTTTCGCCGCCGGTGAAGTTTGTTACGGCTGGGAAGTGGACGATGCTTGCCGCGAAGTGGTGATCAACGCCGGTTACGGTGATTATTTTGTGCACCGCACAGGGCATTCCATCGGCGTAAATGTGCACGGCAACGGCGCAAATATCGACAATTTTGAAACGAAGGACGAACGGCTGCTCGTTCCCGGTGTCTGTTTTTCGGTGGAGCCTGGCATTTATCTGGAAGGCGATATGGCAGTTCGCACGGAAATTAATATCTGCATTTTACCAAATGGCGAAGTAAAAGTATTCGGTGATATACAGGATTCGCTGATTCTCGCTGTATAGCATTTATCGCGACGCAACAGGAGGTCCCATTCAAATATGAAACAAATTCTTGTGTTGGGAGCCGGACAAAGTGCTCCCTTTTTGATCAATTATTTATTGGAAAATGCAGCAGCACACGATTGGTTTGTAACCGTCGGTGACCTGAATTTGGGTAATGCACAACGCGTTGTTGGCAACCATCCCAACGGCAGCGCGGTGGTGTTCGACGTCAACGACGCCAAAATGCGCGAAAGCCAAATCCGCAAAGCTGATATTGTGGTCAGCATGCTCGCCCCGATGTTTCATCCGCAGGTGGCAACCGATTGTTTGCGCCACGGCGCGAACTTCGTATCCGCATCGTATATGGATGATCGCATCAAAGATCTGGATATGGAAGCGCATCGCCACAATTTGCTGGTGCTCAGCGAAATGGGGCTGGATCCGGGCATCGATCATATGTCCGCGATGAAACTCATCCAACAGGTGCGCGATCGCGGCGGTATTGTCACCGCATTTTTGTCGTATGGCAGCGGCATTCCCGCACCGGAAGTGCAGAGCAATCCGTTTCGCTATTGCATCACCTGGAATCCCCGAAATGTTGTTCGCGCGGGGGAAGCGGGTGCGCTGTATATCGAAGACGGGCACATTAAATTATTGCCCTACCAGCATGTGTTCCAGCGAACCTGGCCGGTGGAGGTGGAAGGCATTGGGACGTTGGAAGCTTATCCGAACCGTAACTCATTGTTATACAAAGAGTTATTTGGGTTAAAAGATGTAAAAACGATGATTCGCGGAACATTGCGTTATCCGGGATGGAGCGAAACCTGGCACCAGATTGTGCGTCTCGGGCTTGCCAACGAAACGATGCCAGTTTCGGGATTGGGCGAAATGACCTATCGCGATTTTCTGCAGATGTTCCTTTCGATGCACGTTCCCGGTGCGCGGTTGGAAAATAGGGTGGCAAACTATCTGCACATCAGCCCGACCGGAAAAATTATGGAAAATCTGAAATGGCTGGGATTATTTTCTGAAGAAATTATTGGTGGAAATGTGCAAACGGCAGCCGATGTGATGAGCCAACTGCTCGTCAAAAAATTGCCGTTACCGGCGGACGGGCGCGATATGGTTATTTTGCAGCACGAAATTGAAGCTGTTTTCCCGGATCAGGGTAACCGGCGCGAGCGCATTAAATCCACTTTGGTGGAATTCGGGAATCCCGGAAGTTTTACGGCGATGTCCAAAACGGTGGGAATGCCCGCTGCCATCGCCACAAAATTGATTTTAACCAATCAACTGCCGATTTCCGGGTGTCACATTCCCACCCACCCGATGATTTACGAACCGGTGCTCAACGAGTTGGAGCAATCTGGTTTAAAATTTCATGAGCAGCATCAGGAAATTGCAGAAGGTGAGTTGATTTGACGGATTGAAAATAGCATGAGAAACATTCCAGGCATGAGCCTGGAACGAGAATATGAAAAACGCCAGTCTTTTTTGGGCTGGCGTTTTTGTGTTCATTGGCCTGGGTGCCAGGCAAATGTAAGGTACGGTAGGGGCAATTCATGAATCGCCAGTAGAGGCAATTCATGAATTGCCTCTACAGAGGATCACAAAAATAAATTATTCCAAAACTGGATAATCGCCCGGCAGCAGAACCGGCTGCGGGAACCCAGGGCGTTCGGACATCATTTTGATGAACCGGATTGTGACATCCTGTTCCAACTCCGATTTCACGGAAACCGGCGACAGAAAATCGAGATTGATAAAGCCTTTCGATTTGGGAATTTCCACAAGATTATAGCTTCGATCATCCGGTATTTTTGCCATTTTTCGCGCAATATCGATCGATAGCGATAGCCCGCCGATCTCGTCCACCAAGCCGTTTGCTTTGCCCGCTGTGCCGTTCCACACGCGACCCTGCCCGATTTTGTCGATCGCTTCGGCGGTCATTCCACGTCCGTCCGCTACTTTTTCCACGAATTCCGCATACATTTGTTTAAACACTTTTTCCACTCTCTCGCGCTCCTGTTCGTTCAGATTTCGCGCCGGAACCCGGATGCCCAACAGCGGCAGCGTAACGCCAAATCCCATGTCCGCGTGATCGCCGCGCTGAACGTGGTCGGATGTCATGCCCAGTTTTCCGCTCAATCCTTTGTCATAAATCCACCCGCCGATGACGCCGATGGAGCCGGTGATAGTGGTTGGTGCTGCAACAATGGTATCCGCATACATGGAAATCCAGTAACCGCCGGACGCCGCAACCTGCCCCTGACTGATCACCACCGGTTTTTTCTCCGCGCAAAAGCGCAGAGCTTCCGCAACGTAATCCGATGCCATGCCGTCGCCGCCGGGCGAATCGACCCGCATCACCAGCGCTTTTATGCCGGGATCTTTGGCAATTCTGCGAATCACTTTATCCAGCCAACGCGCCCGGATGCCGCTATCCATCGCACATTCGCCGAGGGCATAAACCACAGCAATACGTGGTTTTTCGCTCCATTCGCCGTAATTCGGGTTGGCTTCCTTTACCATTGCCATCGGCAATTTCAATTTGTTTTTGCCCGTTAGCGACTGGATAACCTTGCCGACATCGTCCCACCGGCAAAGCGTGTCCACCAATTCCTGGGTGAGCGCATCTTCGGGCATAAAATAAACGTGGGTATCGATCAGATGATCGAATTGTTGGGTCGAAAGTCCCCGGCTTTCGCAAATTTCCGCCCGGGCGGTCTCGTAAAATGCGTCCGCCAGCGCCTGCCGCTGTTCGCGATCCGCATCGGAAAATTCCTCCCGCGATAGCGCTTCGGCTGCAGATTTGTATTTGAAAAATCGCCATTCGTCAAAACCGAGTCCCATTTTATCCAGCGTACCTTTCAAAAATGTGCGCCCGAAAAAGATAGCCGGGGAGCATCAGGCTGCCGACAGGGTCCATCATCACTTTATCCGCAACGCTAGCGAGGTGGTAATTGGTCATTTCTGCATTATCAAAAAATACGACAATTTTTTTACCGGCGGTTTTGGCAGCGAGCAACGCCTGGCGGATTTCCCATGCGTGTTCCGGCAACACGCGCATTCCGGACAAATTCAGCGCGATCACCGACACGCGGGAATCGTTTTGGGCATCACGGATATCCTGTAAAATTTCCATGAATCGCTGCGTGCCGGGATCGAACAAATCGTATTTCAAATAGTCAACGCGCCCTTTCATTTCCATCGAAACGTAGTGTTTGTTGCGGAAAAAGGGTTGCAACAGGTTCCCGCTGAAATCGCCGATGGAGATGCTGTTGGTGTTGTAAATTCGGGTATCGCTGTTGGCGTAATGCGTTTGGGCGGATACGCCCGCGTTCCCGAAATTGAGATTTAGCCCGACGGTGAACGCTTCCGAATCGAAATAGCGACCGGAAATCTGCAATCCTTCAACGAGTTCGACAGCAGCGCCGGCGCTCCAGTTGGCATCGCCGATGGATTGACCGCGCTGCACTGCGGCATCGCCAAACAGGGTTAGCCGGTTGTTCAGAAATGGTCGGATGCCGATTTCTGCAACACCTTCACGACCGTTTCCTTTAGTGGCAAAGTTGCCCGTAAATCCCAACGAAAGCGATCGCGCAGGACGCATCACCAAACCGAAAGCATACAGGTTGCGTTGGTTGAACAGTGTTTTATCGCCGGTCACTTTTTCGTAGGCAAATCCGAGTGAAAAAGAGCGGTTACCATCCGCCATGCTGAATCTGTAGGTCGTTGTTTTATATGGATCTGCACCATTGCGAATTGCGCCAAAGCCGAGTCCGGGAACCGCAGTAAATACACCCCATCCGGACTGGTTGGTGACATTTTCTTCCTGACGGTTGAGCCAGTAATACCGAAAGTTAAAGCCTTCCAACATCGTCAGGTTTGCCGGGTTGGCGTAACCGAGTAGCCCGTTGCGATATGCAGCTGCACTGCCATCGAGATATAAATTTCGCTCGTAATATGTGGGAAATGATTGAGCAAATCCGGCAATTTGCAGGGAAAATCCAAACATTAACATCCAAATGAAACCGCGTCGCAAGTTCATGCTCACTCCATTGTTTTGTAATGTGATAATGTTAACAAAAGGATTTAGGCAACTCAAATAATAATTGAAAATGATATATGGTGATACGTTTGGAATCGGGAAAAATATGATTATATTTTTGAGCACTCAACAGCAGTTTCGACAGAATGTATCATCCTTTTACCGGTAACGGAGAATGTATTGAGCAGAATTACCGATGCATTGGATTTTTTGAAAACACCCGTGGCTACCGACCCGAAGGTCAAAAAATTCGGGACATTTGGTGGTGTTTTTACCCCGGATGTGCTGACGATTCTCGGCGTAATTATGTATTTACGGCTGGGTTGGGTGGTTGGCAACGCCGGTTTTCTGGGTGCGATTGCCATTATTTTGCTGGCAAAAGTGGTAACACTGTGCACTGGCTTGGCCATGTCGTCAATCACCACCAATATTCGGATTGGGGCGGGCGGTGCGTATTCGATAATTTCGAAATCGTTGGGATTGGAGGCTGGCGGCAGCGTCGGCATTCCGTTTTACATTTCCCAAACGCTTTCTGCTGCGCTCTATATTATTGGTTTTACAGAAGGTTGGCTGCAAATTTTCCCAGAACATTCGGCTGCCGTTGTTGCTGTGGTAACGTGGCTGGTGCTGTTGGGCATTACTTCCATCAGTGCGCATTTTGCGATTCGAATTCAATATTTCATCATGGGGGTTATCGCGCTTTCGGTGCTCTCATTTGTGATGACGCCAACACCGCCGGTTGAGAAATTCATTTATGTCGGAGATTTTGAGGATGCGGATTTCTGGCACGTTTTCGCGATATTTTTTCCGGCGGTAACCGGCATAATGGCGGGCGCCAACATGTCCGGAGATTTGAAAGATCCCCGGCGGGCTATTCCTGTGGGCACCATTAGTGCGATATTGCTAACGTTGTTTATTTACACAGGATTGGCTTATCTGCTTTCGGTGATCGGAACGCCGGAAGAGCTGCGCGCCAATCAAATGATAATGGTGGATAACGCACGAATCGGTTTTCTGGTTGTGTTGGGAATTCTTGCTGCAACGTTTTCTTCTGCGTTGGGCAGTATGGTTGGCGCACCGCGTATTTTGCAGGCGCTTGCAGAACAGCGAACCGTGCCGCTGCATGGTTTTTTCTCCCAAAAATCCGCAAACAACGAGCCACGAAATGCCAACGCGTTAACCGGCGGGGTTATTTTTGTGGCTATTTTGGCCGGAAATCTGGATGCGCTGGCATCGCTGATTACCATGTTTTTTCTGATCACCTACGGTACGCTGAACATCGTTGTTTACATCCAGCAAAGCATGAAAATCATCAGCTTTCGCCCGACGTTCAAAGTGCCGCGATTTGTATCGCTGGTTGGTGCGCTCAGTTGCGTGTTCATTATGTTTCTGATCAATCCGCTGTTTAGCGTTGTGGCAATTTTTACCATTATTTTGCTGTATGTTTGGCTGGCGCGAAAAGGGTTGCAATCTGAATGGGGCGATATTCGCGGCGGCATGTTTTTGATGCTGGCGGAACGTGCATCGCGAATTGCGGCGCGCTATCCGCGTCACCAGATTTCCTGGAAACCGGATTTGCTGATCCCCATCGACGATCCGAAAATCTGGTCGGGTTCGCTGCTGTTTATCCGCAGTATTTTTACGCCATCCGGCAGTATCTTCGCATTTTCCGTAAAAAATGAACAATTGGATCAAACCGATAAACATTTGCAAATTTTGCTATCGCCGCTAAAAAGTGATAAAAACGCGCTGGTCAATTCCACCGTAATCGAAGACAGCGATTTTGTTCACGGTGCCAAACTGGTTATCCAAACGCTGAAAGGCGGCACGTTACGCCCCAATTCGCTGTTCCTCACCTTCAGCGATGTGCCTCGGAACGATGCCGCGCTCACCGAATTGATCCGTCATGCCCTCACCAATGAAATGGGTGTAATGCTGTTGTATCAACATCCGCGCGTGGCGTTCGGTGTGCAAAAAGATGTGAACCTCTGGCTTCGCGATGGCAGCCCAAACTGGCATTTGGCAATGCTGGTGGCGCTTCAACTGCACACCAACTGGAACGGAAAGCTGAACCTGATTACCGTTGCTGCATCTGATGGGGAAACAGAGCGGTTGGATCGTTTTCTGGAATATCTGAGCGATCAGGCGCGGTTGCCATCCGTGACGGAATTTTATGTGTTGAAGGGTGAGTTTTTTGATACGCTGGAAACCGCGCCGCGCGGGGATATCAATATTTTTGGAATTGCCGACCAGCTATCGTTCGAATTCATGCGAAAAGTGCCGGAAAAAGTTGGTGCGTCATGCCTCTACGTGGGTGATTCGGGTCAGGAAAGCGCATTGGTTTAGCTTTAAAAAAATCATTAGAGTTTTGGAAAACATCTTGATTTTTAATCATTTTTTCATATATTCACTTTGTTGTAGAATTCTGATTTCCTCGTTTAAACATTGATAAATAAAATACTTATATCCACAACTGAATTGACTGTTTTGACAAAAATATCAAATACTGCATTACAGTTACAGGGTAGAGTCGAGCCCTCAACTTTTCTTCGAAACGACCGTATTATGTCGTTTGAAAATTGCATACCCAAATCTCTTTCTTGTTCTTTCAAAGCTAAACAGTTCTGACAATTACGAAAGCTGTAACCGGGCGTATCGCTGATCGGCGTTCGTATGTTATAGATTGATTACATCACATTTTTTATCTGGTCTTTCAAAAATATCGAATACCAAATATCAACTAACGGATTTATGCAATCGAAGTTTGAAAAAGGAGGTGATTTTAAAAGAACAGTATCATGCCGTACTATTTTTTTTGCACTCATACTAATTTTATGAATGGAGGAAGTTGTATGTTCAGAAAAGTTTCAACCGCTTTACTGATTTTGTTTCTGGTAGGCAACATAGGGTTTGCCCGTCAGGCCAAATCGGTAAAAGAGCAAAGCCCAAAGGGTTCTGACGTTGTTCAGAACAACACCTGGGCAGAACGTGTAGCGGCAACGCAATTGTCCAAACAGACAAGTGCACCGCTTGACGAAGGATTTGAAGGTGGCGCAATTCCGATCACCTGGACTATTTATAATTTCGATGGTGATGCAAAAGAGTGGACAGTGTTGCAAAGTGCAACGAATGCTCACTCCGGTGATTATCACGCATCAATTTCATTTAATGCCGCCGGAAATAATGACTGGTTAATAACACCTGCCCTTATTCCTGTTTCCGGAGATTCAGTGGCATTCTGGGCAAGATCGCGCTCTGCAACTTTTCCTGAAGATTTTAATATTCGCCTATCTTCAACAGGATTAGATTCAGCCGATTTTTCCGTAACTTTGGAAGCAGTGCAAGATTTGGGTGTTATCTATCAACGCTTTGTTTATCCTCTGGAAGCTTATGTCGGCGATACGGTTTATGTTGCAATCCAAAACATTTCCGTTGATGAATGGGAACTGTGGGTTGACGACGTAACCGGACCGGAAGTTTACCTTCCGCCATTCCCGAATTTCACGACGCCCGCAACCGATGTTAATCTGAACCAGGACAATGGTTTGATTGCAGTTGGTAATTCTGCGATGCACGCCGTGCCAATTACCAACACCGGTGGTGGTGACCTGACAATTTCAGATATCACTACCAGCAGCAGCGACATTACCACTGATGTTACTTCTCTGGTAATCCCTGGTGGTGTAACAAGTGAAGTAATGGTAACCTGGGCACCCAGCTCAGTGGCAATGGAAACTGGATGGGTTGCATTTACCCATGATGGCGCATCCTCACCGGATACGGTTACATTTTCATTGCACTCCGTTGCCGAAGGCTCATTTGTCATCGATTTCGAAGCTCCGACCAACACCTGGTTTACAGATGACGGGTATGGCTTTTCGTTAGCCGGCGGAACCAATTTCGGATCGACGGGCCTCAATAATCATTGGGGTGTTACCGGTATGTGGTTCCCAGCAGCAAGCTCGGATACCGTTACTACATGGTCCGCAAAACTGGACTTGACAACCGGTCCCACCGAAATGGGTTTCTACCACAGAGGCGTAACTTCCGGTACCGGTGATGATTCCATTGATGTTATTGTTTCGACAGATATGGGCGCAACCTGGGATGTACTAGGAACCTTGAGCAACTCAGTGTCCGCTTTTGAATATGTTACATTTGATCTTTCCGCATATGCCGGAATCAATGGCGTATGGGTAGGCTGGGATTTTCGTTTCCCGACCGGTCAAACCACTGGAAGCAGTTGGTATATGGACGATTTGGCATTGCCGAATCGCGCTGCCATCCCAATACCTGTGGAAAAATTGCTCATCACCGAAATTGTTGTAACACCCACCGAAGGTGAATTTATCGAAATTTACAATCCGGGTGCAGGTGATGTTGAACTGACCAATTACTATCTCACCGATGCAACTTTCCAGGGTGGTAATACCTATTATTACCAAATCGTAGAAGGTGGCGGTGGTGGTGGCGATTTTGGCGATTTCCATTCCCGTTTCCCTGATGGTGCCATGATCGCTGCAGGTGAATATCAAACCATTGCTCTTTCCGGTGATTCATCATTCTTTGCAACGTATGGTGTTCTACCGACCTATGAATTGTGGGAAGACAGCACCGATTTTGCCAATGATGTTCCGAACATGCTCGAAGCCTTTTCGGGAAGTATTGGCGGTCAGGGTGGACTAACCAATGGCGACGAAGTTGTCATTCTCTACAACTGGGATGGCGAATCGGATTTGGTAACAGATATCGATTATCTGCTGTATAACAGCGGTTCTCCGGTTGCCAATAACGAATTCGTAGATAAAACCGGCGTGATGATTGACGGCCCGGATATCGATTCGGATTCCTCGATGTATGCACCGGACACACCGGGTGCCAGCCAAATGTCTGCATTAAACAATTCGGTTGGTTTCTCCGTGCAGCGTATCGATATGACGGAAGGCGCTCAGAGTAGTGCCGGCGGTAACGGTCTGGACGGCAGCGATGAAACCAGCGAAGATTTGAACAACACCTTCGTAAACAATACCGCACCGACGCCAAACGGACCTTATGTTACTCCGAAACCTCCGGTAACCGGATTGACCGCAAATGCAGGTAATGCGGTTGTGGACCTGAGCTGGATAGCACCGGGAATGCTCGAAAAATTGATCAAAAAATCGGGCAAAGCAGTTGCTCGTGCAGATCAAAACAAAGCTATCGGTAACGATGACGACAATAATGTAACCACAGGCGTAACCAGCGCATTGATTGGCTACAAAGTTTATCGTTCCGAAGATAATACAACCTTTGCACAGCAAGATTCCATTGGTGAAACCACACCCATGTATTCCGACGTAACGGTTACCAACGGCACAACCTACTATTACTATGTGACCGCCGTTTACGATGAAGGCGAAAGCGCAACATCGGATACCGTTATGGCAACGCCTACCGCAGCAGTTGTGTTATTCGAAGAAGTATTTGGCGACACTTTACCGCCGACAGGCTGGCAGGTGATCGACAACGACGGCAGCGGCTCGGCATGGGAATTCCGTCAGATCGTCGCGTTTTCGAGCGGTGACACGGTATTTCCGCAAGCAGGACAGAGCTTCTGGTTCAGCAATTTCAACAATGCCAACGGCTTTTTGATTGACGAATGGCTGATCAGCCCGCAGATTCCTGCCGGCAATTACGAAACGCTGAGCTTTTACGCTGGCTCCATCGGCGGCTCGTTCCCGGATTCGCTGAAAGTGCTGGTTTCGACGACCACCAGCAACCCGGCAGACTTTACCGAGATTGCCTATGTTCTGGTTCCGGGTCCGACCGGTAGCTGGAACGAATTCAGCTTCGATATTTCGGCTTTCTCCGGCTCGTCGATTTATGTGGCGATCAACTACTACATCACCGATGGTGGACCTTCGGGCAGCAACTCGGACAACGTTTGGGTGGATCACCTGACCGTTACCGGCGAAGCCTTGCCGCCGGTGGGCTTGAATCCGCCGCGTCACCTGGATGGTTTTGGCGGTGATCAGGAAGTTCAGTTGAGCTGGCTGGCACCGTTGCCGGATGGCGAACTGGGTTATGACGACGGCAGCGCGGAAACCGGCTTTGGCTTTACCACCACCGGCGCGTTTGCCACCCGTTTCACACCGAATGTATATCCGGCAACCCTGTTGGGTATCAAAACCTACTGGTCGAACATTACCGCCCCGCTGGATAGCGTTCAATATTCTGTTTGGGTGAACCCGACTGGTGGTGATAACCCGCCAACAACGCAAGTTCTGGGACCGGTTGACTACGAAGTGCCGGCTCGTAGCGCATTTGATATCGTAGATATTTCCGGTTCTGCGCTTCAGATTACCGAAGGTGATTTCTATCTTTCCTGGAACCAGCCGGTAGCGACCAACTACGGCATCGGTCTGGATACTGATGGTGCAGACTATGAACGCGCCTGGATTAGTTTTGACGGTGTCAGCTGGTCGAAGCTCAACAGCTTTGGCTTTGACGACAACCTCCTGATCCGTGCACTGGTCATGGAAGGTACCGGCGCCAATGCCCGCATCGTTGAATTACCGCCGGTAAAAGCCTCGGATCTGCTCAGCCGTCAGGAAAAAGCAGCATTGCAGGCACAAAATGATCATCTGTTTGCATCTCAGCAACTGGTTGCAGACAAAGCGCAGCAGCAGATCGAAAAACGCAACAGTGCGACCATCACAGACCTGAACGGTTACAACATCTATCGTTCACTGGACGCAAGCGCCTACACGCTGGTCGGCAGTGCGGATACCGTTGAATACACCGATAGCGGTTTGGTTAACAACGTTGATTATTACTACTACGTCACCGCAGTTTACTCGGAAGGTGAAAGTAACCCGTCGAACGTGGCGATGGCTACGCCCAACGGCAACCCAACAGAAGAGCATACAGCCCTTACTCATACACCGGGCGATCTGCATGCCGCCATGACCAACTGGGGTTATGTGGGCGATGACGGCACCGGCTTTGCTGATGGCGTTAGCTGGAAAGGTCAGAACGGTCTGTATAGCGGCGGGTTGATATTTGGCACCGCCACCGTCGGCAGTGTAAACGGTCTGATCCCCAGTTTCTCTACCGATGGGGATCTCCTTAACACCGGCGGTTATTTTCTTGATGGCTTTACCTCAGACGCTAACTTTGACCAAATCGCTACAGCGGTGATGAACGACAGCGGCGCACCGGTGCCTTACGGCATGGGAATCGTTCAGGAGAGCTACACCAACACCGGTGAAGAATTCATGATTGTCCGTTACGGATTCGTGAACAATACCGGTGCAGCGGTCAGCGACCTGTATGCCGGTATCTTTGTAGACTGGGATATCGCTGATTACACAACCAACCTGGGCGGTTATTCGCTGCCGGAAAACATGGTTTATCAATACGACAACGCCGGTTATTATTACGGTATGAGCGTATTGGATAAAAATGAGTTCTCCGGCGCTCGCGTTACCCTGGATACCCCGCCGACCGATGCCCGCACCGGCTCGTTCCAATACATCACCACGCTGGATGTCAACAGCGTCACCGATCCAGGCGACTATCGCACCTGGATTGGCGCCGGTCCGTTCAGCGCCAACGCGGGTGACACCGTTTGGGCAACTTTTCGGTATCGTCGCTGGTGATGACCTTCAGGGTCTGAAAGACAACGCCTATGCTGCCAGCCAGAAAGCGCTTTCGGTAGGCTTTATTGATGTTCCGGTTGGTATCGGTGATGACGATCAGTTGCCGACAGTATTCTCACTGGAACAAAACTACCCGAACCCCTTCAACCCGAGCACCACGTTGAAGTATGCATTACCGACCAACGCTGATGTTCGGTTGGAAATCTACAACGTTCTGGGTCAGTTGGTAAAAGTACTGGTAGATGCAGACCAGACCGCCGGATTCAAAACGGCTATCTGGGATGGCACCAACCAATACGGCGAAAAAGTTGCTAGCGGTATCTACATCTATCGCATCAAAGCAGCTGATTTCGTTCAGTCCAAGAAAATGATCCTGATGAAGTAAGCTTCTTCAAGATTCAGTTTCTGAAGTAACATTTAACCGCCGGGTGGAATTTCTGCCCGGCGGTTTTTTTTATCAAATTGAAGGGAGTGGGTTCGGAATGTTAAAATATGTGTGATCGAAACTCAATAAAATCAATCAATTAAAGCTGCAGGCTCCGCAATGCCCGAATGCGTTCCAAAACCGGCGGATGTGAATAGTTGAGGAAAACATAAAATGGGTGAGGCGTAAGGTTGGATAGGTTGTTCGCCGAAAGTTTCTTCAATGCGCTGATCATATTCGATGAATTTTGAGTGGTTTCCGCAGCAAATTGGTCGGCTTCAAATTCATTTTTGCGAGAAAACATCTGCATAAAAATTCCCAAAATTTCGCTGATCGGCGAAAACAGCATCCCGAAAAAAATGAATCCGGCATAAATGGACATATTTTCCATATAAAATGCATCAAATAATCCGCTGTGGTTCAAAAAAATCGACAGCAGAAAGAACATCACACCGGTGTGTAAAATGCTGATAATCATGCCCTGTAAAATATGCTTCTTTTTATAATGCCCGATCTCATGCGCCAAAATTGCCACAAGTTCCGCAACGCTGTGTTTTTCAATCAGCGTATCAAACAGTGCAATGCGTTTGTGTTTGCCAAATCCTGTAAAAAATGCATTGGATTTCGCCGATCGTTTGGAGCCATCCATCACAAATAAATTATCCAGCGGGAAATGCACTTTTTGGGCATAATTCATGATTTCGCGGCGCAACTCGCCATCTTCCAGCGGTGTAAATTTGTTGAACAGCGGCATAATCCAGGTTGGCGCAATAAATTGCATGAAAATGGTAAACAGCGTCACCGCGATCCAGCAATACAGCCAGGCGTTTGCACCGGCAAATTGGAAAAACGCCAGAATGCCGCCGAGCAGCGCACCGCCGATCACAACACCCAGCAACAGCCCTTTCAGCATATCCAGCACAAAAGTTTTGGGCGTGGTTTTGTTGAAACCGAAACGGGCTTCAATAACAAATGTGGAATAGATGGAAAAAGGCAGATTTAAAACGGTGTTGGCAATCAGCAAAATGCCAATGTAAAACAACCCGGTGAAAATCTCGCTAAAACCCCACTGGCGAACCAGCAAATCCAGCCAATTGAATCCGCCGGAAAACCAGAAAACCAGCGTAACGATCAGGCTAAATGTGGCGTAAATCAGCCCGAAACGCGTTTTGACGCGGGTGTATTCCTGCGATTTCCGATATTTTTCCTGATCAAAAACATCGCTAAATTCCGTTGGTAACTCGTCTCGCAATGCCTTTAAATTCAGCAATTCGGTGATTAAATCCAAAATGTAGCTCAACAGCAGAGTGGCTAAAATGATAATGGCGTATGTGTTCATTATTTTCCTTTTTATTTGATAATTTTGAGCTTTATCCGGCTGAAAATAGATTCAAAATCCGGTTGAAAAAATAATTTCTTGAAAAACGTTACAATTTAGCGCATTTTAATAAACCGCCAGAATTTATCAAATCTCATTCAAATGAGGAAACATATGAATACAATTTCCAAATTATTGATACTATTAATGGTTGCATCGATAAATATGTACAGCCAGGTTACGCTGGATGTGGCTTTCCCGAATCTCACTTTCAGTCGCCCGGTCGATTTGCAGAATGCCAGTGATGGCACCAATCGCATTTTTGTGGTCGAACAATCGGGAATCATCCGCGTTTTCCCCAACGATCCGTCAGTTGCGACTGCGGCAATTTTTTTGGATATCCGCAATAAAGTGGATGATTCCAGCAACGAAGAAGGGTTACTGGGACTGGCGTTTCACCCGGATTTTCCGGACAGCGCCTATTTTTACATCAACTACACGGCAACCAACCCCAATCGCAGCGTCATTGCGCGATACGCCATTTCGCAAAACGACCCAAATGCAGCCGACCCCAACAGTGAGTTGGTGCTGCTGGAAATCGACAAGCCATATAGCAATCACAACGCGGGTGCGCTGGCTTTTGGCCCGAATGACGGTTTTCTCTACATCACCACTGGCGATGGCGGCGATGGCGGCGATCCGTTAAACAACGGCCAAAACCGTTCAACGCTGTTGGGATCTATTTTGCGAATCGATGTGGATAGCATCGAGAATGGCAAAAACTATGCAATTCCGGAAGATAACCCATTCAAAGGAAACAGCAGCGGCTGGCGCGAAGAAATTTTTGCCTACGGATTGCGCAATCCCTGGCGGATCAGCTTTGATCCGGAAACCGGCTGGTTGTGGGCCGGCGAAGTGGGTCAAAACCAAATTGAGGAAGTTAATATTATCGAAAATGGCAAAAATTATGGCTGGCGACTGATGGAGGGAAATCAGTGTTACAATCCGCCAAATTGTGATACAGCCGGGCTAACGCTCCCTATTTGGCAATATACGCACAGTTTGGGACAGTCAATTACCGGCGGATATGTCTATCGCGGCAGCGAAATTGAGGAATGGGTTGGCAGTTACGTTTATGCAGATTATGTCAGCGGGCGAATTTGGCTGCTCAACTATGATGGCAGCTCACCCGCCACAAATGCTTTGTATGATGATACGAATTTGTTCATTTCCAGTTTTGGCGTGGACGAATCGCGCGAATTGTATCTTTGCGCATTTAACGGGAGAATTTACCGCTTTAATGCGAACCCGAACGGTGTAACGCCGGAACCGTCGTTGCCGCAGGGGTTCAGGCTTCGGCAAAATTTTCCCAATCCGTTCAATCCTGCAACAAATATTCCGTTCGAATTAACGCAGAATGCGTCCGTAAAACTGGCAATTCTGGATGCCAACGGACGGGAAGTGATCAACTGGAATTGGTCGCAGCTTACGCCGGGAAACCACTCGGTTAATTGGAGCGGCGTTAATTTTCGAAATGAACCGGTTGCCGGTGGCAGCTATTTTTATCGGTTGACAGTGGATGGGCGGCACAGCCAAACGCGCAAATTAACGCTGGTTAAATAGTTGTTATTAAATGATTAACGATAAAAAACATGAAATGACAAATAACATTGTGCTCGATTCCAAACAATTACCGATTCAAATTTACGGGATCGATTTTAGCGGCGCTGCGCTCGCCGGAAATGCCATCTGGATTACGGAAGCAACGGCTGATGGTGAAACGCTCACCATCAAAAAGTGCAAAAACGCGGCTGAATTTTTGGATTGTTCGTCAAAAAGAGAACTTGTTTTACCGGCGCTTTGCCGGTTTATCGCGGATCAAAAAAATGCCGTTTTGGGACTGGATGTTGCATTCAGCATTCCGCTCGGCATGTTTCCCGAATCGACATGGCAACAATTTGCGGCCAATTTTCCGGAGAAATTTGCATCGGCGGATCAATTCCGGAACCACTGCCGCGATGTTTTTCCCGGTTCGGAAGTGAAACGGTTGACCGATCTGGAAACACAAACGCCGTTTTCGCCTTACAATTTGCGGATGTATCGCCAAACCTATTACGGTATTCGCGACGTGCTTTCGCCATTGGTGAAAAATAACGCCGCGCGAGTGGTTCCCATGCAGCAACCCGAAGGAAATTTGCCGGTTTTGCTGGAATGTTGCCCGGCTTCGCTGCTCAAAAAAATGAAATTATACGCGCCGTACAAAACCAAAGCGGATCAGGAAAATGCGCATCGCAGGCTGATTTTTGAAACGATTGTTGGGCAAAACGGCATTAAAATGGGTGATCCGAATATTCGTGAACGGGTGCTGGCAGATGCCAAAGGCGATGCACTGGACAGCCTGCTTTGCGCAATTATCGTAGTGAAACAACTTTGCAATCCCAAAGGTTTGTTACCCGAAGATATTGAAAAATATAAACTTGAAGGAATGGTTTATTCATAAAAAATGTGAGGTGATTTATGGAAAAAATGAACGCGCTTGTTTTCGAAAAGCCCGATGGCATCGATGCACTGGCATTTCGGGAAGTTGATTATCCAAAACCGGCAGCCGGTGAAGTTGTCGTTAAAGTTGAAGCATCTGCACTTAATCACCGAGATGTCTGGATTACTCAGGGATTGTATGCCGGCATCAAAACGCCAATTATTTTAGGCTCGGATGGCGCTGGAACGGTATACGAATTGGGCGAAAATGTGCCGGAAAACTGGCTCCACAAACCGGTTCTTATAAATCCGTCGCTCAATTGGGGCGACAATCTGCGGGCGCAACAGAAAAAATTTCGCATTTTAGGTTTGCCGGATAACGGCGTTCAGGCGGAATTTGTGTGTGTGCCGGTAGAAAATATTGTGCAAAAACCGGATTATCTGAGCTTCGCTGAAGCCGCAGCCATCCCGTTGGCGGGGCTGACCGGATACCGGGCGCTATTCACTCAGGGCAATTTGCAAGCCGGACAAACCGTGCTCATCACCGGTATTGGCGGTGGCGTTGCTTCGCTGATGCTGCTGATGGCGGTTGCAGCCGGCGCAAATGTGCTGGTTACATCCGGCAACGAAGAAAAGATCGAACGGGCGAAATCTGCCGGAGCGATCGGCGGGGCCAATTATCGCAGTGACGATTGGGCAGAAAAAATTAGTGCTGCAGCCGGTGAAAATGGGGTAGATTTGATTATCGATAGTGCCGGTGGCGAAGGATTTGATAACCTGTTAAATATCGTCAATCCGGGCGGGAAAATTGTGTTCTTCGGAGCGACTGCCGGAAATCCGCCGGGTATCAATTTGCGCAAAATTTTCTGGAAACAGGTGACCGTACAGGGCACAACCATGGGCACTCAAACAGATTTTTCAGAAATGGTACATTTTTTTGAAAAACACCACATTCATCCGCTGGTTGACGGTCCGTTCGATTGGCAGGATTACCCCGATGCATTCCGGCGCATGGCATCCGGTGAGCAATTCGGGAAAATCGTGGTGCGTCACGATGTCAGCGGTTCATAAAATTCCGGGCGACGGTCGCCAAGAATATCGTTGGTTGCGGTGATGGATTTTTGCCGTGCCAATTCCGGATTTATTTCTGTGATGAACAACGTCGTTTTTTGAGATGGCGCGCGGTTCAGCAATACGCCTTTTGGTGCGACAACCTGGCTTTTTCCGGTGAAACGCAATTCGCCGTGCGGGCGAACGTCTTTCCCGAAACGGTTGCAGGTGATTGCAAAAATATTGTTCTCCAAACAACGCGATAACATGGTTTGCTGGCAATATGCCAGCACCAGATTCGATGGATGGCAAATAATATCCGCACCCAAAACTGCCAGCGTACGGGTAACTTCCGGAAAAATCCAGTCGAAACAAACCATAATGCCGATGGTTGCGCCGCGCACGTTTTGCACCGATAACGGTGTGTCGCCGGGATCGAAACAGTGTTTTTCTCCACTGAACAAATGAATTTTCCGATAGGTGTGCAGCAAACCTTCCGGACCGATCAGCAGGGCGCTGTTAAAGCATTTATCCGCCTGCTTTTCTGCAAATCCGGTAACGATGTGCAAATTACGGCTGCGGCAAAGGTCGATCAGCGTGGCAACCGTTGGCGATTGTTGCGGGTTTTCCGATAACGTCAGGGTTTCCGCCCGATCCCGGAAATGGTAGCCGGAAAACGGCAATTCCGGCAACACAATCAAATCTGCTTCCACAGATTTAAGCGCATTTACAACGGTTTTCAGGTTGTGCTGAATGTTGCCGAAACGGGGGCGAAACTGGAAATATCCCACTTTCATGATTGTTTGCTCCAACGTTGATGGTTGTTTTTCCGCAATTTATGCGCGAAAAAAAAACGCGCTTTTTTTGCTCATTGGCAAATATAAGCGCGTTCCGGGAATTGTAAAAGTGCGGAATGGATTTCTTTTTCAATTTTATGTGGGATCAAAATCCAGTTATAACAATCGATCCGTTGACGGTTTGCAAGTGAATTTTTCCCGCGCCGCCATTCAACATTCCGGTGACCGAATGCTCCCCAAAATTCGCATTTTCCAATAGCAAATTAACCAGCCGGATGGTGCCGTTGGTTGTGCCGGCACTAAGTTCCGCCGATGTTACAACAGGGATTCGCAACGAAATAGAGCCGTTTACCACGTGCAATTTGCAAAATTCTTCGTCGGATAAAATAACTTCTGCGGAAATATTGCCGTTTACCAACGCAGTTTCCACATTGCCGTTAATATTTTCCAGTGTAATGTTGCCGTTGGTCAAATCTGCTACAACATCATGTTCAATGTTAGAAATAGTAATATTGCCGTTGCTGTGAGTCGCCCGGACGGCATTCGTCATATCTGAAATGGAAATATTCCCGTTCAGCAATTCAACTTCTGTCGTCCAATTGACGGGAATTCGCACCACATAATTTACGGTGTATTCGCGCCCGCGAGAGCTTTCCGGCTGATCGGTTTGAATAACCAATTGGCTCGCTTCCCGCACAATCTTCACCTGTAAATAGTCCAATTCACGAAGCGCATCGCCGCGACTGTCGGATTCAACCTGTTTTTCGCCCGAGAGCAGGCATTGCCCGGTTAACTGTGGATCGCCGATAATTTCGATGTCGCCATTTAATCCAATCACTTTGAGGGATAAATATTCTGTAACGGAAAGGTCAAAGGAAAAATCTTCACTCGCGGTGTAACGTCTGCCATAGTTGTCACCGTAAATCGGATCATGATCGCAGCCGGAAGCGGCAAAAAATAAAATTGCAACGGTGAAAACCAGCAGCTTCGAGACAGAAATGCGTTGATTTTGGTGCATCACATTTGCCTCCTTTAAATCTTAAGTTGAAAACGCCATTAATTTTTTAACGCGCTGAATTAAAAATAGATACGAATTATCTTTATTGCCGATAAAAACCAACTTACATGCCATGCAGAAAATGTTTCGTGATTTACGACGCATATCACCTTAAAATGTTGTTTAGGGCGAAAATCCCGCGATTCGGGATTTTTGGGGTTTGCTAATGCTTTTGTCGATATTTTTTTGTAGATTCGACAAAAATGACGAATTCAAATGAAATTGGAAACAAAAATGCCATCGAGCGAACAAAAAATTGATCAATTGACCCATGAAAATCAACTGCTCCGCGAGCAGGTTCAGGATTACGAAAAAGTTTATCGCGTGTTGGAAGCGGTCAGCTCATCGCTGAATGTGAATGAGCTGATTGAACACATCACCAACGAGGCATTGCAACTGTGTGTGGCGGATCAGGGGGCGATTCTGCTGTTCGATCCCGCAGGAGAAAGTGAAGCCAAAACGCTCATTCGCCGCGCGGAAAATGCGGATGTGAAGCTGGATCATTTTTTGAATATGCTGCTCGGCGGTTGGGTGACGAAACACAATCAATCGTATTTATCTGACAATATTACAGAGCTTATTGGCGATAAATTTATTAAAGATAAATACCGGAGTATCAGCTCCGTGCTCAGCGTTCCGCTGAAAACCGGAGGGGAAATTATTGGCGTGCTCAACCTCATTCGCCAAAACGGACAACCGTTTGCCGAGCGCGAATTGCGGTTGCTAACGGTTTTGGCAACCATCTTCGGGCAGTTCATCCACAACGCCCGTTTTCACGATGAGATTTTTAATGAAACGTTGCGGCTGCGGCAGGAAGTGCAGGAGCGATACGATTATCACGGGATTATCGGTAGCAGCCCGCAAATGCGCTCTGTTTTTGCGCTGCTGGAACGGGTCGTTCCGACCGATGCCCGCGTGATCATCGAGGGAGAAAGCGGTACTGGAAAAGAGCTGATTGCCAAAGTGATTCATTATAACGGCCCGCGTGCCACAAAGCCGTTTGTGGCGATCGACTGCGGTGCGTTGCCGGCAAATTTGCTGGAAGGCGAGTTGTTTGGTTATCTGAAAGGCGCGTTCACCGGTGCCATCCGAGATAAAAAAGGGCTGTTCGAAGTCGCCAACGGCGGCACGCTGTTTCTGGATGAAATCGCCAACATGCCGTTGGAAGTGCAGAGCAAATTTCTCCGCGCCATTCAGGAAAGCGAAATTCGTCCGCTCGGCAGCACCCAAACCAAAAAAGTGGATGTGCGGATCATTTCCGCCGGCAGCAGCGAGTTGAATGAAAAAATTAAATCCGGCGAATTCCGGCAGGATCTTTTTTACCGGCTGAACGTGGTTGCCATTAAATTGCCACCGCTGAAAGATCGCAAAGGCGATGTGGCTATTCTCGCCGATCATTTTTTGGAAAAATTAGCCAAACGGCACAATAAATCCATCAAAGGGTTTAAGCCGGATACGCTGGCGCATCTGGAGGCGTATCAATGGCCGGGAAATGTGCGGGAGCTGGAAAATATTCTGGAGCGAATGGTGATTTTGGCGGATGAGCCACACGATCTTCTGCCGGTGGAATTGTTGCCCAACGAGATTCGTCCGGTAGATGTGCCGACCCGTTTCGGCGATCCGGATGCCAATGCACCGGACATCAAAGTGCGCAAAGAGGCATACGAAAAAACAATGTTGCTGGAGGCGCTCACCCGCAACGACTGGAACCAGTCTGCCGCCGCGCGGGAACTGGGCATTTCCGAACGCAGCGTGCGATACAAAATGCAAAAACTTGGGCTGGAAAAACCGTAGTTCTTTGCCGCAATTGGCACTTTGTAAATATTCTTTCTGAAGTTAAATATTTTAGCCACAGAGTCACAGAGGGGCACAGAGATTTTTTAAATAATTTATTCTCTGTTGTCTCTGCGTTCTTCGCGCCTTTGCGGCTAATTATCTTTTCTGAAAATTCCCAAACCAAAAACAATCACCGAAAACAGCATCCCCGGATACATCGGCGGGATATCGTATGCAAATGCGAGATTTGCGAGCGAATCGCTACCCATCGCTGAAAAAAGCAGCCAGCTGAAACTCACCGCAAACGCGCCAATCAGATTGATATTCACCCAAAATTTACCCGGATTTGCCGCCGGAAAATAACAGGCAACCAACGGCAGGAGCATCGGCGGGATAAAAATATTGCCGATGAGCAGCCAGATGTTAATCACTGACGGCACGGCAATCGCCAAACCGATGGAAATAATTGCGCTGATCGCCAGTCCGGTGCGTAGCAGCGATACGCCGTTGGGTTTGCGCCATTTGCCGATCAAATCGTGCCCGATGGTGATGGCAGACAATAGCGAAAAGCTGTCCACCGTGGACATGATTGTCGCCAGCAATCCGGTGAGAAACAGCCCGGAAAGCAGCGGCGGCAGCACTTCGTGACCCAACACCGGGAACGACAGCGCCGGGGAAACGCCGCTCCCGTCGAGCAACGCCCGCGCATAAAGTCCGCAGGAAGTGGTCAGAAAATCGAACATTAGCCAGAATCCGACGGACGCAAGAATGCCGTTTCTGGCAATTTTCGGGGATTTTGCGGCGGCGCAGCGTTGGTGAAATCCGGGATCGACGAATGTCCACGCGGCGATGAAAAACCACACGAGCATCGTTTGCACGGAATTGC
Source organism: Calditrichia bacterium (assembly GCA_020634975.1). NCBI lineage: Bacteria > Pseudomonadati > Calditrichota > Calditrichia > Calditrichia bacterium. The sequence continues at coordinate 447,632 of JACKAQ010000001.1, read as the reverse complement.
CGCCGTGCCAGGTGAGGTGCAGTTCTGGTAAATTTGATTGCAGAAACCCGATGCCGCCGTTTTCGCCAACCAAAAAACCGAACAATAAAATAAAACCACCGAACATCAATAAAAACTGTAGTTTATCGGTGCGAACGACGGCGTGAAATCCGCCGTTCAAAACGTAAATCATCGAAAATAGCGTGCCCAAAATGATGCAAATCCACAGGCTCCAGCCGGTAATCCACATCAGCAGAAAACCGACCATCAGCACGTATGGCGCTGGCAACACCATAAAAAATGTGAAGATTGCACTGAGCACGCCGCCGGTTTTTCCGAAGTGATGGAAAAATTGGTCCGGGATGGAGAGCATCGGCGCGGACTGGATTTTTGGCGCAAAAACGAACGCAAAAATCAGCGCAAAAATGTAGTAGGGGAGACCGAAAACAATCCAGTTGGACACGCCATACAGCCAGGTGAATTCGCCGACGCCCAGAATGCCGCCATACCAGGTGGTCACCAACGTGGCGATGAACGCGGGAAAAGTGAGCTGTCGTCCGCCGAGCATGAAGTTTTCGGCGTTGTTGTCGCCATCGCGTTTGCGAATGCCGATCGCCAGTATAGCCGCGAGATACAATAAAATCGGGAGAATTTCGAGGATGTGTAAGTTATTCATTTACAAATACTAACAGTATGCCGGATTCAATGGAAACACGAACATGGGCTTCCCGAAAAACATTGCTGCAACCCTCTCGGACGCCCATTGCCAGCGTTTCGTTGCGCAGTTCCCATTGTAATCCGGCGGTGGTTACACCCGCCACTGCGCCGAGCGGAATCAGCGAAACGGTTTGCCCGGGTTTTCCGGTGAACGTCCATTTATCGCGAACGATGAAAATTTGCGAATTTGCGTCAAAAATCTGCAAATTGAGCTGCTGATCAAAATGGCAGAGCACGGAAAAATTGTTCAGCGAGTGATCAAACCGTTTTCCGGTGATGCCCAAAACCGTGACGGATACTGCGCCGGAGTCAACGCAAAAATCGAGCGCTTTGTGCAGATCGTTGATTTCCTGCGACGGGCGATGCAACAATTGCGCATCCGGCAACTTTTCGCGGATTTCCGGTGTGATCGAATCGAGATCGCCGATGACGACATCCGGCAAAATCCCGAATTTGAGCGCGTTTGTTGCGCCGCCGTCCGCCGCAACAATCTGATCAAAATTGAGTTTGCGAATCCGCTCAATTTCAGCAGATGTTACTTCGCCGTTGGCGAAAAGCAACAGGCTTTTTGATTTATCGGTGCTCAAAATGTGCTTTTTCTAATTTAAAATTTTGCATTTAACGCCAGTTTTAAACCCTGCGTTAACAATGGTTTACGCGACTCATTGAGTGAGTTCCGCACGTAATTGTGCAGTGGTTTTCCGGCTGCCGTCGTGGCTCCATCCTGGCGGACCGAAAATGTAGCCGAGCCGCTGCCGCAGCGAAAGCCCTTTCCGCGAGGCATCGCGGATCATGTCCTGCCATTCGTGAAAAGCGATTTTCACCGGATTGAAGCTGTTGAGATTTTTCGTTAATCCATAAATCGGGCGCTCGTCCTCTTCGATAAATGTGCCAAACATGCGATCCCAAATGATCAAAATCCCGGCGTGATTGCGGTCGAGATATTTCACATCCGACGCGTGATGCACCCGGTGGTGCGATGGCGTGTTCCAGAACCATTCCAGAAATCCCAGTTTGCCAACGGCTTCGGTGTGGATCCAGAATTGGTAAATCAGGCTAACTGATTGCATCGTCATCACCATCAGCGGGTGAAATCCGAGCAACGGCAGCCACAGCCAGAAAACGAAACTGAGGTTCAACGCGCCGGTCCAGGTTTGGCGCAGCGCAGTGGATAAATTGTATTTCTGCGAAGAATGGTGCGTCACGTGCGCCGCCCAAAAAAATCGCACGTTGTGCGATGAAAAATGGAACAGCCAATAAGTAAAATCTTCCAGAAAAAAGAGCAGCACCCAAGCCCACAACGCATCCGCCGGAACAGTAAAAAAGCGGAATTCATACGCCAAAAAGTATGCGCCCAAAATGGGAATTTTGGTGAATAATTTGATGATCACATTACCGATGCCCATCGTCAGGCTGGCGACGGTATCTTTGAAATCATACAATTCCGCATCCTGCCAGGCGCTAAACAGCACCTCGATCACCATCAGCAAAATGAATCCGGGAATGGCGTAGTGGATAAGGTTAGGCATTGTTTTTACTCCGGTTACAATTCTATTTTCGCATTCACGAAAAAGTGGCGCTCCGCTGCAGGGAAGAAATCCGAACCTTCGCCGTGTGCGATATATAGTTTATCAAAAATATTGCGAACATGCAATTGGAGCAAAAAGCCTTTGCGGCTTTGCAAAAACCGTCCGAGGTCGTAACCCAAAACGCCGTGAAAAACCGTGTGCGCATCCACCGTATGTTGCTCATTTTCGAAATTGTCGGTGTAAAATTTGCCGACATGCTGCATCGCCAGCGATGCCTCAAATCCCCGATACTGCACATTTGCCCGAGCGTTCGCCAGAAAATCCGGGAATCCGGCGATGGCGTTGCCGTCCAGTTTTTGTTCGAGCACGATGCCATCGTCGTCGTAATCGAAAACGGAATATTTTTTCAATTCATTTTGGCTGAAAGTCATATTTCCGGAGAGCGACAGCCAGTTGGTCGTCTGCACATTTGCGGCGAATTCGATGCCCGCGTGCAGACTTTGCGGCGCGTTTCCGGTGATGGGCTGACCGAACCGGTCGAGTTGCCCACTTTTGACAATTTCATCACGGAAGTCCATATAAAACAAATTGATATGACCTTCGGTGCGAGTGCCCAAATAGCTCAATCCCAGCTCAACATCGTTCAATTTTTCCGGTTCGATGAACGGATTATCGAAATCGAAACTGCCGTCCGCATTTTGCTCAAATTGGGGAACTACCGCGCCCCATGCGATGGGCGTGCTGGCTTCTGCGGCGTCGTAATAATTTTTCAATCGCGGTTCGCGACTGGTGCGGGAAAAGCTGCCGAAAACACTCAATTCCGGTGTGAAATTGTATTGCACGCCGATACGCGGATTCAAAAATGTGAAATTCACATCGAACTCAGTGCCGGTAAATTTTTCGTCAAACAGTTTGTATCGCTGCATCACCAATTGCAAAGCGGCGTTCAGATTAATGCGTTTGTTCAGGCGATAAGTGCTGAAAATATAAGGTGATAGCACATCTTTCCCACCTTTGTATTCGTAATAGCGGCGTTCGCCGATGTAGTCGCGACCGTTCCATTCGCCGGAGGTTGCCACCGGCAAATCGTCGCTGCCATCCTGAATGCGTCCCCAATGCAGCGAGCGATGGGTGCGCAATTCTGTTCCGGCAATCAACTGCCCGCGATCGTGCTGCCATGTCACATTCGGGAACCAGCCAAACTGGTTGTTTTCCACATTCGCGCGAATAATGACGTCGCTGGCGTATTGCTCCGTCGGGTCACCTTCCACATCGAACCCGAATTCCGGTGTGAGCCGATAATAGCTGAACGGTGCCCAATTGCCCTGATAATCAAAAAATCCATCGCCCCTGATGTAAAACAGCGTGTTGTTCAGCGTGGTTTTTTCGCCTAACTGCCAGGTATTGATCAGTTCGAGATGCGGCTGGTTGAAATTTTCGATTTCGCGCGGATCGTTGATGTAATTGGTTTTTCGCAATTCCGGGTCTTCCGCTTCCGCTTTGGAGATGCCGTAATACGCCAGTTCATCCTCGATCGGTCCGCCGTAAAACTGCAATTTGGTGGTCGATGTTTCGCCAAAATACGCCGCGCCGAAAAAATAGCTTTTGAAGTCGAGCGCAGATGATTCGCGATAACCATCTGTTTTTATTTGTGATAGCCGCGCATTTACCACCCAGCGATCGTTGATCAGCCCGGAATTTGCGCCAACCGAAAATTTGGTTGTGCCGTAGCTGCCGCCGCCGCTGTAAATTGACAATCGTTTGTCCGGCGAAAACGCGTTGGTGATAATATTTACCGATCCGCCGATTGCCGGCGGTCCGTAAAATGCACTGCCTGCGCCGCGCTGCACCTGAATATCTTCCACATTTCCCATAAAATCCGGGAAATCCACCCAGTACACGTTGTGATCTTCCGGGTCATTTTGCGGCACACCGTTGATCATGACGGAAATGCGCCGCTGGTCGAAACCGCGAATGCTCATGTAAGTGTAGCCGAGTCCGCTGCCGTTTTCCGAATAATAGGTGGTTGAGGGCAGCTCGCTGAGCAGCACCGGAATATCCTGGGCGTAATATCGTGTTTCAATTTCTTCGTTGGTGAGGGTGGAAAATGCTGCCGGCGTTTCACCTTCAATCGCGCGGGTGGCGACGATGTTCACCGCTTTTCCCGCCAACGGCGTTGGTGCAAGCGATATTTTCACCGGCTCTGTGTTTCGGGAAACGCTGACGATTCGCTGAAAATTTTTATATCCCAAAAAGTTTACGGAAATCTGGTGATCGCCGAAGGATACATTTCTCAGGGTGAAAAATCCGTCCGAATCTGTGGTTGTACCGATGCCCAATGCCGGAATTGTGACGTTCGCGCCAACCAGTGGTTCGCCGGTTTTGGCGTCTGTCACCACGCCGGAAAATTGTCCGCTCTGTGCGAACAGATGTATCGTTAAAAAAAGTAATGCCGTTAAAATGAATCGAAACATACAGTTAACCCCGCTAATTTGTAAATGTTGAATCGATCCGGAATAAAAAAAAACGCCGTTCTCTACGAAGGAAAACGGCGTTCACATGAAATTGAAAATACGTTTTGTCAATGTTCATGTCCGTCTTCCTCCGCCGGTATTATCCGGATCAGGTTCCAGGGTATTCTCTCAGTCCCGGTTTGGCGGGACACCCCTGACGAACATTTCAATCTAATACATCAGAAAATCATCTGCAACAATTCAGAAAATTTGCAGCGGATTGGTCTTTTATTTGTTGAACTATGAGCAGATGATTTTGTGTATTATGTTATTCCCGCAAAATTTTTTGGGACAAATATCAAAACTGCCGTTCATTTTTTCTGAAGGAAAATCCGCGATGCAGCGGGAAAATCGAAACCCACAAACACCACTAAAACAACAGTTTTGGCAGATACTGCCGGCTGTCATTTTGCTGCGATTACCGCTGCTGTTATTGCCCGGCGCCGGCCGGGATGAAGCACTGTATTGGTATTGGGCACATCATTTTGAACTGGCATATTCGCCGTTGTTGCAAATTGCAATCCGGTTGTTTGAATGGCTGCCGTTGCCGGATATTTGGGCGATCCGGCTGGTTTCGCTGGTCGCAAGCGCCTGCTCGCTGTGGCTGTTGGAGCAATTGCTGATCCGCCGAAAAATTAAAGATGTGCAACGTCGTTGGTTGCTGCTCGCATTGGCTGTTGCACCGTGGCAAACGTATGCCGGTGCAATTTTACACCCGGATATGTTGTTGCTCGCCACTCTTTTGGCATTCGTTTATTTCTCAGAAAAACAGGGATTTACGCTGGCAGCAATTTCCGCAGGATTGGCAATTTGGGCAAAACCGTCCGGAATTTTGGTGATTGCAATTGCGATCCTTTATTGGCTGGTGATTGATTCGAATACGTCGAAATTGCGAATAAAACGCATACTTTTGACGTTGGGTACGGCGCTTCCGGTTGCGATATCTGCGAATTGGCAGATGGTTCAGGGTGTTCTGGAATTTGGAAAAATCGGTGATCAGGTTTCATTATTGCATGTTTTGCCGATCCAATTGTTGGGGATCGTTGTTCTGGGAGGTCCGGCGATGGTTTATGTTGCATGGAGAACCATAACGCCGTTTGTTTCATTTTTTCATCGCATTTTTTCTGAGATAACCCAAATCCAGTCGCTGCGCTGGACATTGCCGATGGTGATTTCAACCGCATTTTTCGCCGCATTTGGCGGCGCAATTCTCATTACCGGACAAATAAAAGCCAACTGGATGTTGCCGGCATTTGTAACGTTGCTGCTGCTTTGGCAAAACGAATTTCCAATCCCATGGCTGAAACGATTGACGCTGGCTTCACTGGTGTTGAGTATCGGATTTGGGCTCGGATTTCAGCTTCCCGGGTTTGCCGCAGCGATCGAAAATCGTTTTCCGATATTGGGAACCAGTTATTCAGTGCAGGCCGGTGACCGCGAAGCCCGGGTTTCTGCAACCCGTAATTGGGCAAACCGGGTGCAGGAATATCAAGCGCTGCAACCGTTTGCCGCAGATGTGGTGCAACAGTGGCGGGCAAACCAGCCAACCCAATTCCCGGAATGGATTTTGAGCGATGATTACGGGTTGGCTACCCAGCTTGTTTTCGCGTGGCAACAGCCGCAAATTCCAATTTTCATTACAGGCGATTTGCTGTTTAAACACCGGTTACCGGAAAATAACAGCGCAATTTTCAAAAAACCGGGTTTGGAACTGACTGTTTTGAACGAAAGCCGGATAAATTTTCCGCAGTTGCAGGAAATACTGGCTCCAGTTCCATTGCCCCATCCGTACGCGAGCGGATTTGTGCAGTTGCATTTTCTTTCGCTCAATTGATTTCTTTGATGAAAACGTCAGATTTTCGTGATATTTTAGGATTTGCCAAACCGTATATTGGTGGAAAACCAATTTGCCATCAACCATGGAGATGTTCATGAAATCGTATCTGTTTAAAATTGTGATGTTAATCGCTGTTGCTTTTGGGATATTCGCACCGAAAATGTTCGCGCAAAATAGCGAATCGGCGGATAACCTTCACCAAACGTTTGATGGATTGCTACAAAAATATGTGCACGGCAATCGATTTGATTATGACGGTATCTTCAATAATAAAAAGGATTTACAACAGCTGTTTGATTATGTGAATTTGCTGGAAAAACAAAATCCCGCCAGTTGGGAAAAGAACGATGCGCTGGCATTCTGGATAAATTTGTATAATGCAGCAACGCTGGAACTGGTGCTGCAAAATTATCCATTGAAGAGCATCAAAGATATCGGCGGATTGTTCAGCTCGCCGTGGAAACGGGAAGTGGTAACTGTTGCAGGGCGAAAACTCACTCTCGATGCGATTGAAAATGATGTGATTCGCAAAGAATTTGGCGACGCGCGAATCCATTTTGCGGTCAACTGTGCGTCAATCGGCTGTCCGCCGTTGGCAAATTTTGCGTATTCTGGTAAGCTATTGGATGCCCAATTGAACGAAAATACCCAACGCGCACTAAACGATCCGAATTGGGTGGAAATTACAGAAGATAAAATATTGGTCACAAAAATTTTTGATTGGTACAAAGGGGATTTTGAAACCGATGCCGGCAGTGTCCGCAAATTTATTGCAAAATTTCGCCCGGCGGATCAACAGAAAATTTTCGATGACAGCCGAAAAATTGAAACAATGGATTACAACTGGAATCTGAACCAATTTGAAAAGAACTGACAGCTATCAAAAAATATGGGCGGTTGTCAGGCAAATTCCGTACGGAAAAATTGCCACATATGGACAGATTGCCCGGCTGGCCGGATTTGGCGGTCAACCGCGTTTGGCCGGTTACGCATTGCACAACACGCCAAACGATGTTGAGATCCCCTGGCATCGGGTGATAAACGCTCAGGGGAGAATTTCTTTGCCGAAAGAAGATGGGCGGTATGATTTGCAGAAAACGTTGCTGGAAGCAGAAGATGTGGTTTTTATCGGTGAACGTGTTGATCTGGAGCGTTTTCGATGGCATCCAGATCAACACGTTCGGTGATGGCTAACGCCAAAATTTGTTCAGTTTTTGAGTTTCATTTTCTGCCGGGAAATACCGGTGGTAAACAAGGTCAGAAAGTTCGATCGCATATTTATCGTAGCGATAAATATTATTAACGTGGAAATATTCTTCCAGTTTTTCGCTCGCTACTTTCCAGTCCGGAATATCATTCAAAAAATCGATCAGATAATCAAACTTGGATTCATCCTTCCGGAACAGTTTTTTGACGAACTGTTTGCGATGTTTAACTGTGATTAAGTCATTTAAATCCAAGAGTTTACCATTGTTTAATTTTGTTGAAACCAACTCCGCTAACTGGTCAACGGCTGTGGCAGGTTCCCGATTTTCACTGCCGTTTTTCGGAGCAGATTTTAATGAGTTATCTTCAAACATGCTGCGTGAAGATAAAAACCGTTTTTCTGATCGTACTGAACTGACAGTGGTGTATTCTGGCATCTCTTGTTTTCCTGTTTTAATGGATTGTTTCTTCTTTTCTTCCTGATTTTGCTGTGCAAGTGTTACAGAAACCTGAACGCTTTCAATTGTTTTAAGTGTCTGATTTTCTTTGATTTCTGACGTGTTTTCAGCCGGTTTTAACTGGCTGTTTGTGTCCTCAATTGTGCTGATAAATTTAAATTCTTTGCTGAAATCGATGGTTGTCGGCATAGCCCATTCGTAATTTTTGGGCAATTCAAAACAACCAAACCGGTGCCGCCACTCGCGAATCAACTCTACCAGTTCAAATATGGAAATGTGTTGCTCATCTCTGTGCATTTTCAATTGGAGATGTGTGGCAAATTTTTGCAGGCAATCTTCCGGGAAGACCATCGATAATGCGTTTTCAAAATAGATTTCCGGCATTTGCGGCGAAAACGGGGCTTTCCACGAGATGAGCGCCTGAAAATAACGCTGATTGGGATGGCGTTTTGCAACAACCGTGTTGCGGGCTTCTTCCGTTACATCGATAGCAATCAGTTTTGCGTTTCCGGTCACCGGATGCTGGCTGTCAGAAACAAAACATTTGCCATTTAAAAAATGGAGCTGGGTATTGAAACTTGATTTACCCACGCCAAAAACGTTTTCAAAGATTGATAAAGCTTTAGAAAACAGTGGGGTGGCGTTTTTGGTCCGTCCCATTGTTTGATAGAGGGAAGCAATGCGTACCAGAGACAGTGCAACGTCCGGGTTGGACCCGCCTGCATCTGATCCGGCAAGAATCGATCTGAAATCCGCAACCGCCAATTTTATCGCACGCGTAAAATGAGCTACCTCAATTGTGGTTAGCGGCACTTCCATTTGCATAACAAGCTCCTATCCCTGGTTAAATCCCTGTTAACGACTACTCAATTGCCGTTCCATTGGCATTTACATATTCAAAAACCTGGAAAAAATGTGGGTGATGGCGAAATTTTTAGGAGGTGTGTCTATTTTTAATACGCCAACCAATATCCGATAGCGGATATTGCCCCCCAACATTTTAACCCGATTGAACGAATACGCATGACCAATAAAAGAAAAATCAGGCATAGGGAATGTAATCTTAATCATAAATTTGGCAGGTTTGTTTTTAAAATGAAGCAATTTCCAAAAAGCGTAAAAATTGAATATTGTTTATTACAAAATGGATGAAATAATTTAATAACCTGTTTTTCCGGTGATTTATTTGATTTATCATGCAAATGAATTATTGAAATACTGAAAAGGAGCGGTGTAAATGGCGTCTGGAAAACTGGAAGCAATTTGGCTGAAACGGATGAAATCAGGTCCGATGGATGCTTATAGCTTTACGGATTTAGTTGCAAATCGCGGGATTGCCGGAAACACCAATCAGGGTGGCAAACGGCAGGTCACGATTATCGAAAAAGAACTGTGGGATGAGTTGAAAACAACACTCTCCGAAAAAATAGAGCCCAAAATGCGGCGCGCAAATCTGATGGTTAGTGGAATACAATTGACAAATTCCCGTGGGAAAATATTGCGGATCGGCGATTGCCGGATACAGATTCGCGGCGAAACCCGTCCGTGTGAACAAATGGATGCAGCCTATCCGGGGTTGCGCGAAGTGTTAAAAAGCGATTGGCGCGGCGGTGTGTTTGGAGAAGTGCTCGATAACGGTGTGATCGCCGTTGGCGATCCTGTCAGTTGGGATACCACCGAATGAAAATTCTGGAAGCCCGGGTGTTTGAATATTGTCTGCCGCTCACGCAACCGCTCAATTTGATGGGCACTGAAATGCGCGACCGACGGGGATTTTTGCTCGAATTCCGGGATGCAACCGTTAATTGCGGATTCGGTGAAATTGCCCCGTTTCCGGGATTGCATTCGGAAAAATTATCCTCTGCGGCGGAACAATTGCGGCAGGTTTGCAGTCTTTGGCCGGGTGGGAAATCGTTCAACAATTTAGATGAATTTTCAAAATTTGTTTCCAGTAATTTCAGTGAAAACAAGCATTTAGCGCCGTCTGTCCTGTTCGGTTTGGAAATGGCGTATCTTAACCTGCGAGCTGCGACAGCGAAAAAAACGGTTGCAAAAATTCTTAATTCGGATGCGCGACAAACCATATCTGTCAACGGATTGCTGACCGGCGTTTCCGCCGGAATAGATGCGGAAATCGAACGAATAATAGCTGAAAAATACACTGCGGTAAAAATGAAAGTCGGTCGTGCGGATACTGACACAGAATTGGAATGGATAGCGAACGTAAGCAAAAAATTGCCAACAACAGTAAGCCTTCGGCTAGATGCAAATCGCCGCTGGACGTTGCCGGAAGCGGTTGCGTATGGCAAATTATCGGGGATCGAGCGGATTGAATACATCGAGGAGCCGTTGCAAAATCCGGCAGATCTGGCAGAATTTCACCGCCAAACCGGATTGCCGCTGGCGCTGGATGAATCACTGAACGGTGCAGATCTGGAAAATTTCCAGATTCCGGAAGGCACTGTCGCGTTCATCTTGAAACCGTCTGTTCTTGGGATTTCCGGCACGCTGAGGTGGGCGGAATTTGCGAATAAAAACGATGTATCTGTGGTCATCAGCAGTGCGTTTGAATCCGGATTAGGGTTGGCGATGCTCGCGAATATTGCCGCCGCAGTAAACGTTGCAGATGTTCCGTCCGGGCTCGATACCTGGCGATGGCTGGCGAGCGACATCATTTCATCGCGATTTTCAGTGAATATGGGAAAATATCACATTTCAAAACCCGTGCTGCCGGAAATGGCTATTTTAACTCGCAAATTTTAATTCATTTTACCAAAAAAAAAGCCGGGCAAGTGTTGCGTCTGTCCGAACGCTTGCCCGACTGCTTAGCTTGGTTTTTTTCAGATATCAGATTACTTCTTCAGAATCTGCAATTTTACTTTGTTTTGTTTCAAAGCCAAACCAGCCTTTGACAGTATCAAACCATGCAAAGCTGAAGAAATAGGCGTAAACATAAGTGCCGATTGCAATCATCACGAATGCTTTGGCAATATCCCACATATCACCTTGCAGTGTAAAGCCGGGAACGTAGCCAAATAAAAACGGTGCTAAATATAGATATTTCCCGAACTTGAATGCAGCAAAAGCTGTTCGCCACATGTTGGCATTGGCAATGGTTGCTCCGGCAAAAGCGGCGATACAAACCGGTGGCGAAATGTTGGAATCCTGCGATAGCCAATAGACAATCATGTGTGCAGCAAGCTCGTTAACCCCAAGGTGGGTGAGTGCCGGAACAGCAACCACAGCCGTTAACAAATAAGCCGCTGTAACTGGAACGCCCATCCCCAAAATAAGCGATGCCAACGCAATGAACATAATTGTTAACACCAGATTGCCGTTAGCCAGCTCGATAACGATATCCGCGAACGTAAGAATCAATCCGCTGAATGTCAGCATCGAAATAATAATCCCGATGACACCAACCGTAGCACCGATTTTCAGACTGCTTTCTGTGCCCATTCGTGCAGCTTCCACAAATTTTGTGGGGGTCATTCGGGTATCTTTATTAAAATAACTGACAACGATACTGCTGACAATGCCCATTACCGCTGCAAATCCTGCAGAATAACCGACGAGCATCAAAATGGTGATCAACACCAGCGGTGCAATGTAATACCATTCTTTTTTGAAAATAGACATTGCGGTTTGTTCGGATTTTTCACCCCGGATATTATACATTTTTGCTTCGTAATGAACCATCACATAAACGCTGAAGAAATACATAATTGCAGGAAAAATAGCTACCAACATGATGTATGAATATGGCAATCCGGTAAGTTCCGCCATAATAAAACCGCCAGCGCCCATGACCGGCGGCATAAACATTCCCCCGATCGATGCAGCCGGTTCGATGGCGCCGGCAATATGTGGTCGAAAACCTACTTTTTTCATTAATGGAATGGTGAAAGCTCCGGTTGAAACTGTATTGGCGATGGCGCTACCGGATATCGAGCCGAATAATCCGGATGCAATAACCGCAACTTTGGCAGGTCCCCCAACCCTGTGCCCCACAGCTGCGATGGGAAAATCGATGAAAAAACGTTGTGCGCCGGATCGTTCCAGAAATGCGCCGAACAGAACAAATAGCAACACATACGTTGCCAAAACATTCGCCATAATCCCGAAAACGCCATCTTCTTTAAAAAATATAGTGGTGCAAATACCCAAAAAGCTGTCGCCAAAGTGGGCGATGATGTCCGGGAAATATTGCCCGTAAACCCCGTAAATTAACATCACAGCGCCGATGATGACGAACACGGTGCCCACTGCCCGCCTGGCGATTTCGATGCCGATGAGTACCCCGATTGCCGAAACGATCTGATCCAGTTGCGTTTCTGCGCCAGCGCGATAATTGATGGCTTCGAAATTAAAAATCCAGTATAAAACGGTAGCGCCGGATAACAACATCAGCACATAATCCAGCACCCGCAAATATTTGTTTTCGGATTTGTAGAGCATTAAAACGAGAATGTAGGTGACAAAAACATAAATCCCGCGGTGGTATTGGGTTGCAGCAGGAATCCATACGGCGGAAAGCGAATAAAACAAGACTAAAAATACTGACAATCCGCTAAATATATATTGCTCGATTTTGTTAAGTTTTTCAAACAAGATTTGCCTCCAACGTAACAAATTTATTATCGGCGGAGTGTATCTTTGCTCCGCCGATAATGGCGTTCATTCAGAACATCACTTCTTAATTACACCTTTTTCTGTCCAGAATTTTTCTGCGCCGGGGTGGAACGGTGTGACCACGCCGGTAGGCGCGCTTGCTGCAGTCATGCCTTTGGCAGATTTGTGAACTTCGACCATATACTTGAGTCCTTCTTCGCTGTATACGGTTTGCAGCAATTTGTAAACGTCATCTGCGCTTACATCGCCGCTAACGACCCAAAGTGCAGCATCCTGAAATGTGTTGACCGCTTCGGTTTGTCCGGAATATGTATTTGCGGGAATCGTAAGTTTTCCGAAATACGGATATTTTTCGAACATTCCAATTTTTTCGCCAACTTTATACAGATCAAGAATATCTACATCGCTTTGCAGTGCGGCTTCCAGAATGGATGCATTCGGATAACCAGCGAATACCCAAAAGGCATCTAACTGATTGTTTTTAAACGCATCAGCTGCCTGGCGATACCCCAGATTTTCGCGACTCATCGTCTCCCAAATGCCCAGTTCGGTAAAAAACAGTTCGGCATTTGCGGCAGCGCCGGAGCCAGCATTACCAACACCAACCCGCTTATCTGCGAGTTGTTTTGGATCGGTTATACCAAGCTCTTTGTGAACAACCAGTTGAGCCGGTGCGCCATACAAAAATGAAATCACATAAACATTTTCATATTTCGTTTCGTCGTTGGTGAGTTTGCCATTGCGGGCAGCCCAAACGTGACCGGAATATGCAATTGCAAATGATGATTTGTTGCTGTTTATCAACCGGATGTTTTCGATTGAACCACCGGAGGAGCTTGCCAAAACGCGCATTTTGGCATCTTTGGAAAGCGTTGCAATTGCGCTGGCATAATATTGAAAGGTGCCACCCGACGGACCGCCGGAAAACTTAAACACCTGTGCAAACGTTGCACCGCCGGTGATTACAGATATCAACAAAATGCTGAGTACTATTTTCATATTTTTCGACATAATACTTACTCCATTGTTTTGTGAACAGCTTTTTCAGCGATTGAGCATCATTCGCTGAATTTACGAACAACCAGTACGTTACAAGTTGCGCGTCGCACTACTTTTTCGGTTGTGCTGCCATAGAAAAAGTCGTGCAGTGCACTCATCCCGCGCGATGCGATGGAAATGAGATCGATGCCGGATTCTTTCTCCTCTTTCAGAATTTCATCGTATGCTGCGCCAGCACGGACTTTCAGCGAATACCGGATCGAGCGACCATCGATGTATTTCTCCGCAAAGCGTTTTAGTTCTTTTTTTGCGTTTGTATGCATGTCTTTTTTAAGCTCGTCAAATTTGTCGTCGTCGAGAAAAAACAATGGTTTACGGGTGATATCGTCTGTAATGACGTGCAAAAATATCAACTCCGAGCCACTGCCTTCTGCGATTTTGATCGCCTGTTTGACGGCAATTTTAGAGCTCTCGATGCCATCTTCGGAGAAATCTGTCGGGACAAGAATCTTCTCTGGTTTAAACATATTTCCACCAAGCTAATTAGTCATGAATAAATTGATGAATTAAAATACAATCTGCCAGACGGTATAAAACGCTGTGTTTTTCACGCTTTCGCCTTGTTCCGAAGGGATAACAATTGCGGCCGTCAGTTTGTGATTTACTTTTCCGGAGAATTGTTTGTAAACAAAACCGGCAGTAATATCGTTAACGCCGTCTTCATCCACGTCCGTATTCGGATCGAAAGTTTCAAAACGACCAACAATTTCGATATTCGGGGTTACTTCAAACCCACCAAATACATAGTAGCCCATTGTGGTTACATCTTCAGCACCGCTTTTATCAACCAATCCAACTAATTCAGCTTTCAAACGGAACGGACCGGGTTCGTAATAGGCATAACCGGAGTAGCTTGTCCATTCTTTTACGTCTTTGTTACCAACGCCAAAATGACCACCAACTTCCAGACCTTCAACACTTTTCGGTGCAGCAATAACCATCACATCAGCTGCAATATCTCTTAATTGAGCTTCTCTGGGAGATGTTCTTTCGTGGCTAATCACATTTGCAGCACCGCTGCCATTGTGGAAGAACACGCGACCGGCATATTCGCCAGTAGCTGATTTGGCTTCAGCCTGCACACCGTAATCACGGAAATCGGATCCAATTGTTCTTGCTGCCCAATAATTTGCGACTCTGGGGCGCTCAACAATATCAATTTGTGAGTGAGACGTCAAACCACCGCCGCGTACACCGGCACCTACAAAACGTCCCATACGAACATTAAACTGTTTGCTGAAATGGTATTCAAGTCTTGCATCCAATAGTTTCGGGTCGGTTAATTCAGCCTGAACCATTGTTTTGAATTTAGAGTTGATAGTAGCATACCAGCGAGCACGAACACGACGGAGCCCAAACCCTAAAAATGCTGAATCTGCAGCCTGGTAACTCACCCACGACTGAACCGTACCACCAACTTTGTGTTCAACTTTCATGTCTTCGTCACCGGCAAACATCGAACCTGAGAGTAAACATGCAAACAGTAAAATAACAGACAGACGCGTAAACAATTTCATACAGCCTCCTAAACGTTTAATTGAGATATGAAAATGAAAAAGTAAGAGTAACTACAAACCAAACATCAACATCATCGATGGTCGTTTTTGCAATGGGTGTGCCAAGTGTAACAAATATCACATGCAAAATTAGTAATTTTGTATCGATTGAAACATCGGTTGGAAGGGCTACTGTTGGATTTCGATTTTATAAGCTGTTTAAATGCTGTAAAAACAGAGTTTTATGACTAGATAGTGGCAACGGTGTTCTGAAACCGGGGCGGTTTTTGGCAGGTGAATAAAATATTAATCGAAAATAATAAATCGGCAACTGATGCAAAAAGGGTGGTGAATTTTGACCGGTTCCGGTCAATTTTAGCCACCCGAAAGCCCATATTTTGCAATTTTATAGCGCAGTGTTTCCCGGGGGATTTTCAAAATCCGGGCTGCTTGACTGGCATTATCTTCGGCAATCTTTAGTGCATGTTTGATTAACTCCGCTTCCATATTGAACAAAATTTCGTCCAGCGGAATTTTACCGAGCATCTGGTTTGCGGGTGGCTCCGCCGTTTTTTCCGCAGGATTATTGCTTTTGACAGATAAATTAAATGAATCAATCAATTCCGATTGATGGAGAATGCAAATTCGCTCGACCAGATTTTTAAGCTCGCGAATATTGCCCGGCCAGTTGTAATTCAATAATTCCTGAGATGCAGCCGGCGATAGCTGTTTCGGTTTTTTATTGTATCGTTTGCTAAACTGGGCTAAAAAATAATGCGCCAAAATCAGAATATCATTACCGCGATTCCGCAATGGCGGCACTTCGATGCGCAATACATTCAGCCGGTAATACAAGTCTTCGCGAAATTCTTTATCGGTTATCGCCTGATGCAAATCTTTGTTGGTTGCGGCGATGATCCGCAAATCTACCGTAATATCTTTCGTGCCGCCAAGTCGCCGAAAGGTTTTGTGTTCCAAAACCCGCAACAATTTTGCCTGCAGCGACGGGCTCATTTCTCCGATTTCATCGAGAAACAGCGTGCCGTTATCCGCTTTTTCGAGCAACCCTTTTTTGGTGCTTTGCGCATCGGTGAACGCGCCTTTTTCGTAACCAAACAGCTCGCTCTCCAACAAATTTTCCGGGATGGATGCGCAGTTAACTTCAACAAAATCAAATTGATGGCGTGGGCTAAGGTTGTGCAACGCCTGCGAAATCAGCTCTTTTCCCGTGCCGCTTTCGCCGGTGATCAGCACCGTTTCCGAATCGTATTTGGCAAATTCCAAAATCTGATGTTTCACTTTTAAAATTTCGGCGCTGTCGCCCAAAATGGTGTTCAATCCGGTGGGTTTGTGGGTTTGCAGCAACTGCTTTACCCGCTCTTTGAGCGCCTGCGTTTCCAGCGCCAGTTTCACAATTAATTTAATGGCATCGGCTTTAAACGGTTTTTTGATGTAATCATACGCGCCCAGTTTTATGGCTTCCACCGCAGATTCTACCGACGCAAATCCGGTGATAATGATCACCAGCAAATTCGGCTGAATTTGCTTTAGCTGCCGTAAAATATCGATACCGTTCATATCCGGCAGATTCAAGTCCAATAAAACCAATGAGAAATCGCTGTTTTGAACCGTGGCAATCGCTTCTTTTCCGGAGCTGCACAAAAATATCCGGTGATGTTCTTCCTGCAAAATATTTTGCAAATTCAGCCGGATAAACTCCTCGTCATCGATCACTAAAATATTGTGTCCACTCATAAAATCTCCAAAAATTATCCGGTTATCACTCCGGTGGTTTCCGCGGTCAGCGGCAAATAAATCGTGAAAATTGCGCCGGAACCCACTTTGCCGCCAACGCGAATCACCCCATTCTGGGCGGAAATAATGCTGTAAGTGGTCGCCAAACCCAACCCGGTGCCCTTTTGTTTTTTCGAATAAAACGGTTCAAATATTTTTTTGCGTTCTGTGGGCGGAATACCGGGACCGTTATCCTGCACCCGAATTTTGAGCCAACCGTTTGCCGCTATCGATTCCGCGTTTTGCACCAACACGGGAATTTTATTGATCAGCGATGTGGATACCCACAACCTGCCGCCATCCGGCATCGCCTGAATCGCGTTGATGAACAAATTGAGCAACGCCTGGCGCATCCGGTCTGCATTTATCAACGCATCGGGCAACTGTTCGTCCAATTTTTTGGTAACGATAATGCCGTTGTTGATAAATTGTGTGTCGATAAATCCCAACACATTTGAGATGATATCGTTGATATTCGACAACTTCAGTTCACCGGCAGATGGATGCGTATAAACTAATATTTCGTGAGTTAGTTTTTCCAGTCGCTCAATTTCTTCCAGCGCTTTCGCAACCAGATTCGCAACATCCGGCTGACCGGCAAGCCTGTCGTGCAAATTATCCAGAAAAAGGCTGACGCCCGTCAGCGGATTGCGGATTTCGTGCGCAATGCTGGCGCCGAACCTGCCCAGCGATGCCAACCGTTCCAGTTGCTGAACGTGATCATCGAGCTGTTTCCGTTCGGTCACATCTTCAATAATAATGATGCCGTCGTTGGTCGGTTCGTTCCGTTTAATCAGCGATGCCAGAATATTGAGGAATTTCAACCCGTTTTCGGTTTCCACTTTTACGTTGTAATTGCTGTACGAACCGTTCTCGAACAGCCTGTCCTTCACTTCCTGAATAACGGACAGTGTTTCGATAGACATTTGCGAATTGGGGTTGAACATCGCGGGATTGCCGCTTTGCAGAATTTTACTGGCCGCGCGATTGAAGCTGGTAATCCTGCCGTTGCTATTTATCGTAATTACGCCGTTTTGCATATTGCTGATGATATCTTCCACAAAATTGCGCTGGTTAATCACCTCCTGATACAGCCGGGTGTTTTCGATCACCCGCGAAGCCTGGTTCGCCAAAATCTGCAGCGAGTTGATGTCCGTTTGGGTTATCGGATTTTTCGATCGCACTTTATCCGCGCCCAAAATCCCGATAATTTTTTCCTTCACCTTTAGCGGCACATACACAAACGAGTTACTTTTTGTGAAATTATAGATTTTTTTATCCAGCTCCGTTGCCTCCGGATAATGCGCAAAATCTTCCACATAAATAATGCGCCCTTCGCGCACCACCCGCGTTTCGATGCAATCGTATCGTTCCAGATGATAGCGGGAACGGCGGGCGTATTTCTCATTTTCTGCGTTAAAACCGTGGGTTTCCGTGCATTCCAGATATTGCTGCTGCTCATCTATCAAATACAAAATGGTCCGGTCGAAGCCAATACTGTTGATGCAATGCTCCAAAATTAACCGGATAACCGTGTTCATATTAAATGTTGTGCCCAAAATATTGCTGATGCGCTGGATGCCCTGCAAAATTTTGATCTGGTATTCCAGCTCATTGGCGTATTTTTCGGTTTCGGTTTTGGATGACCGCAATTCGGAAATGGTCGAGAGCAGTTGAAAGCGGTTTTGGTCGAGTTTATCTGCCATATCGTTAAAGCTCACCGCCAGCGTCCCGATCTCATCTTCCCGGTTGATGTTGATGCGTTTTTTGAAACTGCCGTTGGCAATCTGGTTCGCCACTTTGGTGAGATGGATGATCGGTTTGGCAAAGCCATGCGATAAAATAATCGATACCACTAGCGTGATGATAATCGCGATTCCCACAATCCACCACAGCCGGTTTCGCACCAAAGCTAACGTTGTAAGTATTTCATTTTCAACAAATTGCGCCGGTTCGTTAAAGCCGTAAATTTCTGCGCCAACCGTAATTCCCCCAAAAATGCCGTGCCGGGAAAACGCGCCTTTTTCATACAAAATTGGCGCGTACGACATAATTTTGGAAACGCCACCCACATTTTTGGTGATGACGGTGCCGCGCTCTTTTTGGCGAACGGCGTTGGAAACAATCGGATAATTTTCATGAATAAATCCGGCGGTATCCAGATTAAACGGGATAAATCCGCCATCGATCAAATCTTCGGGTGTATCCGCTGAATATGCTTTTATCCAGCGTCCGTTTTTATCCACCCCGCGAATATCCCACAATTTGGGATGGGTGATAATCCAGCCCTCGTCATCAAACATGAACGCGTAATTTCCGGAATTGTAAATGGGAAACGAGACTTTTTCTGTGCTCAACGGCAGCACATGTTGGGTAAATTCCATCAAATGGCGTTGATCCAACCCCAGCGTAACCATGCCCGAAAATTTGCCATCGGTGTACAGCGGCGTTGCAAAACGAATAACGCCGTCGTAATGAATTTTGGTGTTGCGGATCGCTTCTTCGGGATTGGCAAAACCTTGCAGATGCTCCGGTTCGCTGATGTAAAATCCGGTCAACCGCGACACATAAATTTCGCCGGGCGGCAAATCGCGGGTTTTCACAAAATAATCTTCTACCAGATAAGTTGTGTTTTCGGGGCTGCGAACATTTCGTAACTGGTTTTCCGGGGTAATTTTGCCATTCCGGATGTTGATCTGCTCATTACCGTTGGCATCGATAACGGTAATTTCTTTATACAACGGCAATTTGCCGCTGTGCACATCCGAATATGCTTCCCAAACCTGAGACGTTTTTTGTTTCGCGAACAGCGCCAGCCGTTCCTGAGATAGATTGGTTTTGGCAAGATATTGCAAATCTGTTTCAACTTTCAGCAAAAAATTCCGCACGGATTCGGCGATGTAATACGCCTGCATCTCCAGCGCATCGATGGTTCGTTGGTTTAGCGCGTTAGTTGTTCGTTTGCTGATGTCCTGCCCGGCTTCATCCACTGTGTGCAGGGTGTAAAATCCGATCGTCACCAGCGGAATAACCGTCAACAGCATCGCCAGAATGACAATTTTTCTGAAAATGCCAAATCTGCCGTTCAATTTGAAATTCTGGTTAAGTAGCTGATTATTCATAGTTTATGCGTCAGTTAAACAACCGGTTCGCCAAATGGCTGTTTCTATCAAAATGGTACCATTCATTGTATTTAAGATACACCAAATCGCGATAAAATCAACCACTTAAATGATCGGAAACGTAACCCGCCGGGCTGCATTTGGATTTCGCGATACGGCGATTTAAACCATTTACAAAATTTACTTTCAAATTTGCTGAATTTGGCTACATTTGAGTTTGGCAAAAGTTAATGGAGGAATTGAATATGCCAGTGGTACAGATCCAAAAATGGATGAAAATAATGGTGATTTTTTCACTAATTGCGATGAGCGGCTGCACTGACAACGCCGCACCGGAAACCCTGCGTGATCCGCATTCCTTTGCGCATGCCGATGAAGTTGTGATGACCCATCTGGATTGGGACGCCGCTATCGATTTTGCGGAACACCGGATTGTGGCGAAAGCCAGCATTCATGTCAAAAACAAAACCGGCGCGAAACGGCTGTTTTTCGACTCCCGCGATTTGACGATCGATAAAATAACCCTCGGTGAAGATGAAATTGAAACCACATTTTCGATCGGCGAAACCATCGAATACATGGGTCAGGAGCTGGCAATCGACATTCTGCCGGAAACAAAAATAGTGCATGTGTACTATTCATCTGCGCCGGAAGCTGCAGCATTGCAATGGTTAACTGCTGAACAAACTGCCGGGAAAAAGCACCCGTTTTTGTTCAGCCAGTCGCAGGCTATTTTGGCGCGAACCTGGATTCCCTGCCAGGATAGCCCGGGGATCCGTTTTACATACAATGCCCGCGTAAAAACCGATCCGGAATTGTTGGCGTTGATGAGCGCCTCAAATCCCACCGAAAAAAGCGCAGACGGCGTTTACGAATTCACAATGGCACAGCCGATTCCCGCATATTTGCTGGCTATTGCCGTTGGCGATGTGGAATTTCGGTCGCTTGGCGCACGGAGCGGCGTTTATGCGGAGCCATCCGTGATCGCCAAAGCCGCTTACGAATTTGCCGATACCGAAAAAATGATCGAAGCTGCCGAAAAATTATACGGCCCGTATCGCTGGGATCGTTACGATATGATTGTGCTGCCGCCCAGTTTTCCGTTTGGCGGGATGGAAAATCCCCGGCTCACCTTTGCAACGCCCACCATTTTGGCCGGCGATCGCTCGCTGGTTGCGCTCGTTGCCCATGAACTGGCGCACAGCTGGTCAGGAAATTTGGTTACCAGCGCAACGTGGAACGATTTTTGGCTCAACGAAGGCTTTACTTCGTATTTCGAAAATCGAATAATGGAAGAAGTTTACGGAGAATCGTATGCTCGAATGCTTGCCCAATTGAGTTATCAGGATGCGATGCGAGATGTCAAGCAGCTTGGCGCGAACAGTCCGGACACCCACCTCAAACTAAATTTAGCCGGACGCGACCCGGATGATACCGCAAGTGGTATTGTTTACGACAAAGGTGCGCTTTTTTTGGTGCTGCTCGAAAAAACATTCGGGCGGGAAAAATGGGATCCGTTTTTGCGCGGCTATTTCGACAAATTTGCGTTCCAAACCATGACATCCGAAGGATTTGTGAAATATCTGCGGGAAAACCTCATCAAGGGTGATAAAGAATTAGAGGAAAAACTAAAGATCGATCAATGGGTGTACGGACCCGGATTGCCGGACAACGCACCGGTGCCGCAATCGGATGAATTCGCCAAAGTTGAAGCTCAAATTGCAAACTGGACCGGCGGCACACCCGC
The DNA here is from genome assembly GCA_020634975.1 of Calditrichia bacterium. Classification (NCBI taxonomy): domain Bacteria; kingdom Pseudomonadati; phylum Calditrichota; class Calditrichia; species Calditrichia bacterium. The sequence continues at coordinate 425,543 of JACKAQ010000001.1, read as the reverse complement.
CGCAAAATTGGACACCAACGGCTGGACTACCCACCACTGGCTGCATTTTCTGCGAAATTTGCCCAAAGAATTGAGCACTGCACAACTGCAGGATTTGGACAATGCGTTCAAATTTACCCAATCCGGTAATTCCGAAATTGCATGTTTGTGGCTGGAACATGCTGTAAATAATAACTATACGCCCGCATACGATCGGCTGGACGATTACCTCTCGCAAATTGGTCGCCGCAAATTGGTGCTGCCGTTATACACTGCGCTCGCCAAAACCCCGGAAGGGCTGGAACGTGCCCGCAAAATTTATGCGACCGCCCGCGCCGGTTATCACCCGGTAACGTATGCGACAATTGATCAAATTTTGAAAAAGTAGTTGTTCGTAGTATCCCAAAGATTTTTATTTCATAGGCTGTTTTGAGAAAACAAACCGGAGATTCCTGCATTTGCTCCGAATGTCGGCAAATGATACCTTATCGATCATTCCGGCGAATGCAGGAATCTCCATTATTTTAGCCTTAATTTGCTGTTCGCAGCATAACACATTTCTGACTTAATCGTTGGAATTTACTCGGGCACCCGCATCAAGAAATGTCGGCTTTCCGTTTGAAATGTGAGCTTTTTCCTGACGCATATATTTGCAATCGACCTTAATTCTTGCTTTACATATAAATTGTAAATTTCATAAAGCACAACTATGAGGTCTGATGATGCAATTTCCTTCCGAACCCTTCCGCATTAAAGTTGTTGAACCCATCCGGCGCACCACCCGCGAAGAACGCGAAAAGCTGATTCGCACAGCGGGATTCAACGTATTCGCTATTCCCGCAGATGCCATTTACGTTGATTTGCTGACCGATAGCGGCACTTCGGCGATGAGCGATAACCAGTGGGCCGGCATGATGCTCGGCGATGAATCCTACGCCGGGAGCAAAAATTATTATCATTTTGAAGAGACCGTCCACGATATTTTTGGCTTCAAACATATTATCCCAACCCATCAGGGGCGTGTTGCGGAAAACCTGCTGTTTTCCACCATTCTGGAAAAAGGGATGATCATTCCCAACAACATCCATTTCGATACTACCCGCGCAAATGTGGAATACAACGGTGGTGTGGCGATGGATCTGGTGATCGACGTGGCATACGACACGGAGCAATTCCACCCGTTCAAAGGCAATATGGATCTGGAAAAGCTGGAAAAAGTGATCAAAATGAACGGCGTTAATAAAATTCCACTGGTGATGATGACCATCACCAACAATTCCGGCGGTGGGCAGCCGGTATCGCTGGCCAACATCCGGGCAGTGCGTAAGCTGCTCAACGAATACAACATCCCGCTGTTTTTTGATGCCTGCCGCTTTGCGGAAAACTGTTTTCTGATAAAGGAACGCGAGGCGGAATACCGCAATCATTCCATAAAAGAAATTGCGCAGGAAATTTTTTCGCTCGGCGACGGTTGCACGATGAGCGCGAAAAAGGATGGATTGGTGAATATCGGCGGATTTATCGGCATGAACGACGATGCGCTGGCGGAAAAAATCACCAATCGCCTGATTTTGATCGAGGGATTTTCCACCTACGGCGGATTGGCCGGACGCGATCTGGAAGCCATCGCCCGTGGGCTGAAAGAAGTGCTGGATGAAGATTATCTGCACTATCGCATCAGTCAGGTGCGCAATTTAGGGCAAATGCTCCACGATGAAGGCGTGCCGATTCTCAAACCGATTGGCGGACATGCCGTTTACCTGAACGCCCGAAAATTTTTGCCGCACATTCCGCAAAGCGAATTCCCGGCGCAGGCGCTCACTGTCGCGCTCTATCGCGAAGCGGGCATCCGCGCGGTGGAAATCGGCAGCCTGATGTTCGGACACACCGATCCCGAAACCGGCAAAACCGTTCACCCGGAACTGGAACTGGTGCGATTGGCTATTCCGCGACGCGTGTACACCACGATGCACATGAATTACGTGGCGGAATCAATCGCAAAAATTTTCAACGAAAGGGAAAAAATTAAGGGATTGCGGATTGTGAGTGAGTCGCCGGTGTTGCGCCATTTTACGGCGCGGCTGGCGGAAATTGGTTGATAATAAATGTCGGGGCGAACGGCTGTTCGCCCCGACGTAATTTGTGTTAATTCAACAGTTTAGGCTTCGGTTTTACATCGAGCACTTTCATCAAAAATGCCCATTTGTCTGCCGCTTCCTCGATAATTTTGCTGGTCGGTTTGCCCGCGCCGTGTCCCGCTTTCGTTTCGATGCGGATGAGCGTCGGTTTGTCGCCGCCCTGCGCAGCCTGCAACGCAGCGGCAAATTTATAGGAATGTCCCGGCACAACGCGGTCGTCGTGATCGGCAGTGGTAATCAGCGTTGCCGGATAGTGCGTGCCCGGTTTCAAATTGTGCAAAGGCGAATATTTGTAGAGAAAATCAAATTGTTCGGGATTATCGGACGAGCCGTATTCGCTGGCCCACGCCCAACCGATGGTGAATTTGTGATAGCGCAACATGTCCAGAACACCCACTGCGACAATCGCTGCGCCGAACAAATCCGGGCGTTGAGAGAGGCACGCGCCGGTGAGCAACCCGCCGTTCGAACCGCCGGCAATCGCCAGTTTTTCGCTGGATGTGTAGCCTTTTTCGATCAAATATTCGCCTGCGGCGATAAAATCATCGAACACATTTTGCTTTTTTTCCAGCATGCCGGCCTGATGCCAATCCTCGCCGTATTCGCCGCCGCCCCGCAAATTCGGCATCGCGTAAACGCCGCCCATTTCCAACCACACCAAATTGCTGATCGAAAACGCCGGTGTCATGCTGATTTTGAATCCGCCGTAGGCATAAAGGTATGCCGGATTGCTGCCGTCCATCGCCAAATCTTTTCGGTGAACGATGAACATCGGCACTTTTGTGCCATCTTTGCTGGGATAAAATTCCTGCTTCACCACATATTCCGATGCGTCAAAATCGATTTCCGGCGAGCGGAAAACTTCTGATGTGCCGGTTTTGAAATCGTATCGGAAAATTGATGTCGGATAAGTGAACGAAGTGAACGAATAAAACATCTCGCTGTCCTCGCGTTCGCCGGAAATGCTGCCAACGCTGCCGATGGTCGGCAAATTGATTTCGTTCACCAATGAGCCGTCCAGTTCGTGAACGGTCAGCCGATCCCGCGCATCCACCATCGCGCTGACCACAAATTGGTTGTTGACAATTTGAGCGGATGAAAGCACTGCTTTGCTTTCGGGAATCAACGTTTTCCAATTTTCTTTGGCGGGATTGGCGACGTCGATGCTGATCAACCGGGCATTCGGCGCGTCCAGATCGGTTTGAATATAAAATTCCGTGCCGGTGTTCCCGACAAAATTATACGATGCATCGTTGGCATCCAGCAACTTCACGATATCGCTATTCTCGGATTGTAAATCTTTATAATACAGCCGGTTAACGCGGGCAGAGCCTGTCCAGACATTCAGCACCAAAAAGCGCCCGTCATCCGTTACGCCCGGCCAAAAGCCCATGTCCGGGTTGTCCGGACGTTCGTAAATTAGCGCATCATCCGATTGCAGTGTGCCGATTTTGTGGAAATACAATTTCATATTTTTGTTGGATTGCTCGAACTCGTCGCCCTCTTTTGGCGCGGCGTAGCGGCTGTAAAAAAAACCGCTGTGATCGGGCAGCCACGCCGCCGTGCTGAATTTGATCCACTCCAGTTTGTCCGCCAAATCTTCGCCGGTTGCCACATTTTTGACGCGGAAAGTTTGCCAATCGGAGCCGCTGGCGCTGGTCGCGTACATCGCCAGTTTGCCGTCTTTACTGAACTGCAAATCTTTCAGCGCAACCGTGCCGTCCTCCGAAAACGTGTTCGGATCGATAAAAACAGTGGGATTTTCATCATCCAGCGATTTCACCGAATAATAGACATACTGGTTCTGCAACCCGTCGTTTTTGCTGAAAAAATAGCGATCGCCGCGTTTGAACGGCAGCCCGTATTTGGGATAATTCCACAGCTCGGTGAGCCGCTTTTTGAGCTGTTCGCGGGCTTCGATTTTCTCCAGATAACCGAAAGTGACCGCATTTTGCGCCGCTACCCATGCCCGGGTTTCGTCGCTGTCCAAATCTTCCAGCCAGCGATACGGATCGGCAACCTGCGTTCCGTGATAATCTTCTACCACGTCGCCTTTTTGCGTTTCCGGATATTTAATTTGCTGCGCTGAAATGGAAAAACCGAGAAATAACAACATCGTTAACATCAATAAAAACAGCTTCATAAGTGTTCTCCTGCAACAATTGTTGATTTCATTGTTATCTGAAACCAACTTACGGAAATTGTCGGGAATTCGCAATGCAGCGGATAACTTCCTTCGCATATCTGCTGCCCGGATTGAAAAACTCAATCTTTTTCCGGTTCCGGCGGTCGATTGCCAAATTCCTCGATCAGCGTTGTCGGATCCCAGCCTAAATCCTTGTTTTTACCGACGTTATCCAGCTCATCCAAAATCAGGCGTTCCAAATCCTGAATCCGCTGTCGTGCGCCGCGAATTAATGCTTTCCGGTCGTGATGCATAGTCGCCAGTTCGTGCAGATATTTTTCGTCGTGTTTGCGAAATGTTTTGACGCTGCGTTGGGTTTGGTATTTGCGAAAATCGAGTTTTGCCAACGCATCCGCGCCCATTCGCAGCGCGGAATCGAGCGTTTCGCGATAAACATCGCTGATGCCCGCATCGATGAGTTGATACGCATCGTTCCAGCCACGGCTGCGCGCCATAATGGTGAGGTGCGGGAAATGTTTTTTGGCGGTGTGCACAATGTCGAGCGATTTTTCGGGATTATCCACCGCGATGATCAGCAGTTCGGCATCGTGTGCGCCGGCGGCGTGCAACAAATCCTGCCGCGAGGCATCGCCGTAAAATACTTTCAGCCCCATTTTGCGGAGCAAATCCACATTATCCGGATCGATATCGAGAAAAGTTGCCTGCACGCCGTTGGCCTGCAGCAGTCGCCCGATGGTGCTGCCAACCCTGCCAAATCCGGCGATGATCACTTTGTTTTTTTCATCGATGGCATCGGCGCTTTTTTCGGCAGATTCTTTAGTGCCGAATCTCGGCAGGAGCAATTTTTCGTTGAGCGCCATCAGCAACGGCGTCAGCGCCATTGTGAGTGCGACGACTGCGATCATCGGATTGGCAACTTCCGGCGTCATCACATTGTGCTGCAGCGCGAATGAAAATAGCACGAACGCGAATTCGCCGCCCTGCGCCAGTGCAAATGCGAACAGCAGGTTGTTGTCCAATCCCATTTTGAAAAATTTGCCGATGACAAATAACACCGCAAATTTCAGCGCGATCAATCCGGCGACTAAGCCCAATATCATCAACGGGTTATCTGCGATCAAATTAAAATCGATGGATGCGCCGACGGCGATAAAAAACAACCCCAGCAGCAGCCCTTTGAATGGCTCGATATCGGTTTCCAATTCGTGGCGATACTCGCTTTGGGCCAGCACAACGCCGGCCAAAAACGTGCCGAGCGCTGCGCTCAATCCCACTTTTGTCATCAGCATGGCAATGCCGATAACCAGCAACAACGCCGCAGCGGTGAACAATTCCCGCAACCGGGTGTTGGCAATTTGCCGGAACGCTGGTGAAATCAAAAATTTTCCAGCGAGAATAATCAGCGCAACAACGCCCAAAACAGCCAGCGTTTGCCCCCAGATTGGCAGTCCGTCCACCCAAGTGCCGGCGTGATGCGCATCATCTGCGGCAGCGCCGGCAGCTACGGATTTCATCGCCAGTAGCGGCAAGATCGCCAAAATGGGAATCACCGCAATATCCTGAAACAGCAGTACAGAAAATGCATTCTGCCCGCCGCTGGTTTTCATCAATCCTTTTTCGTTGAGGGTTTGCAGCACAATTGCAGTTGAAGACATTGCCAGCGTTAATCCCATTGCCAGCGCCATCTGCCAGCTCAGCCCGAATGCGATGGAAATGCCCATCGCTGCCAGCGTTGTGAGCAAAACCTGAAATCCGCCCAATCCGAGAATCGGGACGCGCAAACTCCATAATAATGCGGGTTGCAATTCCAGCCCGATGAGGAACAGCATCATCACCACGCCAAATTCAGCGAAGTGCATCACATCCTGACCTTCTTCGCCAATCAATCCCATTACAAAAGGACCGATGATAACCCCGGCAATCAGGTAGCCCAAAACCGAGCCCAAACCCAGCCGTTTGGCAATCGGCACCGAAATGACCGCTGCCGTGAGATACACAAATGCCTGATAAAAAAATCCACCTTCTGCCATAGTTTTGCTCATGTATTAAGGTTTTTTGATATCAACAGTGAGATAAAAAATGCTGATTACACAGATGCTTTTTCGAAATAACTGTTTAGGTATTTAAGCTTTTCCGCTGTCGCCAAATCAAATTTTTCGTCCCGAATAGTGTGTAACAGTTGAAGATAATTTTGTTGGTGAGTTTCGACTTGCGCCGGAGTTATCGCATGTGTTCCGTGAACAACAAACGGTGGTAAATAGTTCATTTTACATAACTTAACGGTTCGTTCAATTGGTGCCAGCAATTCATTTATAGTATAATGATTCAAGCCCTCCCGGCAGTATGCCTGCTGACCACCGCCGGTTGTAATGGCGCTGAAAAACCATTTACCTTTGAGCGCATTGCCTTTGCTGCCGTATGCCCAACCGTGCTCTAAAACAAGGTCTTGCCATTCTTTGAGAATTGCAGGTGTGCTGTACCAAAACATGGGATGTTGAAAAATCAGCACATCATGCGACTCCAGCAATGTTTGTTCGGCGGGCACATTGATGTCAAAATCCGGATAAACCTGATAAAGATCGCGAAATGTGACACCTTCGATTTCAGAAATACCGTCCGTAAGCCGGGAGTTAATTCTGGATTTCTGAAAAGCGGGATGGGCGAATAAGATCAATATTTTTTTCACAGAACACCTTTTAGTTTCACCAAATTTGCTGTTGGCATTTAGTTCTCACGAAGAATTTAGAAATACTATTGGATTTCTGCAAGTCTGGCCATTTTACCATTTCTTGGTTTACGATTAATATTTTCAATCACGATGCAAGGCAATATGTTGGAAAATATAAATCAATAAGATGGGTAAATCATAAAATTGCCAAAATGGACTGTTTTAATACAATATCTAAATTCAAAAAAAACGCCCGGAGACTGCGGTGTTGTCTCCGGGCGTTTCTGTAACTATCTGAAAAAATTAATGTTATTGAATGCGTTCAATTTCAATTCGGCGATTTCGCGAGCGCCCGGTTTCTGTAGCGTTGGATGCAACCGGTTCCGACTCACCTTTCCCGGTAGCAATAATTCTGAATTCCGAAATACCCTGACTGATCAAATAACGCCGCACGCTTTCGGCACGCCGTTGGGAAAGGTTGAGGTTGTAGCTGTCCGATCCAATATTATCTGTATGTCCGCTAATCTCAACGCGAACGGAATCTTCCGCAATCAATGCTTCTGCGATATAATTAAGGATCAATTCAGAGTTGGGGTCCAACTCAGCGCTGTTGAATTTAAAATAAATATTATTCAACACGATTCGCCGTTGGAAATTGGAATCCGGGCAGCCATCGTTATCTTCAACTCCGTTGAAATTTTCCGGGACATTGGGGCAGGCGTCAGCTACATCGGGAATGCCATCGCCATCGTTATCCAAATCGGGGCAGCCGTCGGTGTCTTCAAAACCGTCGTAATCTTCTTTTGTATCAATGTTATCGCGAACCGTTTTGTCGGTTCCCGGGCATCTATCGCGGCGATCCCAAATACCATCACCATCGTTATCCGGGTCCGGGCATCCGTCTTCATCCTGAAAATTATCAAAATCTTCCGGCTCATTTGGGCAGGCGTCCAGCACATCACGGATGCCGTCTTCGTCGTTATCGTAATCGGGGCAACCATCGTCGTCATCAAAACCGTCGCGATCTTCGGGATCATCCGGACAAATATCAATCACATCCGGGATGCCATCACCATCGCGGTCGCCCTGCTCGTCACCAAAATAAAATGTTAATCCCAAATTTGAGGTGAGATAATCGTCATCCCCGTCACCGGGCTGGCCAACGCTTTCGGCATAATTGATCGCTGAAAAACGGTAAATTGTCTGAAAATCAGCTGATAAATCCCTTTTCAAGAAATATGATGAGCCGATGCCCAAAGGAATCCCAACTTTATACTGGTCATAATTGATGGCACGATTGATAACGATGTCTCGCCCATCCGAGTCTTTTGGCGACAGCCGTTCTTGCTCCAATCCGGTAATTAAATACGGTTGAATAATGCCATCGCGAATAAGTTTTAATTTGATATTTGCCATTAGATACCAAATGTTGGAACTGATACCGATTCTCGAACCTTTACCATTGATGGTTGCTGTTCCCAATTCCAACCCGATGGAATAGAGATCGACCATCCAGTAATCCGCGGAAAAAGCCCAGTTTGTGCCCAAATTACGATCTTCAATGTCCACATAGTTTGAGGCAAAACCGCCTTTCCAACTGAATCCGACTTTGTTGCCGGTGGAAAATTGTGCGGAGAGAATTGCCGGAAATAATACCAGCATCGCGATAAAATATAATCGGGATTTCATAAACATCCTTGTATATCGGTTGACAAATCCATTTGCCGCACTTTGTTGCGCAGTCGATAAGCTATTTATTAACAAAGTGTTATGTCGCCGGGAAGCTTTGGGTTGCTCCGAAGGACTTTCCCGGCACGAACCAAATATAGCTTTGCAAACAGTAACACTCCGGGGGAAAGTCACAAATTTCACAGCCTGTTTCCTAACGGTATCGAAAACAGATGTGAAAGATGTGGAAATCGATTCCGGTCTATGTTTTGTAAAATGCGGTGAAAAGCGTTTGGCTCGCATATCATATTCCTTTTTGCTACTCTGTATTGCGTGAAATCCGGACTGTGTAAATAGTTGCATTATTAATTTTTATTTCGCTGATGAGCTCGACGGAGATGCCGCTGGACGTGCGGTCGTCCCATAAATTGCTGTTGGGATTGGTGTTTGGCGCAAAAATGCGGTTGCCGTCCATCCGGAAGGCGTCCGCCGGATTGCCGTACACCCGCCGGGTGGTGATCGCCGTTCCGGCAGAATCTTCCGCAAAATGTTTGAAATAAATCGGGTGACGGGTGCGTTCATCCATTTTTGTGGTTTGCAGGGCATCCAGCGCATCCTGTCCGGCGGGATTTGGCGCCAGCCGCGAAAACACCGGAATGGAATCAGTTGCCCGCAATCCCCACGGGTTTTGGATCCAGTACGGATTATCCCAATCGAACCGCCCATCGGCAGATTCGATATCGTATGCAGGTTGTGGACCATTGCCCTTAACGTGATAAATATACAGGCCTTTAGCGTCGCCAAATTTATTCGGTTCATCGAATCGCGACAGGCATTGGTGATTTTCCAAAATGAATGATTCATCGCGTGTGCCGGGGATGGGAATGCGCACGGCATCGCCGGTGGTGAGGTAATCCGCCAGCGTTACGATGGCCTCGTATGTGGTGATTTCCGGCAGATCGCTCCAGCCAAGCCAGGCTCGATTGTATGCGTTCACCATTCCTGAACGACTGTGCAGAATGCCCCAAAATGCGTAATTTTTGACACCCGGCGGATCTTTGTGATAACGCGGATGCCCCGATCCGATAAATTTGTGCCCCAATTCATGCCCGGCGCGATCCGCCCGAAAACCGTTGATCCCGCCATCCAGCGTAAAGCCGGAGCCGGGAAATCCGCGACGAATGTGCCGTTTGCCATTGTCCACTGCCAGATCGTCGCGACCGTAAAACAGCACGGAAATGCCGTTGTGCAGATTGAATGTGCCGTAAAATGACTCGCGATAAACGATCATTATCAAATCAACCACACCGTCCGGTTCATTTGTGTGACGATTATTTGAAAATGTCCAGTTGTCGTATTTGGCAAAATCGATGCGCGAATCGAGAGTTTTCAGCACTTCCTGATTGATTTCGCTAAACGTCTGTTTTTTATCGATATAGTATTGTTTCGAATGTCTGGTTGTCACCCAAAAACCATCGCCAAAAACCTGCAATTGATTAAACGACATCGTCCGGAAATAGTGGGTGAGGTTACCGTTTTCGGATTGCTGGGTGAGTGTGCTGTCCAGTGCATCGTGTAAAAAAACCGGCCCGGTTGTCACCGGCCAATTGGCTGCCGTTGGCGAAAGCGAATCATCTGCAAACTGAACAAAAACGGCAATCGCCCGAACGGCGCCGCTGGTCGTAAACATCTGCCCGCCTTTTTGCGGCACGGGCGGCGGCATCAGTTGGGATGGCTGATGCTGGTTTGGGAATTTCGGGGATGGGTTGTATTGCGTAAACACCGGAAAAACAATCGCAATCACCATCAGAAACACCCGCAGCGCCATGTTGCGAAGTGATTGTTTCTTCACGGCAATTGCTCCTCAGGTTGGGCTGAGTTATTTTTCCCGGTTGCTATCGCAGGTGGAAAAGTTGTCATCCTGAACATTTGCATCGTTGTAGTTCTTCCTGTTAAAACCATTTCCTGATCCGTGCCTGCTGGCGCTGGCTTATCCATAAAATGCAGATTATGTTGAATGCGAAGCCGTAACGCAATTCTCAAAGAGATACGAAATTTACGATCAGATAATCATTTCTCAAAAGGGCGTAACCCGACAAATAGAGCATTTTGAAAATTGCGTAAAAAAACGAATGGTAGGCTGTGTGTTTTGTTTGAAAAACTGCAAAAAATACTACAAATCCAACAATTGCAATTTCCCCGAACAGCTGAAATCACTGGTGAAATTTGTGCCGGTAACAAAATATTACGCCTGGAGCGGATTCATTTTCCGCTCGACATCAAACGATTTCAGCCATAACTTATTTGATTCAAAAACAATAAAACTTGTGACGGTTCGATGAAAACAGCAGATCTCATTCTCACAAATATTGGTCAATTGGCAACTTGCGCAGCGACTGCGCCCAAACGCGGCGAGCAGTTGAACGACGCCGGGTTGCGTAACAATGCGGCGGTGGCAGTCCAAAACGGAAAGATTATCGCCGTTGGTGATGTCGCGGAAATCCGGCGCGAATATGACGCCAAAACCGTGATCGACGCGGGCGGCAACGCGGTCGTTCCCGGCTTTGTGGATGCCCACACCCACGTTGTTTTTGCGGGTGAGCGCATCAACGAATTTGAACTGCGGATAAAAGGCGCGGATTATTTGGAAATTCTGGCGGCTGGCGGAGGTATTTTGTCAACGATGACAGCGACCCGCGCGGCAACGCCGGCGGAAATGGCTGCGCAAAGCCGCCCGCGATTAAACGAGATGCTGCAACTCGGCACCACAACAGCAGAAGTGAAAAGCGGTTACGGCTTGTCCACAGAGAGCGAATTGCACATGCTGCAAGCGGTTGAAATTCTTGAAGATAGCCACCCAATGACGCTCGTGCCAACCTTTCTCGGTGCGCACGCGATCCCGCCGGAATTCTCCGGTCGCAGCGATGATTTCACTGATCTGATTATTGCGGAAATGCTGCCGCAGGTGGAAAAATGGTATCGAAATTCGATCTTTGCCAAACAGCAAATCCCGCTGTTCGTGGATGTGTTTTGCGAAAAAAATGCATTTAATCTGGCGCAGTCGCGGCGGGTGTTGGCTGCCGGAAAAGCGGCCGGATTTTCGCTGAAAATTCACACGGACGAATTTACTGCGCTCGGTGGCACATCGCTGGCTGCGGAATTGGGCGCAACTTCGGCGGATCATCTCGATGTGACAACGCCGGAGGAACGGGCGATTTTGGCGGCATCCAACACAATTGCGGTGTTTATCCCGGCGGTCAATCTCAATTTTGGCAGCAGCCACTTTGCCGATGCCCGCGCATTCGCAGACGACGGCGCGGCAATTGCGCTGGCAACGGATATCAATCCCGGTTCCGCGCCCTGCCCCTCCATGCCGTTGGTGATGGCGCTGGCTTGCCGATACCAAAAATTACTGCCGTCGGAAGCGCTCAACGCTGCGACCATCAACGCGGCGTTCGCGGTTGGAATGGGCGATCGCGTCGGGTCAATCGAGGTGGGAAAAGCGGCGGATTTGCTCATTTTGAAATACGCGGATTTCCGGCATGTTGCTTACCAAATCGGCGGTAATCCGGTGAAAACGGTCATCAAAAACGGCAAAATTATGGATTTTTGCGATGAAATTTGAGCAGAAAAATGCCACGCCAATCGTGTTTGGCATTCCATTTGAAAACGGCATCCGCATGATGCAGCGACTGAAACGCGGCGTTACCGGAACGGCTGAAGCACCTGCCGCAATTATCAAACGATTGAAAAAATCACCGATTGATTGGGAGTGCCAATTGCTGGATTTACAGGAATTTGCGATCGAAATTTCTCCCGAAAACCGTGATAATGCAAATGCAATTTTGCAGCACAATCTGCAAACGATTGCCGGACACGAAAGCATCAGCGAAGCGATTACGGCGGCGGTTGCTACTGCCGGAAAAATCCCCGTTTCGCTGGGCGGCGATCATTCGCTGACGTATCCGCTGTTTCGCGGTGTGCGTCACGCGTTGCCGGATGCCAACATCGCACTGCTGTATGTGGACGCTCATTGGGACATGCGCCCGCCGGAAATCTGTTGCGGTGTGGAAAATATCATCAGCAGCGGGAATTCGTTTTATCGCCTGCTCGAAGATGCGGACATGCGATTGCCGGGCAAAAATATGGCGGTTTTGGGCATCCATCGCCAGCCGTCGGAATTGTTCAAATCGATGGAAAATTATGCGTGCTCGAACGGCGTTTTTGTGGGATACGACGCCGATTGCAGCGAAAGCAACGCCGCCGCAATCACCGAAAGCGCGTTGCAGCAAATTATGGCGGGAATGGATGGCGTTTATCTCAGTCTGGATATCGATGCGGTTTCCGCAAGCGATGCGCCCGGCGTGAGCGCACCGGCGGATCAGGGCATCAGCCGTAATTCTTGGTTGCAAATTGTGGAAACGGTGCTGAAATCTGCCCCGGTTTTCGGGATCGATATAGTGGAAGCATCGTCGCGAAAGCAGCATTGGAGCGCGCTGTTTCCCGAAGAAAAACAGGTGGTTCCGTCAAAGCACGATGTGCTCACGCCCACCGTCGATCTCGTTCTGGAAACGATGAGTGTGATTGCTAAGTATCTGTAAATATTTAATTTGTGGTTGTTGGTTTTCCGCAAAGACGTGGCGTGTGCGAAGTTTTTCTGTTTTTTGCCTACGAAAAACGCGAAATAAACAAAATTTGTCATTCCTGAAAATGCAAAAATCTCCAGATTAACCAGCTAAATCTGGAGATTTTCGATCAGTTTTTTCTCCCTGCCTCCGTGGCAAAAAATCACCCCGCCAGATTCAGCAGCAGCTTGCTAAGCACCTGCTCCCGTTCGCAAACGCCCGCGACCATCCCTTTTGGGTCGATCACCACCAACGCTTCGATGTTTTTTTCGGTCATCGCTTTCAGTGCGTCGATGTTCGAGGTTGCAGTGGTAATCGTTTCATTCACCATATTTGGGTAACGGAGCAGCTCACCGGTCGCGCCGCTATTGAGCAATTCGACAAATTCATCGCCGAGTGCCGCTTTGTCGATGATACCGCGAAACGCCCAGCTCATCATGTAGCAGACGAATTTTTCTTTGGCATCGCGGAACACCACAAATTTGAAATTGCGGTGTTGCTCATACACATCCATCGCGTTCAACAGGTTTTCGCGGGAATACGGTGCGTCCGATTTGCCGATAGTGAGCAACAAAACCAGCGGTTTGGTCGGGTCCGGCGTGCGCACTTTCACGATGCTTTTAAAGAGCATTTCGCCTTCGGCGAGCGCCTGAACATCTTCCACAGCCACCGTTTCCGAAGCCGCGCTGACGTTCGATTGCGCCGCTTCCTTAAATTTCGCTTCCAGTCCGCCGGGAGTTTTTAACTCGCTAACTCTACCGGAAACAACGAGATAGATAATCAGCGGAAGCAAAATCATCGCAATTAAAATGCCGTCTGTGGCGATGCCCAAAAATTCCTTCAAAAACCAGAGCGTGAGAAAACCGCCGCCCAAAAACGAGAGCGTGAGTACGATTGCCCGTTGCTCGCGTTGGTCTTTCAAAAATTCGTCGAACGCTTCTTTCATCATTTTCTCCAATTACAAAGTGATCACATGATCCGGCGGATTTCCAGCCAATGCGCCATACAAATCCGGGAAACAACCAACCTGCACGCCTTCAACCGTGCCGGTCGGGCTGCAATCGCCGGCAACGCCGGTGGCGAGTCCGCGCTCCAATGCACACTGGTCGCACATCATCAACAACATGCCTTTTTCTTTGGCGATTTTTGCAAGCCGTTCGCCCATCGGATCGCCTTTTCGCAAAATATAGGTGTTGTCGTCGAAGAAAAACATGCCGATCACGGTCACGCCATGGGTGCCGTTTTCCAGTTGGGGCAGAATCATTTTGCCGAGTTTATAGCTTGCGGTATGTCCGGATGTGGCAAAAACGTATGCGACTTTCATCAATTTATCTCCTGTTTATGTTGTTGAATTTCCTGAAATAACGCGCAAAAGAAAGTGACGGGCAAGGGAAAGTTGTTTTTTAACCGCAGCGTTCGCTGAGGAAGCAGAAAAAAGAATTAAATTGGAGTAGTATCCTCTGATAACTCAGCGTTCTTTGCGGTTAAATTAGTCTGTTCCGTCAACTTTCCGCAGTCAAAAAATAAATGCGCTCCGGCGGCACGATGCTTTCGACAATTTCTTCATTGTGGGAAATCATCAAAATGGCAGCGCCGTCCGCGAGCTTGTATTTGATGAGCGCGACAATTTTTTGGATGCTTTCCAAATCCAGTCCGTTAAACGGCTCATCGAGAATCAGCAGGTCCGTATTGAGTAGCAGTGTGCGCAGCAAGTTGAGACGCTGTTTTTGTCCGCCGCTGAGCAATCCGGTGCGTTTGCCCAAAAACGCATCGTCGATGGTGATGTCAAAAATGCTGCGGAGATGTTCGCTCAGCGAATGATCGTCGAGCGGCTTTTCGAGCGGCAATCCAGCAAAAATTTCCCGCACGCTGGCTTGCAAATTCAGCGATTCATCCGCATGCTGAAACACCATTCCGGCGCTTTTTCCCCACACTTTTTTGCGCCATTTTCCCGGCTGTGTTTGCTCGCTGAAATCTTCGCCGGAGAGCGAAAACGCTAAATTTTCGGCCGTTTGCAATCCCATAATTATTTTCGCGAGCGTGGTTTTTCCGATGCCGCTGGCGGCTTTTACATAAGCCATTTCGCCGCTGCGGATGACCAATTCATCCGCTTTTTGCTGCGATCTGGCTTTCCGGAACTGCATCGTTTTCCCGAAAACGCGATAGCCGCTATCTATCGAAAACACTGTTTTTGCTGAACTTGAACCCGCAAAATCAGCGTGCTTTTCTTCGTCGATCCAGTTGAGATATTCTTTCGCCGCAAAATCGCGAAGCTGCAAACCGTTTTTCGATTCGGTCAATTCTTTGTAAACAACTTTCGATTGCAGTTGTTGCGGATAACCGGCAATTTCGCTGATAATCGAATAATCATGGGTAATAAAAATGCCGGTGAAAGGCGTTTCGGTGAACTTGTCGAGCAGCAATTTGAGAAAAATATTCCGGTAACGATTATCCAGGCTGCCGGTTGGTTCGTCGAACACAAACAGGTGATTGTCCGGTGCACCGTCCTGCTGGAATCGGGCGATTTTTTTGAACGCCATCGCCAGCAAAATGCGCTGTTTTTCGCCGCCGCTGGGGCGATATGGTTTCGGGAACACCCGCAAAATTTGCTGAACTGCCGCATCCGCTTTGCCTTCCCACAATTTGCCGAGCGCCTCCGCTTCGCCGGATTTGCCGCTCAAACTGCCCTCGTTAATCTGCGTTTCCAGCGTCCGCAGCGGATTAAGATGGCTGGACGGTTCCTGAAACACAAAAAATCCGTTGCGTTTTGCGGCAATTACGTTTTCATCGGCAAGGTAATCGCGGTAGGGCATGCTGTCGATCGTCACATCCAGCAAATGCGGATCGATCAGCCCGTAAATCGCTTTGGACAGCAGCGATTTCCCGATGCCCGATTCGCCAAATAAAAAGGTTATTTTTCCGGGCTGCAAATCAAAATTGTCGATCGCAACCAGCGTTTTGCCGTTTTTGGAGATGTGAATTTTATGGCTCATAATTCATATCTCCGGGCGAAACCGTTGGCAATTTTGTAAATGCACACCAATGAAAACACGATCAGAAATGCCACGGAAATTCCCTGTAAGTGCTTAAAAAACAGGTTCGGAAGATAGCCCGGATTGAGCAGCGTGTGCCCGATGGCCAGCACATCCTGTTTACTATCGATTTTGGCGAGCAGGCTGCCCAGCGTCACCGGCAGGTTGATTGAGCTGACATCGTTGGACAGCCCCACGGAAATGATAAAATCGATGCTGCAGAGCAGAAAAATGGTCACGCCAAAAATGGCGATGAGCTTGTTGAAAATGTGGTTGCGGCTGTTCTTCCACAAAATATCCACGTTCACGATCCGCCATTCGGAGATGCCGCAAACCAGCATTGCGTTGTAAAAATCGCTGCGCCGGAAATGGGCGATGCGTTCGCGAATGAGGTCTACAATTTCCAGAAAAACGAACAGGCTGATCGTTCCGGCAATCGCCAGAATAATCGTAGCGCCGCTGCCGAGCGCGTTCGATTGAATGCCGACGGTGATCAGCACAAATCCGAGCAAAATACCCACGATTTGCGGCACCGAGCGAACAATATTCAGCAAAAATGTGGCGGTGAGATACGCTGCGCTGTTGCGCATTCGCTCCAGAAAATACACCGCGACGCCAATCAACCACCCGGCAACCAGCGTAATTCCGATGACCAGCAGCGCAATCAGCATCGTGTTGACAAATCCCGTGCGTACCCGTTCAAACGCCGGTGCGTTCAAAAACAGCGCGTTCCAGATGGTTAGCAGCGCAATGCCGCAAAGCCAGATCGCCAGCCACAGCTTGTCTTTATCGGTGAAAAATTGTTGAATTTTCTGATTCATAAACTATTGATAATTATAGATATAATCTGATTATATCGACGCCCGCCTACGCAGGAGTGACAATTTTTGGTCATTCCTGAGTAGGCAGGAATCTTCGGTTAAATTTCCGAAAATCACTCATTTGCAAATCGTTGCCGTGTACGGAAAATCCGGTAATCCGCAAAAATTTCCGTGGCTTTCACCACCGCGAAAATCCCCAAAATGATCGCCAGCGCTACATCGTATCGATTGAACAGCAAATTTTGCAGCAGCTCGTAACACAAATGTCCCTGAATGTTCAGCGCCATTTCAATAATCACCAATCCGGTGATCAAAAACGATGCCTGTTCTTTGATGGTCGCCATGTATTGGAAATTGGCGTTTTCGTAAATATGCCCGAACACATGTCCGGGAAACGATTTATTGAACCGGAAAATTGCCGGCCAACCGATGCCGTCCGGCGTGTGTTGAAAATAATTGTTGTGCAAACTTTTGACGATCGCCGTTTGCACATACCCTTTGCGGCTTTCGCTGAGCAAAAATGTGTAAAATTTTTGAGCGTATGTGATCAGCAATCCGTTGGAAATCACGCCGAGCAACACCAGAAAAAATAGTGAATCCGTATCAAATCGCGTTTTGAAAGCATAGGCAATCACATACGCCGGTGAAAACATGATGAAATACAATCCCGCTTTCAACACTGCTTTGATGAGCGGAACCACCGAAAAATTGAGGTAGGGGAGTAGTGCACCGGCAGATTTCGGTAATGGCTCGGAGTTGACGAAACGCCAAAATTGCATGAGATAGCCCGGATCGTTTTGCTGGTATTTCACAAAACGGATGGTCGCCAGTGTTTGCACGCCGTAATAAGTGAGCAGCATGACGATCACGTAAGCGAGAATAAATTGCAGATACATGCCGAACAATTCGCCCATTTTTCCCGGCGAAGTGATGCCTTTGGCGCGGCGCTGGCGCTGCATGCTGGTGATTTGCTCGGCGCGATACGAATCGATTGCCCGAACCAGCGAATCGTTTTTGGCGGTTTGGTTGGGAAAATAGGTGTTCAGCGTTTCGCGCAGCAGCGATTTGTGCAGCGGATTACTCAACTCCAGAAAATCGAGCTGCAGATATTCCTCCAAAACGGCGTCGGATTTTGCCTGCTGCTGTTGTGCGGTTGTGTTGAAATGAACGATCAACGCGATGAAAATCGCGCTCACAATCACCAGACTCAATATATGTTCAATCAGATTTTTTTTCATTTTCTGAGATTACGTTTTCCGTCGAATCACAATTTCCGACCCGGAAATTGCCACCGAAAAACCGCTGTTCAGCAAATAATTTTCCAGCCGGATAAACAGGTAGCGGCTGCTTTCGTTAAACCGATCGATGTCACTGGAATTACTGAATTTACATCGAATGATTTGCTCGTTTTCGGTGTTGATTTCCCATTGCGGCGGTGTCCGGTTTTCACCCTTTTTTTCATTGAAATAGCCAAACAGCCGAGTCAGCACACGGTTGATTTCGCCGGTTTGCATTTCGACAAATTGCTGAACTTCAAAAAAAGATTTTTCGGCCGCCGGTGATTTTTCGGGCAATTTTTCCGCTGCCCGGATTTCCCAACTGCTGCCTTCGCCGCGTTTTGGGAGATTTGTCCAGCCGAACAGCACCGGATTTTCCGGCTGTTTTGCAAAAATTTGCCGCTGCCATTCGAACAGCCGGACAAACTGCTCACCGGTTGCCAGAAAAATTTTCCGGTCGTCGCCGATGTTGGGATAAGCCAAATCCTGCGCGATGAAAATTTCGCCGTTTTGCAACACCGAAACAGTGTCGCCGAGCAGGTTGCAGTTTTCCAAAAAAGCAAATTCCGCCGGTTGATTGCTGAATTTTGGCGCGCCGTCCTCGTCCGTTGCGATGAAAAATGTGTTCCGACCCAATCGCACTTTCATGCAATCGGTAAAGCCGTCGCTCAGTTTTGTCTGGCGTTCTTCGATTTGTAGCGGTTGTAATTTGGCAAAATTTTGCCGGATTTCATCACCGGTAATGCGCTGTTGATAGCGATTGTAAATCGTTAAATTTTCGTAACTTGCGGAGATAAAAAAATCAGCGGAATTTTGCGCAAAAATGCCCGAAATGCATCCGGTGCAAATCAATAGCCCAATCAGAAAATGTTTGGTGAAACGTTCAAAAAGGCGAGCCACAAAATTCCTGTGTGTTTGGGGATTTTAACTGAATTATTATTGCCGCAAAGGCGCGAAGCGCGCGAAGGTTTTTTAACCGCAGAGAACGCGGAGATCGCAGAGAAAAGATTTATTTTTATTGAAAAAACGAGCAAAAATAGCGTTTTAAATGTATGATTCTAAATCAGTTGCTCGCTTTAATTTTTTCTTTGAAATCTCAGCGCACTTTGCGATCTCTGCGGTTTAAAAAGTAAACCTTCGCGATCTTTGCGCCTTCGCGGCAAAACGGCAAAACAAGTAAAAACAAAGCGTTAGTCGCGGCGCTCCTGCCATTTTTCGATGGTCGAAAGCTGCGACGCCACGCCATACAATTGGATGCTCTGCGCATCAAACTGGGTGCTGAAATATGCCAGCGACGGCAGCGAGAACAGATACGCGCCCAGCGCAAGCTGTTGTTCGGTTTCTTCCAAAAATCCGGCGTAAGCCTGTTTGTCGCCGATGTAGTTGGAATACATAAAACCGTGCATGTGTTCGAGGAATTTCAGAAAATTTTCCCGGTCATCGCCAACCAGCGAGGCATCGATGCGGCAAAAATTGCGTCCGTTGAACGACGCAGGTGCTGCTACGCGTTCGCCTTTGGCGTTGGTTTCGGTGACGAGGTTGATTTTGTAAGTTTCGAAATCCGGCTCGCGGAGAAAAATATCGTATAAGTTGAATAAAAACGTGCTCTTATAGCCGTCGATCGCAACCAGAATTGCATCATAATTACCGCGTTTGATTTCGTCATTACTGACCGCTGCGGCGCGAACTTTACCGTTGAACAGGCTGCGATCGTTCAAAATTTCCAGCATTTCGCCGTATTCTTCGCGGTGCTGAAAATTCATCGTCGCAACAATGCGAATGCTGTCCGGCAGCACAGACAAATCCGGTGTGCCTTTTTCGCGCATCGGCAGCACAATTTCTTCCTCAACATAATAGCTGGAGGACGGGAAAACGCTGTAATTCAGGTAATCGCTGTAATTGTTTTTGTTGCCTTTGTAGTCTTCAATATTGCGTTGCTGCGGTGTTCCGGCTTTGTAAAATCGATCCATAATTACCTTATTATCCAACAACTTACGCAACTCGGTGCGCTGCTCGCGATTGAGCCGTTGGGTGTTGAACAGCACCGCAAAAAAGGTAGTGGCGATATTCGATTTCGTGAAATAATCCTCCGCATCGCCAAGAATGGGCGACACTGCGCCAAACGGCGTTTCCAGCAGCACGTTGATGTTGGTATTTTTCAACTCAGTCGTGAAGGTGCTGTTGTCCACAAACGGTTTCAGATCGACGAATTTCAGTTCCGCAGCTTCCGCGGGATTGTGGTAAAAACGCGGCACATCGTTCGGCGGGGAAGCGGGCGGCACGGTGAGATATGGTCCGGTGCCGGTTTCGTAGCTGGCGGCGGCCAGTTCCGCATCGTGCGGCAAAATTTTGAACGACAGCACATCTTTTATTTCGTCCACTTTCCATTCGCGATCGGGCTTGAACCGGAACTTGATTTCGTTGTTGTTGTCCGGTCCCTCAAAATCCCAGGTTTCCAGCGCCTGCGACACCAGAATATAGTCCGGCGACAGGCTGCCGAGCTGCTGAATTCTGCGCAGCGTGAAGCGCAAATCCTGGTCGGAAAATGTGCGCGGCTGGCTTTCGGTGACGGTCACTTCGTCATCATCTGCGGTTACGGAATAGCTGCTGTGCCATTTTTTCGATGCGTTCAGCCGGATAATCACGGTTGAGTTACCGACGATATCGATAAATTCGCCCAATCCGTCCTCATAAACGACGCCGCTGGGCGTTGCGGAAATGTTGAACAAGCCCTCGAACAACACTTCGTCCAGCTTGTCGGACAGCGCCACGTTGTGCGGCAAATGCGGATCGATCACCGGTTTCTGGTGCGAGATATATGGAATCACAATGTGATTGGAGAGGTCTTTTCGCAGAAAAAAATACAGCAGCGCGATGATTCCTACAAGTGCTAAAGCGCCAATTATCCACCACTTACGATTGTTCATAATTGTTGTTACCTTTGTCTGTTTTTATCTCTGATTTTCGCTTTTCGTTGCCGGATCAGTCGCGGCGAATAATCGGGCGTTGCGCCATCACGCTGATTTCCAGCACTTTGAACGCCGCGTGATTGAACTTCACTTCCAGAATGTTATCGCCATCTTTGCGAACTTGCAACGGGGTGATCTGGCATTCAAAATCGTTGCGTTCGGTCGGTGCGGTAATGGTAAATCGCCCTTCATTTTTGAGCTGTTTTCCGTTCAGCGTCATCGATTGATACCACTGTTCCGTGCCGGCGCTTTTGGCAATTTCGCGCGGTAATTTGATATTTACGTCAAATACCGGAAATTTCGCGTCGGATGGAATCTGCAAATTCACCCGGAAAGTGTAGCTGTTGTTCGCCTGTTGTGCTGCGTTCACCGGCACCACAAAAATCCGGCGATATTCCGTCGGTTTGGTGATCCATTTGGCGATTGCCGGATCCAGCTCCGCAATCATATTTTTGACTTTGCGATCGTTCCCTTTGTAATATTTGCCGTGGGTGATGACTGCACGGGCTTTTGCGATGCCGTTGTCATGCGGGCTACGGGTGAAATCGCCGTAAATCGCCTCAATAGATGATTTGGGGAATTGATCAAATTTCAACCCGTCCATATATTGCTGCAACCGCTGATTGTATTTGTCGATCACATTTTGCCCGCCGGCAGAAAATGTGATTTTGTGCACCGGCTGGAATGCTTCGGAATTATACAATTCGTCCACGTTGTTGATGCCGCCCTGATTCGCTGCGATAAACGCCGTTACGCGCTCTTTCGATGCCTGTTCGATGGCGGCGAGCATCTGCTCCTCAAATTCTTTGCAAAGCGACAATTTACGTGCGGCAAAAGCGTCGTAATCAATAAAATCGCGATCATTGTATAAGGCTTCGATGCGGCGCTCGGCATCGGCAAAATTCTGGTTTTGCAGTGCACGCCGGATGTCCTGTTCCTGCTGATCGATGGATCGCTGATCGAGATCACCGTACTGGTCGCGCAAAAACGCGATATCGCTGTGCTGTTTCAGTAACCGGATGATGCCGCGATAGTTGCCGCTATCTTTCAACATATTTATTTCGCCGGCCAAACTTTCGGCAACGCCCAATCCACGAGCCATGTCATTCACCTGTGCGCTCAGTCCGCGCACTTCATTTTCCAATCGGGAAACGATCGAATAATTGGTGTATTTGCCGTAATCGCTGCGGGAAAATGTCGGCAGGCTGGATTGCAACCGGTTGACATCGCCGCGCATACGCGAATAAAAACTGGCGGATGGCCAGCTTTCGCGCTTCAGTTGTGCGCGAAGGTCATCCACTTTTTTGCGGCTGGATTGCAGGTTGTCGAGATCGCGGTTGAACGCATCCACAAACCGGGTGAAATCACTGAATCGCTGATCGGGACGTTGGTTGGTGCGGTCATATAAATTTTTGGCAGCATTCGCCGGGAAGTCAATTTTGGAGAGATCGCGTTTGCGCTGCACCTGGCTTTCGTAATACGGAACAATTTCCGATAAGCGGTTGGCAACGGCATCTGCCACTTCGCGGCGCACATTTTCCGGATACCGATTTTCGTTTTCGAAAAATCGCATAATTTCCGGTAAGTTGCGAATAAACAACTCGTTATCCAATCTGCCATCGCGGGTAATTTGCAGTGCTTTCAGCGCGATGCGATAGTCATCCTGAAAACGCAGTTCGTCATCTACTTCGCGTTTTATGCCCAAATAATCGAGATATGCCCGGTCATCCGAGCCTTTTATTGCGCCGGGGAAAATAGATTCCGTCTCCAGCACGATGGCTTGCAATTTTTTGAGCGTCTCTGTTTTGCGATCCAGTTCGGACAATTCGCCGGCAAAATCGATAGTGCTGATACTAACCGTTGTGCCAAGTCCCTGCAATCGTTGACGATCGGCTTTGTTTTTTGCCAAAATCGTTTGAAATGATGCATATTTGGTTTCAAATTGGTAGCGCCAGCGTGGCACATAGCGATATTCCATATTCAAAAATGTTTTCGCATCAACGCGGTCAATCACCCATGTGTATGGCGTTGCACTGGCTTCAACCGGATAAGCTGCAACATTTGGTGATTTGCTATCGTTTTTTATCACTGGATCTTGCGTGTCCGGCTTTTTGTCGAACTGCTGTGTGAGGTAGCTGGAAAGTTGCGTTCCGTTTGAGAGCTGCACCACCAAATAATAATCGCTGGATGCAGGTGC
Organism: Calditrichia bacterium; assembly: GCA_020634975.1. Lineage (NCBI taxonomy): Bacteria > Pseudomonadati > Calditrichota > Calditrichia > Calditrichia bacterium. The sequence goes on along the minus strand of JACKAQ010000001.1, from coordinate 402,023 downwards.
CGGGAATGTCATAAAATACCGTTTGTTTTGCTTTAGCTCAAACGGCTTGTCTTTGTCGATGATTTCCGTATAACCGGATTCCCTGGGAACGATTTCCGGATTAGGTTTCAGGTGTTTGTATTTGCCGCAACCCCATAACAATAATGCAATTAGGGTAATTCCAATCGTTTTACGCATGATCATCCTTTCTAAAAGTATGTTGGTCATCAGGCATTTATTATGTATCTCGCGAATGCAAACATCAGAAATTTATGCCCAACGAGCCCCCGCAAAAAAACTGTTCAACTCAGATTGATCGATATTTGTTCGTTAAAAAAATCATTCGGGCAGAATCGTAGCTAATAAATATTCAGAAATCAAGATGTAAAAATGGGGAAAAATGAAAATCAATTTGGTTGCAAAAACAAATCGGTCATACATTTGATACAGATTAAGTTTCAATCAATAACTTGCTTTAGTTAACCAAAAATCTACAATGTTTTTCATCGCTTTTGCAACCGGATTGTTAAAAACCTGTTTTATTTTTAGACATTACGACAAGAAAATCGACGATTGCAATTAACATACGATCTAATTATTAAAAAAGTTAATCGTTTTGCATTCAGTACCGATTATGATTAGAATACGTTTCACGCTTAGATTACGGAGATAGAAAATGGAGAACACCTATTTCATTCTGAGTCATTATATCCAGCATGCTATGGAAATTGCAGAGTTTGAATTGTTGGAAGATGATACCTATGCAGGAAAAGTTGCAAATTGCGAAGGCGTGGTTGCTTTTGGCAAATCGAAACTGGTTTGCGAACAGAATTTGCAAGCGACGCTCGAAAGTTGGCTGTTGTTGCGTTTGAAATTGGGACACGCATTACCGATTGTTCATGGAATAAACCTCAATCAGGAGATCTAAGTTTATGAAAAACAACATTGCATGCGACCAAAACGCATTCATCAGCAAGCTGCGCGAAATGAATTTTTCGGGTCCGATCGAAATCGCTGGACGAAAATTTATGCTCTATCACGGCAGAGTTATAGCTGTACCGAACGAACAAGAATTTACAATTGCCCAGTTTCGCTTCCTAATTCACGAAGTCCAAAAAATTGCTTCAACAGAAGAATGGCAGCATTAATGCCGTATTTGCCCTAACCGTAATCAAATGTTTTAATGAATAAGTTTATCAAACATGAAAACTACTTTTAGGCATGCATAGCTTGCAAACTGATTATTCATAAAAACTGCATAAAAGTGGAAAAATGCAATAAAAATTGCATAATATTACAATATCTGATTAATTAACTGTAACTTCCCGCACAAATCTTTAGCAAAGTCACACTAATTTCACATATTAAAAATGGCTCTTTTGCGAATTCGATTTCCTGTCGAAATTTCGACATTTGGAAAGTTAATGAATTACGGGTTAGATGATTGATTCTGTAACATATTAATTTATCTATACTTGTGTGGTGTTGAAAAACCTATCAGCTTGTTGAAAATTACTGACTAATATTTACTGAACTGTTGTCGTTTATTAAAATTATACAAAATTGTTCAAAAACAATATTTTTGAGATGCTTTATTGCATGTACAACGCCAATCAATCGAATCGATAAATTTTTTTATCTGGGTTTTCAAGGGTTAAAATTGTGAGGTTACCATGGAACAGAATCATTTGACCGTAGGTAGTATTTCACGAGAAATGCTCAAGAATTTTACACGAAAACACCGCAGCAACGGGCGGCAATATTGGGATTTGCGTGATGATATTGATTGGCAGCATCGAATAGTGTTGACAGCAAACAATAACCGCATACTTTCGGCAGAAGTTTACTCAAACATATTTCGGTTATTGATGGAAATTTATATCGCGGAAAACATTGACCAAGCCCTCGAATTTTTGCAAAATATTGAACCATACGATACAGTATCTCATTTGACTGGTTGGCTCGATGCCTCTCCGGAAAACCTGAAATATTTGAATCTGTCTTTGGATGATGATTTTTCTAATAATGGGATGACATTATTAGCAAAAGCACATCAGATGTATCTGTTGGATTTGGGGCAAAATCTCGTCCATGCAATTGATAATTATATCCAAGGTAAATTGGAATATGCAGCTGTTGAAAATTGAAAGGAATGTGCTGCTAAAATAAATTTGGTTTCAAAAAAAGGTATCGCAATACAGATTTGCGATGCCTTTTTTATTTCTCTGAGTAGTCTTTTCAGTTTATAGTGGCAATTTATGTTGCCTGTAGGCGGTTTTGCGGGTGTGTGTTATTTTCGATTTCTGGTGCGAGATAGTTTGGATATGCTCAGAAAAATTGGAAATAGGCGTGTTTCAATAATTGATTATTTTGTGAGGATTGTGTAAATTAACAACTTAAAGTAAATATGCTAAGCGTGTGTTTTACCATCGAACAAGTTTTCTGAAGCTGCTGAGTAGCAAGTCGCGGTTTTCTACGACATAAAACACACCCGAAATTATCGTCAGTGTTGTAACGATTAGCATTGATATCCCAATAAAATCAAAATACTGAGCGGAATAAACTGATTCTGGTGGTGCATAATAATTGCGCCAGTTTATATATGCCAATATCATAAAAATTGTTACCATTTGTGCTGCTGTTTTCCATTTTGCCAAAACATGGGTGATAATAGGTTTGCCGGCATATAAGGCAAAAATTCGGTTAAATGTCATCACAGCATCGCGGATGACAATCACCCAAACCATCCAGAGAAAAATATAATCCAGCGCTGCAAATACAAAAAGTGCTGACGAAACCAGAATTTTATCTGCGAGCGGGTCCATAAATTGACCAAGTCGGGTGATTACGCCAAATTTTCTGGCATACCATCCGTCATACCAGTCGGTTAATGCGGCAAGAGTAAAAATCATGGAGGCAATTAGCTGCTCAGAGGATGATTTTTTTAATATCAAAACGATAAATACCGGTGTCAAAATTATTCGAAGGATGGTTAGCTGGTTTGGGATTGTCGGACGCATCGGCAACTTATTGCTTTTTTTGAGAAATTGATCGAGAAAACAGCATCTTAAAAAAGACCATTTTTACAAACATATTATTTTGGCATTCGAATATACTGCTTTATAACTGAAAAAATCAATGATATAGATGCTTTGAGGGAATGTACCTGTATTTTGATTAAACCCATTTTTGTTGTTTTTTGAAACAAGATTTTCATAATAGTGAAAATATTTCTAAAACTTTCTTTAATTACTTCGAAAATATCTTATGAAGTAATTAGTGATTATTGATCATTGAAAAATGGTCGTCAATGTTCTGTGAGTTTAATCATAAGAAGGGTAACCCGGTTAACTATATTATTGTCTAATGAGTTGTAGTTGACCCGGCGGAGCTTTAGCACCCTGTTCACTGAAATAAAAGAGGGAAATCCCCAAAGCTACCGCGTTTCCCAATGATTGAATACTATACTTAGGTAACTATTACGCTATGCTGCAAGCGAATACATCAAATATGTACAGAAAAGCAAATCTGAATGGTCAAACTTCAGGGCAAACGAACATTGCAATTTTGGGCGTGCCCAGAATCGCAGAACGAATGTATCGTAACTCCGAGTTTCCTCATAACATTGTAGGGTTCATAAAAATTCGCCCCAGCGATGGTATACCATTCAATACGGAATTTCCGGCAATCCTCGGTGATGTGAACAATTTGGGCGAAATCGTTCAAAAATTTAGCATCGAGCGTGTTTGGCTGGCATTAGACCCCATGGATCGACCCGTTTTTTCCGAAGCTGTTCGGCAATGCAAGCTCCAGAAAGTTGAGTTTGATCTACCAACAAAAAGCGGACACATTTCAAACGGAACACACAACGACGATGCTATTTACAATGATAGCAAATTATATCAGAACTTTTTAAATGATGTGATCGGTGAAGACACACTGAAGCAACCGATTTGGCTGCGTTTGTTCGATTTTTTTGTCTCCACAATGCTCTTTTTATTGTTTCTTCCATCATGGATTGTTGTTGCGTTGGCAATAAAGTTAGAGTCCAAAGGTGGTGTTCTTTATTCACAGGAACGTGTTGGGCAAGGTGGGCGAGTTTTTAGAATTTACAAATTCCGTAGCATGTATTCAGATGCCGAGAAGCGTAGCGGCCCCCAATTAGCAACCCAAAATGACCCGCGTATCACAAAAATAGGGCGAATTCTTCGGAAAACCCGGATTGATGAATTACCACAATTGTTTAATGTTATAAAAGGTGATATGAGCCTGATCGGTCCACGACCGGAACGCCCATATTTTGTTGAAAAATATCGTCAGCAAATCCCCAGATACGTTGAACGTTTGAGAGTCAAGCCCGGGTTAACGGGATGGGCACAAGTGGAAACCGGTTACGATGAAAGCCTGGAAGATGTGAAGGAAAAACTCAAACACGATCTTTATTTTATTGATCATTATCGCCAATTCAAATTGTATGTGTCCATTGTTGTGAAGACAATTTGGGTTGTATTAAGCGCTCAGGGACAGTAAATGAGTAAGCAAAATCACAATATACTGTCGTTTGATATTGAAGACTGGTTCCATCCCGAAATTTTTAACTGACGATTTCCGTCTGAAGAATGGGAAAAACAGGAAAGTCGTGTTGTCGAAAGCACCGAATTGATATTGAACTTTTTGGCTCGCAAAAACTTGAAATCAACATTCTTTTTTTTGGGGTGGGTTGCAGAAAAGTATCCCGAACTTGTTACTCGTGCCGCACACGAAGGTCACGAAATCGCATCTCATGGCTATTCCCACAAAATGATAACTCAAATGACGCCAGAATCATTTAGGCAAGATTTACGAAAATCGCTGGATGTTCTCCAACGTCTTGTTGACCAGCCGGTTGTGGGTTATCGTGCACCTACTTTTTCAGTTACAAAAGATACATTGTGGGCGTTGCCGATTATGTTGGAAGAAGGGCTACGTTATGATTCATCCGTCTTCCCGATTCATCATGATAGATATGGTATTCCGGATGCACCTCGCGAGCCATTTGTCATATACGAAAAAAATGGAAAAAAACTCATCGAATATCCAATGACGACCGTTAAACTGGGATCACAAAATCTGCCTTGTAGTGGGGGCGGCTATTTTCGTTTATTTCCGTTTCCGCTAACCCGGCATTTGATGAAACGTTGCCAAAATGAACAGCGACCCATCATTTTTTATGCGCATCCCTGGGAATTCGATACCGGTTTACCCAAAGTTGATTTGGGCTTTACTGGAAAAATTCGCCATTATAAAGGAATTCATCAGTTTTTGAAACGATTGGATGTGATTACAGATATGTTTCCGTTCACATCTTTTCAAGCTTCTAACCTGGCTATACAATCGCAATCTTCCTTTTCATTCAGTTAACATCGAGAAATGCCAGTGCATAAAATATCAATAAAAAATATTTTATGCGCAGAGTCACACCTTTTGGCGATTTTAACAATAATTTGGCGGTCGTTTAACACAAATGGCTCAATCATTCATAACTTGGTGGTTTTGAAAGTGTATTATAAAAAATGTAAATTCTTAAAGGAATTTGTAAAATTATCGAACTATTTTACCGATAGTATTCGAATAACAACGGAAAAATGGTGCGTATGAGCGAAAAAGACAGTGTAAAAATCGAAACCCGCGTATTGGATGAACAATCACGAGTTATGATGGTAACCATCAACGGTTATGTGGATCAGGCCAATAGTCATTTGCTTCAAAAAGTGATCGATCATTGCATAGCGGACAAGTATTACAGTTTAGTATTTAATTTGCAAAATCTTGTTTATATGAGTAGTGCCGGTTGGGGTGTATTAATTGGTGAGATCAAACGGTTCCGGGAAAATGGCGGCGATATTAAACTTGCCAACATGGGGCCGGAAATTTACGAGATTTACCAAATGCTTGAATTTTATCACATTATCAGTGAATATGGCTCTGTTGACGAAGCCGTGAAAAGCTTCAGCGGAAAAAAGATGGAAGTTCAGGATACCAAACCACCAACCACAACCGTTCAACGGACTTATCAGGAGCCTAAAGAAACTGATATACCTGAATCCAACGGTGATGTTAAACCAGAATATTCACCGAGTGAATCCGAAGAAATGGTTATCTCTGAGGAAGAAATCGATATCAATATTGATGGAATTTTGGCCAGCGAAGGTATCGTGAAATCTGGCGGTGAAGATAACCGTGCCGGATATGTTGAGTTTGATTTGGGGAAATTTGAAAAAGAACCTGACATGAAAATCCGTCCTGTTCAGGATAAAATCCGTGATATTATATCCAAACATCCTGAATATGGTTTTTTCAAAATAAAAAAAGCGTTAGATGCAGAAGAATATTCACATGTCAAAATTGGCATATTCAAATTGCGCTCCATTTTAAAAGCGCTGGAGTTGGATACAAAAGAGAAACGGTATCGTTTCTTTCGATCGGCTTGACAATAAAAACGAATTGGAGGTAACGGTGATTTTGACTTTCAAAAAATCGCTTCCACTGTTGATGTTCTTGAGTTTCGTGTTGCAAATGATTATTTTCAGTCCTGTGATGGCAAATAACCCCGAACAACCGGGAAACCCAGAATTGTTTGAAGCACCGGTTTCTCCGGGACAGGGTGTCACCGGCATCCGACGTGGTTTTTCCCCTGGCGATGGCGTTTCCATTTCAACTTATCCGGATACTACTTTTTTTCTGAATGGTGTTTTCCCGATTGATGATGGCGGATACGTAGAACTGCCTATTTATGGCAAGGTGCGAATCACCCAAATGACGGAAGCAGATTTCACCAATTATTTACTCGACAAATATAAAGATTATCTCCGTTTTCCGAATATACAGGTTAAACCGATGATTCGGTTGAGTGTTTTGGGCGGTGTTCGAAAGCCAGGTTTTTACTACTTTGATAATGATTACTCATTATGGGAAGTTATGAAGCTGGTTGGTGGGACATTGGACGAAGATGGATTGAAACAAATGCGCTGGAAAAGAGATGGCGACAATGTTCAGGAAGACCTTATTCCGTATATTCAATCCGGTGTTGCATTGAAAAATATATCCTTCCGTTCCGGCGATCAAATTTGGGTACGTTCACCCAACAAACCGGGCTTTTTTGCCAAAACACGAAATGTATTAAATTTTGTGGGAGCGCTAGCCGGATTCTTTACATTATATATAACATATCAACGATACGTGATTCAAGGGCGGTAACAATTATCCGAGGTAATGATGAATATTAATGCCAATGGGCACCGGCGGGGCACAGGTAACAGCTTTGTCGAGCCGGAAAATGAGATTAAAAAATATTTACGCATCCTCCGAAAGCGGCTGTGGCTCATACTGAGCGTTTTTGTGCTGGTTTTTGCAGGATGGGTTGGCTATGTGGCAATGTATGACAGCCAGCCATTATATACCGCAGAAACGTTGCTCCATTTTCAGGATGCCCGTAAAGTTGGCGCATTGGATGGTGATAACGGACGCCGGGTTAACGAAAGCCGGGTAACCACACTGACAACCAATAAGTTAATGGAACAAGTTGTTGAGGAGTTACAACTTAACCTTTCCGTTACTACAGAAGGTGTGGACCGTAATGACCTGTTCCGTTATGTGAACGTATCTTTTAATAGCGTTGACGGTCAATTTAAGGTGCTAAAAAGCACAGACCAAATTGGCAAATACAGTTTGCTGTATACCAACCCGGCAAATGGAATTGAAGACAAATTGCTCACAACTTTTGCCGTTGAGGATACGGTTCGGCTGGCGAATTACAGTATTGCATTTGCTTTGAACAGCGATTTTGTCAAAGGCTTAGGGCAAAAATTTGTTGAATTTAAAATTCGCGATACCGACCGGGCAATTTCCACATTGCGAAATATGATCGGGCAAAGGTGGCTGGACCGCAGAAATATGACCTATCTGGAAATTTCTGCCACTCATTCATCGCCCGTAATGGCTGCAAAAGTTGCTAATACATTAGCAACCCGGTTTGTTGAGTTCGATTCCAGAATCAAAAACCGCAAAAGCAACGAAGCAGAAAAAAACCTCAAAAGCCAATTGGATATTTCAAAAGAAGAGCTGGAAATAGCCAATCAAAGGTTACAGGTATTTCGCGAAAAAAATCCTGATGTAATCGAAGGACGTGTCGCGACATCTTTAGCCACATTGGAGCAAGGTCGTGCAACTGCGCAGTTTAAACAGAATGAAATCCGTCAGTTGATTCAGCAAATCAGAGAAACCGAAGATTTCGATGAAAAATCGGTGCGCGTTCGCGAGTTAGTGCAATATCTGCTGGCTGATGGTCTGCCATCCGGCACCGCTTTCGATTCCGAAATGCGTGAATTGACAACTGCACGCAATGAAATGTATACCAAACAATTTGTATCGCCGGCGGAGCTTCGCGAAAATGAAGCCCGATTCAATGCACTGTTTAATAAAATTATCGATTTGGCAACTTCGCATATCGATAAACTGAGCACAGATGTTACGGTTGCCGAACAAAATATTTTGAATGAACGCGGAAAACTCAGCGCTCTACCCAGAAAAGAACGCGAATTAACTGCATTCGTACGTGATCAGGAAGTCAAACAACGGCTATATGAAGATATTCTGTTGCGCTACAATCAGGCAAAACTCAGCAACGAAGTGGAAGTCGGTGATGTTTTCATTATGGATGAAGCCCGCATTCCGCCACTCCAAAGCAGCTGGAAAATTGTCCTCCAGAAATCGCTGTTGGGGCTTATGCTTGGTATAGGTTTGGGCATTGCCTTAGCTATTGTTCTGGAATTTTTTGATAAAACAGTGCAAACCGCCGAAGACCTCGAAGGGAAATTGAAATTTCCCGTTATCGGGAGTATTCCTGTGATTTACGATGAAAACGATATTCCGGACAACGTAAAAGATATCAAAGGAAAGCGAGATGCGAAGCTGATTACTCTGGATTATTCACCCACTTTGGAATCAGAATCGTATCGCGATTTGCGGACGAAACTCCTCTTTTTGAGCCAAAAACAAAAACTGGGCTCATTTGTAATGACCAGCTTGCGCCCGAACGAAGGTAAATCGTTAACTTGTGCAAATTTGGCTATAACTTTTGCTCAACAAAAAATCTCCACATTGTTGATAGATGCGGATTTACGTCGCGGTGTTTTACACAATGTTTTTGGTAATCGCAAAAAACCTGGTCTTGGTGATTTCCTCGTATCCAAAGCAACTGTGGATTATGAGAATATCAAAAAGTTGATCCAGAAAACGATTATCCCAAATTTACACATCATCACAACCGGTTCGCCGATCCCGAACCCCACCGAAATGTTGGGCTCCGAGCGAATGAATGCATTGTTGAATATGTTAAAGCAGCATTACGGAATGGTTATTTTAGATACTGCGCCATTTCAGGCGAGTTCGGATGCGCCAATTCTTACCCGGAATGTGGATGGATTGGTGGTGGTTGTTCGCGCAGATTACACGAATGTTGAACAACTTGAACAAAAATTGCGTGAATATGCGCAAATTCAGGATAGCTTGCTCGGTTTGGTTTTAAATATGGTGAAAACCGATGTCAAAAAAGAGCGTTATCAATACTCATATTACAACTACTAAGTTGATAATAAACAAAATGTTGACGCGGGACAGGTGTGTTCCGCGTTCTTTTTATCCAGATGTTAGTTGAAAAACTGAAATCGGTTAGCAAGGTAATCTGACGAGGAAAAATGACTTATTTTGTAACAGGTGCAGCAGGGTTTATCGGTTCCAAAGTCGCAGAAAAACTGCTCGATCGCGGCGAAAAAGTTGTTGGCATTGATAATATGAACGATTATTACGATGTTCGTGTTAAACAATGGCGGCTGCAACATTTACAAAAAAACAGTCGCTTCCAATTTGTTCAGGGTGATATTGGCGATCTTGAACTGCTCAAAAATATCTTTAATGAACATCAATTTGATGCAGTTTTTAATCTCGCAGCCCGCGCAGGCGTCCGTGCCAGCGTTGCAGATCCGTGGGTGTATTACCAAACAAATGTAACCGGAACGCTCAATTTGCTCGAATGTTGCCGTCAGAAAGGCATCCGTAAATTTATTCTGGCATCAACATCGAGTGTTTATGGCGAAACAGAAACACCGTTTAACGTGGGAAATAAGACCGATACGCCGCTTTCGCCATACGCTGCGTCCAAAAAAGGTGCGGAAGCACTTTGCTATTCGTATCATTATCTCTATAAAATTGATGTGAGCATACCGCGATATTTTACCGTTTACGGGCCGGCGGGACGACCTGACATGTCTTATTTCAAGTTTCTATTGAAAATTGACCGGGGTTTGCCAATAGATATTTATGGTGATGGCAAACAAAAACGCGATTTTACTTTTGTAGATGATGTCGCGGAAGCAACTGTCCGCTGCCTCGATTTAAGCGGTTACAATATCTTCAATGTTGGCAACGATCGCCCGGTTGAACTGCACCAAATGATTACACTGCTCGAAAAATTGATGGGAAAATCCGCAAATAAAAACTACATGGACCGGCATCCGGCAGATAATCCGGTAACCTGGGCAAATTTGGACCAGACTCTCCAATTGCTCAACTGGCGTCCACAGGTGCCGTTGGAAGATGGGTTAAAAAAAGTTTGCGATTGGTTTGCAGAAAATAAAGTGTGGTTGAGGGAAATTGATTTAACAGATTGAAAAACAGCAGGGATGGGATGGAAATTAAAGCATTTTTAGAAGCACCCGATGGTTGGGATCGCTTTGTAAACGAACACAAAAACGGAAAAATATACCACTCCACGGTTTGGAACGACATGGTCAAAACTACTTTTGGCCACCAGATTTACTATATAACCCTTACTGAAAATCAAAAAATTACCGGCGTTTTGCCGTTGACCGATTTTAAATCGTTGCTTTTCGGGCGCTTGGCGGTATCGCAACCATTTGTCAATTATGGCGGTCCACTGTTGAGCAACGATGACCAGATCGAACCGTTAATGCAATTTCTGGAATCATTCCGGGTTGAAAAAGGATTTAAATCTATCGAAATCCGGCAGGGTGAAGCTTTAAATACCGGCAAGCCTTGCAAACAACATAAAGTGACGTTTTTTCTGGATTTACCGGCTGATCCGGATGAGCTGTTCAACGGATTTAAAGCCAAATTACGCAGTCAGATCCGTCGTCCGATGAAAGATGAGATGACCGGAAAAACCGGTGGACTGGAACTTCTGGACGAATTTTACAAGGTATTCACCATAAATATGCGGGATTTGGGCACACCGCCGCTACCGCGTCGGTTTTTTGAAAATATTCTCAAAACTTTTCCGGAGGAGGCGTTTATTGGTGTGGTTTATGCCGCCAATGGCGATGCCGCGGCAGCCTCTTTTTTGATAAAATATGGCGATATCATGGAAATTCCCTGGGCGTCATCGTTGCGGGAATATAATCGCTCCAGCCCGAACATGCTGCTGTATTGGGAATCCCTGAAACTAAGTATCGAAAAAGGCTGCAAACGGTTTGACTATGGGCGTTGCACACCAGATTCCGGAACCTATCGCTTCAAAAAACAATGGGGTGCCGAGGAATCACCGTTGTACTGGTATTATATTTTGCCGGAAAAAGAGGAACTGCCGGAAATGAATCCGGACAACAGCAAGTTTGATATGTTCATAAAAATTTGGCAAAAAATGCCGCTTTCTTTCACCAACTCGGTTGGACCGTTGGTGATCAAACATATTCCATAATCCAAAGTAGCTGTAAATTATGAGCTTAACCGCAATCATTTTTGCATTGGTTTATTTTACGGGGTTAATCCTTACGTTTTACAATCCCGTTTATGGCGTTATTACCTATATTTTTGAATGGCACAATCACCCGCCGTATTTCTGGTGGGGCGATGCGTTGCCCGATTTACGGTGGTCGTACACAATCGCACTTGCAACGTTGATTAGCTTTTTTATCAACCGTAATCGCCTGAAACCGATGTTGGTGAAACCCGATCTGAAAATACTGATTTGGGTTTGTTTTATCATTCTGAACATGTTTGTTGTATCGTACATGTTCGCATTGTTTCCAGATGCCAGTTTCGAAAAGACCATGGATGTGGTTAACAAGCTTATGCTGTTTTATCTGCTGGTCAGCCTTATGCGCACCCAACAGGACTACCGCATTTTAATGTGGGTGATCATTGTTTGTGTGTCACATATGGGATTTATAGCATGGGATGTCGGGTCCAACCGTGATATCGGTGTCATCGCGCCAAATGCTACGGAAGAAAACGCGCTGTCTGCACATGTGATGGCAATGCTGCCCTTTTTTGGCATTTATTTTTTGTTAAGTAACCGCTGGCAAAAAATTTTCATTTTATTGGCGGTGCCATTTTGTTTGAACCTGATTATTCTGGCAAATAGCCGCGCAACGGTTGTGGGTTTAATGGCTATCGGAATGTTTTCTGTTTTGCTGATGCGCGGTAAATATAGAATGCTTGTTGTTGTCGGAATAATTGGTGCAACGGCGCTATTTTTAAATTTGACGAACGAATCATTTTCGGAAAGACAACATACGGATGTCAGCGATAATTCTGCCCAAAGTCGTCTGTGGATTTGGGGTGGCGCATTCGAAATGTGGAAAGAGCACCCGATGGGCGTTGGCGACGGCGGATTTGAAGAGCTTTCCATGTCATATATTCCGGAAATCAACTCTCCAAAATCGCAGCACAATACGTTTGTCGCAATTTTTACAGATTGGGGTTTACTTGGGCTATTACTTTATTTAGGCCTGTTAACCCATGCGTTTATGATCACGGTGCAAGTGAAGCGCTTATCAAAATGGCGACCTGAATTGCGATGGTATTATTTGAACACAACCGCAATTCAATTGTCATTAATCGGGATATCTGCCGCGGGAGTATTCCACAGCAGGCAGTATGCCGAAGTCGTATATTGGTTGATTGCGTTTGCTATTGCGCAAAAGCGGTTAGTACAAAATGAAATTGCAGAAATTGACCTCGAAGAATCCGGAGAAACTTCCGAAGCGGAATTAATACCGATTTCTGAGAATGGTAATGGATTACCAATTGGGCAACGTCAGGGGATGGGATGAACCGATTACTCATATTAACCACAAATTTTCCACCATCGAAATCCATCGGGACACAGCGGATTTTGCGGATTTGCAAATTTCTGGATCGCAATCGCTGGAAAATTTCGGTGCTCACGTTAAAAGAAAAGTATTATCCGGAATACAATGGCGACGATTCTCTGCCGGAATTTATGCAGGATGTTTCCGTCACACGAACCGGGAAACTCGATGTTGTCCACCATTTATTGAATGTTCGTGAGAATATCAAAAAAACAGATAGCGGTGAAGATTCCGCCGCTGAAAAACCGCAAAAAACAGCAAATCCCGTTGCAAATGGGAAAGCAAACGGTGCTGTTGCCAATGGCGTTTCGTTGCAGGATATTGGGTACAAACCTGCAGAAAAATTGGCAAAGCGCAGCAAATGGCAAGTCCTGAAAGATTTTTTTACCGATATATTGCAATTTCCGGACAAAAATATGACCTGGCTGCCGTTGGCGATTTGGCGTGGATTTTGGTTGATTAAAAAGCAAAAAATCGATGTCATATTTTCCAGTTCACCGCCGCACAGTCTGCATTTGATGTCCGCAATTCTCAAAAAACTGACCGGTGCGCGATTGGTGATCGATTTTCGCGATCCGTGGGCACGCTCACCGTGGCACGATGAAGAGCGCGATGCCAACAGTTTTGAAAAATGGAAACATGATAAAATTGTTGCTTTCGAGCGGTGGGTAGTTCGGCAAGCCGATCAGGTTGTGCTGATTACACAGGAAATGTATAACGACTATGTCGCGCATTACAGCGATTTGCCAAAAAGCAAGTTCCGCCTGTTCAACAATGGATTTGATCCGGAGAACCTCATTCAGTTTGATGGCAGCGAAGCTGAAACGCCACGTACCCGCGATAAAATTCGGTTTATTCACGCCGGATCGTTATACAAACATCGCGATCCCAGTCCGATTTTATTGGCTGTAAAAAATCTGGTCGATAACGAAATCATCGATCGCAGCAAGGTGGAATTCATTTTTCTTGGTGCGGTAACCGACCACCAAAAGCACACAAAAGCGCTTTCCGAAGATTTGGGATTGGCGGATGTTGTCAGTTTTATCTCAAAAGTAAGTTATCAAAAAAGCCTTGAATATATGGCAAACAGCGACGTGCTGATTCTGTTACAACCAGTCACCAAATTGCAATTGCCCGGCAAATTCTACGATTACATTTGTTGGGATAAGCCCATTCTTGCAATTGCAGAAGAGGGGAGCGCCACCAAAAATGTGGTTGTTGACCGGTTTGGGGTGTTTGCAAATTTCAACGAAATCGAAGATATCGAAAAAGGCATCGTGTTTTTGTTTGACAACCCGGATTATCTGGTTGAAAGCATCCGCGAAAACCGCCAGTTTTTTAACATGGCAAACGCCATCAAAACGTTCGATAATATTTTGGAGTCACGATAAAAAATTGCAGCCTGCAAAATATCCGAGTATCACAAATCCGGTGACAATGCCGACAATGATTGGCATAACTCGAATGTTTTACGGGCTTATTTATGTGGTTCAGGGATAGCAAAATGATGCAAAAATCTTACAAAGTGCTGGTTCTGGGTGTTGACGATCGCAGTGCTCTAACGGTAATTCGCTCGCTCGGACGAAAAGGCATCGTTGTTCATCAGGGAACAGACGCAAACGACTCGGTTGCAAGCTATTCCAAATATGTGAAACGTGTGATTGAATTTCCGAAAGTAGGGCAGGAACCGGATTTGTGGTTGCAAAAGTTGGAGAAATTGTTGCGCTCCGAGTCCTACGATTTAGTTATTCCAACTGCCGATAACTATCTGGTTCAAATAGTTCACAACCGGGAAAAACTGGAAAAATGGGCAAAATTAGCCATTCCCGATGACCGTGGTTTTGAATACACCTACAAAAAAAGTAAGACGCTGGAGTTGGCGGAAAGCTTGGGCGTGCCGATTCCAAAAAGTTTTGAAGTTGTTGATATTAAACAACTTGATGCAATTTGCGAAGCCTTCCATTTTCCGGTGATTGTTAAACCGGTTTCCTCAAAAGTGTGGCAACAAAACATCCGGCATGCGCTGGATGTGGAGTTGGCAAAAGATCGCAGCGATCTCGAAAAAAAGCTGGTGCGATTGCTACCGATTTGTCCGGTGCTCATCCAATCATTCCACAAAGGGGTTGGCATCGGGCAGGAATTTTTGATGGATAGCGGCGAAATGGTTGCAGCTTTTCAACATGAGCGTGTTCACGAACCGCTGGGCGGTGGCGGCAGCAGCTATCGCAAAAGCGCACCGCTGGATCAGGAATTGCTGAAACACTCGCTCAATTTGTTGCAAAACTTGCGCTGGACCGGCGTTGCAATGGTGGAATACAAACAGGATCAGGAAACCGGCGAAAGTGTTTTAATGGAAATTAACGGGCGATTTTGGGGATCGTTGCCGCTGGCGATTGCCGCTGGTGTCGATTTTCCGGGATTGCTGTTTGATATGCTGGTTAAGGGCAAAAAGCCGGTGGAAAACAAATATCGTTATCATTTGTATGCCCGAAATCCAGTGAAAGACCTGGACTGGTTGAAAGAAAATATTCGAGCAGATAAAAAAGATCCGTTTAAAATTACCGTGCCAATGCCCAAAGTTGTTGCAGAAATCCGGCATATCGCGTTGTTACGTGAGCGTTGGGATACGATTGTGTTGGATGATCCAAAACCCGGCGTTCGCCAATTGAGCAAATATTTTGGCGAAAATTTACGCGGCGCACGTGAAAAAATTCAGCATAAATTGTTGGAATTGAATTACCGCTTTAATCCGTTTCACCGGAAAAATGCTGAAAATCGTTTTGCTAAATTGGTTAAAAAACAACCCTTTATCGCATTCGTTTGCAAAGGCAATATTTGCCGGAGCCCGTTTGCAGATTATTATTTGCGTGCTAAATTAAATGGGAAAGCCGACACTATTCGCATCGATTCTTACGGATTGATCGAACGGGTCGATCGCCCCAGCCCGGATAATGCGGTCGAAGCCGCACAGGATTACGGCATCGATATGCGCCCGCATCGTTCAAAATTACTCACGCCTGAAGTGGTTCAGCAAGCCGGTGCTGTTTTTATCATGGATATCGAGCTGTATCGGCGGGTGTTGCTAACGTTTCCTGAATCCAGAAATAAGCTGTTCTTTTTGGGATCGTTTCGCAAAAATGCACCATCTCTGGAAATTATTGATCCGTATGGCGGCGATATCAACCGGTTCCAGAAAATCTACCGGCAGATTTCAGAAGCAGTCGAAAATTTGTTGCCAATAACTCAGAAGTGAATCATTTTAATATTTTATTACATGCTGTAAGTTGCTGTTTACGCTGTTTTTAAGGAGCAAAATTGTCAAAAGAAGATTATGGCAGAAAAGGCAAGGAAGCTTTCTATTGGGTCGTGTTTGCCGAAGCCGCAGAATTTTTTCTGCGTTTTGGCAGCAGTATTATTTTAGCCCGGATTCTCTTCCCTGATGATTTTGGGTTGATGGGGCTGGCTTCCATTGCCATTCAGTTTTCCCGACGGTTGACCCAATTTGGTTTAACCTCTGTTTTGGTTCAGATAAAAGATATCAAGGATGACCACTACCACACGGTTTTTTGGACGAACATGCTTACCATGTCTTTTGTGTCGGCAGTGGTGTTTTTTGGTGCGCCACACTACGCGGAATTCTTTGGAAAGCCCGTACTAATACCCATATTATGGGTAATAGCGATCGATTTTGTTTTACAGGCTTTTTCGGCGGTTCCGACGGCAATTTTGCGGCGCAATTTGCGATTTAAGGAGTTGGCATTTTCGCATACGATCAGCAAAATTGCAACTATTGTGGTTGCAATTGGCTTGGCAGTAATGGGTTACGGTGTTTGGGCGTTGGTATGGGGCGAAGTTGCGGGAAGTCTTGCCAGTCGCTCTTCTGCAATTCGTTATGCGCTGCGTTTTTCGGATTGGAAACCTAAATTCCGATACAAAAAATGGGCACTCAAAGATACGTTTTCATTCGGATTATGGATGTATGTAAATGCATATGTTACTTACGGCATCAATAAAGTAGACTACTTTTTCATCGGGAAATTTTTGGGTGCAACTGCACTCGGTTTTTATGAACGCGCTTTTGACCTGATGAGTATGCCGCGCAAACGGCTCGTTCGCAAAATGAATACCGTTGCATATTCCACTTATTCACGATTGCAGGATGATAGCGATCGCCTGATTCGCGGATTATTGCAGGTTACCCGGCATCTATCGGTCGTAACCTATCCGCTGATGATCTGGTTGTTTTTTGCATCCCCATCGTTGATCGTAAATCTTTACGGTGAAAAATGGATGGAAACCATAATACCGCT
Organism: Calditrichia bacterium; assembly: GCA_020634975.1. Taxonomy (NCBI): domain Bacteria; kingdom Pseudomonadati; phylum Calditrichota; class Calditrichia; species Calditrichia bacterium. Next base: position 384,586 of record JACKAQ010000001.1, on the reverse strand, counting down.
GCAAATTATGTGTATTTCCGGACTAATTGATTCTTTTACCCTCATTTTTCAACCATTGTTAAAAGCCACCGGCTATATTGGGAATAATACCCGCAGAGATATTTTATATTTAGCGATATTAACACTCGGTGTTTTGGGTGGCATTTTTTATTTTGGAACGATTGCAGGTGTTGCAATCGGTATCGTCTTTGCCTCCGTTATCCGCTTGTTGCTCACGATGAGCCTCACCGCTAAAAAATTACCGCTGAATGTCTGGCATTTTTTTGGTGCGCAGCGCTCCGCCATTGTTTACGGAGGAATTCAGATTGCATTGTTGTGGGCATTGAAAATATTTGTTGAACCGCTTTTAGGTGAAACCAGTCTCATAATGTTTGCCCTGATCAGCGTGTTGTCAATGATTGCGCTGTTCGGATCGCATTATGTGATCCGTTTTCAGGATATTGACGAAATCATTACAGACCTGACCAAAGATTTGCGAAAAACCGCCCGCAAAATCCCGGTAATTAAAAACTTGCCATTTGTAAAAAATAAATCGAAAAAACCGGTGAAACCGACACCGGATATCGAAGCGCCGGCAAAAACAGTTGAACCACCGCTTTCTGCAGAAAGCGCAAACCTGACGGATAACCGCAATTGATCGCATTACCGATGGAACAACCGGATTTCGATCAGGTTGTTGCTGAAATTACGCAAGAAGAATGGGAGCAAAACCTCGAGATCGGGCGATTTCGAAAATTGCAAATACTAAAAGTAATGCACCGCCCGTTTTCAGTTGTTGGGAGATGCCGGGTAATTGGCGATAAAAATGAATCGATCGTTTTTATCAAAAAATACCGGCTGCAGGATGGTCGGACGGTCCAACGGCATCACGAAAAAATTTGTCAGGACATGGAAGCTGCACATTATTGGTACACCCATTTTTCAGATTCGCATCGATTCCGGGTCGTTCGCCCCGTGTTGGATATGCCTGAACGATCTATCACCGTTACCGAAGAATCTACCGGCGAAAACCTGTTCCAAATTTTACTCCAAAGCGCACACCTTCTTGCAGGTACCACCAAATCCCAACAACTGGATAAACAGGTTTTTATGGTTGGAGAATGGCTGAATTTTAAACAGCAAAAAATGCTAATTCCCAATAAAAACTACAATTTGAATGAGCTTGTTGATTACGTAAATGTGCGATTGGAGAAACTGCTGGAAGATCCGCGACGGCAATTTCCCGCTGGATTGTCTCCCAAAGTTCGCAACTATTTTCAGGAGCAAATTTCTCAAGTGCCGGAAAATGAATTGCTGGTTACGGTGAACCACAGCGATTTCAACCCCGGTAACATTCTGATAAAAAATGATATTGTCACCGTTTTGGATTTTGGGCGACTGGTTGATGGCTCATATTTGCTGGATGTCAGCAAGTTATATTTTCAACTGGAATTGCTTACGTTTAAACCGCAATTCAGTAAATCGACTATCCGGCGGATTCAGCAGATGTTGTTGAGCGGCTTTGGTGATGCAAACGCCACCGAAAAAATGATGTTCAAACTACTGCTTATTCGACATATTTTAACACATTTGGCAAATATCACCCGATTTTGGAAATTCAACCTCCCTGAACGCCTTTATAACACATGGGTACTGCGCCGCGAATTAAGCATCCTGAATCGATTAATTGACAGCTAATTCCGTTAAAATGGGGGTATTAAAAGCAGCAAAAATGTAGCTGGATATTACCAAATCTGTAACTTTTAATTTGATTAATTTGTATAGATTTACGAAAATGCAGTGTATGTTTTGTGCGATAGCATTGGTTTATTATTAATGTGATTCATAATAATACAATCATAAATTTCTCAAAAGTGAATTAAATCATACAAATTTGCCCGATTTTATATAGTTTTACTCCGAAAATACGATCATCAACATAGACAGAATTTATAAAATAGTTGTTTTATAAAGCATGAATAAAGTAACCGAATCAGGAAGTCGTGCCGGGTTCCGAAAACTGCGGAATTCCATTTCAAGGAGTGAGAAGTAGATGAAATACGGATATAAGAGTGGCTTATTTAGCGCATTGGGCTTAACAGGTGTTTACTCATCTTATCGCCGAATCAATCAGAAAAAAGCGTTGGTGTTAACTTATCACGGTATTTTACCGGAAATTCCCAGTGGTGGTTCGGAATATGAATATCGTAATTTTGTAACGACCCGCCAGTTTGATCAACAAATTCAATTTTTGCTAAAAAATTATCGTCCGCTAAAGGCGGCGGATTTCTGCCATCCGGATGTGGATACCAGCAGTGGCTTTTTGATCACATTTGATGACGGTTTCAGAAATAATTATCGATATGCCGTGCCGATATTGCAGAAATATGGTATCGAAGGTTGCTTTTTTATTTCCACAGGCTTAATTGGCACCCGAGATTTTTTATGGACGGAAGAAGTAACCCGCCTGTTAAACAACACAAAACAAAAAGAACTGATGCTCGGCTGGGCAGATAAGCTCGTTTTGCCATTGGTTACCACAACTGACCGGGCAAATGCATCGCAAATCATCCGGAAAAAGCTCAAACTCGCGCCCAAAGCCGAACGCGACGAGGCGATGGCTTGCCTTCGCAGCCAGCTATCGGATGTCCCGGCAGATATGCTACCGGATGAAGAAGAGCGCTATTTATTTATGACATGGGACGAAGTTAAAGGGATGGTTAAAGCGGGGCAACATATTGGCGCACACACCCACACACATTCCATGCTTTCCACACTTTCGGAATCTGAAAGTTGGGAAGAACTGAAGCTCTCCAAAGAGTTGCTGGAAAAAGCCACCGCACAGGAATGCTTCACAATGAGCTATCCCAATGGTGAATCGGACAATTTTTCCGAATTGCACAAAACTCAGCTAAAAAAATTGGGTTACAAATGTGCGTTCTCACAAATTCCGTTATTCAACAACGGACAAACAGACCGTTTTGCGCTGCACCGATTTAATGTGTCGTTGGGATTACCGCTTTCGTTAATGGAAGCAAAACTTTGCGGTTTATTGAAATAATTCTGAGCGATTCTATAAAAAACATGATTATTATCCGGCGACCCCTGTCATATTTGGCAGGGGTTTTTTGTTTATCATTATTACATTTGTTGCAATTTTGGTAATAGATTTGAACAATATTGACGATGACTTACATCAGTAATTCTGCGGCAAATTGATCAAACTGGTGGTTCAAAGTTGGGAATTTATATTGTTTCAGCCACAAACAATCGCTAAAATGAGCAGTAAAATAGAGAAAACGATGAAATATTTGGATAACGCACATACTTTTTTGCCATTTTTTTATTTTGGCCAGCTCCAAAATGGTGGCAAAAGCCTCGTCATCACCAATCATGCAGCGCGTAAATCTATTGATTACAGCACCTTGCATCAGGAAGTTACGATTGTCGATATCAAATATTCAAGCGTGGAAAACGAAACCAATCGAACCGGAAAACTGGCAGAATTACAACATTTCGATGCCCGGTTTGATAACGTTATCATCGATCTTTCCGGAAAATCGCCGGACGAATTTGTAAAAATAGCCACAGACCTCCTCGCGCCGGGTGGTTCGCTGCTCATTCTGGATTGGTCACATTCCACTGGCGAAGCCATCAAAAATATGCCGATGCACCTCAAATCAGCCAGTGATTTGAGACATCTTTCCGGCAAAGTACTGGATACACTCAAAAAAAACCAATTTCAATCGCAATGGTATTATTTGGTCGATCCGGATTTGAAGAAACCCAAATATTTGGTTGCACCGGGATTCCAAACGACTGTTCCGGCTTCCAGCGATTCCGGGGTAAAACGCTGGCTGGTGCAGCGTGGTGCGTTTTATTGCCAGCCGCATCAGCGGGTAATTGTTGCCGCAAAACCGGATGAGAACGGTGCCGTACAGCCCACACTGCTGGATCGCATTATTGCCAAAACTTTGCGTCAGCCTTTTTCGCCAGAACTTCGGAAACACGTTCGCCAGATTTACATTTCAACGACCAATATTTTGATTATCCGGTTGCAGGTGGGGAACAGCGATTTTTTCATCCGTTTTCCATTTACAAACGAAGCAATTGAGCGACTTAATGCGCAAAATGATACCTTGAACCAGCTATCATTGAACGGTATTCACGCCGTTCCGAAACCGGTTGAAGGGATCGACGCGGACGTTCCGGTGTTTGTGGAAACAGGCGTTCCCGGTGGTTCTGCGGAAAAACAATTTCGCGAAAAAAACATAAATATTGCCCGCGAAATTTATCGCGAAGCACAAAATAGCATTCAACAAGTTCACCAAAAAACAGGACAAATAACTGTTTTTGACGAATATACGCATGCAAATCAACTAAAGCCGAAATTAGATGCGATTATCCACCACATTCCCGAATATGCGGAACATTTTCTAAAAATCGAATCGCTTTTACTGGATGCGTTTACGAGAAAAAAAGTGCTGATTGCGCTGTGCCATGGTGATTTTAAAATTGGCAACTGTCTGTTCGACAAAAACAGGAAACTCACCGGTTTTATCGATTGGGATATGAGCGAAGCTGCCGGTATGACATTGGTGGACATCGCCAGTTTGGCCGGCAAATGCCTCCGATTGCGGAACGGATTTTCGCTGCCGGATTTGGTGCTAAAATCTGATCAGTTGCCCAAAGATTTTTTTGCCATTTATTCAAATTATTTTGCAGAAACCGGCACAGATGAAATTCCCGTTTACCCCGCGATGCTGTATTACTGGGTTGACCGGGTGTACAAACAATTTGTCTTCGATACCCATCTCAAAGCGCTTTGGGTAAACCAGAACGTGTTGCCCGTTCTCCATAAGTTCGGTGCTGAACCGGTTTCTGCGTTGAAAATTGATCATCACAATTCATAAAGCCGCAACGAATCCCGCACCAGATTCCGTAGCTCGTGTTCCTCCAGCGAGAGCATATTTTCCAGAATTTCCTTTACAGACGAATTATCGGTCTGTTTCGCCAATTGCCGGTACAGATCCAGCAAACAGTCGTCCATTACAATTGCCTGACGGACAATTTCCTCTTCATTTGTCGCCGGATTGTTGAGCATCTTGCGCAATTCTTCCAGTTTCTGTTCGCAAGGGCTGTATTTTGACCAGCTCTTGAGCACTTTCTGCGCTGCATCGGTTTCGTAATCGGACAGGATTTTTTCGATCGAACGCTCGTGATGTTCCAGATATTCCAGCAACATTTTGACACGGGGGATGTCTGCGAGATCGCTTTGGGTGTGATAATATTCGGCAATCATACGGTGGAATTCGCGCGCATGATCAATAATGGATTTGATCTTTTCGTAGCGCATGGCTCCTCCTTTCCCTGTTTTGCGTTGTTTTATCGCAATTCCCGGATCACCGGAATGCGGTATCCGGGAAGGTTGGTGTCGTCAGAGCCATCAGTAATTTAGCGAGATTCGCGAGGCGCAGCAATAATTATTCGCGAATTGTGCAAGTTTTCGCAAATCAAACAATGATTTCTACATTTTTGGCTTGCAGGCCATCTTTGGTTTTTACGATGTCAAATTCAAAAACAGTGTCGTGATTGGGGAGCAGGTCGGTATTTATTTGCCGCCCTATATCTGATTCGTGAATGAACGCGGAATCATATGGCGAATCGCTGCGCCGGGTATCGGTGATCCATAAATTTTCTTTCATAAATTTCATGAATCGTAAAAAACCGTAGTGTTCTTCCTGATTAAAATGGTAGCAAGTGCCACGAACCCGTGAGTTCACATCTCCCCATTGGATAGTATTTTTGGATTTTACCGGCAATAAATTGGGAACGAGATAGCCGGAAAAATATTCATCTGCCTCTGCACGTAAATCCGCGGAAACATTGCTGAAAGCCAATACCTCCAGCCGGCAGCCTTTGTTTTGCAATGCCCTGATTACCTGAACAAAATCGCCATCGCCGGTGCACATCAAAATCCGTTCCAGATTTTCGGATTGCAGCAAAGCATCCACCGCCATATCCAGGTCTGCATTTGCTTTGGCATATCGTTGCCCTTCCTCATCCCGGTACCATTTAAATTTTTTGATGATCACTTTGTACCCAAAATCGCGCAGTGTTCGAAAGTAATTTTGGGTCTTTACCCGATACGAATTATCTTTTCTTGCACGTTCTTCGTCATACGTAACGTAAATATTCAATCGCACTGCTTTGCCGTTATCGTGACAGGCGAATTCGCGTAAAATGTCGAATTTCATGCCATAACCACCGTTGATTTGCAAATTTGCTGCGTCGATATATATGCCAACTGCACTGGTGCTTTCCATAATATTTTCCTTTCAGTTAAAAAAATTAACACTAAACCAACAAAAGAATCCACCATTTGGTAAACTTGTAACGGTTCGAAAACATCGGTCCGGCAAGTGTGAATGGCGAATTAGGCACATACAATATAACACATTCTACTTCTAAATAATTGATAAAATATGACTTAGGTTTTGTGAAGAATTGAAGCTGGTTTGATGAACGGGTAAGAACTGCAATTTTTTTTGAATTTGAAACTGCCCACTCTTTTATTTTATTTTACAATATTGTAACTTATCAAAAGCGTAATTGTAAAATACAGACTGTTAATTTCGGATGTTGAAATTAGTAAATGAACTTTTCATAACGGAATGAGATGGGTTCACTTTCAACACTGAAACTTGAGAGATGTGCGAAAAAATCAACTTTTTCGTGCGATTGAAAGGAATATTCCGAATGCGAATTTCAGAGATGAAATTTTCTATCAAAGAACGGATGAAACGGTATCTGTTGGAGAATTCTTACGTTGACCGGGTTCACATCGTCGGTTGTGCGCGATCCGGAACCACGATGCTCCATTACGCATTCAGCGCGTTTGAAAATACACTGCTGTTTGATAAAGAATGCCAACCCTGGGATTCCCCCGGGCTGAAAGAATGTTTTCAAAAATATTGGGAATTAAAAGACACCGCAAGTCGCCATTTTATGGTAACAAAGCGCTCCAAATGGTGGTTTAATGAAAAAGTAGTCCACAAAACCGTCGATTATGTTCGGGAAAATAATGTTTTTCTCATCCACATCGTTCGCGATCCGCGGGATGTGCTGACCAGCAGCCACAAACTTTCGGATAGCCCGTATTACGTAACGCCGGAAATTTGGGATGCATCCATAAACGCAGCAAACATGATGTTCGATTTGCTGGGCGATTATCCCCGGAAAATGACGATCCGATTTGAAGATGTGGTTAACCATCCGGAAAAAGTTGAAAAACTGATGATCGAAACTATTGGATTGCGGAAAAAAATCGGGGTGCAATCTATTGCCAGGCTCAAAGACAATGTGGAGTTGTTGGGTAAAGATGCCGGCACAATGATTGAATACATGCACAAGCTTCGCAATTTTGATCCGTCATCGATTGGCAAATGGCGTCGGGACTCTGTCAAATCGGAATATTTGGAACAATTATTAAACGCATCGCCATATCAGGATGAAATAAACGGCTTTTTGCGGACAAACGGGTATTTGGCATCAAAAAAAAGTCCCGTTTTTATGAATAACTGAAATTTTGGGAAATAAAAAAGCCGGACATACGCTGTCCGGCTTTCTCTTTTCCTGGCATGACGGAATGTTCCCGTTAACGAACGAGAGACATTTTCCGGATTTCCCGGAATGTCTGGCCATTCTGAATATTTTTTGCTGAAAATTGATAGAGATACAAACCGGAAGCAACTTGCTCGCCATCATCATTCCGCGCATTCCACACAACCGAATAATCACCGGAATTTTGAACGGTATTCACCAGTTCGCGAACGCGATGACCCAGTGCATCAAAAATAGTGATGCGAATTTCGCTGGGTGCGCCGGAAGTGCCGCTAACGGTGTAGCGCAGCGTGGTTTCCGGGTTGAACGGGTTCGGGTAGTTATCGTGCAACTGATAGGTTGTTGCATTCACTGGCTCCTGCGGATCGTCGTCCGTAGCGGTGGGGAAGGTGCCAAACCCGATGGTAATTTTGTGCGGCGTCAGCTCGATGTTGCCGTGCTCATCTTTCGCTTCGGTAATGATATCGTAATCACTCGATGAAAAGTTGGACAACGTAACTTGCCAGCGCGAAAAATTATCCGCCAGCGGTGTTACCGGCACACCGTTTACTTTTAGCGAAGTGATGTTGCTGCCATCGATACAGGTTCCGCGCACAACAATCTGGCTGGTTTGCGTATCAAAAACCTGACCGTTCCGGGGATACAAAATTACTGTTGCCGGCGGCAAATTGTCGATCACTTCGATGGGATTTGCCGGAAATCCAACATTTGTGCGCGCTACTTTCACGCCATCAAATCGTGGCGATAGATTCAGATAATCCAACCCGTCGCTGCGGCTTTGGTTATCGGGAATCACTTTAGCATCGATGTTCGTGCCGAAAAAGTCATGCAAATATAGCGTTAGCGCCGGCGATTCTTTGGGATTCTGTGCCCGCGCACCGTCCCAGCCATCGGAAACATTGGATAGCGAGAGGTTGCGGAAGTGCACATCGCAGCTTTCGTTGCGTTCTTCTTGCCCGTAAATGCGGATGGGATATTCACCAACGGAGTCCGCAGTTACATTTTCAAACGTGATCAAACCTTGTGGCGAATCCTGAAAACCGGCAACATAATTCCCGATGTGGGTTGCAGTGTAACCTTCCACCCTGCCTGCACCGGGTTCCCGCCCATAAAATCCGTAAGCGGTGTTCCAGATATTCAGGTTTTTGATGTAATAATTATACATATCCGGTCGAAAAGCATACCACACTTGCCAGATGTTCATGTCCTCGATGACCAGCGGATCTTTCTGGTCCGGGTGTCCGTCAAAACGGATGCCGTATTTCATTGTCCCGTGCACTTCGTTCCCTTTGAAACGAATGAACGATAGTGAATTCACTTCAACACCGGTTTGGATGGTTCCGTCCGGCTGCAAAATAGATTCGTAAAAACCTTCCGGAATTTCGAAACGGAAACCGTAATCATCCGTTTCGGAAGCGATATTATTGATAAATGCGTTGCGTCCGTTCGCCCACCAATATCCTGCGCCGTCGTTCGGATCGAAATCCAGTGCCTGATCGGGCAATGGGTCAGAATCGTATGTGAGTATCGCGAGATTGTTTTCGAGGAAATTATACACCTCGGTGGCATCTTCCATAAAATAACCGTGACCGATCGATTTAAAGCCCACGCAATCGCGAACCACAATGTAATCCGTGCCGTGAATCGTCACAAAACGGTTGTGCGAATCCCAGATCGACGCGCCGATAACGCTGCTACCGCGCATGGAGTTGCGCATTTTGTGGAAGTGAATCGGGTATCGCGCCAGCACGCCGTCTTTCCCGAGATGCCGGAATTCCGCATAGCTGATGCTGCCCTGGCTGCCGTGGTGATACATGGTGTGACCCCGTTCGCCGTTGGGATCTTTCGATTCTACCACCACATTCCGGCTGAGGTTGGCAACTTCGGCGGCGTATCGATTAACAAAACGCGGGTGATCATTGTTCAACGGAGCATCCAAAGTAATTACCGTTCCGTTGATGGCGCTGATAAAGCGCTCTTCACTCTGCTGCCGCCCGTTCGTTCGGAAAGAGCCAAGGCTTACGCTGTTACCGGGAACACGCTGGCTGCGAGTAATAACGATGTGATCACCGACCTTCCAGTCAACCGCATCACTTAATTTGATAGTAGTGGCACCTTCCGGAGCAGATTGGGCAAGTTTTGTCCAGGTTTTATTTATTGGGGCTCCGTGAAAATCCATACTACCGCCGTAACAAATGATTCCCGGCGAACAATTTGGATCTATTCCAGAAAAATAGACCAGCCGTATGCGGGCTGTTACGCCGTTGGGAATCGGTTTGTCCACCGAACCAACCTCCAAAGCCGGTTTGGGAGCATCCATCCACATCGGACCGTGCATATGCATCGAACAGTCCTCGTTGGGATCCACAGACTCCCGTGTGGTGATAAAAATCATTCCAACATCTAATTGGGTATTTTCTGTTCGGGAGAAAGTCAATTTTCCGCGAATGAGCAGCAGACGAATTGCTTCGCTGGATTGCACGTTATATGTAACCACATGACCGCTATCCACCACAACGTTGTCGCCATTGCCGGGAACCTGACCGCTATCCCAGGTTGATGTTTCTGACCAAAAACCGCTTTTTACGCTGCGGATATCAGCTGCGTAACTGCTGCTGATACAAATACTTATGAACAACAATATATAAATATTGCGATTGCTTTTGAGGAATTCTGTTACTTGACAGAATGGACCGCATTTCGATTGATCCCTCATTGCACGCTCCTTCGTTTTAGTTTCTTTCTCACCAAACGCCTTAATTCCGTTTTTGAACTTACCTGTAATTACAAATGCCGGCATTCCAGTATTTTACAACTACTGTGCCACATACGGGCGAAAAACATCAAATTCGATTGTATCAGTAAATAAATCTGGTATATTTTGTCTCTCTAAAGTGATTAAAAACAATGGTTAATGAAGTTTTTATCTGATATCGAAAAGCGCTCGGATTATCTCAGCTTCATATCAGAAACAATCGTTTTGCCGAAATAAAACTGCTAAAATATTCAATTTTGCGAATGAAACACCCGGAGAGTTGTAAAATTGTTTTACAAACACACACTTTTGTCAGGCTGGCGTTGTCGGAAACAGTTTCTGCGAAAACAATTTTCACGTATGCTCATAAAAAATAACGATTTAGAAAGTTTGCAAAGATCAAAAGATTGAAAGATTTAAACGCAGATGTTGTGTCTTTTGTTCTAAAAAAATCCCAAAATACTGTTTACAAATGAACACACAACAGCGGTATACCACGGCAAACTGTTGCACAATTGATCATAAAAAAAGCCCGGTAACTCACCAACGGTTACCGGGCTTTGTCGATAAAAATCAGTTTTTTAGGATTTGGGCGTATCTTCCACAAATGCAAAATCTACCTCGTTGCGTTCCCGGTTGATATTGGCAACCCGTACCCGGACAGCATCGCCGAGCCGCAGCTCCCTGCCGGTATCTTTGCCGGTCATCGAATAGGTTTTTTCATCAAAAATATAGTAGTCATCCGCCAGATTTTCGATGCGAATCAACCCTTCGATCAAATACGGGATGGTTTCCACAAAAATTCCGAACGAGGTTACGCCGGAAATCAAGCCGTCGTATTCCTGATCCGCATGTTTGGACAGCCATTCCACCTGCTTCAACCGGATGCTTTCGCGTTCAGCTTCCAACGCTTTTCGCTCCTGTGTGGAGGAAATCTGGCAAATCTCTTTCAGTTGTTTGTTGAACTCGCGAACTTGTTTGAACGTTGGTGCGCTTTCGTTGTAAAGTTTCAACAATCGATGGGCAATCAGATCGGGATAGCGGCGAATGGGCGATGTAAAATGTGAATAATATTGGAACGCCAGTCCAAAGTGTCCCGCGTTATTCGGCGAATATTGGGCTTTCATCATCGTTCGCAGCGCCACTTCTTTGATGATCACTTCATCTTTGCCTTCGGATACGCTTTTTAGCGTTTGCTGAAATTCTTTGGGGGAGATGTTAAAATTCAGCCGCACTTTGTAGCCCAGCGCATTTAAAAAACTCTGGAATTTGTGCAGTTTTTCGGAATCCGGTTTTTCGTGAACCCGATAAATAAACGGGTAATTTTTTTTGCCGGAGGCAATATTGTGGATGTGTTTGGCAACGGTCTGGTTGGCGATGAGCATAAATTCTTCAACCAATTCGTTGCTGTGCATTTGCCGGACGGGAACGATGTCGATCGGGAAACCTTTGTCGTCCAGAATAAATTTGACTTCCGGCGTCGTAAAATCGATGCTGCCGTGATCGAATCGTTTGTCGCGGAGTTGGCGGCTGAGTTTGTGCATTTTGCGAATTACCGGTGCGTAATTATCGGTAGCATCCGGATTATCGATAATATCCTGCACTTCCTGATAAGTGAATCGCCGTTTGCTGTGGATAATGGTTTCGACAATTTTATAATCCACCACTTCGCCGGCTGAGGAAATTTCCATGATACAGCTGTAGGTGAGGCGATCGGATTCCGGCTGCAGGCTGCACAACTCGTTGGAGAGGTGTTCCGGCAACATCGGGATCACCCGGTCCACCAGATACACGCTGGTGCCCCGCAACATGGCTTCTTTGTCCAACTCGTCATCTGCTGTAACAAAGTGGCTCACATCTGCGATGTGCACGCCAAGCTGCACATTGCCATTCTCAAGTTCTTCCAGCGAAATGGCGTCGTCAAAATCTTTTGCATCGGGTGGATCGATCGTAAATATTTGTTTATCCCGCAGATCCAGCCGGCGGGAAAGTTCTTCCTCCGTAATTTCCAGCTGCATCTGGTTAACGTTGTGTTCCAGCGATTTCTCAAATTCGGTGTCCAGCCCGTGACTGATAACGATGGATGTAACATCCACACCCGGATCATCCGGGAAGCCCAAAATCTGCACCACCCGGCCTTCCGGATTCAGCATGTTGGTTTCCCATTTTTCCAGTTCTACCACAATTTTTTGCCCGTTTTTGGCATCCAATGCCTTCTTTTCCGGGATGAAAAAATCGCGGTACACTTTGGGGTTATCCGGCACCATAAATCCGTAATATTCGCTTTTGTGATACGTTCCCACGAAGCGAATATGTTTTCGGCTGACAATGTTCAGCACCTGACCCTCTTTGCTTTTGCCGCGCGAAACGCCAAAAAGCTGAACTTCCACAACGTCGCCGTTGAGCGCCGTGTTGAGGTTTTGGGCGCCGATAAACACATCATCACCGGTGCGCTCGTCGGTTACAAAACCGAAACCTTTGCGGGTGAGCTGCATTTCGCCCTGAATTTTTTGGAGGGATGAGAGGCTGGCAAATGCGCCGCCTTTTAGTCGGGCAATTTTTTTGCGTTTGGAGAGGGTGTTCAGTGCATCCTGAAACAGATGATATTCACCTTTGTGAACGCCGAGAGCTTTTGAAAGCTCTTTCCGTAAAAAATTTTTTCCGCGTTTTTTCTTTAAAAATTCAACAATTCGTTTTTCAAATGGGTTTTTTGCATCTTTGTTTTGCGATGGTTTTTTCGTCATATATTCTTCTTTTCTGTTTTTGCCGGCGCTGTATTTCTGAGACAACGTGCTGTGTTAGTTCGATTTGTGACCACAAATTTAGCATGATCTGAAGGGTTAACATAGCTTTTTTCAGAATAACGCAAAAGATTTGGTGTGATGATATATAAATGCGGCGAAAACAGCGGGAAATTTAATCGAAGCTGATCCATTCGTTTTGCTGAACGTATTCCTTCAACATTTGGAAAAAATCGCGGTCAAATTCAAAATAGCGGCGAATCAGTTCGCGAAAAGTGACATGCCCTTCGCCTTCCAGCAAGCCGTAACGCAGCCAGTTGGAGATCGGTATCGATTGCAGCAGCCGGGCAACTTCGGAGCGTTGGGATTTAAAAATATTGCTCAGTTGCTGGAACGAAGGTTGGCATTGGGTGGTTCGTTGGCGAACTTTTTCAATATCGATACGCGATAGATATGGATTTTCCAGCGCAATAATTTTTTTCAACCGGAATTCGATAACATCTTCCTGAAGCTCGACAACGAGGTGCAATAGCGATCGCAATTCCAGATGGTTATTTTCTTCAAAATTACTTTCTTCGCCAAATGTTAGCTGGGAAAAAAGCTGCTCATATTCGTTTGTCAATTCAATAAAGGTTTGAATTTGTTGTTGCAATTCCATGAATCCAATCACCCTGATTTTTTTGTGTAACAATAGTTGTCAAGTCACAAAACCACGCTGCCCAATATGCGCGGACGACACACAAAATTATTATCAAATTATTATCCCTGAAAACCTTGATTTGATCCCTGAAAAAATATTAGCAGCCCTGCTAAAAAAGTTTGTTTTATTCTCCAATGAGTACAAAACTGGCCCAGGAGGCCGGAAATGCGGTGCGTTCTTCGCTGATTAATTTTAGCTTTGCGTTTCGTAATGCACTGCTGTAGGATTTGCCATCTAAAATTTGCCTATAAAGTTCAATCATCAATTCGCTGGTGTGTTTATCGTTCACTTTCCAGAGAGAATGGATGATGTTTCGTGCGCCGGCATATAAAAACCCGCGGGTTAACGCCAAAACACCTTCGCCGTTTACCAATTTTCCCAGACCGCTTTCACAACTGCTAAGCACAATCAAATTTGCATTTAAATTGAGGTTGTAAGTTTCTGATGCGTATAAAATACCGTCCTCGGTAGTGGATGGCGCATTTGGCTGAGCGAAAATTAATCCCGATAAAGCCGGATTCTCCGCATTTACAATGCCGTGTGTAGCAACATGAATTACGGTTGCATTTCCGCTCTGGTTTTTGAAACGCGCTTCATCGGCATTCTTGTGAAAATAACCGACGGAAGGCAGATTGTTCTCGGAATAGAATTTTACAATTGTCTTCAATTCGTTTTCTGAATATTTCAACGCCGAGAAATTTTTTCCATTGATACTTACTGAACTGAAATTCAAAAGGGATTTCATAAAATCCCAAATAGATGCTTTCTTTACATTTTCGGCAGTTGTGTCTGAATCTGCGAAAACCGGTGCGAAACCTGCGAACGACAAGGGTTGTATATCTGAATATTCGGTTTTATTGGTGTTTAAAAATAAGGTTGCCGAGTAATGATAGGAAATAGTGTAGTCCCGGAGGAGGTAAGGCAAAGTTGTAAAATCTGCATCCGGATTGTTCCGCTTGATCAGCGTTTCGAAGGGCAGATAGTTTAAATTTCCACCCGGAATAATTACCAGTTGCTTTTTGCCTTTGATAACCGATTCAACCGGCGATATCAAAGTCTGATAAAGTGCTGTGGCGGATTGGAGATAATTGTCAAAATCAATTGTACGCAAAGCGCTAATATAGTTTTGAATTTGCAAGTGAAACGTTGAATCAACCGCCTGATAAATAATATTAAATTGTTGGTTATCGATTGCGGCAACAATTAACGCGTTTTCACAAACATAGTATTCCAGAAGTGCTGTTTCCGCATCCAGCGCGTGTTGAAGTTCAGGAACCGTGGCGGTTTTGGTTTGGTATTTCAAATTAAAATATTTTGGAAAGTCCGATTCAAATTTATTGATCAAATCATCATGACTTTTCCGGACTGCTAACAACTTTTTTTGATTTGACTCAATATTTTCCCGGTTTTGTTTTTCCGTGCTTTTTTCATATTCCTTTTGAATTTCAGTATCAAGACTTGCCATTTTGATTTTGAGCGATTTTTCTTTTTTCAAAAGGCTGTCGGGTAATTCGCTGAAATTCCGTGCTTTCGAATTTGCTAATGCCTCCAGCAAAACGGAAGACTTGCTTTTTTCCATATATTCAAAAATTTCATGAAAACTGGACAAATCTTCATTGGACTGATACAACGCCCAGGCAACATGAACCCCGGAGCTGTAAACATCTGTAGATTTTGAAGTTAAATATATCTTGGATTTCTCTGAACTAAATCCTCTGCGCGTTTTGTCAAATATCAGCATGGACAACCGGGAGGTAGAAAGCGCAACATTTAATAGCGCGGTTCTATTTTTCGGATCGCCATGAGTTGCCAGTTGTAACAATGAATTTGCTTTTGATATAAGGGTTTTGATTGATTCCGGATAAAGCTGTATGTCACCCGGTGATGGATTTCTGTATACATCCGGTGTATTAAAGGAGTTCGAAACTGTGCAAACGGCTTTTTGATAGTATTTTACGGCCTCCTGAAATTGCTGTTGTTTCTCAAAAACATCACCCATCAACCGGTATATTTCAGCAACCTGAAAATGTTTTTCGCCATAAAATTTCTTTCGATTTAATAAAGCCAGGTTCAAGTATGTTAATGCTTTATTTTGTTGTCCTTTTAGTGTGTATGCTATCCCAAGCCCGCGATACGGTTCTGCTACCATTGGGTTTTGTTCACCAACAGTTTCCAAAAACATGGACAAAGATGACTGGTAATTTGCTATTGCTTCATCATATTTTCCCATTAAAAGATATGCGCCGCCAATATTGTTATAAACTTTAGCAATTTCCGGATGGCTTTTACCCAAAATATCTAGCAATATCTCCATTGCTTTTTTGAATGCTTCCAATGCCTTTTCATTGCTGGATGTTTTGGATAGTGAATTGCCCAAATTTAAATATAGTATAGCCATAAAAGGCGTTTGGCGTTTCATTGATGTTTCAAGAATATGTATGGCGCGCTGAATATATGCTTGTGCTTCGTGATAATCGCCTTTGGCGTTTAAACAAACCGCGATATTGTTCATGGAGCTTGCGACTGCCGGATGTTCATCCCCGAGAATACGTTGTCTTAATTCCAGCGCTTTATATTGATAATTTAGCGATTCATCCATCTCCCCGATGTTGCCCAAACACATTGCGAGTTGCGAATAACTGGACGAGGTTTGCAAATTGTCACTACCTACAATTGAAACCCTGATTTCCAGCGCCTGTTTGGCAAAGTCCATCATTTTATCATTTTGTCCTTTTTCACCGTAAACAAAGCCAAGTTCATACGCGCTTTCAGCAACAACCAGATGGTTGTTGCCTAAATTTTCAATTCCCTGTTTCAGGGTTTTCAGGAGAATTTGTTCGGCTTTGTCATATTCGCCCTTTCGGTGCCAATTACTGCCGATTTTATTCTGGCAATGCAAATATCTTTCCCGCAAATGATCCGTATTTTGTTCAATGGCTGCAGATTCAAAAAGGCTACTCGCTTTGCTTAGAAAAAATATGGAACTGTCATATTTAGCAATTTCGAAACATTCAAGTCCCCTTATATAAAGACTGTTTGCCAGAGTTGTGTCGGGTGATTGGGCATATAGTGTCTGACAAAAGCCAATTATTGATACAAAAATGAGAAGATGTCTAACAAAACGATTTGATTTCATGGTTTTTGTAAATCCGTACACATTCTGTGAATAATCTATTACCATATTAGTGCACTGTCACGTCTGATTTATGAAGCTTGATCCAAAAGAGTATGTATCATATACCAAATTCAGAAGACAAATATTTCCAAATTTAAGTGACAGCTGTCACATATACAATGTCGTAACATGGTCAAATATCGTACCAAATAATAAATCCAGTAATTCAGATACTCTTTGATAAAAAATTTTGGGTATAAGACACAGGTTAAACTGTTATGGTGAGAGATTTAACACAGTCGTTTAGCGGTGGATCGGCGGCAATTTCGTACCGGTAACGATTCTGTCGATGTTGTGGTAATCTTTTTTGATTTCGGTGGAAAAGTTTGCCTCGTCTAAAAATCCCTTTACTTCCAAAGCCTGGTTATAGCCGACTTCCAGAAACACTGCGCCGTTCGGCGATAGCCAGTTTTTTAGTTGCGGAATAAGCTGACGGTAAAAATCCAGTCCGTCTTTTCCCGCTAGCAGCGCGGTTTTTGGCTCGAAATTACGCACCTCAGGCTGAACGCCGGGCCAATCAGTTTCTGCGACGTATGGCGGATTGCTGACAATAACACTGAATTTTTTGTCTGACAAATTATCCATTTTCAGAAAATCAGCGTGGTGAAAATGGATATCTGCATCATTCAAAACCGCGTTCGTTTTCGCAACGGCAAGTGCAGCCTCGCTGATATCAACGGCGCTAACGGATGCATCCACCAAACGTTTTGCCAAAGCTATGGCAATGCAACCGCTGCCGGTGCCAATATCCATGATAACTTGAGGAATATCTTGATTTGTCCGAAAATAGTCAACAGTAAAATCGACCAATAATTCTGTTTCGGGGCGGGGGATGAGCACGTCCGGCGTGACTTTTATGGGAAATCCGTAAAATTCTGTTTCGCCGAGAATATATTGAACGGGTTCGCGTGCGGCGCGGCGCTTAACAAATTCGCGAAAAGCGGCGCGTTCATCAGGTGTCAAAATGCGGTCAAATTGGAGATAAAGTTCGATGCGCCGGCAGGAAAGCACATCGGCAAGCAGCCACTCGGCGCTGAGGCGGGCTTCCGGCACCTGCTTTTCCGTAAAAAATTGGTTTGTCCAATCAAGTATTTTTTTGACAGTCCAGATTTTTGTCATGCGCCATCATTCATTTCAATTTTTAGCCGCTCGGATTGATCGGCAAGCTGCAGCTCATCGATCAACATATCCACTTCGCCGTTGATAATTTCATTCAATCGATACAATGTAAGCCCGATCCGGTGATCCGTTACGCGCCCCTGCGGATAATTATAGGTACGAATTTTTTCGCTGCGGTCGCCGCTGCGAATCATGCTCCGGCGCTGGCTGGAAATTTCGTCGTGCTGTTTGTTTAACTCGATGTCGTACAACCGTGCTTTCAACACTTTCAGGGCTTTGTCTTTATTTTTAAGCTGCGATTTTTCATCCTGACAGGTAACCACCAAACCGGTTGGTTTGTGGGTGATCCGCACTGCGGAGTCGGTGGTATTTACCGATTGCCCGCCGGGTCCGGATGAACGGTATACATCGATAATCAGATCATTTGGGTTAACTTGCACGTCAACATCGTCCACTTCCGGCATTACCACAACGCTGGCCGCGGATGTGTGAATGCGTCCCTGCGATTCTGTTTCGGGCACGCGTTGCACCCGGTGAACACCGCTTTCATATTTCAGTTTTCCGTATGCGCCTTTACCCCGGATGGACACAATAATTTCTTTAAATCCGCCGTGTTCACCTTCGCTTAAACTTACGGGGTCCATTTTCCAGCGATTCAATTCGCAAAAACGGGCGTACATGCGATATAAATCACCTGCAAAAATCGCTGCTTCGTCACCACCGGTGCCGGCACGAATTTCCAGAATTGTGTTTTTCAAATCGTTCGGGTCCGGTGGTACCAATAATCGTTGAATTTCTTTGGTCAGAATCTCTTTTTTATCTTCCGATTCTTCCAATTCCATTTTGGCAAGCTCGCGCAGTTCGTCGTCAGATGATTCCATCAAAAGATTTTTGGATTCTGAAATGCTGTTCAAAACAGCGCGATATTCGCGATATTTCAGCACCAGCGGCTCGAGATCGGAGTATTCTTGCGCCAGTTTTGAGTATTTGCTGTGATCGCTGGCGATGCCCGGATCGGCCATTTCATCAGCGATTTTCTGGAATTTTTGCTCGATGTTCTTCAGTTTGTCTAACATAGTTTTTTATCTATCGGGGTTGGTTTTACGGCATTGCGGAAACGATTTTCGGCAACTTTTATTCGGTAAACAAAAAACGGAATACCCCAACTTCGGGTATTCCGTTTCGCAAAATTTTCGAATGTATCGTTGCTATCGGCGGTCGCCGTATTTTTTCAGGAATTTTTCAACACGTCCGGCGGTATCCACCAAATGCTGTTTGCCTGTAAAGAACGGATGAGATGCACTGGACAATTCCAGCTTGACCAACGGATATTCTTTACCATCTTCCCACTCAATCGTTTCTTTGGATGTTACCGTGGAGCGGGTCAGAATGGAAAAATCGGTGGAGATATCCTTAAAAACCACCATTTGATATTTCGGATGACCTTCTGCTTTCATCTTCTTAAAACCTCTGTTTGTAATTTCTGAGCATTGTTTAAACCGGGCAAAGGTAAAGCAAATTAGCTGAAAATGCAAGCGAGAATGTAAATTCTCGCCTGTTTGCTTTCTATGTTTCCCAAAATATTATGAGCTCATGCTGTTCAGGAAATCGTCATTGCTGCGTGTGCTGCGCATTTTGTTAACCAGGAATTCCATCGCTTCGATGGGGTTCATTTCATTCAACAATTTACGCAATACCCAAACACGACCGAGTTCTTTTTTGTTGAGCAACAATTCTTCTTTACGGGTACCGGAGCTGTTGATATCGACAGCCGGGAAGATGCGGCGATCAGCCAAACGACGATCGAGCACAATTTCCATGTTACCGGTTCCTTTAAATTCTTCGAAGATCACTTCGTCCATCCGCGATCCGGTTTGTACCAGCGCGGTTGCGAGGATGCTGAGGCTGCCGCCTTCTTCGATATTTCGGGCAGCGCCGAAAAACCGCTTCGGGTGACGAAGGGCGTTGGAGTCCACACCACCGGAAAGGATTTTGCCGGAGTGCGGGACAACCGTGTTGTGTGCCCGTGCCAAACGGGTGATGGAGTCGAGCAGAATAACCACGTCGCGTCCGTATTCAACGAGGCGTTTGGCTTTTTCCAAAACCATATCCGCAACGGCAACGTGGCGTTCCGGCGGCTCGTCAAATGTAGAAGCTATGACCTCTGCTTTTACGCTGCGCTCCATGTCCGTTACTTCTTCCGGGCGTTCGTCAATGAGCAAAACAATCATGGTTACTTCCGGATTATTTTGCATAATTGCGTTGGCCAACTTCTGCATAATCACGGTTTTACCGGCGCGCGGGGGCGATACAATCAATCCCCGCTGGCCTTTACCGATGGGCGTCAGCAAGTTCATGATTCGCATGGTGTAATCTTTCGACGCACCTTCAAGATTCAATCGTTCAATCGGATAAATCGGTGTAAGGTTGTCAAAAAGTGTGATGTCACGTTTTTTGTCCGGGCTTTCATAGTTGACAGCTTCAACGCGAAGCAATGCGAAAAACCGTTCGTTATCTTTCGGGGGACGAATTTGGCCCTGAACAATATCGCCGGTTCGCAAATCAAATCGTTTGATTTGTGAGGGCGAAACGTAGATGTCATCCTGTCCGGGGAGATAATTGAATTTTGGGGAGCGCAAAAAACCGTAGCCATCGGGGAGTACTTCCAAAACACCTTCGGAGAAAATCAAACCTTCCTGTGCGGTTTGTTCTTCGAGAATTTTGAAGATTAGCTCCTGTTTTTTCATCCCGGAGGTGCCCTGAATTTCCAATTCCTGGGCAATCTGGTTAAGCTCCGAGATTTTCAACGTCTTTAAGGATTCTAAATCCAGCATGTTAGTGTTACCTCGTTTCTGTTAGCTAAAAAAATAATATTCGATTTTCTTGATTTTCTTTTATGGAAATGCCCTGATACTGAATTACGTTCGGGGGTCAATTCGGAAGTTTTACAAGCGTGGGCAGAAATATAAATACTGATTTTAAGGAATGCAAGCAAATTGCATAAAAATTTTTCTCTAAATATTAGACTGTAAGTTATTAATTATATTGATTATATGAAAATAGGATTTTTTTATATCCTAACCGGTTAAAAAATTTTATAAGCTTCACCTGCGAGATAATGAGACCCGATAATCAACCAGAGTTCCTTCCGATTGTGTTGGTTATTTTGTTTCGGTAAAGCAGCTTTCAAATCCGGATAAATACATGCAGCAGCGGTAGTTTGTTCGAATGCCGCTGCAAACATATGGGGATTCAGCGGTTTTCCGGCATTGAGGTCGATTATTCGCACATCTTTGGTGTGCAGGGCAATACAATCGGCAATTTTTTGCAAATCTTTATCATTTTGTAAAAACGTGAGCACATGAATTTGTTCCGGTCGATAAAATTTTTTGATAAATGAAAACGTTTTGGCAAATCCCGCCGGATTGTGGGACACATCGATCACGATATCCGGGTTGTGGGAAACCTGGTGAATTCTGCCAGGCCACTGCACAGATGCCAACCCGTTCCGGATTGCGTTTTCCGAAATTTGCCAGTCATTTGGCAACTTGCGAACAGCGGCAATTGCCAGCAGTGCGTTTTCCACCTGATGTTCGCCGGGGAGTGCGATTCTCAATCCAGGCAACATAAAATTGTCAATTTCCACATCGCAAACAGTCGATTGAAATTCATATTTTTCAATATGATACTTGCTGTTTAACAGCACGTTAGTGAAAGATGCGCCGCGCTCACTGCAGGTCGTTTCCAAAACGTCCAGCACTTCCGGAACGCGATTATTGGTTAGGCACGACACGCCGGATTTGATGATGCCGGCTTTTTCTGCGGCAATTTGCCGGATGGTATTTCCCAAAAATATTTGATGATCAAAATCGATTGGCGTAATGAGGGTCAGCAACGGTTGAAGGGTGTTTGTTGCATCCAGCCGCCCGCCAAGCCCGGTTTCGATGATGGCAATATCCGGCTGCTGTTTCGCAAAATACCAGAATGCCAATGCGGTTGTCACTTCAAAAAACGATGACTGGATTTTTTCAACCAACGGGCGGATTTGCCTGGTAAACTGCACAACTTCCGATTCGGGAATCGGTTGCCCGTTAACCTGAATTCGTTCGCTGAAATCGATCAAATGCGGCGATGTGTATTGCGCGACACGATAGCCGCTTTCTCGCAAAATAGCCGTCAGCATTGCTGCGGTAGAACCTTTGCCATTGGTTCCGGCAAGGTGAATTGTGGGATAATTGAGTTGCGGGTTATCGATTGCGTTTAGCAGCGTGCGGATATTTTCCAATCCAAGTTTTATACCCACACGCTGTAAGCCGAATAAAAAGTTGAGGGTTTCCTGATATGCGGTCATTTTTGAATTTGTTCGCTGGTCATGCCGAAACGTCGTTCGCGATGGAGGTAATTAATAAGCGCTTCACAAAGTGCCTCTGCGCGGAAATCCGGCCACAATGTTCGTGTAATGTAAAGCTCCGAATATGCAAGTTGCCATAGCAAGAAATTGCTGATGCGTTGCTCACCGCTGGTGCGGATCAGCAAATCGGGATCCGGAATATCGTTGGTGTACAATGCGCCGGAAACGGTGTGCTCGTCAATATCTTCGATGCGCAATTGCCCGTCGCGAACTCGGGTTGCGATTGCCTGCATTGCCTGAACCATTTCTGTGCGGCTACTGTAACTTAATGCTAAATTTAAATTTAGCCCTGTGTTAAAACGGGTGCGTTCTTCGGCGGCGTACATCTCATCGCGGGCTTCTGCAGGCAAATCATTCATGTCGCCGATGGTGCGTAGCCGAACATTTTTCTCCATCAGATCATCAATTTCTTTGCGGAGCGAGCTGACTAACAGCTTCATCAACATGGAAACTTCGGTTTCCGGGCGACGCCAGTTTTCTTTTGAAAAAGTGTAAAGTGTCAAATAACCGATGCCAAGCTTGCCGGCTTTTTCCACAATTGTCCGCACGGATTTTACACCTTCGCGATGCCCGGCGGCGCGTGGCAACGTTCTGCGTTTCGCCCAGCGACCGTTTCCATCCATAATAATGGCAATATGGCGGGGCATTTCGTGGCCTTGTTCGATCAATTGTTGAAGTGCTTCCTCATGGGTTGTTGCTCGCTTCAGAACACCAATCATACTGTTCACCTGTTGTTTTCGTTTTCCAAGGGTTAACTGATTTTTCATTTTTTCTTCGAATTCCGGGATTATTTAATTAATTTCACGCCGATGTTTTGGTTCAGGCTCACAATTTAACATCGCAAAATTTAAATCCGCAAAATATTTTATTGAACAAAGCACTTTCAAGTGCAAAGCGTTTCCCCACAAAAAAATCGCAAAAATTGCGATGAAGTGGGGGAGTCAAAAATCAAGCCGTTTTGATACGGGCAAACGGTAATTGAACATCCGGGTCGCCGGTGACAACGGCTTCGGCAGCCATCTTTAGCACTTCTTCCAGAACTTTCAGATATTCCACAAAGCTTTCGCGACCCTCGTCGGTCAGCATTGCTTTGGTTTGCGGCTTTGCGCCGATAAACCGCTTGTCGATAAGCACCACATTTGCGTCTTCCAACGCTTTCAAGTGCCGGCTAAGATTACCGTCGGTTAAATCGCACTGATCCTTGAGCGATTTGAATGTCAGCCCATCCGGTGCGCTGCTCAATGCAGAAATAATTGCCAACCGGTTGGGTTCATGAAAAATGCCCTTTAAAGCGCTGTATGGATTTTCAGATTTGTTGGGCATGCTTCCCCTCCTTTGCTGAAGTGAAAATGCTCAAAATGTCGCCAATTGTTAAATCGCGGTGATCGCCAAAGTGCAGCACCAGTCCACCGGCCCATTCGCCGATAAAGAACACAATGCCCATTGGCCACGGATTCAGAAATAAAATATTTGATGCAAACCAAAGACAAACACTTCCGCAGGCGATGTAATAAACACCAACCATCCAGATGCGCCGGGGCAGCACATGTCGCGACGCCAGGTTTGCCAATCCGAAAAGACACATCCACGTGCCAAACAGATATTGGTGCAAGTTGTGCATTATGAAAACATATGTCATTACACCGCCAACAGCAATGGCAGGCAGCGCATCCAATGTTGGTTTGAGTCGCCGGAAATCCCTTTTCACACTGGGATCAAACAAAAACCAGTGCACCAGAGAGCCAAAGTTCAGCAATACGCCGAACAAAGCCACCATTCCCCAGCCTAAAGCATGTGCTGCCGTTTCCGCAGGAAAGCTTTTGTAGCTCATCGCTGCGGCTGCAAATAACGCAACTGCGCCACAAATGGCTCTTGCACGACCGGAATAACCTTTGAAACGCTGGCTTTCCAATATTTTCTGTTGCAGATCGCGTACTTGTTCAATTGCCTGATAAATTTGGCTCGAAATCATGTTGCACTCCTTGCACTGGCATAATATATGTTTACACAAAGCACTTTGCAATACAAAGTTTGATTTTCTCAACTTTTATAAAAAACGGAATCTTTTGATAAAATGTGAGAAAATAGAAGTGAAAAGTTGCGGGAATATTTTTCTTCCTTTTAAAGACGAATGAATGTTAACAATATATATGGACCCAAGAAGTTAGTTTGACCCTCTAAAAAAAGCAAACTAAAAAAGGTAATCGCTGTCAGCGGAAAAGCGCCGAGAGGCGGTGGCCGATCGCAAGTTGGATAAAAGGGTGCATTTTTGTGTTGTGAAACGCCGGATCGGGTTCACCGTTCACAAATAAAAATTCAAAAATAAGGATATAAATCAACAAAATTTTGCAAAGCATGTGATATTTTTGAATAAACTGACGGATTAAATACAGGTGGCATGATGGCATTATTTGATAAATTGCGAAAATTGGTATCAAGTGACGATTTCATCGATAATTTTACAAAAGATGAACCAGACGAAATTGCAATGCCGAATGTGCCGAAAATCAAGCCGGAAAAAGCGCCGGACAACCCCAAGCCCGATTCCCAAATTCCCAAAGTAGTTACCGAAGATGATAGCTTTGTATCTGTTTTGGATGACGTTTTTGAATCAAATCCCAAAGTTGCGGAAACGCTTGAAATTGCCACATCGCGAACCAAAACCGTATCTGAGGGCAATGCTCAAGTTGTAAAGCCGGTGGCTACCAAACAGCCACAATCAATAGTGTCGGATGTTCCCAATCGCGAACATCTTGAAAAATTGAACGGCGGTGTTGCCGCATGGAATCTGTGGCGATTGGCCAATCCGCAAATTCAACCGGATTTGCGAAATGCCGATTTGCGCGGCATGAATTTGAGCTGCTATATTTTGGATAATTCAAAACTTTCGGGAGCAAATTTAGCGGGCAGTAATTGTTGGCAGGCACGATTTATTCGAGCTGATTTAAGACATGCAAACTTGAGTAAGGCAGATTTCCGTGATGCCAATCTGGAAAACGCCAATTTTGAAAATGCAAAAACTGACGGCATGTTGACGGGAGAAATATTGTTTCAGTCGGTAATGCCGGAAAAGGGAACTGTTCCGGCAATGTTGCCACAAAGCAGCACGTAACAATTATGAGGGGCTTTGAATCGCCTGCACAATCAAAAAATCCAGATCAACAATATAGAATAGCTGCTGAAGCTGGGCGCTTAATCCTGTAAAACGCAATTGGCGCTGTTCCCGTGCCGTGCTGTTGTAAAATAATGATAATTTTGCAAGACAAAGGGTTGAAAAAACACTGACATGCGAAAAATCGATTAAAATGTCGCTGGTGTTTGTGGTAATCAGGCTGTTCAGTCGATGCAAAAATTCGTCTGCATCTCCCGGACCAAATTCACCCGAAAGGTTAATCACAATTCTGTGTTCATCGTAAGTGTGTCTAATGTTCATCCGTAAATACCTCTTTCTGGCTTTGCCCGAAAACCGTTTTCAAAAAATGAGATTATCAATAGCGTAACTATTTAGGTATTCGAACGATTGTGTTGATGATTTACATCAAGTTGGCAAAGCTGATTTTATTTAAGCCTTAAAATTTAATAATTTTAGATATTTAATCAAATTTTTTTCTCTCGCCGAGCTTAAAAAATCGACAGGTATTGCTAATTTGTGAGTGAACCCCAAAAAAATTTTGCCCTCTTGCAACTGCTTTCGTAAGTTTATCGCTTAAATCATCCATTGTTTTCAGATATGCGGGTTTCCATGCGAAATTGCTTTTACCAGTTTATCACCAAAATGGCTTCGCGTTGGCGAACGGGACACGGAATTATTACGGTTTTGCTGATCAGCAGTTTGCTGGCGGGCTGCCGGTCATCCGGAAAGGAATTGTTGAATTATCCACCGCCGACAGCGGAAACGGAAGAACGATTGCTTTCCATTACCCGACAATTATTGTCATTGCCGGAAAATGCGGACCTGAAAACCCGTTCGGAACTGCGCCGGACATTTGAAGCTGCACTGGCGGAATATCTGTTGGCAACGCGCGGCAATTTGCCCAAAAATCTGGAATTCACCCGAAACGGCAAGGTTTTCCAATTGCCGGTGGAGATTATTCGATCCGGAATTGTGCCGGTCAATGGCGATCATCCTGCAACAAATGTGATGTCTGGCGATACGCTCATCGCAAAATTGGCCGGCGAAGTACTCGATATGCAACTGTTGGCTGCGGACAATCGCCAGTATCTGGCGTTGCTGTTTGCGGATTCTCTGGTGGCGATTCCGTGGCAGCCGTTCAACCCGGCGCGGCGATTGGTGTATCCGTTTCCGGAACAGCCGGAACGCCCGATCCGTTCTGCATATCCTTTTGGTTGGCTGCATTTGAGTGACACCGATGGCGATGGCGTTGCGGAATTGGTGATGCTCACATCCAATTTGCAACGGGCGCTCACGTTGTCGCCAACCTCTGATCATCTCCGAAAAATAGATGGCGATTCCCTGCAATCGAATCCTGCACATCCGGGCAATTGGCATATTCCCTCCGGGAAAAATGAACTGCGCCCCAAAACGGGATTGCTGCCGGAGGCCTCGCCGTATCTGGCTTTTCGGGAAATACCCGGCACCGGCGAAATTGTTGCGCTGGACGATGCGGGAATGTTGCAACTGATCGACCGGAGCAATTACGAAATTATCTGGACTTCTGCGCGGGCATGGGGAAAACGCCTTTTCGTGATGGATTCCACCGAAATTGCGGTTGTGGACGACGAAAAAAACACGCTGGTGCTTTTCCGCCGTACGAACGGCGAACTGGTGCCGGATGGCAAAACGCCATCACTGGACGGGCAAATTAGCGCTGCGCTGCGAACGGTTTATCAAAATAAACCGGGATTTTTGATCGCCGCCAGTTCAGAAAATCAGCCCAAAATATTGTCCCGGCTGGAGTTTGTGCCGTTGCTCGAAATGGTTTGGGAAACTGCCGGAAGCGCATCGCCGCCAAAATTTCCCGATGAATATGCATCGCTGACGTTTGTGCAACCGGACAAAGGCGACGGTCTATTGCCACAGATTGCCCGCTATAATTTGTACGAGTCGCTGGCGGGCAAAAATACTGCCGGCAACGGGCAGTTTGCATTGGCAACGGAAATATCCCGGAACGACAGCGCAACTGTCTG
The DNA here is from genome assembly GCA_020634975.1 of Calditrichia bacterium. NCBI lineage: Bacteria > Pseudomonadati > Calditrichota > Calditrichia > Calditrichia bacterium. The sequence goes on along the minus strand of JACKAQ010000001.1, from coordinate 356,935 downwards.
GACAATTCAATTACGCTCGGGATTGCGGTTTTCCGACCGCGATTTGGTGAGCGCCGAAAAAGTGATCGCCGGTTGGTTGTGGCTCTGGCGAAACGATCCGGTGGCAAAAAATTCCCGGCAATGGATGTGGGAAACCATCACCGGTGCAACGGATTTTGCTACACGTAAAGCCAATGAAATTAATGGTTTAAAAGCTGTAGGAAGCCAAGCGATCGAAATAACGCTCAGCGAGCCGCGACCGCATTTTGACGATTTTCTTTCCAGCGAAGCTTTTGCGGTTGTAAAATCGCCGGCAACCGGAAAATTGCCGGTGGGAACTGGACCGTTTCGCGTAAAATCTGCCCGTGGCGATCGGGTGGTTGCCGAGCGCAACGATGTGTATCACGGCGGTCGCCCATTGCTTCAGGAAATCCACTTTATCCGGCAGGACGGGCAATTGGCGGATGCGCTGCTCAACTACCGCGAACCGGCTGCATTGGTGCAAACACGCCGCGATATTGAATATTTCAGCAAGGTTTATCCACAAAATATCCGACAATTGCCCGGCGCCAGCGTGTATTATTTGTTTGCAAATCCCACTGCACCGGGGATGAACAAACCGCAGTTGCGGCGGCTATTGATGCAAATTCTCGACCGCAAAGTGCTCGCAGATGTAATCACCGAAGCGCGCTGTGAACAGGTTAGCAGCTTTTTTTATCCGGCAACGGATTCGGTTGAAACATCCGGAACGTTTGCCATCAACCGCCCGGTGCGGATTATTTATCGCGCCATCGACGGTGTTGCCCGGCAAATTGCCGAACGGCTGGCTGTGTGGCTGGCGCAAAACAACATCGCGGTTTATCCGCCCACCGGATTGGACGACGGCAGCTTTGCCATACGGCGAACCCGACCGGATTTTGATGTGCTGGTGGATGCCCTGCCGCTGTTGCACGAAAACCCGCTGGACGACATTGCCCAACTCACTTTCGACAACCCGGTTTTGCCGGATTCGCTGCGAATAAAACTGCGTTCGGCGCTGAGCGACAGCAGCGATACCGGGGAATTCATCGAACATTTACTGATTGGCGAAGGCTTTGTGTTTCCGGTTGTCAAAATGCATTTGTTTGTGGCTATTCCGAAAGATCTCCGGCAAGTGTGGTCATCCGGCACCAGCCGGATCGATTTTTCAAAAGCCTGGAAACCGCGCTAAACCGATGGCAAAACAATGAGTCTTTTTCAAAAATATTTATTTGCAATTACCCTGCTTTTGGTTTGCATGTTGGGATTGATGGCGTATGTTATCATCCAAAGCGTGCAGCGGCAGCTTGGCGGGCAATACGAACAACGGCTGGCTTCTGCGGTGCAATCGGTGCAGCAGGAATTATCCTCCCGGCAACACAAAATTGCAGCACAACTGAACGAACTTTCCGGCACTATTACTGATGATAACGACTTTCGTTTTTATGCCGCACAAACGCAGGATTTTACCAACCCGGAGGTTGTTCGATTCGCTTCCAAATACATAAAAATAATGGGTTTACAGCTTCTTGATATCATGAGTGCCGATGCCCGGCTGGTCAGCAATGGCGCAGAATATATCGCCTTTGGCGGGCGTTTTCGCGAACGCTTGAGCTTCCTCCGGAACCGGGTAGATACCATCAAATTTACCCGTTTCCGGGGCATCAACAAACAGACCCTTTGCCTCACGCAAATTGATTCGCTGCAAATGGGACCACAGCGATTTTATCTGTTTGGTGGCATTGAAGTGACTTCGCAATTGCTGAATGAATTGCGAGGCGATACCACCGAAATAATTGCCGTCCAACTGCCGGATTCGCAGATTGTTGCATCGGCGGGAATGAGCGAAAAGCTGCGCGCGGAAATCGCAGCCGGTGATAGTTCGCTTGCCGCAATCTCAAATGACGGGCGATATTCCATCCGGATGGTGACCTTTCCGCTGCTCGAAAACCGCACCGAAAAACAGCTCCGACTGCTGCTGTTTCACCCGCGAAACACATATTTGCAACTGATGGACACGTTGGAAAACAACATCATTTTTGTAATGGTTGGTGGATTTGTTCTGGCGATTATCATCTCCGTTTTAATGGCACTCACCGTTACCCGTCCATTAAAACGCCTCACCGAAAAAGCCGGTGCGCTTACGCTGGAAACGCTGGATGTGGATTTTGATGTGCGTCGCCGCGATGAAATTGGCATTCTAAACAACGCGCTGGACCGGATGATGCAACGGCTCCGCCAAAACCGGGTTGAAATTTCCGCAGCTGAACAAAGCGGCGCGTTTGCGGATATCGCCCGGCAGGTCAATCACGATATCAAAAATGGATTTGTGCCCATCCGAAACGTGATGGCGCATTGGGAAGAAGTGTGTCGCGATGAGCCGGAAAATTTGCCAAAAATATTCAGCGAACGGAAAGCAAATGTGCTGGAAAGTCTGGAATATCTGGAAAATCTGGCACGGCGATATTCACGATTGAAGCCGGATATCAAACCGGCGTCCATCAATTTGAACCGGATGATCGCCAATTTGCTGAAAAATTACGAAACCGCCAAAAAAAGCAATGTGGAATTCGCAACGACATTTGATGACCGCCAACCGTTGATCAACGCGGATGCGGTGCAGCTTCGCCGCGCGTTTGAAAACGTGCTGCGGAACGCCATCGAAGCGCTGCCGGATGGCGGGCAAATATCTGTAAAAACGGAAGTTACCGGAAGTGTAGTAACAATTACCTGGGCGGATAGCGGCACCGGAATTCCATCGGAAATCCGCGAAATTTTATTCACCGAGCCGGTAACCACAAAGCCGGAGGGCACGGGCATCGGGCTGGCAAATGTCAAACGTATCATCGATAGTTTTGATGGCAGCGTATTTATCAGCGAAATTCAGCCGCACGGCACCGCAATTATCATTGAGCTGCCGCTGCACGGCATTGGCGCGGAATAGTTGCGATCAGCGGATCAGCAGCATGCGCCGCGTTTCGGAAAATTTTTGGGAAACCAGCCGGTAAAAATAAAACCCCGAACCTACTGTTTCGCCGTTGGTATTTTGTCCGTTCCAGACAACCGTGTGTTCACCCTGCGCCGCAAATCCCGATTTCAGCGTGACAACTTCTCTCCCCAATAAATCGAATATTTTCAACGAGATATCTGCCGGAAATGGTAGCTGAAAACGTATGGTAGTTTCCGGATTGAACGGATTCGGATAATTCTGGAACAGCCCGAAACCTTCCGCAATTTCCGCCGGTTGTCCGGTGCCGAGCGCGCTGCCGGGGAAGAAAAATTCCAGCGCGTTATCTACATGCGCCCGCCAACTGCCCCAACTGTGACCTTCGTGCCATTCCTGCCAGGTCATTTCGTATCCGGCGGTGTCGAGGTAATCGCGCATCAGGCGACCATCCACCATAATGCTGGGTTCGTATGTGCCCCAATCGAGATAAAATTTGAGCGGCTGTACCGGACCGTTCACCACTTCGTTGAAAACCACCCGGTCGTTTGCCCAATACGAGGGAGAAAACGGCGCAGCCAGCCCGAACACATCCGGGTGATTGTAACAGATTTGGGTGGTGATCAACCCGCCGAGCGACGGCCCGGTCATTGCCCGCGCTGCCGGATCGGATTTGATGCGATATCGCGATGTTACCAACGGCATCAGCTCATCAATAATGAACGCTTCGTATTGCAACCGTTTGGTGAATCCGAGCTCATTATTGCGATCGATCGGATGCACAAAAACGCCGATCAGCGGTTGGATGCGCTGCTGGTCGATCAGATTATCAAATATATTTTTGACATTCGCCAATGCCAGATATTCCAGTCCGTCGTGAAATAATATCATCGGAAAGCTGTCGGTTGTGGCGGCGGCGTAACCCGGTGGCGTGTAAATGCGGATCGGGCGGGAATTTCCCAGAATTGCGCTGGTGATGGTTGTGTCGAAAACGCTGCCGTGTGCGATGGCGGGATTCGCGGCAATTTCGGTTGGCTGAACGTAATCCGGCATCGCCAGTTCGGAATTGGGGCCAAATCCGCCGGAAACCGTGTTGGGATTTCGCGGATCGAGAATCCACTGGCTGCCGTTGAGCACCAGTTTGTAATCCAGCCGGGCATCGGCTTCGAAAACGTATTCGCGATACCAGAAGTTGGTATCTGCCAGCCGCGACAAATTGGCGTTGGTGGGATTCCAGCCGTTGAAATCGCCGGCAACGGCGACGCTGTTTGTGCTGCCGCGATAGATAAAGTAACAAAAAACATCAGCTTCCGCGAACGGAAATCCCGGAACGGCGCTCATAAAACTGTCCACAACTGCGCCGCGTTCGGCGGTTGGCAACGCCGTAATCCGGTTCACAAAATTGCGAAAATCATTGCCGAGCAGCGATTGACCGATCAGCACAACATCATTTCCGTTAAAATAAACATTGCGCGAAACGCTGCCGCCGCTGATGAGCACCGTATCGCCGTTTGCGGCGGCTTCCAGCGCCAGCCGTGCGGTCGGATAATCTTCCGGCACGCGAATCGTTTCGGCGACTGCCAAACCGGTCACCAAAGAAACAGCCAAAAACCAGCGAAAATAGCTCATCACAACTCCTTTAAAAATCAGAATTTATCGGGATTTTGTGCATCGGGCGAAGCCGCAAAAAACGGCACTTCGCCGGGATAACCGGTAAACGGGCGAATCAGCGAAACGGGGAATCCCCGCGCTGTCCGGTTATACGCAGCAACGGCTTCGTTGTATTGTTTCCGGGCGTAAGCGATGCGATTTTCCGATCCGGCCATTTCGTCGCTGAGCCGGGTAAACATCACGCCGGAGCCGCCGCTGCTGCCGACCGAGCGCATGAGCGTGGTCATCGCGTCGCCCAATTTTTGCTCCCAGGCTTGCTTCAGTTGAAAATCGCTGGTGTTTTCACTTTCGGATTGATAGCGGCTGACCGATTCGATCAACTCTTTTTCGTGCGATGCGCTGGCCCGGGCAACGCTGATCAGGTTCGGGATGAGATCGTGCCGCCGTTGCAGCACGTTTTCCAACTGCGCGCGCTCCGCTTCCACGGCAGACATTCGCGAATTCAACCGGCTTTGGGTTGTAAAAAACAGCACCACAACCAACGCAGTCGCGCCAATCGCCACATACCGCTGCGTTTTTTTGCGTTTTTCCGTGGCGGCTTTTTCCCGCTGCATTTCCGCGCGAACCTGCCGGATGGCTTCTTCCACAAATTTGCTGTCGATGCCGGCGGACTCTGCGCCTTCTTTGATGCTGTCGCTATCGAGATATTTTTTTTCTTCGGTGTTGCGCTGCAATTCTACCGCGCGTTCGAGAATCCAATCCACTTCTTCGCGGGAAAAACCCTCGTTTTGCAGCTTTTCGCGGGGATCGTTCATTGGCAAACCTGTTGTTTTTTTCGGAAATTATAGACTGTTTTTAATATTGTCGCAAAGGCGCAAAGGGCGCAAAAATTTGTTTTTGTTTATCCGTTCTTCGCGACTTTGGGGCAAATCGGGTACCGCAATTCGTTCAATTTGGTGAAACCGTTTTCACCCGAAATCCCTTCCGGAGTAAATTAGCCAGCACAAGCCAAAAAAACAAGCTATGGCTAATCCAGCGAGCCTTCGATGCAGGTGGTATCGAAACCGCCCCGTGTGTTGTAAATTGTGGTGATGCGGATGCGCGGCGTTTGCAGCACGTTTTTCAAATCTTCGTAAATGCGGCGGGTTGCGGCTTCCTGGTAAATGCCCACATTCCGATAGCTAATGATGTAATATTTCAACGACTTAAGCTCGATACATCTACCGCCTTCCGGATAATATTCGATCTTCAAATATGCGTAATCCGGTAATCCGCTAAACGGGCAAACCGCGCTGAATTCATCGGTTTCCGTTAAAATATATTGCCCGGGACTGTCGAATTCGAACGTTTCCAAAAAGTCGATGTTGATATGCGATTCGTCCTGAAATTCAAAATACTTGCCTTCTGCAACCGGCATGATGTTCTCCTTTTTTTGATTATTATTTCAGATGTTCTAAAAATAAAATCCCACGTTCAAATGGGTGATCAGGCTGTGGCGCTCGCTGGCGGATGCCGTAAATTCGATGGGACCAAACCGGGAATCCCAACCGAGCGTTGCGCCGCCACCATAAAAAAAGCTGTTCGGGCTGAGTTTGATGGAAAATTTATCGAAGGTGTTGCCAACATTTCCCCGGACAATCAAATATTGTTTGGGAAAAATCTCGAACTGAAATCCCATTTGCAAAAATTCCACATTATTATTTTGAAATTCCTGTGGACGAAATCCCAAAAATGAGTTGCGTTCACCCAAAAAAGTGAACGGCATATTTTGTCCGCCGAGCATGAACTGGTAATGAAACGGCACGTCGTCAATCGCGTTGCCGATGAAAATACTACTGAGCAAGGTTAGCTTTGGCGCCAGCGAATTTGCAAATCGCGCATCGAGAAAAACCCGGGCAAAATCGCGCTCACTGACAATTTTCCGGCTGGCTTTTTCAGCAGATAATTTGAGATATGTGCCGCTGGTCGGGTAGTTGGTTTTGTCATACGTATCAACGGTTAGCGTGCTGAAAAAAATGATAAGCCCATCATTTTCCGGCTCATATTCTACCGGCGCGATGGTGGGAACGGTTCGGGTATATTCCAGCCGTAATCCGCCGCCAATGGTCAGTTTGTTCGAGAAAATGGTTCCCAAAAATGTTTCGCCAAAGGTGCTGTAAATCCGTTGCCGGGCAATCCGCGATTCGCCGGTAAACTGGTCGATACTTTGCTGCGCATGCACCAAATGCCAGCGAAACCCTATCCGGCGGCGAAATCCTGTTCGGGTGAAATATTGTCCTTCAAACAGCAGATCGGTGCTCAACTTGGCGTCGATCGACAAAAATGAACCGGGGCGACCCTGGTTGCGAAAGGTGGTATTCAGCAGCAAAGCGGCTTCGGTTTTGCTGTCGTAACGGAACCCCACCCGGAACAAATTGCCGGCGCGTTCCTTCACGTGCAAAATGAGCCGTTTCCCGTTGGCGTTGGGTGCCAGTTCGTAACTGACCCGTTCAAAAAATTGGGAGCCGAATACGCGATCAACACCGTTTTCAACCTCGGCCAGCGAGATATGCGCCGGTGCAGCGATCTGCAATCGCTCCATCACAAAGTTGCGCGGCAATCGTTGCAGCCCTTCGATTTCCACTTCGGCAATGAGGATCAGATCCTCCGGTGATGCTGCGTGATAAATAATTTTTTCGCCGTTTTCCGGCTCATCCGGCAAATGTTTGATGGATTGCAACAGTGCCTGCAACTGCGGCAGCATTTCGCGCGCGGCGGCTTCACCCTGTGCGATAAAATATTCCGCATTGCCGAAACTGCCGGCGCCGTGCTCGCTAACTTCCGGTGTTATCAAATAGTTACAGAGTTTGCGCTGCTCCAAAGTGGATTTCACCATTTGGAAACTGACTGCCTGATTCATGATGCTGAGAAAGGAATCCAGCCCATCTTCGTCTGCCAGTTCTTCACCGACATCCACACCGATGACCACTTCTGCGCCGAGCACCTCGCGGGCTTCCTGCACCGGGAAATTCCGGGCGATCATGCCATCGACGAGCAATTTACCGTCAATTTCGATGGGCGTAAATGCGGAGGGAATCGCCATGCTGGCGCGAATCGATTCCGCCAGCGAACCTGATTTCAGCACCACTGCTTCTCCGGTGACAATATTGGTGGCAACGCAAACAAAAGGAATGGGGAATTGCGTGAAATCGCGAATGTGTTGCACCGGCTGGGTCAGCCGGTTGAGCAGCCGCACCACATTTTGCCCGGAAATCAGCCCGGACGGCAGTTTAACCCGCAGCCCGTCCAAATCCAGCGAAACGTTATAGCGGGCATCGTAAAATTTTTGCTCCATACTCAGCGCGCTGCGTTCGACGCGATCTTTCAGCACCACATCCCAATCGGTCTGGGTGGCAATTTTTTCGAGATCCGCCGCGCGATAGCCGATCGCATACAGCCCGCCGACGATGCTGCCCATGCTGTTTCCGGAGATGCAATCGATGGGCATGCCGATTTCTTCCAGCACTTTCAGCACACCGATGTGGGCAAATCCTTTGGCGCCGCCACCGCTGAAAACCAGCCCGATTTTCGGGCGAAACGGCGTTTCCGGTTGTGCAAAAAGGTGTTGGCTGCCACTGGCTATCCACAGAACAATCAATAATAACCGGACGGTTTGCCGGGACAGTTTCGTCATTGTTTTCATTCGCTAATTTTCATAATTTCATAAATTTATCAAAACATCGTTGAATTAAAAGTCAAAATCCAATAATTTATAAAAATAACCAAATTGGAACGGGTTGTCTGATAAAAAATAGTGAGATGATAACAGGCTGGAGATTCCTGCCTTCGCAGGAATGACCTGGCAGGAAAGCGGAAATGAACGTTTCATTTTCATACAGTAATCGATTGCTGCCCGAATTCAAAATTATCTGCCGTATGAAAATATTGAATGCAAATGTGCTCAAAAAACAAATGATTTAATCGTGAAAAATATATTTTCGAAAGGAGAAGTTGATGATCAAATGGCTGTTATTTGCCGGACTGACGGTGTTCATATTAAGCTGTGGTGCTAATCAGGAATCCGCTGAAAAACCGTCGCCTAAACCGGAAGATAACCGGATGACCAAAGTTGCGGAGCCGGCTTACGCAGGTTTTCTAGTGTTGAAAGATACCCTGAATATTTTCAACGAATGCGGCGGCGGAACCTGGATGGTCAACTGCGACCCGGAAATGCAATTGTATCTCACCACCCGCTACCAGGAAATCAGCAAAGCGCCGGAAGAGGAGATTTACGTTGAATTTCGCGGGGATAAAACCGCTGGCACACTGGCGGTCGGCGAGATGAATTTTGGTGGTTCACTGATGGTAAAATCAGTCATTGCCTTCCGCGAAAAGCGCGATTCGGATTGTGCCGGAAACTGAACATCGAAAAATGAAAGTTGAAAATGAAAATAATTATCAGATCTAAGCTGTTGAAATTATTAATTTTGTTGCTGTTTGTTGCCGCATGTGCAAAAACGGAAAAACCGACAGATGAAAATATCAAGCCGTTGCGAAATCCCAATCCGCAGCCAGCGGTTTCTGCGCTGCAGAAAACAGTTGCGGCGATCGATGCGCAACTCGGCGAATACGAATCGGTGGACGGGCAATTTGCTAACGGACCGCAAATCATCCGTTTCAGCGCTTTTTTTTCCGGCGATTCGCTGAAAACCATCGTTGAAAATCGCAAACTGGCGGCGGGCGGAACAGCCGAAGGTCAATTCTATTTTGCGAATGGCGAACCGGTTTTTTTCCGGGAAGTGCAGCATCTCACCGATGGAAATAGTGGCAAGAAGCAGCTTTCGCAGCAAATTTTTTGGGGAACCGGTGGTAACATTATTTCTGCGGAACGCACTGTTGCGGATGAACCGGAAGCCATCAGCGCGGATGAATCGACGGCAATTAAAGATCGCGCAACGCTGCTCTATCAAACCGCATTTCAACAGCGAATGAGCAACAACCGACCGCGCTAAACATCATAATATCAATTGTTTACAAATATCAACTGAGGCGATAATTTGGCAATGCATTTGCCCCGGAAAATCCGGGAATTTTACGATTCGGATGGCGAAGTGCCGATCTGGAGTGGCGAACCCAACGCGATGCCGGTTTCGCGAATTACCCATCCGATCATCATGTTTGTCACGTTTGTGGGCATTGTGCTGCTGCTGTGGGCCTGCTGGGTGGTCGTTTTCGAAATCATCGCGCGATCCGGCGAAACCGTCGGCAGCGATGTGATCGAAAATTCCGGTGCGCAACTGTTCAAATCGTTCGCTATTTTGCTCACCGGCTCGCTGTTGCTCGGATTCAGTTGGTATCTGCGAAATTATTTCAAACCGGCGGAGCAAAGCCAAATCTATTATTTGCTCTCCGATCAACGGGCGCAAATCATCAAATTTAACCCGCTCGATCCGGACAAAAGCGAACGCCAGTTTGCCGGTCGCGGCGATATGAGCAAACCCAGTTTGCAAAAAGTGGGTGATGATCGGTTCAACGTGATTTTTTTTGAAGCGCCGGGCGATTTCGGCAAAGTGGAAGACGAAGCAAACAAGGTCAGCAAACCGCGTAAAACCATTGTCTGGCAAGGCTTTAACGACCTCACCGAAACGGATGCAAATGACGTTTACGAGAAAATAAAAGAGCTGCTGAAAAACCCGGTTGAGATCGAAAACGATGCTTATTCATTTTCATTCAAAGTGCCGGAACGCTGGACACTCAACACCTTCAACATTGCGCCGGAGCGCCGCGATGACACCGTTTTCAACCTGCTGATGGGCGATGTGGTGGACGCCCACGGATTGCTCAAAATGCCCAAAATTCTGGACGAATGGAATACGGCGGTGCTCACCAAACGGCTGGATTCCAAACTGGAATCGGAACGAGGTGCGTTTCCGGCGATCACAATAGTCATCGAAGTCAATAAGCGGGACGGATTGCCCGAAAGCACGCCCGAACCGTTCAAAATGCCCGATTTGATCGGCTTAAACCGGGAAATTAACAACCGGATGTATTTGCAATTGGGGCTGATATATCAGATGTTTATTTGCCAATTCCGGCGCGGATATCGCATCAGCCAGGCATTGCTGGACAATTTGACTGCGTGGGAAAATAACCGCAAAGAAAAAGTGGTGCCGGAATTCGTGCTCACCAATCTCAATTATTTTAAGGATTGGGAAACCGCCGACAAACGAGTGTTCGACAAAATTGTTGAAATGGCAATCCCGCGACAGGTTTCCATCGGGTTGCGGCGCGAATTGATCAAACGAATTGAGCAGTTTGCGGCATCCAATTTCCCGTATATCAACCAGCCGGATGGTAAAATTTTGCTGCAAATTAACCCGCGCTCCACAGGTTCAGAAGTCCACGGATCACTGGAAAGCGGCAAAAAACTGGATTCGGAAATTGCGTTGGGCGGAAAATCCTTCAAAATGCGCCAGCTCTACGGCTACCGGTCGATGGGCAAAGGCGCGCTGCATTTCCGGTTCACCTTTTTTTGCCCGCACAGTGACAAATCCAAAATTTTTGATGATAATGTGAAAACCCTCGAATCACTCGCGAACACGATCGAATGGCTCTGACCGCACAATTGAACAATCCGAAAATCAGCTCGGCGATAGCTGGCGGAACACCGTTGGTGACCGTCACTTTTTGGGGATTCCCGAAAAGCCAGCGGTTTTGGGCGTTGGCGCAAATGGGTATTTCTCGATTGCATCTGTTGCGAATGCGTGATTTGCGCTTCTGGAAATTGATGGGCTGCGGACACGGCAGCGGTTTCAGCTTGCAGCCGGATTGGTCGCGATATGCTTTGCTGTGCGTTTGGGATTCCCCCGAAGCCGCCGAAAATTTCCTCAACAAATCCCGGTTGGTTGCCAAATACAATCGCCACGCAAGCGAAATGTGGACGATATTTTTACTGCCGGTTCAGGCTAACGGACAATGGAACGTACGCAATCCATTTCTGCCGATTGCAAAAATGTCGCCGGACGAGAACCCGGTTGCGGTGCTTACCCGGGCAACCATTCGCCCGTCGCGATTGCGGGCGTTTTGGCAAATGGTGCCAAAAACCAGCGCCGCGTTGGATGCCGCAAACGGTCGAATGCTGTCAATTGGCATCGGGGAAGCGCCGTTTATCCGGCAAGCTACATTGAGTGTTTGGGAAAACGCAGCCGCCATTCGCGAATACGCATACAAAAATCCCGATCACATAGATGCGATGCGCCGGACCCGTTCGGAAAATTGGTACAGCGAGGAATTGTTCGCACGATTTCTGCCCATCGGCAGCGCGGGCAAATGGAACGGCGTCGATCCGTTGGCAAAGCTTTTTCGCTGAGATCAGCTCCGCGATTCACACCACTCCATTTTCAGCCAAAAAATGATCGATCAATTTGCGGGCGATGCTCGGCGGTTGCGATAAATGCGGCATATTTTTCGCGGAAAACCAACCGGCTTCAACCAGTTCATCATCTGCAAGATCAATTTCACCGTCGGCGTAAGTGGCTGTAAAACCTATCATTAGCGCATTCGGAAACGGCCATGGCTGGCTGCCGAAATAACGGATGTTTTCCACGCTGATGCGTGTTTCCTCATAAACTTCGCGGGCAACGGCGGATTCCAGCGTTTCGCCGGGTTCCACAAATCCGGCCAACACGCTGAACATTTTGGCGTTGCGAAAGCGGGCGGATCGCGCCAGCAAAATTTCGTTGCCGCGCGTAACCGCGACAATCACCGCCGGTGACAATGTAGGGAAGTGGCTGGCGTCGCAGCGGCTGCAAATTTTCACATTTGTGGTCAGTTCCGCCGGAAACGGGGCGCCGCAACTGCCGCAAAACCGGTGGGTTCGATCCCAATGCTGCATGTGGTGGGCGCGTCCGGCAATCGAAAATGCGATTTCCCCTAACACAGCGAAAGACTGTCGCAACGGCAGCCATTGGAACGGCGCAGGAATTTCGGCGTCATCTGGTAATTCCGCTGCGACGCACGGGTTATTATTCCAGAATCCGATGCTCAATAATCGCTGTAAGTTTGTTTGATTAAAGGGGTTTATCGATATATCCGGTAACGGATTTTCCGGGTTTTCCGGTGCGAGCAAAATTTTTCCGTTCGAAAAAATAAAGCCGATCGACGGCGTTTTGGGGCGTTCAATTGAACGAAGTTCAGGGATAAATGTATTTTTCATATGCAACAATACTTTCGTGATTCTCGAAAATCAACTCATATTTTGCAACAGTTTACCGATGATAAACCCTTTGCAGCGACACAGATTACCAATCCCGGCGGGAAAAATTTCCCGATCATTGAACTGCCCGCCGAAATTTGAATTTTTAAATTGATCCGATTGTTCGTTTCCGTTATCTTCTGCACACAAAATCACTGAAAAATCAACACCGGGAAGCACCAATGAAAACAATTTTAGTTACCGGCGGATGTGGCTTTATCGGCGCTAATTTCATTCGCTATCTATTTGAAGAATCCGGATTTAGCGGTCGCGTTGTAAACGCGGACAAACTGACTTACGCCGGAAATCCGGAAAATTTGTCGGACATCGCCGAACAATTTGCCGGACGTTATTTTTTTGAACAAGTTGATATTTGCGATTACGCTGCCATCGAACGCGTTTTCGCCAAACATGATGTGGATACCATTTGTCATTTTGCAGCCGAATCGCATGTGGATCGCTCGATTGTCGGACCGGGAGAATTTATCCAAACCAACGTCATCGGGACATTTAACCTGTTGGAAGTAGCCCGCCACAACCGCGAAAAACTGGCGTTGTTCCACCACGTCAGCACGGATGAGGTGTTCGGCAGTCTCGGCGAAACCGGATTTTTCACGGAAACCACGCCGTATCAACCGCGAAGCCCATATTCGGCATCCAAAGCGTCATCCGATCATTTGGTGCGCGCCTACAATCATACGTATGGCATTCCGGTAACGATTTCCAATTGTTCGAACAATTACGGACCGTATCAATTTCCCGAAAAACTGATTCCGCTGATGATTTTGAACGCTGCCGAAGGCAAAGCACTGCCGGTTTACGGCGACGGTCAAAACGTGCGCGATTGGCTGTTTGTGCGCGATCACTGCACTGCGATCTGGCAAATTATGACATCCGGCAAACACGGGGAAACATACAATATTGGCGGCGATAACGAAATGCGCAACCTGGATGTGGTGCACACGATTTGCGATATTGTGGATGAACTGCTGCCGGAATCCGGTGGCAAATCGCGCCGCGAACTGATCACTTTTGTGAAAGATCGTCCCGGTCACGATTGGCGATATGCCATCGATTTCAGCAAAATCCGCACGGAACTCGGCTGGCAGCCGGAAGAATCGTTCGAGAGCGGTATTCGCAAAACCGTTCAGTGGTTTCTCGATCATTCGGAATGGGTGGCGCGAATCAAAAGCGGGCAATATCAGGAATGGATTTCGCAGCATTACGGAAACGACGCCTGATCAATTGCCAACCGGTTGAAAAGTAATGATTTTCGCACATTTCTCCGATAGTTTCGATTAACGGAGCGTGCGAAAATCGCACACGGAAGTTAAATAATTGCGGAAAGCAGGGATTCACCAATGCATTTTCAATCCAATTTTGAACATAGAAAACGCTTTGAAAACCAGTCCTCCCGGGCTTTTACCCGGCAGATTTCCTCGCCGCCAACGGCGAAGCACAGCTTTCCGGCAAGCTTTATTCCCGTTTTTGACCCCGTAATCCAGAATGCGCCAACCTTGGCAGTTGTGCCGCAATATTTGCAGGTGCACGCCTTTGCAAATTCGCTCTATTCCTTTGATAATATTAATATTACGACCAATAATGATGTCTCGGAAAGTTCGTGGCAGGTGGTCGATAATCCGGCGTTTGCCGTGCTGCTGGACGGCCATTTTTATCTCGACGATGTGAACACAATTGATGCCGAAGTGAACCTGCAGAAATTTCTTCACAAAATCAGCGTGAGCACGCTTGCCAAAGGACTGAAATCGATTGCCGGCGGGTTGTTCAATTTGGTGATTGTGGATAAAGAACGCCAGAAACTGCTGGTTACCGGCGATAAATATGGGGTTATGCCGCTGTATTATTGGGAATCCGAATCCGGATTTTTTTTGAGCGGAAACCCGTTTGCTTTCCGGAAAGTGGCTAAACTTTCCGAAGAATCGGTGGTGGAATTCCTGAAATACGGTTATTTACCGTTTGCGAAATCGCTGTTCCAGAATGTGGAGCGCCGGATGCCCGGGCAAACCCTGACGGTGGATTTGGAATCGCAGCGACTGGGCAAAACGCCGCCGGCAATTTTCGAATTCAAACCGCCGGTGTACCGGGAAAAAGAATTGCCCGCCGCCGGTGAAAAAGTCCACGATGCGCTGAGCAAATATTTCAGCAGATTTGACGACGCGGATTATCACATCGGGCTGCGCGACGATTACGCGAGCCAATTGCTGACAACCTGGTTGCAGCGCTTTCGCCCGAATTTATGGAATCGCGGCGCATCCAAATCCGCGTTGAAACTGGCGCGACACTATAATCTGCCGGTTCGCCCGGCGCCGGTCAATTGGGATTTGTTGCCCGATTTTTCGGACAATATTGCACGACATACGCGATTGGCGATCTCGCTGGAACACACAGATGTTTTCGATTGGCAGCATCGCGCATCGCACTCGCCGGACAGTTTTTTTATGGACGAATTGAGCGGCGATTGCATCATGGGCGGGCAGAGCTTTCTGGATTTGCCGAACGACGTTCGCGGAATGATCTCCCACATTCGCGGTGAGGATAAATTTAATACGCCCATCAAAAGCATCAATCATTACCAACGGTTGCTTTATAACGATGTGCATGCGTTGCCGGACGAGGAACTTGGCGGGATTCTCACGCTCGGTTACGAATGCTGGTTTTTAAACGCGGCGCGCGGCATTTTAGAAATCAACCGGCTGGCCGGACACACCCATGAGGATTTTCGGGAATCGTTGCACAATTTCACAATGGCGCGCAGTTTGTCTGTCGCGAAGGCGATCGGCGTTCAGCAGCACACCGCCTGCAGCAGCCCGTTTCTGGATTACGAAGTGCTGCAAAGCTGCCTCGATACCGACAAATCGCTTCGCGCCAGCGACCGGCTCTATAATTATTACTGGAACACTTATTTTCCGGAAGCCGCAATTTTACCGAACGAATTGTGGGGCAGAAATCCGCTGGATGCGCCGCAAATTTACCGGTTTAAAGAAGCCGCACGAATGATCACCCGCCAAAATCTGGTTGGCGGAAAAAATATGGCGACCGGCAAAACAGCCGTAAATCCCGATGCGGAAGCGCGAAAATTCCTTCAACACCCGGCAGTAAAACGCTGGGCCGCAGATGCGATTGACCGGCACGACCGGCGAATTCCGGATTTTATCGCCAACCAAATTCGCCGGAAAAATACAGAAAAACAATTGAATCCACGGTTGATGTTGCGCTACATTACATTATTGAGTTTTCTGAATGATTAATTTTAGCTTCAGTTAAATTCATCTTTTTGGATAAAATTTATAACTGCTTTAAATTGATGCACAATCTTTTCGCGACAATTGATTGTGCAAATCGCTCAATAAATGCTTATCGGTACGATGATCTTTTTTTCGCAATGCCTCTCAATTAATCACCCCGGCAATTTGATCGTATGATGTCAAAATTATTGATGCGCCATTATTTGGTGGTTTAGTCTAATGCGAAAAATGATTCTGCCACATGTTACAGCGAGGTCTTCGACATGAAAATTATTGTTGCCGGCACAGGTTATGTGGGGTTGGTGCACGCCGCAATCTGCTCGGAATACGGGCACGAGGTGCACGGATACGATACCAATCCAGCAAAAATTGATGCATACGCAACCGGAAATCCCGAACGGATTCACCAGTTTGTCAACGAGCCCGGACTGGCGGATATCATTAGTGATAACCTTGGCAAACATCTGTTTTTCACCCATAAAATTGATGAAATTATCGAAGGCACGGACGTTATTTTTCTGTGCCTGCCGGCACCGGCCAATGCGGATGGCTCCAGCAATCTGGAATTATATGATAGCGCCGTGCATAAAATTGCCGCGTTATTGGCAAAACGCAGCGATCTCCGGCGGGTGGTGATCACCGATAAAAGCACCGTGCCGATTGGCACGATCCGCCGGTTGCAGCGCATTTTACACGAACACGGCGCAAAAAACGTGGGCATCGCCACCAATCCGGAATTTCTGGCGGAGGGAACGGCGGTTTCGCAGGCGCGAAAACCATCGCGGGTGGTGGTCGGCTGCGACAGTAAAGATGATTTCAAAATTTTGCGGCGGGTGTATTCCCAATTTGTCAATCATGTGCGGATTAAATATATTGAAACCACGCCGGAAACCGCCGAGGCGATCAAATACGTTTCCAACACGTTGCTGCTCACTTACATTTCATTTTGGAATGGTGTTGGCGCACGCATCGGGGAAAAAATTGCCAACGTCCGGGTGGATGATTTGCGGCGCGGCGTAACCGCCGATGAGCGCATCAGCACCTGGGGATCGTACATGAGCAACGGCGCGGGCGGCAGTTGTTTTGGCAAAGATATTCAGTCGCTTATTTTTCAATTGAAAAAGCACGATGTGAACACCCGATTGTTGGAATCCACTTTCGAGATCAACGAATTCCAGAAAACCTATCTGGTGAAAAAAGCGATTCAGGAAGCTAATTTTAATTTTGAAGGTAAAGTTATATCAATATTAGGGTTAGCTTTCAAAAAACAGACAAATGATATCCGGGATGCGTCATCCCTAAAAGCTATCGAAACGCTGCTCGGATACGGCGTTCGCCGGATTCAGGCATACGATCCGCTGGCAATTGAGGAAGCAAAAAAATATTATGAACCCGAAAAATCACCGGATTATCAGAAAATTGTGTATAGCAAATCGGTCCGGGAGGCGCTGATCGACAGTGATGCGCTGTTTATTTCTACCGATTGGGAGGAATTTCGCGGGCTTTCATCGATTATCGAGAACACGGTTTCGCCGCCGTATCTCATCATCGACGGGCGGCGGATGATTCCCGATTACGAAGATCTGGTTGCGCACGGATACACATATCTGGCGGTCGGATCGCCAACGTTAAAACCCAAACAAAAGAGGCGTTAGTTCATGTCGATTACGGTTGAGCCAACGGAAATTCCGGAAGTTCTGGTTATCAAGCCGCGGGTGTTCCGCGATCCGCGCGGCTTTTTTATGGAAACATTTCATGCGGAAAAATACGCCGAAGCCGGTATTCGCGAAAATTTTGTGCAGGACAATCACTCGTTTTCCACAAAAGGCATTTTGAGGGGATTGCATTATCAATTGAAACGCCCGCAGGGCAAACTGGTTCAGGCGGTTTCCGGCGAAATTTTTGATGTGGCAGTGGACATCCGCAAAGGCTCGCCAACGTTTGGAAAATGGGTCGGTGTAACGCTTTCCGAACGCAACAAATGGCAAATTTATGTGCCGCCGGGATTCGCCCACGGATTTTACGTGGTCAGCGAAACCGCGAACGTGACCTATAAATGCACGGATTTTTACGACGGAAAAGATGAATACGGCATCCAATGGTCCGATCCGGAAATTGGCATCGACTGGCAACTGGATGTAAATCCGGTTTTATCGCCGAAAGACGAATTGCACCCGGCGTTGAAAAATGCGCCGAAAGATGTGTTGCCCGAATACTGAGTATTTTTGGCAAACGATTGTTTGTGGCTCGCAAAAAATCAATTTGGAATAAAAAAGGGGCGTGTGTTAAATACGCCCCTTTTTTTATTAAAAAAATTACAACTGATTAAAAAACAACTATTTGGCATCGCCTTCTTTTAAGCCCATTTTGGCTTTTAGCGCTGCCAGCGAATCTTTTGCGGCATCCACAGACGCACCCGCCAACGCTTTGTCAATTTCTTCGTCAACGGATTTGGTTGTGTCGGCCATTTCGCCGTAGGCTTCCGCCAGCGATTCTTCTTCGGTCACTTTGTCTTTCATTTTTTCGAGCATCGCAACGGTGCTGGATGCATCAACTTGCGCCATTTGTTTGTTGATTTTTTTCATCGATTCCGCAGTGCGGGCGCGGGCGCGAAGAGTGACCAACTCGTTTTCATATTTGGAAATCGCAGATTTCAGTTTGTTCACTTTGTTCTGCAACTGGTCAGCCATTTTCTGCTGCTGCTCGTGATTGGTCATAAATTCCTGTGCGCGGCGTGAGGAATCTTCTTTTTTGGTGAGCGCTTCGGTTGCCAAACGGTCAACTTCTGCGGCGTCCAGTTCGCCGCTTTGGGCGCGTTGGAGCAGCATCATGGCTTTGCGTTCGTAATCGGCAGCAAGCTTTTTCTGGTCTTCGCCGTCTTTGCGCATGCGGATGGACAACGATTTCACTTCCGCCAGGCTACGCATGGCTTGCGCCAAATCTTTTTTCAAATCGCGAATGCCCTGTTCGGTCAATTTGATCGGATCTTCCAGTTGATCCACAACTGAATGCGCCTCCGACTGGAAAATTTTGAATATGCGCGAAAAAATACCCATCTTTTTATCTCCTGAAGTTTGGTTTCAAATTAAATATTATCAAATAGTTAAGCGATAAAAAAATTAGCGTTTTGCGTATTTCAGCAACTCGCTGCCAAATTCTGCAATGCCCATGGAAAGCGCGACAATCGAGGCTTCCAGCTCATTTTTATCGAGATTTTCCAACTGCAGCGTATCGCGATAAATAACGCGTTTGCCTTCTTCATCCAGCACAAATGCGCCGTGAACCAGTGTGCGGTTCATTTTCAGCAATTTTTCATACAAATCACCGGGTTTTTCCGGCACTTCCATAATCAATTGCTCCATAATCACAATCGGGTCTTCGCAATCGATGACCATATTGTTGATGCCATTATCGGGATCATTTACAACCACGATCTCTTCATCCTCATCTTCGCGAATAATCGCAAAGCCGAGTTCCATTAAATAATCCTTAACCATTTCGAATTTGCTAAACATGGCCATACGTTAGCCTCCTGTTGTAATAGTGAATTAATTGTGTTGATTAATCCTAATGAAAACAATTATTTATGATCAATTTTTAGCGTAACTTTTTTTTCAACTCATTATAAGATTGGTTTAATTCCTGAACAAGTTGATTCGCAATTTTCTGTTTTTCGGGATCGCCGGAATGAATATCCGGGTGATATTTGCGCAGCAACGCTTTCCACGATTTGGTGACAGTTTCCAGATCCGAGCCGTACGGCACTTCAAGATTGGCGTAGTGTTTGGCCAACGGATCGTCATTCCGGTGATGATTGGCATCGTTGCGCTGCTGTTTTTGGCGTTGATATTCGCGCTGCGAATCACGAATTTCTTCGTAAACGCTATCGTCGATGTCAACATCATCGCGCCGGAAATTCAGGTTAGCGCGAATAATTCCTGCGATTCTCGAAAAAAGGGACATTTCATCACCTCAAATTACTGTTCGTTTTGCGAAACGATGACCAACTGGTCGTTCGCTGCTACTTTCAAATCCACATCCGGGTTGGAAATTACGATATCCTGATCCCGGCGATACACCGCCAGAACAATGCTGTTCCGGGTGCGTTTCATCTCCGAAAACACAACCAGAAATGATTGATCTGCCAGTTCGCGGGGCACCGGCACCTGATACAAATTGTTGCCGGTGCTGGCGCTGAGCAGTTCGCTCATCACTTTCGAAATACCGTGATCGAGCGCTGCGCGGGCAATTAGGCGGCTGCTAAACTCATTTAAAACAATAATTTCGTCCACATGCGCTTTACGGCAATGCGCCACGTTTTGTTCGTTCACCAATTCCACAATTGTGTAAGCGCTCGGGTTGATGGATTCGATAATCAGCGCAGCGAGCACCACTTGCGCATCGCGGGCGTTGTTATCCAATTTGTCATCGCCGAGAATGACGACCGTTTTTGCAGCCGCAATATTGGCGCGCTGCAAATTTGCTTCGTCCACTTCGCCTTTGATGAAATGGAGATTTTCGTCATTCACCGGTTTTTCGTCGATATCTGCGATCAAAATGATGGGTTGATCCAGCACGCGACTGTCTGAACGCAGCTCTCTCAAAATTTCTTTGGCGCGATAATTCCATTCACAAATAATCGTGTGATTGGTGAAATCGTAATTACTCATTCCGCGATTCACTTTCAGTTTTTGCTCCACAAATACGCTGGCGATGGTTGCCGTGAACATCCCCAAAATGCCGATACCCAAAATCATGATGATCGATCCAACGATGCGCCCGCCGAACGTAGTTGGCGCAATATCGCCATATCCGACAGTGGTCAACGTGACGATACTCCACCACAATGCGTTATCCCAATTGACATTCGGCTCAAAAATCGCCATGCCCACCGCACCGAAAACAATCAGCAACAACATGATCAGCAAAATGCGGTGCAGGTTTTCCTTGATGACAAATTTGATAATGTTATGGGCAATATTTTTCATTGGCTTTTGGCACTTGGCTTTTGGCTTCTATCTATTCGATTTTATTTTGCTGATCAGGTTGTTTATCAATCGGTTCTCAATAAAATTCCCACGACCCATTTTTGTAATAATCAAATAATGCGAGTTCCAGTTCAGAATTAACGCGAATGGCATCGATACCGGCCAGTTCGTTTTTGCCGAAAAGAAGCATCGCCGCCATTGCGTCCCGGTTTAAAAAACGTGTTTGCAAATCATCAAATGATAGTGATAGCAGGTGATTTTTCAAACGATTTTCGTCAATTTCCGCATTCATTGCCAGCACCCAGCCCCATTCGCCGAGTGTTGGAATGTGGTTGTGATAAGGAATCGCAGCCAATCCGGCAGTTCGCATCGTTTGCAATATGCAGAGATACGCTTCCCGTGAAAAAAACGGGCTGCCAGCTTGCGTAACCACAATCCCGCCTTTGGACAGTTGACGTTTCGCCAATTGATAAAATTCCCGGGTGTACAATCGCGCCAGCTCGATGGTTTTCGGGTCGGGCAAATCGATAATAATCACATCGAAAATTTCCCGGGTTTGCTGCAAAAATGTGTATGCGTCCTCGTTGCGAATGTGCACCCGGGGATCGCTGAGCGCATTTTGGTTGAGTTGGCGAAAAACCGGGTAATTCTTGCCGAGTTCCGTCATCGCCGGATCGAGATCGACCAACGTAATTTTTTCGACGTCGGGATATTTGAGGATTTCCCGCGCAGCCAATCCATCGCCGCCACCGAGAATCAGCACATTTTTATGCGCAACGCTCGCCAGCATTGCCGGATGCACCAGCGGTTCGTGATAGCGGTGTTCGTCGTAGCTGCTAAATTGTTCATTTCCATTGAGATACAGCCAGTAATCATTTTTGAATTGAGTGATCACAATTCGCTGATAGGGCGTTTGCTCCTGATAAACAACTTTATCCACATATTTTTGCTGCTCGCCATACAGCACAATCGGCTCCGCCGAAACGGCCAATGCGCCGAGCAAGGCGGGCACGATCAAAAATCCGGCAGTGAGTGTTTTCGGAAATTTTAGCGAATCGCGATGCTGCCAAAATAGCGCCGCCGCGACTGCAAAATTTACTGCGCCGAGCAAAATGGGCGTATAAGTTAAACCGAGGTAGGGGAGGGCGACAAACGCAAACAGCAAGCCGCCGAGCAACGCGCCGTAATAATCTTTTTCCATTACCGAACTGATGTTGATTTTCAAATCCTCAAAATAATCGTTGAGACGGGTTGCCAGCGGAATTTCCAGCCCGATCAGCAAACCGATTGCGAATGACAGCGTGTAAATCAGCGGTGTTATCGGATTCATGTAAGCCGATAAAAAATAGATAGTTGTAGCGCTGATCGCGCATAAAACGGAGAGCAGTAATTCCGTGAAAACGAAGGCATCCAGCAACGCGTCATCCACAAATTTGCTGAAACGGCTGCCAACGCCCATCGCAAACAGCATGATGGAAATAGTGAGTGTCCATTGCAAAACGGAGTTACCGAGCAGATAACTCGCCAGCGTGGACATCACGTATTCCGCCACAATTCCGGATAACCCGGTGGCGAAAATGCAGGCTTTCAGCAACCAGTTGCCGGAGAGATTCTGGATTCTGGATTCTGGATTCTGGACGCTTCGGCTGCGCTCAGCGCAAGTTCTGGATTCCGAATCTATATTTGCAAAAATTTTATTCTGTTTTGTCATCTTTTGTTTCCGGAAAATTCAGATAGTCTGGCATTTCTTCCTTTACATAAATCGATGGTGTCTGATGATTTTTTTGAACCGAGTTGATGAAATTGTTGAGCATTTTACCTAAAGAAATAAGCCGTTCGTGTATGTTTTCGTACAGAATTGAATCAGATAAAGACTTTGTTTCGAAAAGGGTTTCTAAATGATCAATTGTTTCATCGTTAGAGGCGAGCGCATTCAATAAATAACGTATGAAATCCTGTTTATAATAGCGCCTGCCGTATCCTTCCACAATCAAAGATTTGGTCGATTTGCTCGATCTGCGAATTTGTGATCCTGTTTCGAACATCTCAAATTTTGGTAACGTTTCCAGCGTCATTTTGTGAATATCAATCACAATTTCACGAGATAGCTGCCATATCTGCAATTTTTTGTAACTCATTTTCACATTCTGCACTTAAGTTTACATTTTTCAGAGCATCCAGAATCTTCAATCCAGAAACCAGAAACCAGAAACTAGAAACCAGCTATATAACCCAACCAATCAAAAACGACGCACCGATATAGGCAAACGCTTCCACCGCACCGGCACCGATATTCGGATTTGTCTGGTTCACCAGTTCATCGGTAAGTTTTTCGCCGGGGAGCAACACTTTGTCGGTCAGAAAGCGCAAAACCGGCAGCAGCACCAGTCCGAATATGACGAATCCGAAAAACGTGGTGAGATTCTGTTGCCACGAAATAAAATCGCCGGTGGAGCCGATGCGCAAGATGTTGCCGATGGCGATCAGCACACCCGCAAACGCAACGCCCACAGCAACGTTATCTTTTTCGATTTCCGCGTGCAGATCGAACGGCAGAATTTTGGCGTAAACAATGCCTGCGACAATCAGCACGGCTTGTCCCAAAATCCAGAATGTGAGCGCAGTTGCCCAGCCGCCGTAATCGCCGCTCATCGCGCCGGCGATAATCATGCCCACAGCAATGTGGTTGGCCGCTTCCACAACGCCCGTTCCGGCGTTCTGATCATCGATAATTTCTTTGATATTGTCAAATTTGCTGAGGATGATTTTGTCATTGATTTTAATCGAAAAATTCATCAGGACAATCGAAATAATGCCGTAAAAAAATATTTCGAACAGATCGATGAACAATCCTGCGGATTCGCTGGAAAGCACGCCACCCAACGCGATAATCAGCCCGAAATAGTAGCCGATCACTGCCAGCGCCATCGCCAGATTATCTTTTTTCACCAATTCATCGCGCAAATTGATGCGCGGATTGGTTATTCCATAAACCACTTTTCCCAGCCAAAAAAGTATAAACACTGCAATAAGGTAAATTAGTCCGGATATGGTTTGGTCTAAAGTCATTTTTTACTCCGTTTTATCATTTCGGGATTTTACTGTGCCGATTGCCAGACCGATCACAAGACCCAACGAGATGCCAAGCCCGATATTATCCATCGAAACGCCCATTGCCGTTCCGATAGCGATGCCAACGGCAACCCATTTTCCCATTTCTTTTTTATTGTCCTGATTTTGATCGTTATGTTTCATTATTTCCTCATTTGTTTATTTTCCAAAACCACCGCTGCGGCTTCGGGATTTACTCATATTACTGCGGCGTGTGCGTTGTTTCAGCTTATCCGTAAAGGATTGTTTGGACGCCTGCTCGCGCATTTGGCGGCGTTGGAAAAATGTTGGATTCGTTTTTTTCGTTGCGGTTCCGTCGGTGCCCCACTGGCGATTTTTGCCGAAATACGGCTGATTGTTGCGCCGGGAGGTGCGGTAATCGCGCCAGTCATCCTGATAAATCGGGCGATTCCAGCCGCCGAGCAGCGCCTGCAACATGGCATATTTTCCGTAAAATTCCCAAAAGCTGTTGCCGGAGTTATCGGTTCGCCATTGGCCGTAGCGTTCATCGCCAACATATTGGTAGCCCGGCGGTTGCGGAGAGTCGCTCACATCACCTTCAGCAGATTTGGATGCAATTGTCATTCCCAAATACCGTTGGTAATTGCTGAAAAAATCTTCATCTACCAAAATCCATTCTGTTTGATTGGTGAAATATGCCAGCGAATCACCGGCTTTTTCCGCATGAATAATTTTATATTGATGAAAGTAATCCTTAAAAAAAGTGCCTTCCATTTTCATATCTTCCAGAATAATGGAATATTCCGGATAATCGTCCAGCTCGCGTTGCATTTTCTCAACCGGATTCGATGCGCCGCAGCTCGACAGCAGCAACGCAACAATTCCGAAAAGTGCAAATGTAATTGTTTTTTTCAAAACAAACCCCTTTTTTAAGTGTTTGTATTTTATTGATTTAGAAATGTTGTTTTTTATTGTTTAATATTGAAAAAGTCAAAAAATTTACTTTATCCTTTATCCATGCTTCCGTCAAGCTTGTGCGTCCCCCGACGGCAGGATGTTGCTAAACATAAATTCTTCCACATAATAGCCTTGCGATGCTTCAAAATCATCCTCGCCCCATTGCTCGATGCTCACAAAATTTTCATCGTCATCATCAATATATTCCCATGCGATGATACCCTGACCCTGTTGTTGAGTGTTGCCACCGGGATAATAATAGACCGAACCGGATTCATCCAGATAAAACGTTTTTTCCTTCACGGAAATTTGCCCCGGCGGATCGTCGAAATCTTTGACGTGCTGGCGGACATCTTCCGCAATTGCGCCGATTGGCAGCTTTTTGCTGACGGTCCATTCCACTTCGTCATCTTCGCGTTTTTCCAGCCAGATTTTTTCGCGACCGGAGGTCAGTTCCCATTCCTCGCTCCATAAGCCGTCGCCAAAATCGTATTTATTGTATGCGGTAACCTGCCAGGTTTTCAGATCAAATTCAACAAAATACCCGACCTTCATTTTTGAAAGTGTCAAGTCCCGTAGTGGATCAAATTCTTCACCTTCTTTTTTTCCTTTGAAAAAATTTGTGAATCCCAATACTGTGCTCCTTTCAAATATTTTGAGTCTAATTATTTGTTTTTAAGATACTTATAATTGAACCAGCTTTTGTAAAACTCACCATAAGACTGAAAATCTGGTTTAATATAATCATGTCTCCCAATATAAATATCTATTACGAACATGAGTGAATAACCCAAAAGCATAATAATTGCTAATGCGATCGTATCATCTCTGAACCCATGTCGTCCGTAATAATTGAGTGTTAAGATACCTGACATACATGCGCCCCAAACCAAACCCCATAGAACAGCAGTTAGATAAAGTCGAACACGAATGTAATTTCTAATAAAATAGGAAGCCGTAAATGTTGCTATGAAAATTAAAACCGACCAGAATCCTATTTTAATATTATCTACAACTGCACCGTTAAACATCCCCAATAAAAGGCTGATGAATAGCTTTGATAAAATGAGTTTGATTAGTCTCTCTTTTTCGCCTTTTAGCTCTATCTTCACGGCTCAGTGTTTTAGGTTTTTTTCTGTTCATACTTTCATCAACCCGGCAGAAATAGTCTTGTTCTTTTTCATTTTTTGAAAAATTCGATGTATTTCTAAATATTTGTTTTCGTTTGTTTTAACACACCATCAGCGCGGAACAAGCGTTTCATGCTGATGGTGCGGTTTTTTTAACCTACTTCTCATCATCTTTCGCTTTGTCGTGCTCACCGTTGTGGTGGACAATCTGACCAATTTCCGGTTTCTGTTTGAACTGGTTGAGGATGTTCACACCGGTGGCGTTTTCGATCTGTTCCGCCAGCGAAACCACTGCTGCGGGCAACTGGTTGATGAAATTTGCCACGCCGTGGCTGCCGTTTCCGCCGCTGTCGATCACACTCACTTTGTCGATCGTGACCTTGTTCACCGTGTCGGACAGTTGTTTGATAATATCCGGCAACATGTTCAGCATGAATACTTTTTCGCCTTCACCTTTGGCGCTGAGGTAGGTTTTGATCATCTGATCCAGCACTTCGATGTTCGCTTTACCTTTCTCGAGAATCGGCGCAGCTTCGCCGCGTGCTTCCAGCTCCATCGCTTCTTTTTTGGCTTTTGCGGGTTCGATAACGTCTGCCATCAGGCGTTTTTGTTGCAGCAGAATGCGTTCTTCTTCCATATCCTGTTCGTATTTTGCCTGGGCTTTTTGTCCGGCAACTTCCGCTTCTTTTTCCATGATAATGGCTTCGCGTTCCAGTTCCGCTTTTTTCATACGCAGATTGTTGTTCTCAGTTTCGATCTGTTGATCTGCAATAGCGCGAGATACCTTAACCTCTTGATCTGCCTTAATTTGCGATGTGCGAATTTCCTGATCAGCCATTGCTTTTGCGACCTCAGCTTTCCGCAGTGATGTCGCTTCCGCTTCCTTTGCGACGGCTTCCTGCTCCGCTTCCGCCTGACGGGCTGCGGCATCGGCGCGGGCTTTGGCCATCTTCACTTCGCGATCCGCAGAAATTTGCGCCGCTTTAATTTCCTGATCTGCTTTGGCTTTGGCAATTTCCGCAAACTGGCGTGCTTCCGCTTCTGCCTGTTCCGCTTCGGCGGCTTTTGCGGCTTCTGCCATTCGTGCGGTTGAGAGCACTTCGGCGGTTTTGCGGCGACCGATCGAATCGAGATATCCCGCTTCGTCCGCGACATTCTGAATTTTCAGCGTATCGAGTTGCAAACCGAGTTGGTTCAAATCGTTATCCGCTTCTTCGATAAGGCTTTGGGCAAACTTCAGGCGGTCTTCGTTCACTTCTTCCGGCGTCAGCGATGCCAGCACGCCGCGCAGGTTACCTTCCAGCGTATCTTTCGCAATCTGGTGAATTTCCTGCATCGGTTTCATCAAAAAACGCTCGACCGCGTTGCCGAACGCCGGTTCTGTCGAATCAATTTTGATGTTGGCGATGGCATCCACATTCAACGGAATACCGCCTTTGGAATACGCGTTGCGCACCGAAAGCTCCAGGGGAATCGATTCCAGCGACATGCGGGCTGCTTTTTCCAGCACCGGCATGCGCACCGCGCGACCGCCGCGAATGAGCCGGTAACCGACAATCGATCCGTCCGGCAGTTTACGTTTGCGTCCGGAAAGTATCACAACTTCGTTGGGATGGCAGACAATCAGCAAGCGGCTGACCATCATCACCACAACAACCGCGAGGATAACAACGATAAATATGATAGCACTTATGAAATCCATATCACAACCCTCCTAAAAGTTAAGTTGGTTAAGTTGAATTGCAAACAAATGTTTATTATAGATTTATGTAGCCTGCGTAAATCATCATCAGCGCGACTACCGAATAAGTTCCGATACCAAACCAGTAAAAATAAGGACTGTTACTGCGGCGGGAAACGCCCAATTCCCAAATCAAATTTCCGCGATAGAGACAAACCGCCACATAAGCTAAAATCAGTAAACCAACGTATATCATAGCTAACCTTTCTATGATTTTGGGTGGTGATTTTTTTGTTCAAATTTTCTTCTTTTGGTCATTCCGATGATAAAAAATAAGCCGCCAACGGCGATCATCACCGTGCCAATGGTGCCCGAAGAATCCCCCATTGTGGTGGAAATCGACACACCGAGGGCGATCAAAATCATCGAAAGAAATAATGTGCGGTGGTAATCTTTGGTAATCATGTGACATCCTCCATTATTTTACATCTGCGAATTTATAAATAAACGGGTGATCAAATGGTTGCGGAGTTGATAAAGGCTTCTTCCACAACAAATGCAATACCGTTTTTTACGTGCAAAATGTAAACCGATTCACCAACACTGAACTCATCGCGTTCCGATTCTTCTGCCGTTTGGGCGAGGAGCTGCATGCGTTGTCCGACGGCTTCCAGCGATACTTTGCCGCGATGATCCCGGGAAACGTTGATCGTCACTTTTGCCGGCATGCCAACCAACCGGTCGAGATTCAGCGTTTCGCCCACTTCGGTTGCCGCCAGTTGTTTCATCACCCGATGCATAACGGTTGCCGCCACAAATCCCAGCGTAATGGCTGCGCCAAACGTCAACAAAAAGTTGCTGCCAATCCAGGTGAGCAGGCTGCCGGTGAGCCCGAAAAAGGCCACAAAAAACACAAAATTGCGAAAGCTGAGAAATTTAATGGCTTCCACAGTACCTTCGCCGGAAACTTCGACTTCTGCGGCGTCGGCGTCCATTTCCACATCCGTATCCACGTCGATGTCAGTGTCAACATCCACATCCACATCGGCTTCCGCGTCAGCATCCGCGCCAAAAAACAGGGAGATGATGATAAATAAGCCACCAAATAATAGGCAGGCGAGGTATAGTTTTAACATGGTGATTCTCCCATTGAATTAGCTACTCGAAATTGGTTTTATGATCTGTTTCAATTCGCTACTTTTTTTTGCCGTCACTGAGCATCTTTTTCAGCTTTGCCAATTCGTCTTCCACCGCTTTATTCTGGATCATTTTTTCCAGCTCTTTTTCGCTTTCGGCGTCTGCGGATTTCCCTTCCATCAATTCTTCCATCGCCTCGGCTTCGGCTTCCAATTGCAGAATTTTATCTTTTTGCGCTTCGATGGCGTTGATATTCGCGTCCGCACTATTGGTGGCACCGGTGAGCGCTTCCAACGCATCGCGGGTTTTGCGAATGGCGCCGGTGGCGTTCATTTTGCGTTCGGCGGCGAGTTTACGGCGAATCAATTCCTCTTTTTGGCGACGGGCAATTTGCACCTGGTCTTCCAGTTTTACCAAATCCTGTTTCATTTTTTCGGCAAGATAAGTTGCTGTTTCTACTTCATTTGCGAGTTGGCTGTTCTCTTTCTCGACATCGATTTTTTGTTCCAGCAATTTGCGCGCTAAATCTTCGTTTCCGTTTTCCAGCGCGAGTGTGGCTTTTTGCTGGAGATCAGCGGATTTTTCATTGAGCAGCTGCATTTTCTTTTCCAGCAATTTGCGGGCGCCAACGGCTTTTACGGTTTCGCGGCGCAATTCGATGATGCTTTCTTCCATTTCACGAATGATTTGGCGAACCATCACTTCCGGGTCTTCGGCTTTATCCAGCATCGAATTGACGTTGGCTTCGACCAATTTTGTGATTCTTTGAAAAATATTCATGATAAAATCCTCCGAAAAATGAGTGTTGTAAGTGTAATATTATTAAACATTTATTTGTCTATTTTTTCAGCGAGAGCGCTCCGCAGTGCAGCTTCAAATTCTGTCGCTTTTTGCGAGCCGATCAACAATTTTTCGCCATTACGAAACACAAATTGAACACCGTGATTTCCGCTGACCGTGTAGGCTTTGCCGCCTTTCCAGCCCAATCGTACGCCCCAACCACCGTATTCGCCGAGCGGATTGTATTTCCGCGCTTCAAATTCCCGGATTTTCGAGAGCGGTATTTCCCGTTTCGTGAATGGGAAAAAACGGATAAGCAGCATTTCCGAATCGATGCGAACGATTAATTTGCTTTTCCAAAACAACCAAATAATGCCGCTGCAAATCAACACCATCAACGGCATGAACCAGATGGCCATCGCGTTCGGCATCGGTTTGCTGCCAACCGGAATTCCGAAAACCAGTTGCGAAATCATCACATAAATCAAAAACAGTGTAATCGGCGCCACCGTAATGCCGAGCAGCGCCATCAGCCAGGGTTGGCGAAATTGCTGCTCTTCTTCAAATAGCGGTACTGTTTTCATGATGTGCTCCGTTTGCTCAGGATAAATTGTGTTTATTTGATTCTGTAACCGTCACCCGTTCAACGACAATGCCGTCATCCGAAAATCCTACGATCAGTCCGCATTGCAAGTTTAATCTTTTCAGCTCTTTACGAAAATTTAAAATATCGTTTTCGGGAATCACATTACCATTAATAGTTCGCACCAGCATGTTGCCAAAGCAGAGATAATCCTTTTTTAGCCTTCGCGAGGGCAGGTCTTCTTCCGGCTGCGGTTCTTCTTTCTTGAAGCGAATATGATCCGCTTCAAATTCGCGTTGTAATGCATCCAGATAATTTTTTTGATCGGAAACATTGCCCAACCGGTAGTGAACGCGCTTTGCAGCCCGCACAACCAGCAATGTTTTTGCTTCCAGAATGTTCTTCATTTCATATTGAAAACGGTCTTGCTGCACCATAACACACCCCAAAAAACTCAAGCTTGTTCGTTGAAAAAGATATTTCTCAGCAATTGCCGCGGATAAACCGGAAATCTTCCGGTGAGAAAATCTGCCCGACAATTTCTGGAAATCTGTTTCATATTGTCATTTATTTTGGTCATTTAACAGCCCCTTCACAGGCTTCATGCCATAATATTGCAATCTGAATGCCAAAATAAATCTATTGTTTTTATTGAACTTATGAAATCGGGTTGGTGTATTGCGCCAACGGTGTCGGTGTTTTACACCAGATAATCTTCCAACTTGTATTTTTTGTAGAAGTGGCGGAACTGGTCGTAAGACATCCCAAGATTTTCGGCTGCGGCGCGCTGGTTGCCATCAAAATCTTTCAGCGAGTTGAGCAACAGGTTGATTTCGTACGCGCGCACTTTTTCGTAGAAATTACCGCGGATCGGTTCCACAGATGTAATTTCGATCGGCAGTTCCGATGCGTTGATGGTACCGTCTTCGTCGGAAATATAAATGCGCTCGATGATGTTTTTGAGCTGCCGGATGTTCCCCGGCCAATGGTAATTCTGGAGTTCCTGAATCGCGGAAGGCGTAAACGATTTGTGTTCGAGGTTGGGAATTTCTTTGTGGAGTTGACAAATGAAGTGTTCGATCAGCGATGGGATATCTTCCCGTCGTTTTCGCAGCGGTGGCAAAGTGAGCACCGCAAACGATAACCGGTCATACAAATCCGGCAAAAATTCTGATTTTTCCATGAGTTGATCGAGATTGGCGTTGGTTGCGGCAATAATCCGCACATCCACCGAAATCGGTTTGCTGCCGCCGAGCCGTTCAAATTGTTGATATTCGATCACGCGAAGCAATTTTTCCTGAACCGCACGGCTCATATTCGCCACTTCGTCCAAAAACAGCGTGCCGCCGTCGGCCAGTTCCAGTCTGCCGGGACGCGAATCAACAGCGCCGGTGTACGCGCCTTTTTCCCGGCCAAACATTTCCGCAGCAAACAAATCTTCCTGAAACGCAGCACAATTGACCACAACATACGGTTGTTTTTTCCGGTCGCTTTCCAAATGAATGGCGCGCGCCAGCAATTCCTTGCCCGTTCCGCGTTCGCCCTGAATCATGATCGGGCGGGGAATTTTTGCCAGCATTCGCGCTTCTTCAATCACTTGTTTAAATGTGACGGCGCTGCCGATGCCAAATATTTCGTCCAGTTGTGTTTCGGAGATTGTTCTCATTTTCTTCGCTGCAGTTTGTTTTATCGTAATAAATTTAAAGATAAATGTTACTTAAGCGTTAGCAAAAAAGCAAACGGTTGCCGCATGCGAATGCGGAATCCCGGTTGTATTTTCTGCCGCAATGGTTTATCTTGCGAAATGAAACATATCATTCAAATTGCCGGCATCATTGATGCTGCGGAAGCGCAACTGCTGCTCGATTCGGGCGTGGATTGGCTCGGCTTTCCGCTGCGATTGACCGTAAATGCGGAAGATATCAACGATGCAGATGCAGCGGCGATTATCGCCAATCTACCGGAAAATCGTTCTGGCGTGTTGATTACCTATCTCAACACGGCGGCGGAAATTTTGGAATTGTGCAAAATGCTGCACGCCAAAACCGTGCAAATTCATGGAAATATTGAACTTGCAGAATTGCAACAATTGCGGAAATCCGCGCCGGATGTGTTTATTTTAAAAAGCCTCATCGTTCGCGGGGATAATTTGAGCGAGTTGGAAAACATGACCCAAACACTCGCGCCGTTGGTCGATGGTTTTATTACGGATACGCACGATCCGGCAACGGGCGCGGATGGTGCCACCGGGAAAACCCACGATTGGCAAATCAGCCGGAAACTCGTGGAGATTTCCCCAAAACCGCTGATGCTCGCCGGCGGACTGACACCCGAAAACGTGTTCGATGCGATTCGCATCGTTCGTCCGGCTGCGGTGGATGTGCACACCGGCGTCGAGGCTGAGGACGGTCGGAAATCTGCTGAAAAGGTGGCAACATTTGTCCGCGAAGCGAGACGCGGTTTTGCGTTGTTCGGCGGATAATTTTTTACAAAAATCGGAAACCAATAAACGGTCTATCACAAGGTGATTCAATGCTAAAACGTTTCAAATTACCGGAAAATTTTCGCGAAAGCGATGCCGTTCGCGATGAAATCAAACAGTCGTGCGCTGCAAATAGCGATATTGCCGAATATCGCGTTGCCGGAAAGAGCGAGGGCGGTCGTCCGGTTGACGCGGTAATTTTGGGCAACGGCGCCAAAACCGTCAGCCTGATTGCCGGATCGCATTCCGATGAGCCGGTTGGGCCGGAAACGCTGCGCATGTTTATTTGCGAAATACTGCGCCATCGCGAAGCGTTCGCCGATATTCTGGCGGATTTCCGGTTTGTAATTTTTCCGCATATCAACCCGGATGGCGAGGCAAAAAATCAATCTTGGATTCGCAAATGGCCGGATGTTTCTGAATTTATTCACCACGTTTTTCGGGAACAGCCCGGACAGGATATCGAGTTCGGCTATCCGGAAATGCGGTCGGAAAACCGGTTGGCAACGGAAATCTGGCGGGAATTTGGGCCGTTTGATTTGCACATCAGTCTGCACGGAATGGCGTTTTCGGAAGGCGCAATGTTGCTCATCGACCGCAACTGGATTGAGCGAACGGAACGCATTCAGCAAAAATTTGTGCTGCTCGCCAACGAACTCGGATTGCGGCGACACGATCACGACAGGGGCGGGGAGAAAGGGTTTGATTATATCGCTCCGGGATTTACCACCACACCGGAAGGCCGGGCGATGCAAGCGTATTTTCTGTCGCAAAACGATCCGCAAACTGCTGAAAAATTTCACCTTAGCTCGATGGAATTTATCCGCTCGCTCGGTGGCGATCTGCTGTGTTTGGTAACCGAACTGCCGTTGTTTATTGTAGAAAATCCTTCGCTGAAATATACCGGTACGCCGGAGCGATATCTTGCTTTCAAAGAAAAATTGCCGG
Source organism: Calditrichia bacterium (assembly GCA_020634975.1). Lineage (NCBI taxonomy): Bacteria > Pseudomonadati > Calditrichota > Calditrichia > Calditrichia bacterium. The sequence goes on along the minus strand of JACKAQ010000001.1, from coordinate 323,126 downwards.
CGTTGCGCCTCAAATTGGCAAATGGCGAATCCATTGCAAAAGAGATCAAAGAGTTCGGGCTGAAACCGCTGGATTTTCAAAATGCGGTGCGCTTTCAATTGAAAGTGATTCAGTGGGGATTGGATACGGTTCGGGTTTCATGATTGATGAACAACCGGCAATGTTTTATTTCCAAATCCGTTGCCGGTCTATCTTTTTCTGGCGTAACATTTTCAACGATTGAATTCTTGCCTGCAATAAATATTGGCGACCCTCAATTGTTCTTGTAAAAATCAACCTGGCTTTGCCAATTTCCTTTTCCCAATAAGCAATCAAATTTTCTGCAGATGATTTGTGTTTTGCCAATATTTTTGGGACGGTGTAAAATTCATTATTGCGTGGTTTTCTGTCATTTAACAACGCAATCAAATATCGCGGGTTATCAACAGGAGAAAGCATCTCGTGAACAGCATCCAGAAATGTAGCTTTTTCGTGGGAATTTCCACCAATCAGATAACAGGTTATTTCTTCTGAGTTTATGTATTTTATAACGATTTTTAGTTGCTCCAATGGCGTACGGATGAAACCGCTATCAAATAGCGATTTTAATAAAATATTTGCTATCAACTCAACACTTTTGGGTTCTGGTCCGGATGTAAAATAATGCCAAATTTGCCGGGCTGTTATCGGCAAAAGGTAGATGTTTGCCAATCCCGATCCCATTAAAAATACTACACTTAGCCCTTCAGCGGATGTGCCTCCCAAAGCCAGGTAAGCAAGAAAAGTTGTCAAAAAACTGCCCGCTGTGATACCCGCCAGCATTGCTTTTTTTCGCAAATAGCGTATACCAACACCGCTCCTTACAGACTGTTTTGGGGCGTTAATTTCTTCGACCATATTGGCTTTCATGTTACCGGTTGCGAGTGCGGCAGTCCATTTCTTGCGAATTTGGTGCCGCTGCGTTGCTATCGCGAGCATCTGTTGATTGATTTTTGCAACTGTATTTTCATTTAGGTTTAATTCACCCATTCGTTGAATACCGTTGGCAATTTCCGGATCATTATTTGAAATTCCCACAAACGCCTTAAACCGACGTTTGAGTATCATAAAATCGCTGCCGCCGTTGCTCAATTCTTTTTCCGCGCACACCAAATGCCAGATATTTGCAACTTTTTCCGGATCATTTTTTAATATGCGTATTGCCCTGCCACGCATTTGGTTGGAGAGCACGAATGATCCAACGGTGGTTGCTAAAATAAGTGTGTTGATTGCCGGTGCATCCCACCCTTCTCCGAGTAACGATTTCGTTCCGACAATAATGTTTAGTTGACCAGTTGCGAAAAGGTGAGTGATGATTCGGACGATGTGCTGTTGTTTGCCGGAAAACGATTCAATCCGCAAAAATCCCGGATCGTGTGCGAGCGGGAAAGTGCGGAAATCGTTTCTAGCGATTCCAAATTCAATGGCTGCAATTTCAAATTCGCCGAAAACGGTTTCCGGGATGATCACCAACGAACCACTGAGGGCGCAAATCTGAATATCGTCTATAAATTCCCGCCGTAACTGTTCAAAAATTGGTACAACACCCAAACGCTTCATTCCAATATCAGGGAATTCAAAAGTTGGCATATCCGATTTTCGGATAAAATCCGTTAAAATTACCAACCGCAGCCGCTGGCGCAACACCTTATATTCCTCTCGAAAAATTGATACAATGCTGTCCAGTTTGCTCACGCTGCTGTTTAACGCTTTCTGAATTATCTCAGAATCCTGCAATGTCACTTTGCGTCGATAAATTGCACCAGCTTGTTTAAGAAGCTTTTGCCATTTGCTCAACACAGCATCAACGGGTTGATAATGCTCATGATCGTTGTAAAAAATATGCGTTAGAAAAATTTCCAGCCATTCGAGGTCCAGCTTGGGAATATCTGAAATTTCAAATTGATAAATATCTATGTTCTCTTGATTTATGAGATGCCCGGTATGTTTCAGATAAATCAGCATACTGGAATAATAATCCGGTTTATCCAGAATGGCTTCGATATTTTTGAACGGAAATTGAATCCATGGATGAGCCAAAACGAGGTCACTTAATTCCGGCGACAGCTCAATCTCTTCCTGAATTTGCATGACTGCGTTCTGAAATTCCCGGATAGTTTGTGTCTCTGCCTCGCTGGGAGTCGAGAAATATATGAAATCCTGATGTGGTGATAAATCACCGGATATCATTAGTTCCGGCACAGAAATTTCAGCATCAACCTCGCCGCAAAGGTCTTGATAGCGTTGCCATTCCGCATAAGAAACATCGTATGGCGGTGTTGCGGTTAAGGCAACAATATGTGGTTGGGGAATATGTTCGACAAAACTCATCAGACTTTTCCACCACTCATTTTTGAGGTGATGCGCTTCATCGACAATGATTGTTGAAATCCCTAATTTCTCGATTGCGGTTAAAAACGTTTTTGTTTTGTTTGATCCGGAAATAGGCGGGTTATGATCAGATTCAATGGGTGCCGGATCCTTTTTCATTCCGGACATCACTGCGTGCAAGCCCTGATAAGTAGAAACAGTTACAAATTTGGGATTGTGAATAGAGTGCGAAATCCAGTCCGGGCGGTTGTTTGTTTGCAAAAAATCTGTCATCAGCCGTTCGATCCATTGATTGCGTATCGTGATTGTTGGAGAAAGAATCAGCGTTGGACGGCCAATGCGCAACATAGCCTCGATCCCCAAAACGGTTTTTCCCGAACCCGGTGGAGCAATCACATGCAATTTTCGATCATTAAGATGAGATGCGAGTTCATCCAAAACCCGTTGCTGGTAATTGCGCCACGGATGCCGGAACTGGATGCTTTTTGGAAAACAATCCATGATAAGTCTCATGTGAACAGATTATTATTGAGTTGTAGAATGCAAACATCTATTTGTAAGTTTAACGATTGAAACGAACAATTGCAATATTGATCTGGGAGCAAAATGAAAAACGTCATCTGCGACATTGACGGGGTGTTACTGCACAACAACGCACTGATTCCCGGTGCGGATAAATTTATTGCACGACTGTTGAAACAGGGCAACCCATTGGTGATTTTGACCAATTATCCGTCGCAAACGCAACAGGATTTGCAAAACCGGCTGGCGTCTGCGGGCATCAAAGTTCCGGCGGAAAATTTATACACATCGGCAATGGCAACTGCGGATTTTCTGGAAAAACAGGACGGGAGAAAAGCATATGTTATCGGTGAGGGCGCTTTAACGCATGAATTGTATAAAATCGGTTTTACGATTACGGATATCGATCCTGATTTTGTAATTGTCGGGGAAACGCGATCATACAATTGGGAAATGATCCGGAAGGCATCTTACCATATTATGGAAGGTGCACGGTTTATCGGCACCAATCCGGACGTTGCCGGACCGAAAGGCTATCCGGCTTGCGGCGCGTTATGTGCGCCGATTGAGCGAATCACCGGCAAAAAACCGCTGTATATGGGCAAACCGAGCGCATGGATTATGCGAGCGGCGCTCAATAATATTGATGCGCATTCGGAAAACACCGTGATTGTCGGGGACAATTTGCAGACAGACATTCTGGCAGGCATTCAAGCCGGACTGGAGACGATTCTGGTGCTCACCGGTGTCAGCACCCGCGAAGATATCGACACAGTTGCATGGCGTCCGCACCATATTTTTGCCTCCGCCGGTGAAATTGATGTGGTTTAGTTCAACAAAAAAGCGTGCAAAACTGCACGCTTTTTTGTAAACATTCATTTTATCCTGCCAAAAGAATCTATTTCACAAACCGTTCGACGATCCATTCTCCCATAAAATCCAGTGCAACCGGGGCAAATGTTTCCTCGATATTGCCATATTCATCCGGTCCGCCGGTGGTCGATGTCTGAAAAAGGTGGTTGAGTTTTAGAAATTCTTTTACGGTTACATCGCTGTTTTTACCGGATTTAAGCGCGGTTTCTATTGCTGCCAGATTTTCCTTTGGTGGCACTTGCAAATCCAGCTCTCCGTTAATTGCCAAAACCGGGCACTGTACTTTTGCAAGCGTCGGTCGCGGATCGTAACTCAAAAAAAAGCGAAACCAGGGATTGGTCAAAATTTGAATGTTTTGCTCGAGCTGCTGTTTGGGATCACCGGATTTTTGCGCTTCAGCTTTTAAAGAATCGCTCATTTTTTCCCAATTTTCATCGAACAAATCGCGCAGTTTTTGGGCTGCTTTTTGATTGTCCGGCTCGGTCTTGATAATTTCATAGGTTTTATGGCTATTTTCTTTGGTAAACGTCAATAATTCTTCACTGAGCCCTGATTGTTTTCCAATAAGTTGATATTGCATTTCCAAAATCTGGTCGCCGGGCAGCCCCGGACCGGCCAGCATTACGATAAACGCGATTGCGTCCGGATGATCGACTGCGACAATCGGCGCGATCAATCCGCCTTCGCTATGCCCGATCAGCCCGATTTTCCCGCGATCAATTTCCCCGCGCGATTGCAAAAATTTCACCGCGGCAAAGGCATCCGTTGCAAAATCTTGGCTGGTTGCTGCGCCAAAATCGCCGGTGGATTTGCCGACACCGCGATCGTCATATCGCAAAACAGCAATGCCGCGCCGTACCAAATCATCGGCAATCACCCAAAACGGTTTGTGCCCGAGCAAAAATTCATCGCGATCTTGCGGGCCGGAGCCGGAAATGAGCACTGCCGCCGGAAAAGGGCCGTCGCCGGTGGGAATGCACAGCGTTCCGGCAAGTTCGATTTTCGCTGGATCATTTTTGAATGTCACATCTTCCGTTTGGTAGGGAAATGGTGGCTGCGGTTCCTGCGGCCGGTTGAGTTTGGTTAGTTCGCTCACTCGCTTCATTTCCAACGGAAATTCCATCCCGCTCTGCTTCCATTTGCCGTCCACTGTGTTGCCGTCCGGCGATAGTGTGCCGCTGTAAGTGCCATTAATTGTTGATACTTCGATAGCCAATTGATCGCCATTCACACTCACATTGCTCACCGGAATGCCGGTTGTCCCCTGATCCGGGCTGTCCATTTCGGCAGTCACTTTTTCGGCGGTTTTCGCGAAACGGAACACCAGCCGCAGCTCCATCGCCTGCACTTTCAATTTGCCTTCCCAGTTGCCTAAAACGGCGTCCGGCACATCCTGCGCGTTGCCGTTTGTGCCGCAGGCAATCACGCCGGCGAGAATTCCGATTGCCAGCAAGGTTGTGATTAACGGTTTCATTTTTTTCTCCGAAGCGTAAAAAAGTTGTGTGTTGCGTATTGCCGGGAACGATCGCAGCCGTTCCGCAATGATTATTCGACAAAAACGGCGGTACCGTACGCCAAAATTTCCGACGCAGAACCCATTACGTAAGATGTTGAAAATCTGACATTTACAATTGCATTTGCGCCGAGTGAACGGGCATCTTCGATCATCCGGTCAAGTGCTTGCTCCCGTGCTTCCGCAATGAGTTTGGTGTATTCCTCAATTTCACCGCCGATAATTGTTTTCAATCCTGCCAGAATATCTTTGCCGATATGCCGCGCCCGGATCGTGTTGCCTTTGGCAATGCCCAAAGATTTTGTAATGGTTTTTCCGGGAATGTTATCCATTGAACTTAGCTCGATCATCGTTGAATCTCCTTATATTTATCGTGTTTTCGCAGCAAAATTTTCTCGCGGAAAACCGAGAAAATCAGAATAAGTGCGCCAAAAAACAGGGCGAAAATGCCAAATCGGAGCGCAACAGGCATTGTTGAATCTGCCATAAGTTGCGACAAAAATTCCCACAGTGCATAGCCCAAAACAAGAATTGCACCGATGGAAACGAGAATCCAGGCGATGCCGCGTTCCATCCGGTTGTATAATTTTCCCCAATAATCTTCCCACACCAGCTCCGGCAAGTGATGCGATTTCATAGTTTGTGCTTTCTCTTTTGCCGTTTTTAGCATGTTGTATTCCGATTGCAGCTCCGGATTTTCCGACAATATTTCAGCCAGTTCCTGTGCTTCGCCGGGTGAAATTTCTCCGTCGATCTGTTTCATCATCAATTCTTTGTGGCGATCGATCGATCTATTCATCCTTTACCTCCTTTTCCACCAATTTTGCCAGCTTTTTGCGGGCATAAAACAGACGGGACATCACCGATCCGGCAGGAATATTAAGCATTTCGCTGATGTCTTTGTATGTGTAATCCTGCACATCTTTTAGCAAAATAATTTCGCGGTCCGGTTCAGAAAGCTGTTGCATCGCCCGGCGAATCTGGGCTTTTTGCTCGTCGATTTCCAAATCGGCTTCGCCGGAATTCGTATCGCTGCCGCCAAAATTTTCCACAAATGTGCTGTTTCTGTTCACCAAAAAATCCGTGAACACCAGCCAGCGGCTTTTCTTTCGGGAATTGTGGTTCCAGCTCAAATGTTTCACAATCGTGTACAGCCACGCGGCGAACGATTTTTCAATGTCAAAAGTGGCAATATTGCGAAAGATACGTACAAATGCATCCTGCGAAATATCCATTGCCGCATCGCTGTTGCCCGTCCAGTAAGTTGCCAGTGAAATTGCCTGTTGGTAGTGCAACTGCACCAATTGCGAAAAAGCCAGCTCATCGCCTTGTTGGCTGAGTAAAATGAGCTCGCGTTCTGCGATGTCTGTTGGTTTTGTTTCCATGACATCTAATATTACCCGTGCCCGGATGAATTATTCAAATTTATTTTTTTTAAAAAGTGCCGGTGTTGCCAGTCGTTGCATCCTGAGCTGTTTTAAAGAGGCGCATTGAAGGATGTAATCCGGGATTCCGGATTTTTCATCTTTTATCCTTTCTTCATCCATCTTGCAATATTCAATGGCGCTTCGTATGTTTGTCAGTCACCAAAACAGACCACAGAGCGGGAAATCGCGCATCAAATGAAAACGCTGTTCCAAAAATTGTTCGATATTCGCGATGGTGAGTTAAAACGTGCATTACTGATGTTTGCATACGTTTTCTTGATCATCTCATCGTTGCTGATGCTCAAACCGGTGCGCAACTCGCTGTTTCTGGACCGGTTCAACGCCAGCCAGTTGCCGTATGTTTTTATTCTGGTGGCGATTGCGGCGGCGGTTGTCTCGACTTATTACACCCGTTTTTCGAACCAGTTGCGGTTGAATAAATTGATTCGCGGCACGCTGGTTATCGTGCTGGTTTGTTTGCTGGCGTTTTGGGCGTTGCTCAAATTTGATGTTCAGCAAAGCTGGTTTGTGTATGTGTTTTATGTGTGGGTGGCGATTTTCGGGGCGATCACCACATCGCAATTTTGGGTGATGGCGAACTACGTTTTTAACGCTCGCGAGGCGCGGCGATTGTTCAGTTTCATCGGCGCGGGTGCCATTTCCGGTGGGATTTTCGGGGGATATTTAACCAACCTTGCGCTGGTGATCGGCACGGAAAACCTGCTGCTGATTTGTTTCGGATTCGTGAGCATTTGTTTGTTCATTTTGCGCATTGTCTGGCGGGAACGCCCCACCGATCAACGGGTTGAAAAAAATTATCAGCAACGGCAATTTCAGCAAAAGTCTGCCGGAAACCCGCTCACTATCTTCAAAAATTCCAACCACTTAACGGTGTTGGCATCGATTGTCGGTGTCAGCGTAATTGTGGCGAATTTGGTGGATTACCAATTTAACGCAGTTGTGGAAGCGAGCATCGGCAGCAAAGATGGACGAACGGCATTTTTCGGGGTTTGGCTCTCTAATTTGAGTATCGTTTCGCTGGGCATCCAACTGTTTCTCACCCGGCGAATGTTGAGCAAATTGGGTGTGGTCGCTTCGCTGCTGTTGCTGCCGCTCGGGATTTTTGTGGGTGCGGTTTCCATCCTCATTTTCCCGGAATTGTGGGCGGCGGTGCTCATCAAAGTAGCGGATGGCAGTTTCAAACAATCGATCAATAAAGCCAGTTTCGAGTTGCTGTATTTGCCGGTGCCGTCGTCGGTTAAAACGCAGGCAAAATCGTTTATCGATGTTTTTGTGGATAGTCTGGCGACCGGCGTTGGCGGCGTTATGCTCATTATTTTTAACGTGTGGTTGGGATTTTCCACCGGACAGGTCAGTTTGCTGATCATCGGATTGATTGTTATTTGGGGTGCGCTGATTTGGCAGGTACGCCGCGAATACATCAATGCGTTCCGGCTGGCGATTGAAAAACGAACCATCGATTTGGAGGATTTTTCAGTGAACCCGGAAGAAGCGGCGCTGTTCGACAGTCTGTTGAAAATTCTCGAAGGTGATAATTCGCGGCAAATTTTGTATGCGTTGAAATTGCTGGAAAACGTTAAAAATCAACAATTTGTCGAACATTTGAAACGATTGCTGGATCACCATTCTGCAGAAATTCGGGAACAGGCGTTGCGTTTGTTGAGCAAATACGAAACGGTCGATATTTCCGAAGCGGCAAACCAACTGCTTTCTGATGAAAGCCAGAGTGTCCGTTTGGAGGCGGTTGGTTATCTGGTGCAAAAAGCTGTGGGGAAACAAAAAGTTGCTGTTCTGCAAAATTTTTTACAGTCGGATGAATACCGCGTAAACGCCGCAGCGCTGATGTTTGCGGCTCGGGAATACGGCGAAAATCCGGATATTCGCGAAGCGTTTGATTTGCCGAAATTGATCGAAAAAATGTTGTCCGGAACGGAAACGCTGGCAGATCCCGAAGCGAAATCATACATCCGCGTGAGCGTTGCCAAAGCAATTGGTGAAGCGCGATTGCCGGCACTGCAACCGTTTTTGCGGCAGTTGATTGCGGATCAACATGTCGAAGTGATCCAGATGGCGGCAACCAGTATCGGCATTTTGCACGAAAAGGCGTTTGTTCCCAAACTGATCGATCTCATCGGCGATAAATCTGTCCGGAAATTTGCCCGCGAAGCGCTGGCGGAATTCGGCGAACAGGTGTTGCCGGAATTGAGCGCGCGGCTGACGCATCCCGAAACAAAACGGAGCATCCGGATGAATTTGCCACGGGTGATCAGCATGATTGGTGTGCAGGAATCAGTGGAAATTCTGGTGAACCAGCTCGATCACGATAAGCAGCTGATGCGCTACGAAGTGCTGCGGGCGCTCAATAAAATGCGTCGCGATTTCCCGATGCTGAAATTCCCGGAAAAAACCATCGAATCGATTATTTTGAACGAAACGCACGATTACATGGATACGCTTTCCGTGCTGAATGTGCAGCAGCACAGCGCCATCGCCGATGGCGAACAGAGCGTTGCAGCCTCGCGGGTGTTGCAGGCGCGGCGGCTGCTCATCAAAGCGCTGGAGGAAAAACTGGACGCAAATCTGGAACGTATTTTCCGGCTGCTGGGGCTGCGCTATCGCCCGCGCGATATGTATAACGCCTATTTGGGTGTGGTCAGCAATCGGCAGGATATTCGCGCGAACGCGGTTGAATTTCTGGACAATGTGCTGGATACCTCGCTAAAACGGCTGATTATCCCGATTGTCGAAAATAATTCGCTGGACGCACTGATCGAAATGAGCCGCCGCGAATTTGCCATCAGCGAACTTACCGAAGATGAGTGTTTCGAGAAAATGCTCGCATCACCCGATGAGTGGCTGAAGGCCTGCACGCTGTATCTGATCGCGGAATTGAACGAAACGCGTTTTCACGAACAGGTGGAAGCGCTGCTCACCAGTTCCGACCCGATTGTCCGGGAAACCGCAAATTATGCGATGGTTCGGATAAAAAATCCGTAGTGGCAATTCACGAATCGCCGTAATTCACGAAATGCCGTAATTCACAAATCGCCAAAAAATCACAAATCGCCGAAAATTAATAACAGTCGGAGAATCCCAATGAAACATCTGTTTTTTGTTATGTTGCTCAGCCTGTCGGTTGTTGCGCAGAATTATCACATCGCAACGCTTTCTGAGGATTGGTTCAAACGTCCGGTGGAGCCGTCCATCGCCATCAACCCGACCAATCCGGATAATATTATTGGCGCGTCCATCCGCTATGGCGACACAGACGCGGGCGAAACCCGGGTAGTGAACATGCGCTATCACTCCAGCGACGGCGGCAAAACCTGGAAAATTATCACCGAAATGAACCCGGAACAGCGCGTTCAGGGCGACGATGTGATGACCTTCAACGCGGATGGGATTGCCTATCACTGCTTTATCGCGTTTCGCGGATTGCGCACCAATCTGCGCAAAGCCAGCGGTATTTGGGTGACCTATTCTGACAAAAATACCGAAAATTGGAACGGTCCGGTGAAAGTGGTGGATCACGATAATTCGCTGCGGCCGCACGAGGACAAACCGTGGATGATTACGGACAACGCCGCGACATCGCCAAACAAAGGGAATGTGTACATCGCGTGGACGCGATTTGATGCCTATTACGGCGCAACGCCGTACGATTCCACCCAGATTTTCTTTTCGCGATCCACCGACGGCGGGAAAACATTTGATTCGCCGTATCGCATTTCGGACATCGGCGGCGACTGCAAAGATGACGATTACACCGTGGAAGGCGCGGTTCCGGCAACCGGTCCGAATGGGGAAGTGTATATCGCCTGGAGTGGTCCGCGCGGGCTGGTGTTCAAAAAATCGTTGGATGCGGGCGTCACTTTCACCAAAGAAAAAGTGCTCACTGAACTGGTTGGCGGCTGGAATATTGACATCGAAGGGATTTCCCGCTGCAACGGATTCCCGGTGACCAAAACGGATTTGAGCGACGGGCCGCATCGCGGCAGCGTTTACGTCAACTGGATCGACGAGCGCAACGGCGATCCGGACGTGTTCCTCAAATATTCCCGCGATGGCGGCGAAACCTGGTCAAAACACATTCGCGTGAACGACGACCCGATTTTCAACGGCAAAGCGCAGTTTTTTACGTGGATGGCGGTTGATCCGGTGGATGGCTCGGTTAATATCGCGTATTACGATCGCCGCAACTCCAACGATACAACCACCGAAATTTATCTCGCCCGCAGCCTCGACGGCGGGCAAACGTTCACAAATCATAAGCTCAGTAAAATCAAGCCTTTCCAGTGTAATAAAGAGGTGTTTTTCGGGGATTATCTGAATGTGGATGCGTTTGGCGGACGAGTGGCAGCCATTTTTGCGGTATTCACCGGCGAGGAAACAACCGCCATCCAAACCGCGGTTTTCGATTTCGTTCCTGGAACGCAGAAAACGAAATGATTTCGTAATATTTTATGCTTTATCCTTTATCCTTTATCCTTGCCTGATAACAAACATAAAAAAAAGGGACACGGCATGCCATGTCCCTTAAAATATTGAATCCGATACTGATGTCTAAAACGGTTTATAAATTGCCATAAATGCGGCAATCGCAGCAACTGCGAATGATGCGTACCAGAGCAACATCGCTTTATCCGGCATCTTTTTGATGAGCGTCAGCATTCCGCCGAGAACCACCCACAGCACAATTTTGGTGATCACCCACCCGGAAAAATTCATTCCCAATTTGGCGAGCGCGCCAAATCCTGCGACCAGCATTATCAAAATGCCAATACCGTGCAACATCCCGTAGAGCTTTTGACCGGCAGCTTTTACGGCGCTATTGGCAGCGGCAGAGCCCAACGCCATCAACACTAAAATCGCGCTGATGATATGCAAAAATTTGTAAAATTCTAATGGCATTATCTTCTCCTCATATTTTTTGCAGAAAATACCGCATAAACGATTCCCGGTCAACCGATTTGGAAATTGACACAAAAAAAGCCCTGCAAATGGTTAAATTTGCAGGGCTTTTTGTAAAAACTCAGATGTTGCAATCACAGAACTTGCAGTGTTTTAATTCTGCAAGTTCCATAAAATCAGTTACTTCATCAAGGTCATCTTCATCACTTTCACGAACTTGCCGGCTTCGAAGCGATAGATGTAAACGCCGGTTGCAGCGCGCACACCGTAATCGTTCATACCGTCCCATTTCACTTCGTGATAGCCCGCCTGGAATTGCTGGTTAGCCAGCGTGCGGACTTTCTGACCGAGCACGTTATAAATCACCAGTCGCACATCCGTTGCGGTCGGCAACTGGAATTTGAGCGAGGTGCTCGGGTTGAACGGGTTCGGATAGTTTTGGGTGATGTCGAACGATGTCGGCAGCGCCGTCGGGTCGTCGAAAATACCTACCGTCGGTTCAACAACTACCGTAAGTGTTTGAGATGCACTCAGTTCGCCGTCGCTGACGGTGAATTCCAGCGCAACCGTTCCGGTAAATCCGGATACCGGCGTGATGGTTACATCACCGGTATTTTCGTCGTAAGTGACGAGCAACGAATCGGGATTGCCGCTGAAGGTATAGGTCAGAAGTGCATCCTCTGTTTCCGGATCTTCGACGATTTCCCAGATATTGCCACCGATGGTGGAATCCTGTTTGACAGTGTCCGATTCAAATTCAACCAGGAAGTAGGGCGCATCGTTTACCGGCAGGATGTTGAAGTCCAGCGTGTCGCTGTCGCTCAATCCGCCGATATCTGTTGCGGTAACATATACCTGACCACCGAGGTAGTTGAAGTTTTCATTCGGAACCAGTGTGATGGTGCGGGCAACCGGATCCAGAACCAGATCCACATTATCCGAAATAACCGGATCAGACGGTGCGAGACTGAACACAATTTCCTGAATCGTGTTGTCCACATCCGTGACCAGCGTATCGAGGAAGAATGTGATGCTGTCATCTTCCGCAAACTCGATAGCTGCGGGCAGATTGACCAGCACCGGTGCGTCGTTCACCGGATTGATGGTGACATCAAACGTATCATCCACGGCAAAGGTGCCGTCGTCTGCGCTTACAACCACGCTGATAGCGCCGAAGTAGTTCAGCGAGGAGGTAACATACAGGCTGTCGTTGGAAATCGATACCTGAATATCCGGATCATTTGATGCTGCAAAGAAGGTCAGCACGGTACCCGGATCGGGATCGCTGAATACTGTATTCAGGTTTCCGGCTGCGACAACCGGTCCGCTGTCTTCGTCGAAGGTTACATCGGCGATGGCATTGGCAACTGCCGGCGGATCGTTTTCACCGGAGATGGTTACGGTAATTGTATCCGTATCGGTGAGGTTGCCCGGATCGCTGACGGTGAACTTCACGGTGAAGATACCGCTGGTATCCGAAGTTGCGCTGAAGGTTGCCACGCGGGTTGCCGGATCGATCGTCACATCCAGATCGGTCGGGTCAACAGAAACGCCGCGGGTAACGCCGGTTGCTGTGAGCACTTCAGCGGTCCAGAGCATTGCGCTGGCTGCGTTGTCCACGTCGGCAACGTAATCATCGAGGTTCAGCGTTGTGCTTTCGTCTTCACCGAATGCCACATCCGGCATCGCCGGGGTGATTTCCGGTGCGTCGTTCACGCCAACCACGGTTACGCCTACTGTGTCTGTAACGCTGGCAATGCCGTCACTTGCGGATACAAAAACCTGTGCGTTTCCGAAGTAGTTCGCAGCTGCGCCGACGATCAAACTATCGTTCGAGATCGTTGCAGTCACGTTTGCATCGCTGGTTGTGGCGGTAATTTCCAGTGTTGTTCCCGGGTCAGCATCGCTGAACACAGCGCTGAGGTTAGCTGTCGCGGTTACCGGCGCTGCATCTTCGTTGAAGGCAACATTGGCAATCGGGTTGACAACCACCGGCGCGTCGTTCACACTTTCCACGGTTACGGTGATGGTATCCGTATCGGTCAAATTACCCGGATCGGATACGGTGAATTTCACGGTGAACACGCCGCCGCTGTCCGCTGTTGCGGAGAAGGTGGCAACGTTGTTTCCGTCGATCGCTACGCTCAGGTCGGACGGATCGATCTGCACGGCTGTGCTGCCGCCCGTAGCGGTGAGCACCTGTGCTGTCCAGGTCAGTTGAGCGTCGCTGTGATCCGCATCGCTAACATAATCGTTGAGCGCCACGGTGGTGCTGCCATCTTCGGGGAAGCTGACATCCGGGATTGCCGGAGCGATCACCGGTGCATCGTTGATGCTGGCGATGGTCACTGCGATCGTATCCGTATCGGACAAGTTGCCCGGATCGGTTACGGTGAATTTCACGGTGAACACGCCGTTGGAATCCGCGGTTGCGGAGATGGTTGCGACATTGTTCGCATCGATGGCGACCGAGAGGTCTGCCGGGGTCACTTCGCGGGTGCGTCCGTCTTTGGTGAACGTTCCCGATGCAGTGAGCACTTCGGCTGTCCAGCTCAGTTCGCTGTCGAGGTTATCGATGTCATTCACATAATCATTCAGCGCGACCGTTGTGCTGCCATCTTCGGGGAAGCTGACATCCGGCATCGCCGGGGCAATCACCGGTGCGTCGTTCACATCCGCGATGGTCACGGAAATCGTGTCCGTATCGGACAGATCGCCCGGGTCGGTTACGGTCAGCTTCACAGTGAACACGCCGCCGCTGTCTGCCGAGGAGGAGAAAGTCGCCGAATTATTGGCATCGATCGCGATGGTCAACTGGTTAACATTGCCGGTGAGCACTTCGGCTGTCCAGTTCAGTTCGCTGTCATTGTGATCGATATCGGTGACGTAATCGTTCAGCGAAAGGGTGGACGAACCGTTTTCCGGGAAGCTGATATCCGGAATTGCCGGAGCAATCACCGGTGCGTCGTTGACGCTGTTTGCTGTCACCAGAATGGTGTCCGTATCGCTGAGTGCGCCCGGGTCGGTCACGGTAAATTTGACGGTGAACACGCCGTTGGAATCCGCCGATGCGGCGAACGATGCGACGTTGTTTCCATCAATTGAAACGGTGAGATCCGACGGTGTAATCTCGCGGGTAACGCCGTTTTTGGTAACCGTACCGGCAGCTGAGAGCACTTCGGCTGTCCAGCTCAGTTCGCTGTCGAGGTTATCGATGTCGTTGACATATTCGTTCAGACCGAGCGTTGTGGAGCCATCTTCCGGGAAGCTGATATCCGGGATCGCCGGGGCAATCACCGGTGCATCGTTCACGTTGGCGATGGTCACGGTGATCGTGTCCGTATCGCTGAGCGCGCTCGGGTCGCTGACGTCGAATTTAACGGTGAACACGCCGCCGCTGTCCGCACCGGATGCGGAGAAGGTGGCAACGTTGCTGCCGTCGATATCAACAGTCAATGTTCCGGAAGTTGCGGAGAGCACCGTTGCTGTCCAGCTCAGTTCGCTGTCCAGGTTGTCCGGGTCGGTGCCGTAATCGTTAAGTGCCAGCGTGGTGGATTCACCCTCTGGGAAGGAGATGTCGGGCATTGCCGGAGCAATTGCCGGCGGATCGTTGACCGGGCTGACGGTTACGCTGAACGTATCGGTAACGGATGCGCTGCCATCGCTGGCGCGAACCACCACGTTGCCGGTACCTGTGTAGTTAAGTTGCGTGTTTACAGTCAGTTGACCGTTGCTGATGCTCGGCAGAATGCCGGCATCCGCGGTTGCGGTAAAGATCAACGTTGTGCCCGGATCGGGATCGGCAAAGTTGCTGTTCAGATCCGCCGATGCAACCACCGGACCCAAATCTTCAACAAAAGATACATCACCGATAGCCGATGTCACAAACGGCGCATCGTTGACCGAACTGATGGTCACGGTAACGGTGTCCGTATCTGACAGGTCACCCGGATCAGTTGCGGTCAATTTAACGGTGAACACACCGTTGGAATCCGCAGAGGCGGAGAAAGTCGCGACGTTGTTGCCATCGATTCCTACGGTCAGGTCTGCGGGTGTGATTGCCCGGGTTCTGCCGTTTTTGGTGACTGTGCCGGAAGCGGAAAGCACTTCAGCAACCCACCCGATTTCGGAATCGAGGTTATCCACGTCTGCAACATAATCGTTGAGCGCAACGGTGGAGCTGCCATCTTCGGGGAAAGAAACATCCGGGATGGTGGCAATTACCGGTGCATCGTTGATTGCATTTACGGTGACAGCAAACGTATCGGTGACGCTCAGTGCGCCGTCGCTGGCGGTGACGACTACGTTTCCGGTGCCGAAATAATTGGCGGAAGCGTTGACGGTCAACTGGCTGCCGGTGACGGTGGCAGTGATGTTTGCGTTATCCGAACTTGCTGTGTAATTCAGGGTTGTGCCCGGATCGGGATCGCTGAAGTTTGAGCTCAGTGTGGTTGTTGCGGTTACCGGACCTTCATCTTCGTTGAAGGTTACATCGGAGATCGGCGTTACAACAAACGGCGCATCGTTCACCGAACTGACGGTAACAGTGACGGTATCGGTATCGCTGAGCAGACCCGGATCGGTTGCGGTAAATTTCACGGTGAATACACCGTTGGAATCCGCAGTCGCAGAGAGGGTTGCCACGTTGCCGCCGTCTATCGAAACGGTCAGGTCTGCGGGCGTAACTTCGCGGGTAACGCCGCCTTTGGTGACGGTACCGGAAGCGGAAAGCACTTCAGCCGCCCACGAAATTTCGCTATCGAGGTTGTCCACGTCACTCACATAATTGTTCAGTGCGACGGTTGTGCTGCCATCTTCGGAAAAGGAAACATCCGGGATGGTTGCAACCACCGGTGCATCGTTCACCGCGTTAACGGTGACGGCAAAGGTGTCGCTAACGGTCAGCGAACCGTCTGAGGCGATGACAATCACGTTGCCGCTGCCGGAGAAGTCGGTTGAAGCATTAACGTTCAACTGACTGCCGGAAAGCGCCGCGGTGATGTTCGCGTTATCCGAGCTGACCGAATACAACAGGGTCGTTCCCGGATCGGGATCGCTGAAATTGTTGTTCAGGTTTGCTGATGCAATTGCCGGGCCTTCATCTTCGTTAAACGCGAGATCGGGAATGGCAACTGCCACAAACGGTGCATCGTTCACCGAGCTGATGGTCACGGTCATCGTGTCAGTATCGCTGAGCAGCCCGGGGTCGGTTGCGGTAAATTTCACGGTGAACACACCGTTGGAATCCGCGGTCGCGGAGAAGGTCGCCACGTTGCTGCCGTCGATCGAAACAGTCAGGTCTGCGGGTGTGATCGCCCGGGTTCTGCCGTTTTTGGTGACGGTGCCGGAAGCGGAAAGCACTTCAGCCGCCCACGAAATTTCGGAATCGAGGTTGTCCACGTCGTTCACATAATTGTTCAGCGCAACGGTTGTGCTGCCATCTTCCGTAAATGAAACATCCGGAATATTGGCAACGACCGGTGCGTCGTTCACTGCGCTAACGGTGACGGCAAATGTATCGGTCACGGAAAGCGAACCATCGGAAGCAGTGACAATCACATTGCCGGCGCCAAAAAAGTTGGCTGCGGCGTTGACGCTCAATTGGCTGCCGGAGAGCGACGCAGAGATGTTCGCGTTATCCGAACTTGCCGAGAAGAGCAGGGTTGTGCCCGGATCGGGATCAGCAAAGTTGCTGTTCAGGTTTGCGGCTGCGGTTACCGGACCACCATCTTCGTTAAACGATACATCGGCGATAGCAGATGCCACAAATGGCGCATCGTTCACCGAATTAACCGTTACAGTGATGGTATCGGTATCGCTGAGCAGACCCGGATCGGTTGCGGTAAATTTCACGGTGAACACACCGTTGGAATCCGCGGTCGCGGAAAGGGTCGCCACATTGTTACCGTCGATGGAGACGGTCAGATCTGCGGGCGTAACTTCGCGGGTGACGCCGCCTTTGGTGACGGTGCCGGAAGCGGAAAGCACTTCGGCTGCCCACGAAATTTCGGAGTCGAGATTATCTACGTCTGTAACGTAATCGTTCAGCGCAACGGTTGTGCTGCCATCTTCGGAGAAAGTGACATCCGGAATATTGGCAACCACCGGCGCATCGTTCACAGCGTTAACAGTGACAGCCACAGTATCAGTAACCGTCAGCGAACCGTCGGAAGCAGTCACCAAAACGTTGCCCGTGCCGGAGAAATTTGCGGCGGCGTTAACGTCCAGCGCATTGCCATTGACGGTGGCGGTAATATTTACGTTGTCTGAACTTGCTGAGAAAATCAGAGTTGTGCCCGGATCGGGATCGCTGAAGTTTGAGCTCAGTGTGGTTGTTGCGGTTACCGGACCTTCATCTTCGTTGAAGGTTACATCGGAGATCGGCGTTACAACAAACGGCGCATCGTTCACCGAACTGATGGTTACGGTAACGGTGTCCGTATCGCTGAGCAGACCCGGATCGGTTGCGGTAAATTTCACGGTGAACACACCGTTGGAATCCGCAGTTGCGGAATATGTCGCAACATTGTTACCGTCGATAGTAACGCTCAAATCTGCCGGGGTCACTTGACGGACAAATCCGTTTTTGGTTACCGTTCCGGAAGCGGTGAGCACTTCTGCAACCCATGTAATTTCTGAGTCGCTGTTGTCCACATCAGAAACATAATCGTTCAGTGCAACGGTTTCGCTGCCATCTTCGGGGAAGGAAGCATCCGGAATGGCGGAAATAACCGGCGCGTTGTTTACCGGCGTAACCGTTACCGTAATGGTGTCGGTATCGGCGAGTGTGCCGGGGTCGGTTGCGGTAAATTTCACGGTGAACACACCGTTGGAATCCGCGGTCGCGGAGAAGGTCGCCACGTTGCTGCCGTCGATGGTGACGGTCAGATCCGCCGGGGTCACTTCGCGGGAAACGCCGCCTTTGGTGACAGTGCCGGAAGCGCTGAGCACTTCAGCAGCCCAGCTCATATCTGCTGGCAGGTTGTCCACATCGGTTACATAATCATCGAGAGAAACCGTTTGCGAACCGTTTTCGGAGAAACCGACATCCGGAATGCCGGCAACTACCGGCGCATCGTTTACCGCGTTTACGGTAACGGCGAATGTATCGGTTGCGGCAAGCGAACCGTCCGAAGCGGTGACGACAACATTTCCGGTGCCGAAGAAATCGGCTGCGGCGTTGACGGTCAATTGGCTACCGGATACGGTTGCCGTGATATTTGCATTATCCGAAACCGCCGAGAAAACCAGCGTTGTTCCCGGATCGGGATCGCTGAAATTGCTGTTCAGATTTGCCGAAGCCGTTACCGGACCAGCATCTTCGTTGAATGCAACATCGGCGATGGTTGCTGTGCGGAACGGTGCGTCGTTCACCGAGCTGACGGTGACGGAAACAGTATCCGTATCGCTGAGCAAACCCGGATCGGTTGCGGTAAACTTCACGGTGAACACACCGTTGGAATCCGCGGTCGCGGCGAAAGTTGCCACGTTGCTGCCGTCGATGGTGACGGTCAGATCCGCCGGGGTCACTTCGCGGGTTACGCCGTTTTTGGTGACGGTGCCGGAAGCGGAAAGCACTTCGGCTGCCCACGAAATTTCGGAATCGAGGTTGTCCACATCTGCAACATAATCGTTGAGCGCAACGGTGGTGCTGCCATCTTCGGTGAAATTCACATCCGGAATGGTGGCAATTACCGGCGCATCGTTAACGGCGTTGATGGTTACGGCAAACGTATCGGTGACGGACAATCCGCCATCGGATGCCGTAACGACCACGGTTCCCGAGCCGCTATAATTGAGTGTGGAGCTGATGAGCAGGCTGTCGTTGCTGACGGTTGCGGAGATGTCCGCGTTATCAGAAACAGCCGAGAAATTGAGGGTTGTTCCCGGATCGGGATCGGCAAAATTGTTGTTCAGATTTGCCGAAGCGGTCGCCGGAACATCATCTTCATTATACACCAAATCTGCAATTGCGGAAGCGACATACGGTGCATCAGCCGTTTGGTTAACCGTAACGGTAACCGTATCGTTGCTGCTGAGTGCGCCCGGATCGCTGACGGTAAACACAACGGTGAACACGCCGCCGCTGTCTGCCGTAGCGGAGAAATTCGCCAGCGTGTCGCCGGTGACGTTTACAGTCAGATCCGCAGGTGTAATCTGGTAGCTGCTGCCGCGTTTGCTCGGCGGCGCCTGTGCAGCGATAACCGTTGCGGTCCAGCTCAGTTCGCCAACCAGGTTGTCGATGTCGCTGCCATACGGTTTCAGATTTAATGTTGTGGATGCATCTTCGTTGAAATTGACATCCGGTACATTTGCCGCAACCGGTGCATCATTGACCGGATCGATAGTGACCAAAAATGTATCGCTGACGGTATCCGCATCGTCATCTGCGGTGACGATTACGTTGCCGGAGCCGACAAAATCTGCGGTCGATGTTACTGAAAGCTCGTTGCCATTCACGGAAACCTGGATATCCGGGTTTTCGGATACCGCGGTAAATGTGAAAATGGTGCCGATGTCGCCATCACTGAACACATTGTTCAGGTCAGATTCGACAACCACCGGACCGGAATCTTCATCAAAATTGAAATCCGGAATAGGTGCGGAAACCACTGGCGGGAAGTTGCCGATGTTCAGCGTTACCACCATTGTATCGGTATCGCTGCCGGTCAACGGGTCGGTTACGGAGAACACTACCGTGTAAATGCCACCGCTATCTGCATTGGCTGTAAAGGTTGCAATCGAATCCGTAATCGCAACATTCAGTTGAGAAACATCAACTAACAATGCCGGATTGCTCACTTTTGAAGTGGGTAACGGCTGTGCGTCAATCACCGTTGCTGCCCAGACCAACGTATTTTTGTCGTGATCGACATCGTTGGTGTAGGTTCCCAAATTCAGCACTTCTGTGCTATCGTTGTCAAAAACAAGATCGGGTAGACCGGTGATAACCGGATTATCGTTGATGCTGTTTACAGTAACGCGAACCGTACCAACGGTGCTTCCGTTGAAACCGTCAGCTACTGTGTAGGTAAAGCTGTCTGCGCCGAAGAAATTTGCATTTGGCGTGTAGGTAAATGAGCTATCGCCAAGTTGGGCAACAACGCCGCCGGTCGGCTGCGTGAAGCTGGCGATGGTCATCGGATCGGCATCGCCATCGCTGTCGTTGGCGAGCACGTTAACGCTGGCGGCAACTTCTTCATCGGTGGTGATGCTGTCTACTACAGCAACCGGTGCAAAGTTGTCGCGCTGGATTTCGGTCAACATCACACTGCTGTCCGTGTAAGCCAGATTGTAGGTGTGACCGGGAAAATCAACTGAGCTGAATGTTCCGGTACGGCTGCCGTATTTAACAACGTGGAACGTATCCGTCGGGACGGGATGAAACCCGTTCACCCGCGACAGAGACAGAACGCCGCCCAGTTGGGCGCTGCCGTTGACCAACAATTGGTCGTATGCGCCCGGCGTGTTGCCGCCAATCTGGATATCCAGATCAGTTGTGGATGTTGTGTTTACATAATTGCCCACAAAATTTAAAGCACCGAGCGTATCGCCGGGATGGAAAGCGCCACGATTGGTGAAGCCTGCACCGGCAGATACATCCAGAAATCCGACACCGGAAACGGCGCCGCTGTCGTTGTTGGTCAGTGATTTGGTAAATCTCAAAGAGTCACTTAATAATGAAATTTCACCATTGTTGACAAAGGGAACATTCCAGTTCGTTTTGCCGCCACCGTTTTTAACGACGGTGCCGTAGTTGGTGAACAATCCTGTTCCGCCAACCAGTGAAAACGTTCCGGCACCGGTAATCAGCATTGTGCCGGTTGTATCGTTGATGATATCGCCGCCGGCTTCGAGGTCAACTATCGAGCTGTCATCCCAGGTGATTGTGCCTTTGTTGCGAATCAACCGTGCGATATTTTTTGGTTGCGGCGAAACGAGACCGAACGAACCGCCCGGGTTAATCAAAACTTCGCCGGTACCGCCGATCCGGGTTCTGTCAAATTGAAACGTACCGTCAACAACCACATTGGCTGCGCCGGTTATTTCGGATGACTGCAAATAGGTGGTTGCCCCACTTTGCGTAACCAAATCGTTGTTTAATGTAATTGTTGCGTCTTCGATTAAGGAAACACCGGAGCCGCTGGTTACAAGGCTGTCCACTGTGAAACCGGCACGCCGGATCCAGATGACTGCACCACTGGCAAGATTATGGGTGGCTTTTGTGAATACCCCGCCAACGCGAACATCTAATGTACCTGCATTCACATTAACAGTCCCCTGATCGTTAAAAAACAGGCTGAACTGCGTAATCGGCGATGCCGCCGTATTTGAGAAATTGATTGTGCCCAGGTTCTCAAAAATTGTGAATTCGCCGCCGAGCAAGTTCCTGTCTGTGGTCATCGTAATATTAACGATGCTGTTATTCAGGAAATAGCTTTCTCGGGTTGAGGTTAGGTAGGTTAAATCGAAGTTTCCGGCTGTCCAGTTGAAGGCGCCGTTGTTGACAATGGCAATATTGTCTGCATTCTTTTTGCTGCCGGTGTTCATTTCCAACGCAGCACCGACTGCAATTGTCAGCGTATCGTCGATGCCTGTGGTTAATGTATCACCTAAAATGTAACCATTATCCCAGGTCATCGTACCGTTGATCGTCAAATTACCGGTCATTTCGATACGCGTATCCCCTCCGGATACTTGCGAGATGTTGATGTTGTTTATCGTACGATCAACACCGTTCATCCGGAGAATACCATTGGAAATGATGACATTATCCGTTGTGCCGGGAATACCGTTGGGCGACCAGTTCGTAGCGGTATCCCATGTGCCGTCTAACACATTCCACGTATATGTGGTTTGTGCAGCAGCAGTCATCCCGACTAGCAACAGGAAAAACAGCGTGAGAATCACACCGAATCCTTTGTCTCGTTGCATCATTGCGTCCTTTCAGTTGATTAATCTTATGAGATAGGTTGTAGTTTTAAATAACATTTGAAATCTCTGGTTTTATCGATCATTTCATCTATCGGACAAATATTTTAAAAATTGACTGAAAATTCATTTTTTTGAATCTTTAGTTAAACTGTAACACCTTTGCAAATACTGTTGAATCGGCGTTACCGGAAAAGTTTTAGTAGTAATGGTAGTGATGTGATTATTGCCCATACAATTCACCAAAAAACCCACTCCAAATCAACACGCCTGTTGATATCGTAAACCAATTCCGGTTTAATGCCTTTTAACCTGCCAAATATCCCGATTGTTGAATTTGCACGATCTAAGTAGAATAACCACTATGTTTTTGTAAATATTAATCTACAACAATGTAGGTATTGAGGTTAGGGGTGGAATGACAGACAGCACAAACTCTTAATTTGAGAAAATGAATTCTGTTGGGGCGATTGAAGGTGAATAAAAAATGTGCAAAATGTGTGATTTGGCAACGCATCGATAAACATAATTTCACAAACAAACCGAATAAAAAGCCGGCGATTGTTAAAACCACCGGCTCAGAAATTTGTCGGTTCAATTTATTTCATCAGGATCATCTTACGGATGAGGTGTTGACCTGTAACAGTTTCGTTAAGCCCCGCGATTTCCATCCGGTAAAAATAAATGCCGCTGGTTACGGGATTGCCGCGATCATCAAATCCATTCCAGCGAGCACTGTGGTAACCGGCTGCCAACGCCGTATTCAGCAATTCGCGAACTTGCTGACCGAGCATATTGTAAATGACCAACCGAACAGTTGTCGCTACCGGTAACTGAAATTTTATGGTAGTTTCCGGGTTAAATGGATTGGGATAATTTTGATGTAACGCAATACTTTGAGGAATCGATACAACATCATCGATGCCCGAAACCGGTTGAACCGTAACGCTGATCGTATCGCTGGCGGAGGCGTTTTGCGAATCGCTAACGGTTACGAACAAATTCGCGGTTCCGCCGAATGCCGGGTGTGCAGAAAGTGTTAAATCGCCATTTGCTGCGTTAAAGCTGAACAGCACTGAATCATTCGTTGAAGAAAAGGAATAGCTTAAAAGCGAATCTGCTGTTTCGGGATCAGACACTGCGATCCACAAATTGATCGTCACAAATGCGTTTGCCGGGAAAGTGAGTTGCTGTGCCAATCCGCTAATTTGCGGTGGATCGTTGACCGGCAGAATTGTTACCTGCACCGTATCGCTGGCGGTAGCGCTGCTGTCGTCCGTTGCAGTGATAAACACCGAGCCGCTCCCGTTGAAATCGGGCGGATAGCTGATTTGCACGCTGTCGCCCAGCACAATTGCCACAATATCCGAACGGTTCGAACTCACCGAAAATGTCAGTGTCTGGTTGATATCGGGATCAAAAAATACGTCGCTCAGTTTTGCCGGCAGCCGTTTTGGCGATGCATCTTCCGGGAATTGCGCATCGGGAACCGGGTTGACAACCATCGGCGCAGTGTTCACAAAAAATTCTGTGACGCTGACAGTGATAGTATCCGCAGCGCTCAAACCGCCGGGATCCATTACGTTAAATCTGGCGCTGTAAGTGCCAAAATTACCTGATGTTACAGAAAATGCCGCAACGTGTGAAACCGGATCGATTGATATCGTGAGATCGTTGGGATTTCCGGTGGTCGAGGTGAGTACTTGCGCTGTCCAAAGCAGCACTGCGTCCGGATTATCTACATCAATCACAAAATTGTCGAGATCGAGTTGGTAAATATCATCCGCCGGAAACGCGACATTTGGCAAATTGACCACCGGACGATCGTTCACCGATAAAACAGTCACCAAAAAAGTATCCGATGTGCTGATCGTGTTATTGGCGGAAACGATAACAGTGCCGTTGCCATTGTAATTTTGCGATGCCACTACCGACAGCTGATCGCCCTGCAAAATTGTCTGAATATTGCTGTTTAATGACACCGCGCTGAAAACGAGCGGCGTCGTTTCCGGGTTGCTGAACACCGTGTTCAAATCGTTAGCAACCACAACCGGTCCGCTGTCTTCGTTAAATACCGCGTCGCTGATGGGATTGACCAGCACCGGCGGCGACAGCGTACCGGTGACCGTCACAGAAATGGTGTCCGTATCGCTGAACCCGACCGGATCGGATACTGCGAATCTAACAGTAAATACGTTCAGCCCTACAGAACTGCCCGTAAAACTGGCGATATGTGTTGCCGGATCGATGCTGATTTGCAAATCCGATGTATCGACATTCACCAATTCAATGGTTGCAACTTCCGGTTCCATCGCTTCCGATTTTGTTACTGGCTTCCCGTCCTGTTTTTGGGCTGTGAGAACAGTTGCAGACCAGCTCAGCTCGTTGTCGCCGTGATCGGCGTCGCTCACAAAATCATCCAAATCGATGGTGTAAGTTTCTGTTTCATCAAAAGTTATGTCGGGTAGTGTTGTAATCACCGGCGGATCGTTTGCTGGTTGAACCGTGATGTAAACGGTTGCGATATTTGTTGCGTTATCCGGATCGCTCACTTCGTAATCGAACGAATCCGCGCCAAAAAAATTTGCCGCAGGCGTATATAAAAATGATGTATCGGCGACGACGCTGACAGTGCCATGCGCCGGGGAGGTTACCACGGAAACGCTCAACGGGTCGTTATCCGGGTCGCTGTCGTTCGCCAAAACATTCAGCAGCGATGGGTGATCTTCCAAAATGGTGAATGCATCATCGAGCGCCACTGGCGCAGCATTCAGCAAATTGATGTTGGTGATGTAAAACCGGTTATTTTTGTATCCCGAAGAAAATGTGCTGCCGCCCGGACCGGTAACATTGGCGAAAGCACCGCTGTAGCTGGCATAAGTCATCACAAAAAACGTATCCGTCAGTGCCGGCGTAAATCCGCTTTTAACGGAGAATTTCAGTGTTCCGCCCAAAAATGCGGTGCTGTTTATCTGCAACTGATCGTAAGTAAAACCGGGTGTAACACCCTGTATTTCCAAATCGATAACGCTGCTGATGGATGTCGGTAAATCGTTAACGACTCGCAAACTGCCGACCGGATGGCCCGGACGAACCACGCCATTATTGGTGAATGTTGCGTTTTGCACATTCAGCGTATCCGTTCCGGAAATGATGCCGCTGCCCGCGTTGACAATTTGCTGATTGAAACGGAGCGTTCCGCTGCGAATGGCCATTTCACCAGAATTTTGCAAATCCGCTTCTATCGTTGTGGTGCCTTCGCTGAGTGATTTGATGAGCGTACCGCGATTGGTAATGAGCCCGCCCAACGGCGCGCCGAATTCTTTGAGCACATCTGCGTCCGTCTGAACGGTCAGTGTTGCGCCGGTTTCGTTGATAATTTCCGCATCGCGGTTCAACCGCAAATCGGCGTTACCGCTCCAAACCAGGCTGCCTTCGTTGATGACAGTGCGATCGCGAATATATTTGACATTCGATGAAGTGCCGATCATCGCGGTAGTGGATTTCAGCCGGATGTCGCTATCGCCTTCGATATCACCGTCCAGCCAATTGAACGCACCGGCAACAACCAACGCGCCGTTGCCGTTTAACGTGCCGCCGTTCATCGATAATTGTTGCACCGTATCCGGCTGATCAAATGTGACCACGCCGCCGTCGATGCGAAATTCTCCGGTGCCGTGATATGTTCCGTCAAATAAAACGGAATCTCCCGAAATTACCAACAATCCGGGACCACTGATTCGGGCGTTTTCGAGAAATTTGTGACTGCCGTCCAGCAATTCCAGGGTTGTTCCGCTGTCAATTTGGATGGTTCCCGTTGAGTCGCGGGTTTCTGTCAACTGGATGCTGCCGCTGTTGATATTGAACGCGCCGCGATTGTGCAACTCGAGCCCGATGGTGGTGTTTCCGGTTGTCTGCGTTTTGCTGACCGTTCCGTTGTTGATCAACTTACTGCCGGTGCCGCTGCTCAGCAAAATGTTCCCATCGCCAATAATATTGAAAGATGCGGCTGGCGCGTTGGTCAGCGAAGCGCCGTTTTCAAAATTGAGACCGCCGCCCTCCGTCCAATCGATGATGCCGTTGTTGACCAGATTTTTACCAATGGTTTTGCTCCGGTCGCCGGTAATTTGAATGAGATTATTGTTGATGATCGCACCGTTTCCGGTGATTTTTCCACGATTCCAGTTGAGAACGCCATCGATAACCAGATCGGCATCGCCGGTCAATGCCGTGCCGCTGCTGAGCAGCGATAATGTAATGCCACTGCCAATGGAAATGTCGCCGGTGCCGAGGGTAATTGGTGCATCGTTGATCGTTACTGTGCCGTTGCCGGAAAAAACGGCGCTATCCAGCGAAAATGGCTCATCGCGGATGAGCAACTCACTGCCGGAAACAACAGTTGCCGATAGATTAGCGAGGCTTCCGCCGCCGTCCAGTTGCAGGCTTCCTGCGTTGAGATCGATATTTCCGCTAATTTCCATCAATACTTCGATGAAACTACGGCTGCTACCCGCCGATTTAACGAGTGTCCCGTGCGAAATAAACATTCCCGGATCAGGTTGCACTCCCTTTATCCGGCGATCGCTCTGCATCTCAAACGTTGCCGTTGGTGTATTTTCGAAAATGGAACCACGGGCGAGTTCCAGCGAGTTTGATGTGTTCCAGGTGGTGTATCCGTAGCTACGGATGTAAAATTTGGCAACGTTGCGTGCACCCGAACCCTGAATGATAAAATCTGCATTTTCTCCGACCTCCACAGTATCCGTTAGTGTAGCAGAAAGAGTATCGCCGAGCATATTGCCGTTCAGCCAACTGAACCGTTCGGTAACAGTCAGTTTTGCGCCGGCTGCGGTTAACGTTCCGCCGGAAAGCGTAATTTCCCTGATGGTTATCGTGGCGTTTTCCATCGAAACAATGCCGGAACCGATGATCACACCATCGTTGCTACCGGGAATGCCTGTGGGAATCCACATGTCGGCATTTTGCCAACTACCGATGCTGTCGCTTTTCCAGGTGTAGGTTGTTTGGGCAAATAATTTGCTACCGGAAGAACAAGTCAGAAATAGCAAAAATATCAGCCATTTTGCAACCAATCGTGGTTTCTGCCACATAGATGCTCCCTTCAATGACGCATTTTATAGTATATGATTTTGTTCTATATCTTTGTTTTTTAATGAGATAACGAAAATGAAAAATATAAAAAACGATAATCTCCAATTATCGAAATAATTTTGGAAATCGTGACTCAAAAATGCAGGTTTATGTAAATGACCGGGAAGTTGTGCTGCAGGAAGCGTGACTGCCAACTATAAAACAGACAAATAGTTATCGCAAATTGCACTGCATTTGCTCAAGCTTAAAACTTACGCAGAAAACGGTTAGGGACATTGACTCATTGCACAATCGCGGAAAATCTAAAATTTTTCATTTTGAATTTTGAGGGATTCACAGTAAAATGAGTATCTGTTTTACCAACGCATAACATCGCACGGATGCCTTAATGTCATATATCAAATCTCTGAAGTTTTTCTGTTTTTTTACATGGTGGATAACGTTTTTTGTCGCTTTCTCCGCGACAAATGCACAAACGCTGACGGACTCACTCCGGAAAGAGATTCATTTGGGAATTGATGAAACGATCAACAACCAATTTAGCAAAGCGGAAATCCGCTTTCGCAGGCTGATCGCGAGATACCCGGAGCATCCGGCTGGATATTTTTACACCGGCGCCACCATTCAGGCAGAAATTCTGGATCGGGAAGATTACGCCCGTCAACAGGAATTTGATGATCTGATGGAAAAAACCGTGCAAACTGCGGAAGCGTTATACGACTCGCTGCAAAACGATCCCTGGTTGTTTTTTTTGGAGGGGAGCGCCCATTTGTATCGCAGTTTTATGAGCAGCAAACGCGGCAAATCCTGGGCAGCTTACCGGAACGCAACCCGTGGCGTGAATCGTTTGGAAAAAAGTTTGGCCATCGATTCCACCTTTTTTGATGCCTACATGGGTGTCGGCAGTTATAAGTACTGGAAAAGCAGTAAAACCAAAGGGTTAAGCTGGTTACCTTTTGTATCGGATGATCGTGAAAAGGGCATTCGAATGGTTAATACTTCCATCGAAAATGGTGAATTTGTCAGCTCGTTCGGAAAGGATCAACTGGCGTGGATTTATATCGATGCCGGACGGATGGAAGATGCCGAAGAATTGGCGTTACAAAATTGTCATCGCTATCCCGAAAGCCGTTTTTTCAAATGGACATTGGTGGAAATTTATTTTCGCAGCAAACAATTTGACCGGGCGTATCAATTATATCAGGAATTGCTGGATACCGTGCGATCGATCGATGGCAACAATCATTACAACGAAACAGATTGTCTGCTGAAAATGGCAGAAATTGACGTGCAGCGCGGGGATTTTTTGCTTGCCGAAAAAAAGCTGGATGAATTACTGGCAATCACAGTTCCGGAAGCCATGCAACAACGACTTGAAAAACGTTATAAACGGGCCCGGGAATTAAAAAAACATTGCCGAAATGAACTTGCAAAATCGGAATAAAAAACGTAAGTCAGAAATACCGATTCTGATCACAATAATATTCCCGATTTTGAAAGATTATGCTATATCATTGTCTGCATCCGCAGCAGGGACACATGTTCAGCCAGGATGGTAAAATCAACGCTAACGTTTTGTTAAAGCAAGTGCTTACCTGTAAAAAAGGTTTAGCACCCCGGGATTATCGAGTTGCCGGGACCGTATGGATTGTTGCTTCCCAGCTACCCGAATTCTGGCTAGGGCAGAATATTTTTTCAAAATGTCGTCTTTGAGTAAATCGATAAAAAACAAAAGCTTGCACTGCCTTTAACGATCAGGTTTTAAGCTTGTATTTCAGAGGGCAGACCTTTATATTTTCGACGTTAAATAATAAGAATGAGTGAGTACTATGGGGATCATTGTAGCAGTTGCAAATCAAAAAGGCGGCGTAGGTAAAACAACCACCGCAGTTAACCTGGCTTCCTGTCTTGCTGTCGCAGAAAAAAATGTTCTGTTGATAGATGTGGATCCTCAGGCTAACGCAACTTCCGGCTTGGGTATCGATAGCCGGGGGTTGGAGAAGAGCGTTTACGACGTATTTGTCAATAACGAAGACATTTCGAAAATTGTTATGTCTACCAAAGTGCCCAATTTATCGTTGATACCATCCCACATTAACCTTGTGGGCACAGAAGTGGAATTGGTGCAGGTTATTGCGCGTGAGAAAATCCTCAAAGAACAGATACGCACTATTCAGCAGGATTATGACTACATCATAATAGATTGTCCGCCCTCGCTGGGAATCCTCACCTTGAACTCATTAACCGCAGCAGATAGCGTACTCATTCCCATTCAATGTGAATATTATGCATTAGAAGGATTGAGCAAACTGCTGAATACCATTCGTTTGGTTCAACGGCACCTCAACCGGAAATTGGGAATTTATGGTGTATTGCTTACGATGTATGATCGACGGTTGAATCTTTGCAATCAGGTTGAAAAAGAGGTTCGTGATTATTTCAAAGAGAAGGTGTTTCAAACAGCAATTATGCGAAATGTACGATTGAGCGAAGCACCCAGCTTTGGCTTGCCGATTGTGATGTTTGACGCAACATCCAGCGGTGCGGAAAATTATATGAAATTAGCAGAGGAAGTTTTAGCCAAAGAAAGTGTTATTCAATGAGAGGTAAAGCGCATCTCGGCAAGGGGCTTCACGCACTTATTCCAACCGACATCGAAACAGTGCCGGCCGTTACCGGCGAAGCCATTCAGGAATTGGAAGTTGCACTTATTACAGCCAACCCGTTTCAACCACGAATCAATTTTGATGATGCCGCATTTGAAGATCTGAAACGCTCCATTCGGGAAAAAGGTGTGATTCAGCCTGTATTGGTTCGTCCGATGGGTGATGGGAATTTTCAGCTGGTTGCCGGGGAACGGCGGCTGCGTGCAACAATCGATCTTGGTATCAAAAAATTCCGGCTTTCGTCAAAGAAATTACTTCGGATGAGGAAATGCTGGAAATCGCATTGATCGAAAATGTGCAGCGGGAGCAATTAAATCCCATCGAATTAGGCAAAGGTTACCAACAATTAATCGATGAATGCGGCTTGACCCAGGAAGAAGTCGCCAAAAAAATAGGCAAAGACCGGACGACAGTTTCCAATGTTATTCGCTTATTAAAATTGCCATCGAAAATTCAGGAAAGCTTGCAAAAAGGCAGTTTGCGGGAAGGTCATGCCCGGGCATTGTTGAGCGTTGCCGATGAAAAAGAGCAGGAAAAAATCTGGAAAAAAGCGGTCAACGAAAATCTATCCGTTCGTTCGGTTGAACAGCTTGCCCGAAAAGCCCAGGAAAAAGTAAAAAGCAAATCGCCGGAAAAAACCGCACAGCAACGAAAATCCGCTTACAATAATCGAATTGAAAGTAAATTGCGTGAAAAATTTGGCACGCAGGTAAAATTGCGCACCAAAAAAGAAGGCGGCTCCATCGAGATCGTGTATTATTCGAGTGAAGATTTGGAGCGTTTGATGGATATTCTGGATCAAATTAAGTTTTAGCCTTTAAATTTGTATAGAGTATGTTAATCTCATCACGTAATCCTATCACAAATCATGGTATTATTCCCGCCTGTCTAATCCGGAATAGACTTTTCCGGCATTGATAAATCAAGAAAAATTTGGAAGATTTCAGCAATCCTTTGATCGGGCTCTGCAAAAATTATGTGAAAATGTATTAGGAAAAATTGTATCTTCAATATTACTTTTCTTACTATGATTTTCGTTGACTTAACTATTTGGGTTTGTTGTGCATAAGAAAGACAAAAAAAAGTATTTAAACATATTGTTGGTGCCGGATAATCAGGAAGCGCCGCCTAAAAGTTTCCGTCTGAAATACTCGACGCTCAATTTTATTGTTGTGTTTTTGGCTGTTGCTTTGGTTAGTGTTGTGTTCGGTATCGTCACGTATAGTCGCGTTTTACAAGCTGCACTCGAAAAAGCAGAACGTGAAAATGAACTTACTCAGCTTCGTGAGCAGTTGAAAGTTGGGTATGAATTGCAGGCTCAGCTCGATACAATCAAAGCATATAAAGATAAGGTTCGCAATAGTTTACAAGGTTACATAAAATTTGCCGAGCGTGCCCGGGAACAATCTTATGATCCTGAAACGCTGGTTGAAACGCAAGCAAAAGCTACGCTTTTAACCACACTTCCGCTAAAATCGCCGGTTGTCGGATTTGTATCTCAAGAGTTTCGCTGGCCAGAACATCCCGGATTAGATATTGTTGCCAAAGAGGGAGTGCCTATTCAGGCTGCAGGTGATGGAAAAGTGCTGTTTAGTGGGTGGACAAATGATTTTGGATACTCGATAATTTTATACCATCCGGGCGGGTATTTAACGTATTATAGTCACAATTCGCAAAATTTGGTTAGTATTCACCAGGAAGTGAGCCAGGGTGATGTGATTGGTTTAGTGGGTAATTCCGGAATTTCTTCGGGTCCCCACTTGCATTTCGAAATTTGGAAAAATGGTAAACCGCAGAATCCTCGGTTATATCTCATGGATTTGAACAATTTAGGAGAATAAGTATGGCATTTCAGAAAATCGGTAAAAGCAATACGGAATATACCGGTCAAAACGAATTGAACATCATTAACGCAGGCACCTTCCTCGAAGGTACGATTGAAACCAAAGGCAGTGTGCAGATTAATGGAAAACTTAAAGGACTTATCAAAGCCGGAGATGAAGTCCGGGTTGGTCGTTCCGGCGAAATTTTTGGCGAAATTTATGCGAAAAATGCCCGGATTGCCGGTAAAGTTGAAGGCAATATATATATTGAAGAACGGTTAACGTTGGAAGATACATCTTCGCTGAACGGTAATTTGTCGGCGGGTAAATTGATTATTGATGAAGGCGCATTTTTCAACGGGCACGCCGATATGTCCGGAAACAAACTGAAAGCGCTGACAAATGGTAAAGGCGATTACGAGAAAACCGGTGCTGGCAACAAAGAGCAAGCCCGTGATGATGTCCGCAAATAACGACGGTGGCGCTCCGGTCAAAAATACGGACAAGTCGTATCGAAAAAGAGGGAAGAAATCGTTTGTCGAAGTGCTGCGAGAGGCTGCGCCGTTGCTGCATTTCGGATGGACATTGGTTACTTTGATCGTTGTTTTCGCCTACCTTGGAAATTATCTGGATGGAAAATGGGAAACCGGCCCGTGGATGATGTTGGCCGGTTTAATTTTTGCTATCATTGCCGGGTTTTACATTTTTTTTAAACTGGTTTCTAAATTCAATCAAAACACTTCCAAGAGATGAAATTCACGACATTTTTGGTAGCGAGTTTAGCTGTATTGTTATTGTGCGTGTTAGCGGCAATTGGTATTGTTGCTGATTCTGTGGATCGTGAAACAAGCCAGGCAGTTGCAACCGGAATCGGTTTGGCTTACCTGAATGCAATATTGGGATACGCCATAATAAGCTGGGGTTTTGAAAAACCGCCACGCCAATTTATGGTATCTTTTTTTGGCGGTATGATTTTTAGATTTTTGTTGATTTTTTTAACATTATTTGTTTTAATTAGGGCTTTAAAAATGCTAATGGTACCACTAACAGCATCTCTCGTTTCAGCGTATTTTGCATTTCTTTGTCTGGAAGTAATGGTGGTTTACTGGAACGCAAATAAAAATGAGGCACAGAGGGGTATTTAATGAGTGCGGCTTTCCTCTTGAGTGGCGGCGAAAGCAGTCACGCTGAAAATATGACGCTTGGCGATTGGATTATGCATCACCTGCAGGATAGTAACACTGTTTGGGGGATTCACCTTCCCACATTTCCGCCGGTTGATATTTTTGGTGTTAAGGTTGACCTTTCTATTACATCTAATATAGTAATGATGTGGCTGGCGCTACTGGTTTTAGTTGTTGTATTCAAGCTTGCTTACAGGCGAAAAGATGTTGTGCCAAAAGGTATGTCCGGTGCATTGGAGGCAATGGTGCTTTTTGTGCGTGATGAAATTGCCATTCCGAATATGGGTAAATCACTCGGACGAAGCTTAACTCCCTTTTTATGTAGTCTTTTCTTTTTTATTCTCACCTGCAATCTACTCGGATTAATCCCCGGAAATTCAACAGCCACAGGCAATATCGCGTTAACTGCGGCGCTGGCTACTGTTTCGTTTGTGATGACTCAATTCTATGGAATTAAAGAAAACGGAATTGGTGGTTATTTGAAACACCTCGCTCCAAGTGGTTTGCCTTTACCGATGTATTTGATCATAGTTCCGATCGAAATTTTGGGACTTTTTACAAAACCGTTTGCATTAGCAATGCGACTTTTTGCTAATATGGTAGCGGGTCACACGGTAATTTTTGCGTTGTTGGGATTAATCATCGTTTTGGGCAATGTCGCAATTGCGGCAGTTTCTGTGCCTTTGGCAGTGGCTATTAATATGCTGGAGCTTTTTGTAGCTTTTTTGCAAGCCTTTATTTTCGTTATGCTTACGGCATTGTTTATCGGGATGTCTGCTCACCCCGACCACTAATTTGATTTATAGTTGTATTATTTGTGAAAAATCTTACGACATTAGGGTTTTGGGGTGTAAGTTACCCACAAATAAACTCATTAATAAAAACCGTAAAACACACACAAACTATTAAAAAGGAGTGACAAAAATGACAAGTGTCGCTTTAGCATGGTTGGCAGCAGGTCTTGGAGCCGGATTGGCTGTAATTGGCGCTGCAATTGGTATCGGACGTATTGGTGGTCAGGCAGTTGAAGGAATGGCACGTCAACCGGAAGCCGGTGGCGATATTCGTACTGCAATGATTATTGCTGCAGCGTTGATTGAAGGTGCTGCATTCTTTGGATTGGTTATCTGCTTCTTGCTCGGAACCAAAGTCTGATAGGGGTTAGCTATGGAATTATTAAGCTTAAATCCCGGTATGTTCATTTGGTCGGTTATTACGTTTGTTGCTGTCGTTATTGTTTTGCGGGCAGTGGCGTGGAAGCCGATTTTGGACGCCGTGGAAAGCCGTGAGAAAACTATCAGTGATGCTTTGCAGCGAGCGGAACAAGCTCGAACTGAATCTGAAAAGTTGCTTGCGGAACAACAGCGTCAGTTAAATGCTGTTCAGGATGAAATTAAGGCAATGCGCGATGAAAGCAAAAAAGTGGCTGAAAAAACAGCCCAAAGTATTGTTTCTGAAGCGCAGGCCGAAGCTACAAAGCTCATGCAGCGTGCAAAGGAAGATATTGACAAAGAACGTCAGTCGGCTGTTGCATCGTTGCGGCAGGAAGTAGCGGACATTGTGGTTGATGCCACATCCAAATTGATCGGTGTGGTCGTCGATAAATCACAACATCAAAAACTGATCGACGATTCTATCTCGTCGTTTGGTAAGAAAAACGTTAATTAGAAGGAAGTTCGCAGTGAAAGGGTCCCGTGTAGGCAACCGGTATGCAAAGGCTTTGTTTGAGCTGGCAGTTGAAAAAAAACTGCTGTCATCTATTGAAGCTGATTTGAAACTATTGGCAAATGATTATCAACAAAGTGCGGAATTTCGTACAATGATGTCTTCGCCTGTGATCCCGAGCAGCTTAAAACGCAAAACCTTTGCCGAGCTTTATAAAAAACGCCTGCAGCTACTCACTTTTAACTTTGTTCAATTATTGTTCCAAAAAAACCGGGAAGCAAATTTGCCGGATATTATTGGTTCATTTGATCAATTAATGGATGAACACAAAGGCATTATTCGTGGTGAAGTGCGTAGTGTAGCTACACTTTCGCCGGCACAAATTAAAGCCCTGAAAGCACATCTGGACAAATTGTATGGGAAAGATGTGCAGTTGGAACAGCATACCGACCCGACCCTGTTGGGTGGTTTTATTGTAAAAGTGCAAGAGCGAGTATTCGACTCAAGTTTGCGCAATCAACTCAAAACATTGCGAACTTCGTTGGCTGAGTCGTAGTTAAGTAACGCTTTTTAAAAGAGGAATACTATATGGCCGTTGATGTAAAACCGGAAGAAATATCTGCAATTATCAAAAAGCAGCTGGAAAGCTTTGATAAGCAGTCAGATACCTATGAAGTTGGTACGGTATTGCAGGTTGGCGACGGCATCGCGCGTATTCATGGTTTGGATAAGGTGATGGCCGGGGAACTGGTTACCTTTGAAGATGGCGTAAACGGAATGGTGTTAAACCTGGAAGAAGACAGCGTTGGCGTTGTTATTTTGGGTGAAGATAAAAACATCAAAGAAGGCGCAACCGTGAAACGCACCAAGCGAATTGCATCGGTGCCGGTAGGCAAGGAATTGCTCGGTAGGGTTGTCAATCCGCTCGGAGAACCGATGGACGGTCGCGGCCCGATCAATACCACTCAATTTATTGAAGTAGAACGCAAAGCACCGGGTGTAATTTATCGGCAATCAGTGTTTGAACCGTTGCAAACCGGTCTGAAAGCCATCGACTCGATGATTCCGATTGGTCGTGGACAGCGGGAGTTGATTATCGGCGATCGCCAAACCGGTAAAACGGCTATCGCAATCGATACGATTATCAACCAGAAAGATTACCAAAATTCTGATAAGCCCGTTTATTGCATTTATGTAGCTATCGGGCAAAAAGCATCTACCGTTGCTAAAGTTGTTAAAATACTTGAAGATAACGGCGCAATGGAATACACCATCGTCGTTGCCGCAAATGCTTCAGAATCTGCAGCGTTGCAGTATATCGCACCATATACGGGTGCCGCAATGGGCGAATATTTCCGCGATAATGGCATGCACGCCCTTGCCGTTTATGACGATCTTTCCAAACACGCAGTTGCATATCGTCAAATGGCATTGTTGCTCCGCCGTCCGCCCGGACGTGAAGCATACCCCGGCGACGTTTTCTACCTGCACAGCCGTTTACTGGAGCGCGCGGCAAAACTCAGTGAATCGCAAGGTGGTGGTTCATTAACAGCATTACCGGTGATCGAAACTCAGGCTGGTGACGTATCCGCATATATCCCGACAAACGTGATCTCTATTACAGATGGTCAGATTTATCTTGAACCGAACTTGTTTTATTCCGGCGTTCGCCCTGCGGTAAACGTGGGTATTTCGGTCAGTCGTGTTGGCGGTTCGGCTCAAATTAAGGCTATGAAACAAGTTGCCGGGAGCTTGCGTTTGAACCTTGCGCAATACCGATCTTTAGAGGCGTTTGCAAAGTTCGGTTCGGATTTGGATAAAGCAACCCAGGCGCAGTTAACGCGCGGTCAACGACTTGTTGAATTGTTGAAGCAGGGGCAATACGTACCAATGTCGGTTGAAAAACAGGTTGCGATTATCTTTGCCGCAAACGCCGGTGAACTGGATAAATTGCCGGTAGACAGCATGGGCAAATTCCAGACTGAATACATCGAATTTTTGGAAGCACAGCGTCCTGCCATTTTGGAAAATCTGCGCTCCAAACAAAAAATCGATGATGATCTTGATCAGGAAATGCGGAAAGCACTCAGCGATTTTCTGAAAATGTTCAAACCGTGATACAGAGGCGAGTAAATGGCAACCCTGAGAGAAATAAAAACGCGCATCAAAAGCGTTAAAAATACCCAGCAGATCACAAAAGCCATGAAGATGGTAGCTGCCGCAAAGATGCGCAGAGCCCAGGATCGCATGTTTTCCGCCCGTCCATATGCTGAAAAAATACGGGAATTAATCCAGAACCTGACTGCCAGTGTGGAAAATCCACAACTGGAATTGTTAAAAAGCAGACCCGTTCAGAACGTAACGTTGGTTGTTATTACATCTGACCGGGGATTATGCGGTTCTTTTAATACCAATGTTATCAAAAAAGCGGTTATGGAGGCGGATGCGCATCGCGATCTGAACCTCTCGATCGTTACGCTCGGTAAAAAGGGATATGATTTTTTTCGCAAACGCGGATATAATATTGTTGACCGAAAAGTGGATTTTTATAATGATCTGCAATTTGCACATGCAAATGAAATTGCAAATTCACTGATCAAACGCTTTATAACCGGCGAAACAGATGCTGTTAAAATTATTTACAATGAGTTCAAATCGGTCGCCAGGCAAAACTTGGTAGTCGACAAGTTGTTGCCGATCAGTCTGGAAGATTTCGAAACCCAGCAAACGGGCGATTATATTTACGAACCCGATCAGGCGGCTATTTTGGAAGCGTTGCTTCCACGGCATATCCGGACCCAGGTCTGGCGTGCATTGCTGGAATCATTTGCATCCGAACAGGCTGCCCGAATGATTGCAATGGAGAATGCAACAGATAATGCCAATGAAATTATCCGGCAACTGACGTTGCAGTACAACAAAGCAAGGCAAGCAGCGATTACGAAAGAAATTTTGGAAATTGTCGGCGGTGCCGAAGCATTGAAATCATCTTAAATCACATTTCGTTTTTGATTTGAGAAGCAAGAATGCAAAAACGCAAAGCATGTTATCATTTTAGTTACATGACTTTTGTGTTTCACGGCGGATTTTTTAAACTATCAACAGTGTGACAATCTGATGTCGCAAAACCGCCAAAATTTATCAATATGTAAAATTGGAAAATCAAGCGGTTGTTTAAACAGAAGGACCAATTATTATGAGTAAAGGTGTGGTAAAACGGATTATTGGACCAGTTGTGGACGTAGAGTTCCCGGAAGAACACCTGCCCAAAATCTACAATTCGCTGAAAATTGAACGCGAAGACGGTTCGGTTTTGGTTCTTGAAGTGCAGCAGCATCTGGGCGAAAATATGGTTCGCACCGTTGCAATGGACAGCACAGACGGGTTGGTTCGTGGAACCGAAGCCAATGACACAGGTCTGCCAATTACCGTTCCCAGCGGACCGGGCGTATTAGGTCGTTTGATAAACGTCGTTGGCGAACCAATTGATGAAAAAGGCGAAATTGAAGCAAAAAAATATTTACCCATTCACCGTTCTGCACCTGATTTTGATCAGCTTAGCACGGAAACGGAAATTCTTGAAACCGGTATTAAAGTGATCGACCTTCTTGAACCGTATATGAAAGGTGGTAAAACCGGTTTGTTTGGCGGCGCTGGCGTCGGTAAAACAGTGTTGATTCAGGAATTGATTCGTAACATTGCCACAGAACACGGTGGTTATTCGGTGTTCGCTGGCGTAGGTGAACGTACCCGCGAAGGAAACGACCTCTATATGGAAATGAAAGATAGTGGTGTGTTGGATAAAACCGCCCTCATCTTCGGTCAGATGAACGAACCGCCGGGTGCACGTCAGCGGGTTGCGCTGACAGCCCTAACCGCCGCAGAGTATTTCCGGGATGAAGAAGGAAAAGATGTTCTTCTGTTCGTTGATAATATTTTCCGCTTTACTCAGGCAGGCTCAGAAGTATCCGCATTGTTAGGTCGGATGCCTTCAGCAGTCGGTTATCAGCCAACGCTGGCAACAGAAATGGGTGAGTTGCAGGAACGTATTGCTTCTACCAAAAAAGGTTCGATTACTTCTGTACAGGCTGTTTACGTACCTGCAGACGACTTGACAGACCCTGCACCCGCAACAACATTTTCGCACCTTGATGCAACTACTGTGCTTTCTCGCCAGATTTCTGAAATGGGAATTTACCCTGCTGTAGATCCGCTGGATTCGACATCTCGAATCCTCGATCCTAATATTGTTGGAAATGAACACTATGCCGTTGCCAAAACAGTTCAGGAAACATTGCAGAAGTATAAGGATTTACAGGACATTATCGCCATTTTAGGTATGGACGAATTGTCTGACGAAGATAAGTTAGTCGTTCAACGGGCTCGAAAAATTCAACGTTTCCTTTCCCAACCGTTCTTTGTAGCTGAAACGTTTACCGGAACCCCGGGAAAATATGTTCCTTTGAAAGAAACCATTCGTGGTTTTAAAATGATTGTAGATGGTGAGTTGGATGATTTACCCGAACAGGCCTTTTATATGGTCGGCGACATCAATGATGCCATCGAAAAAGCTAAAAAAATGCAAGAATAATCAGTTTTATTGATATTCTTCACAAATTTTATTTAGAAATACTTTTAATTAAAGTTCGTCACAATAACAACGATAATTGTGAATAGTGTTATGGCTGAAAAGTTTATCAATATCGAATTAGCCACGCCAAGTCACAAGGAGAATATCGGGCAGGCAAAAAGCTGCTCTGCTCCTGGGGTGATGGGGCGTTTCCAGGTTTTGCCGAACCATTCATCTATGGTCAGCGAACTTGGAGTCGGTGAAGTGAAAATAGATTTACCGGATAAAACTCAATACTACGCAGTTAGCGGTGGTTTTTTAGAGGTGCTAAATAATCGGTTGCTACTTTTGCTGGAAACAGCGGAAGAGGCACAGAGCATTGACATCAGTCGTGCTGAACGTTCGAGAGACAGGGCACGGCAGCGGTTGCAAAACCGGAAAGAAAAAATTGATGTTCATCGTGCCGAGACAGCCCTTGCCAGGGCACTCAACCGATTACGAATCGCCGAAAAAGTCCGCCACTAAAGCCTAACTGACGTAGTTACAAAATTCGTAACTAATAACGTCTGTTGCATAATAAATAGTGGAAGCTCGACATGAGGCGAATGGTTCTTCTAATCGTAGTAATTTGTTTCCAATTCTCCACTATCCTCGCCCAAGATACTCAAACAGACCCCGCAGCATTGAAAGAGTTAATTAATAAAACGGCAGATCTGGAACTCCAGGCTGCCGTTACTAATTATACGTACGATCTCTTTCTGCAGCAGGGTGAAGGGCGGATAGGTGATGAAAAATTTCTGATTAGCCTGATGGAGCTAATCAACCAGGAAATGGCATTCCGTCTGAAAGATCCTAAAGAAGCTCGACAGCGCTATTTTGATAGCCTTGAACAAAAACTGAACGATCTTTATGAGTTTCAGCAGCGCTTGCATCGTGCCGGAATACGGGATTTGGATAACTTTTCCAATGAGTTGTCTTCTCGAATCAAACAAACCATTGAAGATGGTGTTATTGATTTCGAGAAGAAAAAAGTATTTGAGGATGCGCTTCAAATGCTTTATGTCTCTGAGGAAATGATCAAGCTGGATCAATTGCAGTCAAATCCCCAACTGGTTCAACAATTGAATCAATCGCGGGATGAATTAATGGCTGCTTTTGGTGATGTAGCTGCGGGTGATACGCAAAATCTACCCATCAATAAAATGCCGACGATTTATGATCTTTTTGTATCTTGGAAACAAACGGAAGAAGTGCAGTATGAACGCCGTTTGGTAGACGTAAAGCTGATCCGGCAGAATTTTATCAATAATTCCACGAGAGAAGATATCTTGCGTATGTTCAATCGGGAATTGGATTTAGCATACACAATGTTCAATTACGGCGACTTTGTTTTAGCTGATCTGTTGTTGAGCGATATTCTTGAAACATATCCACAACACGGATTTGAAAATTTGGATGATTTGTATTACTACCTCGCTGAAAGCCGGTTTGCAAATGACCAGCTTTTGCATGCCCGTGATGCTTATTTAACCTTGATTAAAGAATATCCAGGATCTGCCTTTGCTCCGAATGCTTATCACAGACTGGTTCAACTCAGCTACAGCCTGAAGAACTTTGCCGATGTAATCGAATATGGCTCATTTAGCCAAACCGTTTCATCAATCGACGACCCATCTTTTGTTGATGTGCCATTTTTGTTAGCGATGTCCTATTACGAGCTAAACGAAAATAACAAAGCCATTGACATTTGGATGAATATGCCGGTCACCAGCCCTTATTTTCAGATTTCCCGTTATTTTATGGGAAATGCATCTATAGAAGCCGGGCAAATTGAGCAAGGGATCCAGACATTTCAGAGTATTGTTAATGATAACAGCAGCCCGGCACATTTGCGGAATCGCGCATATTACAAACTCGGATTAACTGAATATCAGCAAAAAAATTACGATGCTGCGATAAACTACCTTAATTTGGTTGCCTTGAATTTTGAGCGGTATGATAAAATTTTAAATGCGTTGGCCTGGAGCTATCTTGAAAAAGAACGTTCCAAAAATATAGGTGAAACGCGTGATTTCAGTCAAGCACGTGCTTATGCGAATCGCTTACTTGCTGAATATTACGCATCACCCTATCGCATGGAAGCAACCGGATTATTGGCTTACATCAATCAAATCATGGAAGAGCCGACAACTGCGATCAGTATGTATCGCGAAATGTATCAGGAAAAACAGAATAAACGCCCGATTGATGAGTATCTGAATGAGCAGGAACAGTTGCAGGCATTGCTGCTTCAGGCCGAAGGCATGAAAGAAAAAGCACTGCGTCATAATGATAGAGAAGCTTATCTGAAAGCCTCAACAGTCGCGGATCGACTACAAAAAGAAATACAGGATCAGGATCTGGCGGAATCCAGCCCTGCGGGTACAGCGATGTATCGTGAGGCTGAAACAGTTGTTCGCCAAATCAAAGAAGCTAACCAGCTTCGGTTGATGGCAGAAGAGTCCGGCAATACTGCTGTTGTTGAAAGATTGGACAGTCTGCAGGTGCGTTTAACAGCTGTGCTCGAATCTTTCCCGCCGGAAATTTACAACCCGAGTGGTTTTGTGAATTATTTTGATGATTTTCCGGTCGGAAAATATGTTGCTGAAAAGCAGCATCAATATGATCTGATGCTGGAGCAATATGACGCAATCAACAGTGAATTGGGTCGAATCGATAGTTTGGTGAGCGTTACGGATAATCGTATCGCAACCGCAAAATCCGAACGGAACTTCGCGAAGGTTAGTCAACTGGAAATGAAGCGTCGCAATTTGGTTCAGTTACGCAAAAGGTATGACGAGTTATTCGTTGCAGTAAATGAATCTGACGTTGCACCAAATCCTTATCCCGAATTTGATCGCTGGGGCGATTTGGGTGCCTTTGGTATTATCAGTGTTTACTTCGATCAAAAACGGGCTATGCAGGGTGAATTGACTCAAGTATCATCCGTATTGGACGAGGTTAACCAGTCGATCGATCAGAGAAAACAGGTTATCGAAGATAAAATTAAGAAAATTGAAGCTGAAATCCGATTAATGACCATGCGTGCCCGTATGGAAGAACGTGCCCGGCTTCGTGCAGAGCGCGAGCGTGCA
The DNA here is from genome assembly GCA_020634975.1 of Calditrichia bacterium. Taxonomy (NCBI): domain Bacteria; kingdom Pseudomonadati; phylum Calditrichota; class Calditrichia; species Calditrichia bacterium. The sequence continues at coordinate 280,424 of JACKAQ010000001.1, read as the reverse complement.
TTCAAGGAAAGTTATTTCGATACCAGAGAATCTGAAGCATCAGAAGATGAGAACAACCCACAGCAGTAGTAAAAAAATGCTGTTTGTCGGTTGAATTAAACTTGAACTCTTAAAATGAAGAGCAACCAAAATGGAGTTGACTTCTTTGAAAACCAGACTTTTTCAACATATTTGGCTAAGCCTGTTGCTCATAGCCTTACCAATTTCAATTTTTGCCAAAGATGAAACAAAAGCGGACTCTCTTTTAAGCAGCCGCTCTGTTGAAACACTCGTTCGGATGCGAAAAGCACTCGCAAAAGAGAGAGACCGTTTGTTGCGTTCTCAAGAACGAATTCGGGACAGGGGCATTGATGTAACGCAAGAATTTCTTGATGTTACGGCTGAAGAAAACAGTAATCAGGATAAAATTCTAGTCCGGATCGCTGAATATTATATTGAGGAAGCCCAGCTTGATCTCGAACGGCGAATTGAAAACGATTTTGAGCCTGCGTTAAAGGAATATGAAACGCAGTTAGCCGCATTTGAGCGCGGTGATATTCCGGTTGAGCCAACAGTTCCTCAGGAACCACGAATCGACTATTCTCGGGCGATTGAGCTTTATGACTTGGTTATCAATAATTTTCCCAACTCGGAATTGATTGATGACAGTTATTACAACAAAGCATTTCTGCTGAAGAAAATGGGAGAAGAAGACACTGCCGGACAAATATTTCAGCGTGTTATCGATGAATATCCCGAAAGCGAATTTGCTCCCGAAGCTTACATGAATTTGGCTGAACGGTTTTTCGCACCGCAGCCGGACGATTCAAAGGCAGAAACGGTTGTTAAACTGAACAAAGCCATTCAGCTCTATAAAAATGTGCTTCAGTACAAAGATTCACCGAGATACGATGAAGCGCTTTATAAGCTTGGATGGAGTTATTATCGTTTAGCCGGAGAAAACCCGGAAAATTATACCGATGCAATTGTTTATTTTACGGCAGTTGTTCAGGATATTCAGAAATTTAAAGAGATTGACAAAACCGGCGAGTTAATCCGCGCGAATGTTGAACCCGAAGCGCTGGAGTTTGTTGCAGCATCTTTTGTGGATCAACAATATGCTAATAATGGTGTTAATAACGCTCGCAAGTTTGTCGAAAGACTCGGCACGCCTGAATACGGCATCAAAGTCATGGAAAATCTCGGTGACAGGTATGCGAAAATTACCCGCTGGGATGAATCAATCAATGCATATAATTCGCTGTTGGATATGTATCCCAGCTATAAATTTGCGCCAAGTATACAAAAAAAGGTAGCTGATGCCTATGTTGCCTCAACAGAGCCGATCGCAGCATTTGATGAACGCGCAAAATTGTTTGATACTTATGGTCCGAATACAGCATGGTACAAACAGCTTGAAAGCACCGATTCGCCGGATCGCATCGACGCACTTGATGAGGCGTATAGCATTACTGAAGAAGCGCTGAGAACAAATATCACATTTTTGTATGGTATTGCGGAATTGTCCGATGGAGATTCATTGACTACCTCAAGCGATTCACGGCAAAAATATGCGCAATTTGTTGATTTGTGCCAGACCTATCTCCAAAATTATCCGACAGACGAAAATGCCTACGACATAAATTGGTCTATGGCTTTCGTAATGGATACAAAACTGGGACGATTGGAAGAATCATTCACAGAATATATTCGTGTCAGTAACGATTATCTGGAAACTGATCACCAATTGGATGCAGCGATTAACGCAATAACCGTCGCAGATTCGTTGGTAACACTTAGCCGGGCAATTCAAACGATGTCCGACAATAATGATGAGCAGCTTGCCAACCGCCAGGTTCAGGATTTGAGCAAAGAAGAAAAAATGCTGGCGGAAGCATTTGACAACTACATCAAATTGTTCCCGGATTCTCCGCGAACCCCGGAAATTTTGGCATCTGCCGGTCAGCTATACTATGCCCATAAAAAATATGCACTTGCGCGTAAATATTACAAGACAATGGTCACCAAATTTCCGGAATCCCAACAGAAGAATATTGGTCTCGTTTCGCTGATGAACAGCTACTTTTTCCTGGGGCAATATCAGGATGCCGAAATTGTTGCGAAGAAAATTCTGGTGACGGAAGAAATCCCGGAAAGCCAGGTTGAACTGGCCAAAAGCCGTATCGGTGAATCGATATTTAAAAATGGTGAACGGTTAGAGCAGGAAAACAGCTATCTGGAAGCGGCGAAAGAATATCGCCGGGTTTTTGAAGATGCGGCAGCATATGTGGATTTTGTTGATAATGCATTGTTCCGCAGCGCCCGCAATTTCGAGCAGGTAGGGGAGTGGCAACAAGCCATTGAAACCTACAATCTGTTAATTGAAAATTATCCGAATTCCAAACAGGTGTTGGCATCGTTGGGTAATATTGCGGCTGATTATAAAGAAATTGAAGATTTTTCAAATGTTGCCCGGACCAATGAACGGGTATTTCAAACGTTCCCGGGTACACCGGAAGCAGAAAATGCTTTGTTTAATGCGAGCATTTTTTACGCAAAAGCGGAAGCGTGGGCAGATGGTGTTCGGACGAACAATCTGTATATTCAAACGTATCCGAGCAACCCGGAATCCAAAGATTTATTATTTGAAAACGCTAGATTTTATCTGAAAATGGATGATCTGGAAAATGCAAATAGCATTTATGAAGAATTTGCGACGCGTTACCCGAATGACCCAAAAACCATCGAAGCTTATTACAATCGTGGTGAATATTACTTCGATCAAAATCAGATTGAATTGGCTAAAATTGAATTTAACAAAGCGATTCAGCGCAGTGAAGAATTGAAGCGGACGGGTCAAGATCCCAACTTATATTTTGCTGCAGAATCCAATTATAAATTGGGACAAATTCTGAACACGGAATATAGAGCGATCAAGTTGGGTTATCCGCAAGAACAGCTTCGGGCGCAATTACAACAAAAACGGGATCGTCTTGGAGAAGTTGAACAGGCATTTGCGAAAGTTGTTCAATCCGGCTCGATTCGCGGTTTTGAAGCGATGTATCGAATTGCAGAAGCATATGAAGAACTGGCGAATTCTATCACAGAACAAGAATTTCCGCCAAACATGACGACAGAAGAACGACTGGTTCAGGAAACCCAGGTATTTCGGGCTGCTGTTCCGGCATATGAAGAATCTGTCAATCGCTATAAAAATGTAATGGTTAATATCCCAGTGCTTGCAGAAAAGCTCGATATTTCACTGGATAGCTTGCCTGCCGAACCTGTATTGCCAGAACCTGTTGTTGAAGATACTTCAGTTGTGGTACAGAAGGAAGTTGAAGTTGATAGCAGCCGCCAGGTCGCGCTTCGCTGGTATGGTAAAACCAAAGAAAAAATATCGTCGATTCAATTTACCGTTGCCGAACGTGCAGCAGATTTTATTGACGAATATCTCCGTGTTGAAAATCCCAATCAGGGCATGTTGTCCTTGGTTTACGATGATCAGGTGTTGAAAACGCTTGTCGCGCCGCAAGTTCAGGTTACAATCGATGCGCATTTGAAAAATATTGCAGTAGCAAATGAATTAGGGCTTGAAAACCAATATGTAAAAGAATCTCGTCGGAAGGTGTTGTTAACCCGCGGGGTTTTGGGTGATCAATATGGCGATCTGACATTCGAAGCATTGGAAATGTATAAGAGCTCGCTGCCAAACCTGGAAAATCTGATTGAACAAGGTGAATCGGCTGTTGACGATCAAGGTCGTGATTATTACGCATATCAAGATGAATATTTGATGCAAATCATATATAATTCAATAGATTATGCTAAAATTGCTCTTGCACAATATCGCAATACCATAACCCTTGCGGAAGAAAATCAGATTAACAACGACACTCGGGCAACAATCGAACAGGATATGTTTAACTTTGCATATGAAGCTGGTCAAACCATGCTAGATTTAGCCGAAAGTGCTCAACAAAAAGGTGATGTTTTTCTGGAACGATTTGACTCTACTTCAAACGCTAATTTTCAACTCGGTAGCATCTTTTACGGTGATCAGTATTATGAACTTTCCGGAAATGCTAGAAATATTTTTGCAGCAGCATATGATATCAGCAAAGAAACAGGAACGGAAAATATCTGGACGCAGTTGATTTTGGCGAACTTGGTTAAACTCGATCCTGGAACTTATCTTGCGGATATGCCCAGAGAGGAAAAAACACTTTCCAGCGATGTCAGTTGGAAAGCTTCTTCCCGATATACAACGGGTTGGAACCTGTTAAACTTCGACGACTCCGGCTGGAATTCTGCAAAAGATAACGGCTTACCGCCGACAATGATTTTCCAGAAATTTGACTCGCTGGGCGTCTCGCCTACGGCAATTTGGGTTGCATCCATAGAAAGCGGCGCCGGAACCGGAGCATTACAAAATCCGCTGAATATGCAGGACCGCTCGATGGACGATGCAATGGAAGAAGTGCTCATCGATACATCCGGTGAGCGCCAACATTCACCCGATTCTCTGGCAAAATCTGCAATTTCGAACATGGAAAATTTGGCGATCGATGCTGGTGTTTCGATAGAACCTGACACACTAACGGCCTATTTCCGTAAAAAAATCAACTTTGGTTCCAAACCGGTTGGCGGATTTATCGCTATCACCGGGGACAATGGTTATCGTTTATATCTTAACGATGTCTACATCACCGGGGTCGATTCATCCGGTTTCCAAAAGGTCGAAATTGTTAACTTTGATACCTATTCTGAATTTTTACAAGATGGTACAAACTTGTTTGCCGTATCTGTGACAGATGTTGACGGACCACCTCGCCGGGGATTACGTCTTTACTTTGTTGCAGAAATGTTACCCGGTGAAATTTCCAACGTTCTGGAAAATATCCGTTCTAAAATGGGTGAGCAGGATGTTCCTGCTGAGCAGTTGAAAAAAGTAAATACATTGAACAAAAACCGAATTACGAATTGATAAGCGAGGAAAATATGCTAAAATATTTGTTCTGCTGTTCGTTTGTGGTAATGCTTTTGGGCACCTTCTCGGCTACATTTGCCCAAACTGGTGCCGGTGAAGAAGGCCAGCAGCAACCACAACAAAATCAGCAGCAAAGCACAGGTGGGACACTTGAGCTGGGAGGTTTTAATCTCGAACGAAGCCAGGAATTACCACAGGTTCAAATCCTGGATCGTCGGAAGGCTGTTAAATTTGATGAAGTTCGGGTTGCAAAAGATTTTCAATCTGAACTATCAGGTAAATCTGAGGAATTGCAGTTGGCTTCGCGAGCACAACAAACTGTGAAACCGATCAAAAATATCAAAACTTTGCTCAACAAAAGCAGGTTTTGACCGATAATAGTTAATCTGTAATTAAATTTATTTTCAATCCGATAAAAATTGATATACGGTATTAATATCCAACATTACATTTAGGAGAAAATTCTTATGGGTAGCCAGTTTTGGAGTGAATTTTTTCGATCCTTCAACCCCGGTTCCGAGGGCTTTGTTTTCATGTGGTTGATTCTGGTCTTTCTTATAATTGCCATATCCATCGCAGTTGAACGTATTTATTATGTGATGGTAAGATCGAATGTGAATTCCGACAAATTTATGATGGAAATTCGCAAATATGTAACCAGTGGCAATATCAAGCGCGCAATTGAACTTTGCGAAGCAGGTAAACAAAAAGCATTGCCTTATGTAGTTTTGGCAGGGTTAAAGAAAGTTGCAGAAAGCGACAGTCTGGATTTTCGTTCTATCCAGAATGCTGTAGACGAAGGTACTTTAGAAGTGATTCCGCGCCTGCAAAGACGCACCAATTATCTGTCGATGATTGCAAACGTTGCGACTTTGACGGGTTTGATGGGTACGATCTACGGTCTGATCATTGCATTTGCCTCTGTCGGTAATGCTGATATTCCGGAAGATCAAAAAACAAGATTGTTGGCAGCTGGTATTTCTACGGCTATGAATACCACAATCTTTGGTCTGGCAGTTGCCATTCCTACAATCGTGCTGTATAATGTTATTCAGAACAAAACAGCACAGATTATCGACGATATGGACGAGCATCTGGTAAAATTGATCAACCTGATTACTGGCAGTCGCTAATCGTCGCAGAAATTGAATAATTAAAAAATGGAACTGTTAAGCTATGGCTTATAAACCATCGTTACGATCGCATAACAAAATCTCGGAAATTCCACTGGACATTCGTCCGGTTATGAACCTGATGGTTGTGTTGATTCCAATTTTGCTATACAGTGCGGAATTTGTTAAGCTCTCAATTCGGGAGCTTAATTTACCGCCGGCAGCATCCGCTGATCAAAACGGAAACAATCAGCAAAACGCAAACACCGAACAGGAACAGCGTTTTAGCCTGACGGTCATCATTTCCAAAAAGGGATTTTATATCGGTAACAGCGCAGGCTACCTCACAGGAGATGCCGCTACCCAAACAGAAGGTGACAACCGGGAACCTACCATTCCTTTGAAGGAAGACGGCAGTTACGATTATGGTTTGCTGTTGAGTAAGCTTAAGGAAATAAAAGAGAAAATAAATGGTCAGGGATTTATTGATGAAAAAAGCGTCATAATTTCTGCGGAAGCGGATGTCGCTTATAAACACATCATCAAAATTATTGACTACGTTACGGTTTATGTTGATGCGGAAGGCAATCAGCAGGAGCTTTTTCCGCAAATCAATATAGGTCAGGTTATTTAGAATTAACAATTTAACTAAGGAATAAACGAATGGCATTTGCACCATCGCGTTCCAAAAAGCACAAAACTATTGTGCATGAAGAACTGAACCTTACATCCATGATGGATGCCATGACCATCATCCTTTTGTTTTTGCTAAAGACATTTTCAACGTCTGAGGCGATTGTTACACCGTCTAGCGATATGCGTTTACCATACTCTTTAAGTGTGGAAGAGCCGCATGACGAACTAACTGTTTCGGTAACCAGAGAAAATATTTTGGTTGCCAATCAGCGAGTGATGACAATCTCAGACTTAAGCCCGGAAGAAACACGAATTGAGCCTTTGTTCAAAGAATTGATGCGTCGGGCAAATGAAGCAAAAAGAAATGAACGCGATTTTGGCATTCGCTTCACCAATGAAGTGATAGTAATGGCAGATCAGGATGTTTCCTTTCAGACGTTGTTTAAGGTGATTTACACATGTGGATCATCCGAATTCAACAAGTTGCGGTTATTAACAATACGCGAAAAATAACCAAATAGAATTGTATACAGAGGCGTTGATATGAATGCAAGAAATCCAATGTCCCCCGCCGGCCCCGGTTTTCGGTTAGCGGGCTTCCCAAAAGAGTTTGAACGCAGTTTTTGGGATTCAATGGACAAACGCTATTACAGCATTTTACTAGTAACATTTATTGTGCTGTATGGTATTGCGTTTTATGCGGCTTTTCGAGACTGGAGTTTGAGTCAGGATCAATTGGATGCTATCAAACGTCGGGTAATCGAAAAGGTTTATGACGTTCAATTGATTGTAGAAGAGCCACTTGCTAACCAAAGTATTATAAGTGGTGGCAGTGAAGCTTCCCGTCAGGAAGAGCCTGTAGAAGAAGTTAGCGAAAAAGGGCGTGAACGGGTTGAACAATCTCAAACCGAACGTCGTGAACGTCGTCGCGGCACCCAGCAAGATGCTGCTCGCCGTGCCCGGGAAATGCAACAACAAGCCGGTGGAACCGGTATTCTTGCAATCGCAACAGGTGCCGGTGGTTCCGGTTCCGGTCAATTGGCTTACCAAGATGTGTTAGGCGATCTTTCCGGAGGTGCTGGCGGGGTTTCGGATATCGGTGATGTCGTCGAAGGAACATCAGGAATTCGCCCAGCAGCAGGCAGTGGGGAACGATCCCAGCGTGGTGGTAAAGGATCTGGACGATTCGACGGAGAAGGTACCGGGATTGATGACATGCTCGCAACAGGTGGTGCTGGCGGTGGCGGTAATTTCGAAAGACGTGGTGATGTTTCGCTTTCGGCAGAAAACCTGAATATTACCAGCGGTTCGGGATCACGCGACGCAGAGAGCATTACTGCGGCAATCAATCGTCAAAAGAATTCTGTTGAATATTGCTATCAAAAAAGTGCGCGTTTAAATCCGAACATCCGTGGACGAATCGATATCGAAATCAGTATCGCAGAAAATGGAAGGGTAATACGTGCCACCGTTATCAATACAACACTTGGCGACGCAGATCTTGAGAAATGTATAACTCGTGCCATCCGGATTTGGCGTTTCGATTCCGGGGCAAGTGGTCCTGTTAACGTAAGAGTGCCATTTATTTTCTAAATTATTGGTATATTCTGCCAAACTTATTAAGCCTGCCAATTCGGCAGGCTTTTTTATTTGCCCACCTTACTTTCAGCTTGCTTGGACTATCATCCCGACTTAAATTTGCTCCCTTTCATATGAAAACCTGGGGAATGAAATGAGATTTAAACGAACACACTATTGTGGACAAGTTAACGTCGAAAATGCCAATCAAGAAATCGTTGTAAGTGGTTGGGTAGATAACTGGCGTGATCACGGAGGCTTGTTTTTTATAGACTTACGAGATCGAACGGGAAAAGTTCAACTTGTATTTTATCCGGATAACGAAGCTAGTTATCAAATCAGCAAAAAACTTCGGACTGAGTTTGTTATTTCTGCAAAAGGCTTGGTCGAAAAAAGACCGGACGAAGCAATAAATCCTGAACTATCGACGGGCGCTATTGAAGTTCATGTTACGGATGTCGAAATTTTGAATCCAAGCAAAACTACGCCGTTCGAAATTAAAGATTATGTCGAAGTTTCGGAAGATTTGCGGTTGAAATATCGTTATTTGGATTTAAGACGAAAAAAACTGCAAGATTTGTTAATCATGCGGCACAACATCGCTCAGGCAACAAGAAAATTTTTTGCAAATGAAGGATTTATTGAAGTTGAAACACCAATCCTGACCAAAAGCACACCGGAAGGTGCGCGTGATTTTCTGGTGCCATCACGTTTTCAGGGTGGTAAATTTTATGCTTTACCACAATCTCCGCAAACCTATAAACAAATTTTAATGATCTCAGGGTTAGACCGGTATTTTCAGATTGTCAAATGTTTTCGTGATGAAGATTTGCGAAAAGATCGACAGCCGGAATTTACTCAGGTTGATATCGAAATGTCCTTTGTCGATGAAGAAGATGTAATGGGCATGATGGAAAAGTATATGAAATTTCTTTTCCGGGAAACGCTAAATTTAGATATTAGCATTCCTTTTCAACGGCTGACTTATCAGGAATCAATGGAGCGTTTTGGCAGTGATAAACCGGACACACGTTTCGGGTTGGAGTTAAACAAAATTACAGAAATTTTTGAAGAATCTGAATTTAATGTATTCCAAAGTGTTGCGGCCCAAAATGGTTATATTGGTGCTTTAATAATTGAAGAATCAATGGCTAATCTCAGCCGGAAACAAATTGACGATTTAATAAAATGGACACGCAGTATTGGTGCAAGTGGTTTGGCATATGCACGATTTACGGGTGGGGCTTTCGAAGGTGGAATCAGTAAATTTTTGAGCGAAGTTGAACAAAAACAGATGATTAACAAGCTTAAGCTAAAAGAAGACACCCTCCTTCTTGTTGTTGCAGACAAAAGAACGGAATTTGCACAAACGATTTTAGGTTTTCTGCGCAACAAATTGGCGGAAGATTTAAAATTAATTAATAAAGATGCCCACAACCTTCACTGGACAGTTGATTTTCCAATGCTTGAGTATAATGATGAAGAATCCAGATATGTTGCGCGTCACCATCCTTTTACTGCACCAAAGCCGGAAGATGCACATTTGCTCGAAACCGCTCCTGAAAAAGCACGTGCCAGAGCATATGACTTGATTTATAATGGAAACGAAATTTCCGGTGGAAGTATCCGTATCCATACGCGCGAGTTGCAGGAACAAGTTTTTAGCGCATTAAACCTAACACCAGAGGAAGCAGAGTTAAAATTTGGATTCCTTTTGGAAGCATTAAGCTTTGGAGCACCGCCTCACGGTGGCATTGCCTTCGGTTTTGATCGAATGGTAATGCTTTTTGGAAAAGCCCAATCAATCCGTGATGTCATTGCATTTCCCAAAACAGCAAGCGCGGTTGGATTAATGGAACAGACACCGTCCGAAGTTGCTGCAGAACAGCTTAAAGAGTTACACATAAATACAATAAAATAATTACTTTATTTAAATTACTTACTAATCGCTTGACAAAAATTTTTATTTTTAGTACAATTAGAAAGTACGCTAAACATTAATGAGGAGGCTATATCAATGTTCAATGCCAAACGACTTAAAAATGCCATCTTGACAGCTGCGATAGGCGGCTCGCTTTTGCTGGCTGTGGGTTGTACGAAACATCCAAACGATGATCAAATTCGTGTGATGGAAGAAACCCGCCAGGCTGCATTATCAGCCGAGCAAAAATTAAAGGACTTACAGGATAAACAGCGTGAAGTTCAGAATAAGCTTAGCCAAGCTGAAAATGAACTGCAGGACTGTAATGCCAAATCCGCCGCAACCGCCGAACGGTTAAAGCAATTTAATGAATAATTAACGCAATATCGCAGATTTCAAAACAGAATATTCTGGAGGCAATATACCCATGAAAAAAGTATACATATCGTTCATCAGCTTGCTGTTGCTGATGTTCACACTTGGTGTCTTTGCTCAGCAGTATAGTTACGACTATAAAAACATGAAAATGGATGAATACAATGTTGAGTTGAGTAAATGGCAATCACGCGAAGCAGATGCAAAAGCTGCTATTGCAGATTTAGAAGCAAAAATTGCTGACATGGAACAAAAAATAACCGCGACCAATGCTCAAAAAGATGAATGTTGGGCAGGTGTTTACGACATGTTGGGAACTGACAAAGCTGGATATGATGATTTTGTTGCACAATGCAAAGCCCTTGAAAACGATCTCAGTGGTTTTGTGAACCTTTCTCCTCAGGATATCTATGCGCGTCAAGATGAGTTAGAAGCATACAAAGCCCGTTTGGCAGAACTTCGCAAAGACAAACGGAGTGCAGGTCCGGATCCGTTTGAAATTTTAAATCGCTGCGATAGCCTGATTCGCCAGGCTGAAGGCAAGTTGAACTCGGTCGGTTCTAAAAGATATACCGTTTTAAATGGTGATTATCTTTGGAAAATTGCCAAAAAACCTGAAACATACAGTGATCCTTATGCTTGGATCCGTATCTATACAGCTAACCGTACCCAAATCAAAAATCCGGATCTGATTTATCCGAATCAAGTTTTTGAAATCCCACTACTCCGCAAAGCAGGAGAGCATTGGGTAACACGTGGAGAAAGCCTTACTTCTATAGCTAATTCCATGGGTAACGCGTTTACTTGGCAAAAAATTTATGAAGCAAACCGTGATGTCATCGGTGAAGATCCGGCACGCATTTATCCGCATATGATTTTGCGTTTACCGTAATCGAAGACTAAAGCATATTTTTTATGCTTGTGGGTTTGTTATCTTTCTGTAAATATGATTCTATGTATGTTGTTTAAGGAATTTAATTATCAAATTTAGAGAATTGCTAAAGGCTCTTGGGTTTGCCTGAGAGCCTTTATATTTTTAGGATAACAAACTTTTTTGAAAGGGTGGTATGCAGGAAGAGAATGGGGTTTTTGAAATTTTATTCGAAGTCAATAAAATTAATCCCTTAATTCTTTACGGCGTTGGTGACAAAAACCTGCGCTTAATCGAGAAAAATTTTGACGTTCAGTTGATTGCCCGAGGAAACCAACTCAAAGTACGCGGTGCACAACGTGAAGAAGTAGAGCAAGTCGAAAATATTTTGAGCGAAATTGTTTTTACTGCGAATCGAAACAAACATCTATCTATTGAAGATGTTGAAACAATAATCCACATAAATAAAGCTGAGTTTAGTTCCGCAACTGCATTATCTGATGAAAACAGGTTTGCTGCATCTGATGAGCTTGACGAGGTTGTCCTATTCACAAAAACCGGATATATAAAAGCTCGAACAAAAGGGCAACAAAAAATTGTCGGGACTGTAAAACGTAACGATTTGGTTATTGTTGTCGGACCTGCTGGTACGGGAAAAACTTATATGGCTGTTGCACTTGCAGTTGCAGCTTTAAAAGAAAAACGTGTAAAAAAAATAGTACTCGCCAGACCAGCAGTAGAAGCAGGTGAAAGCCTTGGTTTTTTACCGGGCGATTTTAAAGAGAAAATTGATCCCTATTTACGACCTCTTTATGACTCACTTGAGGACATGTTACCCCGAGATTTAATAAAGAAGTATCTAGAGCAAGGTATTATTGAAGTTATCCCATTGGCATATATGCGCGGTAGAACATTAAACAATGCATTTGTTATTTTAGATGAAGCTCAGAATGCTACTGCGACTCAAATGAAGATGTTTCTCACTCGATTGGGGGCTAACTCAAAAGCTATAGTAAATGGGGATGATACGCAAATTGATTTACCCGGAAACCAACGTTCTGGGTTAACCGAAATTCAAATTGTACTTAAGAATGTTGACGGCATTGAATTCATTTATTTAGAAAAAGCCGATGTAGTTCGCCATAAATTGGTTCGAGATATTATTCAAGCATATGGTGAATTCAACAATAAAGCTTCAGATGATGTAACGCAACAACCTGAGAAATAAGTTGTAATCGATCTTTGGAAATAGGAAAAATTTTGTTGCCCAAATTTATTTTTTGAACGAAAGTGGCGAACAGCATGATCTCAGCTCAATTAGGAAACATAATTATTAACGAAATAAATTGTATACCGTTGATTAAGCGCACGATTGAAGAGCATAGTTATGTGTATTCTTACACGTCCGCTTTCTACACAAATGATCAGGGATTGAGATATGCAGTCTAGACGATTGGCGCGAAGGATAGCATTACAAGTGCTTTTTGCAAATGAATTTTTGCGTGAAGATATTGATTCTGTTGCAGAGAGAGTTGGTGAAAGTCTTGAAGAACCCATTTCTTCATTTTCTTTTGACCTGATACGCAAAACAACAGAATTTGAAAATGATCTGAACGACCTTATTCGGAATCATCTACGTAATTGGGATTTCAATCGAATTGCGGTGCTGGATCGTGTGCTCATCCGAATTGCACTGTGTGAAATTATCTATTTCCCGGATATCCCCGTCGAGGTTTCCATCAACGAAGCATTAGAAATCAGTAAAGATTTTTGTAGCCTCAAAAGTCGTCGCTTTGTAAATGGAATTCTTGATTCTATTTTTAAAGAACTCAAAGAAACGAATCAATTGGTAAAATACAATCACATTAAAATTCCGCTGAAACGTGATAAAATTGTTAAAGATCAAGATACGATTTAGAAGTGTTAACCAATTGAAACGATTTTAAAATTCACTTTTTATTTTGAGATTTAATTTGTTTGAATCTTTCTTAATCGAAGTCCTTTCTCAAAACAAAGCATTTGTTTTCCATTCCCCCAAATTATTATAAGCCACTCAATGTATTCATTAATATTTTCTGAAAAGTGATTGCAAAAAAAGCATTCAGATTATAATTTAATCAGTTCAATATTATTATTTACTGAACATGGTATGCTTATTGCAGTTTCTTTGCTTCTATTGGTTGTTGCTATTTATTGACTGTCAAAACGTCGTTTTGGCAGTAATTCTGACATAGAAAACGGGGTTATATATGTTAAGTAATGTCCTCAAAAAGGTTTTTGGTAGTAAAAATGATAGAGAAATAAAAAAAATCCAGCCGGTTCTCGAAGAAATTAACCAAAATTTTGAACAATTTGAAAAGCTTAGTGATGAACAACTTCAAGCTAAAACTCAAGAGTTTAAAGATCGAATTGAAAAGGGTGAAACGCTAGACGAACTGTTACCTGAAGCCTTTGCTGTGGTAAAGCAAGCGTGTAAACGTATGGTCGGTAAAAAATGGATGGCGGCTGGTAACGAGATTGTGTGGGATATGGTTCCTTTCGATGTTCAGTTGATCGGTGGTATTGTGCAGCATCAAGGCAAAATATCTGAAATGGCAACGGGTGAAGGTAAAACTTTGGTCGCAACCATGCCGCTGTATTTGAACGCACTGGAAGGAAAAGGCGCACATTTGGTGACCGTTAATGATTATCTTGCGCAACGTGATGCGGAATGGATGGGCGAGATATTCAAATTCCTCGGGTTGACAGTTGGTGTGATTCTTAACCAAATGACACCCGCCCAGCGCCGTGAGGCTTACAACTGCGATATAACCTATGGCACTAACAATGAGTTTGGTTTTGATTATTTGAGAGACAATATGTCTGGCGCTCCCGAAGATATCGTTCAGGTGCGCGGGCACCATTATGCCATCGTTGACGAAGTGGACAGTGTGTTGATCGATGAAGCACGTACGCCTCTAATTATTTCTGGTCCGGTTGAACATGCAACGCACAATTATGATGAAGTAAAACCTCTCGTTGACGATCTGGTTCGCAAACAAACCCGGTATGTAAATGCTTTGATTGCCGAAGCTGAAAAGTTGATGGAAAATGACGAAAATAACTCAGAGGCCGGACTAAAGCTTTTGATTGCGCAGCGCGGAGCGCCAAAAAATAAACGGCTGGAAAAGCTATATCAGCGTCAGGGCATCAAAAAGTTGGTTTTTGATATCGAAAGCGAATTTATCCGTGATAAACGTATTCATGAAGTCGATGAAGAATTGTACTATAGCATCGAAGAAAAACATCATTCGATCAATCTTACCGAAAAGGGTCGTCACGACTTGTCCCCAAACAATCCGGATGAATTTGTATTGCCGGATCTTGCTGAAGAATTTAGTAAAATTGAGGGCGACGATTCTATCAAGCCGGAAGATAAACAAATTCAAAAAAATGAAATTCAGATCGAATATGCCCGAAAAAATGAGAAATTGCACAATATTTCGCAATTGTTGAAAGCATATAGCCTTTTTGAAAAAGATCACGAATACGTTGTTCAGGAAGGTAAAGTTCTAATTGTTGACGAATTCACCGGCCGAATCATGTATGGACGCCGTTACAGCGATGGCTTGCACCAGGCGTTGGAAGCAAAAGAAAATGTAAAAATTGAGGGTGAAACACAGACATTGGCAACCATCACCCTTCAAAATTATTTCCGTTTATATGACAAGCTGGCTGGAATGACAGGAACAGCTGAGACTGAAGCCAATGAATTCTGGGATATTTACAAATTAGATGTGGTTGTAATTCCCACCAATAAGCCTATTTCCCGGCAGGATAATGAAGATTATATTTATCGAACAAAACGCGAAAAATTAAATTCGGTGATTGAAGAAATTTCTCGATTGCATCATTTGGGTCGCCCTGTTCTGGTTGGTACGGTTTCTGTTGATGTTTCCGAGACGTTGAGCCGGATGTTGAAACGCCAGAAAATCCCACATAGTGTGTTAAACGCGAAGTATCACAAACAGGAAGCGGAAATTATCTCCAAAGCCGGTCAGCCTGGAGCGGTTACAATTGCAACAAACATGGCGGGACGTGGAACGGACATTAAACTTTCGCCACAGGTTCGCGGAAACGGCAAATTTGCCGGCGAAGACGGCACACCCTACGGTTTGCATATTATCGGAACCGAGCGCCACGAATCCCGACGAATTGACCGGCAGTTGCGTGGGCGTTCTGGTCGTCAGGGGGATCCCGGGGCAACGCGGTTTTATTTGTCTCTCGAAGATGAATTGATGCGTCTTTTCGGCTCGGACAGGCTCATCAAAGTGATGGATCGTTTGGGGGCCGAAGAAGGTGAGGTAATCACCCACTCAATGGTTACCAAAGCCATCGAAAAAGCCCAGAAACGCGTTGAAGAGCAAAATTTTTCAATCCGGAAGCGGTTGTTGGATTATGACGATGTTATGAATAAACAACGTGAAGTTGTTTACAAAAAACGCCGTAAAGCGCTTCTCGAACCAGTTTCAGAAGATGATTTGAAGGAAATGATCGACGAGTTTCTCGAAACTCAGTTTGAAATTCATGCAGATGAGAAAAAAGATATTGAAGATTGGGATATTGACGAGCTGAACGACATCATTTTACGGACGTTAACCGTTGATTTCAAAAGCATCGGGGATGAAAAATTGCACAGCATGCAAGCTGAGGATATCCGCGAATATGTGAAAGAAGAAGCATGGCGGTTATATGAATACAAACGCAGCAAGGTTGGCGATGAGTTGTTGCACGATTTCCAAAAATATATCACGTTGCGGATCATCGATGAAAACTGGAAAGATCACCTGCATCAGATGGATTTGTTGAAAGAAGGGATCGGGTTGCGTGCTTACGGGCAAAAAGATCCGCTGATCGAATACAAACGGGAAGCCTTTGAAATGTTTATGGATATGATGGAGGCAATTAACCAGCGGGTGCTCGAAATGATTTGGCGAACCCGGTTTGTGGAAGCGCCGTCGCCGCGTCGCGGATTACCAAGCCGAATCCAACTGGTGCATCAGGATTCAACCAACATGGGCTTGACACAGGGGAAATCTGATATTCAGAAAGCCGGTGAGCAACGCAGCGACAAACCGTCACCGGTTCGTGTGGAAAATAAGGTCGGACGCAATGACCCATGCCCCTGCGGAAGTGGGAAAAAATACAAAAAATGTCACGGTGCAAATGTTGATGAGTGACATCAAGAATTGACTATAAAAAAAGCCCCGCAGAATTATATTTGCGGGGCTTTTTTTGTTTTCAAGACATTGTAAAATTAGTATTTAGCTAACTCTTCATTAACCATGTTCAGCATGATAGATTTTGCCCGGTTTGGCAAAAATGCGCTTTTGAAGCCATCAACAATGATACTTTTGATATCTTCGAGATCCAAATCCAGATGCTTTGCAGCCAGATAAAGCTCGTTGGTCACAGTTGTATCGGAGATCATTCGGTTGTCTGTGTTGATGCATAGCCGCAAGCCGTAATCATAATAAAACCGCAAAGGATGCTTCTCTAAAGTTGCAGCTGCGCCAGTCTGGATGTTACTCAACAGGCAAATTTCCAGCGGAATTCTGTGGTCATTTACATAATTTAGCAGATCGCCGTTTTCAAAAAGACGGGTTCCGTGACCGATCCGGTGAGCGCCGCAATAATGAATAGCCTGGTGAATACTTTCCCAGCCATACGCTTCGCCGGCGTGTATCGTTGTGTTAATATTATTGTTACGGATTAGGTAGAATGCTTCGCGGTGATGTTTCGCAGGATTGTTTTCTTCCTGACCGGCTAAATCGAATGCGACAACGCCTTTGTTTTTGTAGGCTACAGCCAATTCTGCCAGTTTGATGGACGTCTCCGGGTTGATATTTCGCATTCCGCAAATAATAACACCGGTTTTAATATTGAATTTTTTCTCGGCTGCCCGTAAACCTTCATTGACAGCATCAACGATCTCGGTTAATTTCAGGCCTTTTTGGGTATGAAGAATGGGAGAGTAGCGCACTTCCATATACCACACATTCTCTTCAGCCGCATCTTCCGCCAACTCGTACGCGATGCGATAGAGCGCATCGGGTTCTTGCATGACAGATAGCGTAATGTCAAATCCGCGCAAATATTCGCCCAGATTTTTGCATTTTTTGCCACTCATAACAATTTCTGCAAGCGCTTTTTCTTCAGTTGTGGGTAATTCTACGCCTTGCTTTTTTGCCAAATCGATGAGCGTCGGGATCCGCAATGAACCGTCGAGGTGGATGTGTAAATCGGTTTTTGGTAATTTGTGCAGTAAATCTACTGGAATTTCCATTTTATTTCTCGTCTGATGCTTTTATTGAGGTGTCGCACCCGTTGAATCCGGAAGCAAGCCACTTTGTTGATACTCATTTCGCCGCTGAATCCTTTGATTGAGGGCAATAATGCTTTCTTCCGCCCGTGTCGCCCATTCGGTGCCGGTGTAATTATCTCTGGTTGTTTCGTATGCCTTCAACGCTTTCGTGAAATCGGTCATGGATTCATAAAGGGAGCCAATCCGATACTGGGCAAATCCTTTTGCAGACATATTTTCACTGTTGGGATATTCGATGGATTTTTTGTAATAATCAATAGCTGTGTGAAAATCTTTTTCACCGGCTCCGGATAATTCTTCGGAAATGCCGGCGCTTCTTTCATAAAATTCTGCAATTGCGTTGTAAATATCTGGCACTTTTGTGGGAATCAGGTTGTTTTGAAGCAATTCATGCAAAATTGAGAACGCTTTATCATAATTCTCCAAAGCGCCGTAACAACGGCTCAATCCAATTGCCGCGTCGATATATTCCCGGCTAGTTGGGTGATTGTAGTATATAAATCCGTATGCGCGAAAAGCGTTTTCGTAATCTTTATCCTGATAAAACTGGTTGCCAAATTTCAAAAATTCGGCTGGACGTTCTTCTTCGCTGATTTCTACACGCGTCTCTTTTTTTCCACAACCGATCATCAAAACGGCTAAGGTCAAGAAAAGCAAATATCGCATATCCCATTCTCCTGAAATTGTTGAATATTTTCAATCAAAATTTTAACGTTTAATTGAAAGGGTTAATTTGCAACCACTTTCGTTTGTAAACAATTACATTTTACAGAATGATGGTTCTCTTATTGAGATTGCCGCATCATGCAGTTTCTATACATTCTTTTAACAACATATTTTTATCGATCTGAAAGTTAAAATTATCGACAAAAACAGGTTTAACTTGATCGCATTTATGATTTTAACATTGGGTTCAAAATCGACAGAATTGAGCTATAACATGACCAGTTGAAGCTCGTTTATTATAGTTTCACCCTTTTGATAACCTATTAAAAACAATTATTAAGTATCAATCACATTTTTGAAATATTTCGTACAAATATTTTGGAAGACAGGTTAGGGAAAACGCTATAAATTTTTTTTAACGGTGATAATATCGTTAGAATGCCGGGAGTAAATACAGTTACAGGTCACAATTGTAAAAAATCGGGCTTGAAAAACGAGTTAGAATAATCATCCGTTATTTTGAATTTATTTCGTTTGTGAAACTGGTTCAGGCTAATTTGTCCAGTCGAATCCGAACCGATCGGGCATGACCGGCTAAGCCTTCAGCATTTCCCATTGTTTCGGCAACAGGACCAATTTTTTTTAATCCGGTTTCGGTTGTCCGCAAGGTTGTGCAAATTTTTAAAAAATCGTAGACGCTTAATCCACCGCGATATCGTGCGGTAGTGTTTGTTGGTAATGTGTGATTGAGTCCGCTGGAGTAATCACCTAATACCTCAGCACTATTTTGACCGATAAACAGCGAACCAAAATTGGTTAATTGTTTGGAAAAATTGATGGGTTCGTTCACCTGAATCTCGAGATGTTCCGGGGCTTTCCGATTGGAAATTTTGGCAGCTTCGGAAAGGTTCTCTACCAAAATGATGATTCCATTATTTTCAATGGATTGTTCCGCTGTTGCACGAGTGCTGAGCGTTTGCAGTTGCTTTTTGACTGCTAAAACGACGGCGTTTGCAAGATTTTCTGATGTTGTGATCAACACCGGTCGCGCGTCTACATCGTGTTCGGCCTGAGCGAGCAAATCTGCTGCGATAATTTCCGGGTCGGCGCTATCATCCGCGATAATTAAAATTTCGGTCGGTCCGGCAATCATATCAATACTGACAGCACCAAACACTTCTCTTTTTGCCTGTGCGACATATTTATTTCCCGGTCCGACAATTTTATCGACCCGTTTTATACTTTCCGTTCCGTAAGCCAATGCGGCAATCGCCTGCACACCACCGATTTTGTAAATTTCGGTGATTCCTGCGATATCTGCTGCAACCAAAATTGCAGGATGGATTTCGCCATGCCAGGTTGGTGGTGAAACGACACAAATTTCCGGAACTCCGGCCACAGTTGCAGGAATAGCGCCCATTAACAATGTTGAGATGAGTGGAAAATTGCCTCCGGGAACGTAAACACCCACTCTCTCCAACGGGGTAACGCGTTGTCCGGTAAATACGCCTGGCTCAATTTCATATTCAAAATCTGTGATTTGAGTGCGTTGTTTTTCGGCAAATTTTCGAATGTTTTCTGTAATTTGTTGCATCGCTTTTACGGTGGCAGCGTCCACTTCTTTGTATGCCAGCTCAATTTCAGAGGATAACACCGAAAGCGTTAGCAAATCGGTTTTATCAAATTGACGGGTGTATTTTTTGACAGCGACATCGCCATGTTGCCGCACATCATCTAATATGGGCGAAACGGCGTCCAGTTTTTCATCCTTGCCAAATTCAAAAAAATGCCCGGGGATCGATTTAGATTGAATGATCTTCATTACTCTTCAATTTTATGTATCTAATATTTTGTTTATTCAGCTATTAATTTAAATAATAACAGGGCGGAATCAAGAAAGTTTAATAGTTGATGTTTTCGAAGTATTACAGGTTTTGAATCAGTAAATTTTGAAATTTATCTCAAAATAGTGAGCTTTACCTTGAATATTAACAATGTATTGATTATTATTTTATTGAGGTTTGGGTTAAAATCGTATGCTTTTTGCTGAACTGCTTCTGATGATGATTGGGGGAATAGATGAGATTTGAATTCAGCTATTATTTTCTTTCTGCAATCCTAAAATTAAAATTGCTCCCGGTAAAAAAAACAGTTGCTACCATTCTATGGTGTACGGCTTTTTGTAATTTGTATTATTCAACAGTTTTTGCCCAACATTCGGTTGAAAGCCTTGAGATGATCGCCATGCCTTCCATTGAGTTAGCCCGTGAATTTGAACAACACAGCCGATACCGGTTCCATGGCAATGATATCGATAAAGCGATTGAATATATCGAATCCGCTGCGTCTATTTATAAATCAGAGAAACAGTGGACGAGCTATGTAAGTATGAAATACAAACTCGCAATCATCTGGAGGGAGCTTGCGTGGAACAAACCTATTAATTTTAATATTGCCCTAAACCATTTGGTGGAAGCAGAATATTATACTCGCAATATATTGCATAGCCAAAATCTCTTGTTGCGTAAAATTCATTCAAAAAAAATCCATATACTTGTTGATCAAAATGATTTTGATGCAGCCTTTAAAGCATCAAGAGCTTTTAAAGGAAAAAAAAAAGACGGACGAGTATTTATTAGCATTTTTATACTATCAGCGAGGTAGAAGTTTTTAGCTGATCGTATGAGCTAAGTATGAAGAGTCTATATCAATGATTAGTAGTGCCCAACAATTGTTCCTAAGTCAAAATGCTTTGTTTAAGGCGATTCAGTCATATAAGAGAATTGCATGTAACTTACGCATTAAGGGAAAATATGAAGAAGCTATTGAGCAGCTTTTTCGAAGGATTGAAACTTTGCCGCGAAAAAAAACTATTAAATACAGCAAATAAACAGATCGTGGGAGAATTGCTTCTCAGAGTTAGGTAGAGTCTATGGGAGTAAAGGCGATTTTGAAAACTCTATCGATTACACT
Organism: Calditrichia bacterium; assembly: GCA_020634975.1. Classification (NCBI taxonomy): domain Bacteria; kingdom Pseudomonadati; phylum Calditrichota; class Calditrichia; species Calditrichia bacterium. Next base: position 258,959 of record JACKAQ010000001.1, on the reverse strand, counting down.
CAACAAGCTTTAACTCTTTGGGAAACAACGTTGAATCAACTTGAAGGATATGAAGCATATCTTGCTATTTGTAATATAAATATTGGAAATATTTTATATCGAAATTGGTGAATTTGACAAAGCCTTTCAGTTTCTCAAAAATGCTGAAGTCCATATTCTGAATGCATATGGTACATCCGACCCTATTTTAATTGATTGCTACACAAAACTCGGTAAATATTATGCAGCCACAGGTAAACACGATCTTGCCATGAATTATTATTATAAAAACATAGATTGGCTCAAGAAAAACATCAGTGTGCGAACGGATATTAAAAGGCTGATTGCTGAAAACTACATTTTGATCGGAAAAGAAAAACTAACCGATTACACATCAACATCGGCTTTGGATGCGTTTGAAAACGCGTTTTATTATTTTCAGGAAGTTTCTCATCCACTTGGGGCTGCAGAAAGTTGCCAATTAATGGCACGTTATTATTCCGAAAAGAAATTGTTTGACAAAGCGCTGGAATACCACCAAAAAGCATTTACAATTTTATCGAAAGATACAATTGATTACACAATTTCCGGTGAAAATCCTGAAGCCACAGACGTTCCAATGGATATGATTGTCGTGAACATCTTAAAAGAAAAATCTGATGTTTATTTAGCGAAATATTGTAACAGCGGTAATCTTGATGATCTAGTAAAATGCTTCGAAACGTTGGAAGCAGCATCGGAATTTGTTGAAAAATATCGCACAAGTTATCTATCTTCCGAAACAATCTACCAACTCGTTCAGAATACATATTCTATTCTGGAAAAAGGGGTTATGACTGCATACAGTTTGTTTGAAGAAACTAAAAACCCGGTATATCTGGAAAAAGCCTTTCAGATGACTGATAAATCCAAATATGCCATCTTAAAAGATGCAATGAATGCATCAAAATTCAGAGATCAAATAGGGTTGCCGGATTCACTGTTGATAAAAGAGAAGAAACTGCGCTATGAATTAACATCAACGAATATCTTGCTACGAAAGCAATTACAGAAACATAAATTTGCCGACTCGCTGGACAATAAGTTAACAAATCTATACGAAACAATCAGATTTAACTTGCAAAGTGAGTTGGATGGATTGAAAACCAACTTCAGTAAATATCCTGGATTAGAGGATATTTTGAAATTATACTCAACACCGCCAAGATTCAGTGAAATACAAAAGCACCTTAATCCGGAAACATTATTTTTGGAATATTTTATCAGCAAAGATCACTTGTTGATTTTTGTAATCTCTGATTCTAAAGTCTCGATAAAATCGATACCAATTGATGAGAATTTTGCAGCACTTTGCCAATCCTTTATGCAGTCGCTTCGAAAAGATAGCGCGAGAAGCCAGTTTCCGGAATTGAGCTACGAACTCTATCAAAAATTGATTGAACCAATTCTCGGTTCACTTGAGGGAAAGACAGATTTAATTATCATTCCGGATGAAGGATTGATTCAAATTCCTTTCGAATGCTTATTAACCGAAAAACCAGATACGCAACGTGTGAGTGATCTTGATTACAAAAAATTGCCATATTTCCTTTATAAACAAAATATTAGCTATTATTTTTCGAGTGGATTGTTTTTGCGTTCGAACACTGAAAAACAATCACAACAGTTGGTCGAGAACTCCTTTTTGGGAATTGCGCCAATGTTTGATCATGCTAGTTTCGATTCAGATTCACCGTTAGACCTGTCATTTATTTCATCGTTAATCTCAGAAGAAAAAAATGCAACTGACGATCAAAACAATATGTTTTATAAAGCATTGCCAAATTCGAGAAAAGAGGTCAGTGAGATAATCCGTTCATTCAAAAATAAAAACTATGACACAAAGGGATTGTTTTCACAACAAGCTACGGAAGATAATTTCAAAAAACTGGCTGGAAAATATAAATATATTCATTTGGCAACTCACAGTTTTGTTGATATGGATGAGCCTGACTTGTCCGGTATTGCATATTATCACCCATTTTTCTCTGAATCAGAAAATGACGGTGTCTTGTATGCCGGAGAAATATATAATATGGAATTAAACGCAGATTTGTTAGTGTTAAGCAGTTGCGAAAGCGGTAGCGGTTTAATTATGAAAGGCGAGGGAGTGTTGGCTGTTTCACGGGGATTTTTGTTGGCAGGTGCCAAAAATCTTGTCGTGTCCCAATGGAAAGTAGCGGATACGCCCACAAGTGAATTGATGATACATTTTTATAACAATATTTTGGAAGGGCAATCTTATCGTAAAGCGCTGAAAAATGCAAAGATAAAATTATTGGAAAATACAGATACCGCATTCCCCCGATTCTGGAGCGCTTTTATGTTAATTGGCAATTAATTACCAATTGTTGTTTCAACATCCGCAGGTAAAACGACAAATCGTCCAACCAGTTCTGTCTCTAACTCAGATTCAAGAAGCCAGTAATACAAGCCTGGTTCCAATGGTTCAGTTATCATTATTGATGGACTATCCAGCCTTCTTTCGATAATCTTTTCTTCCAACGAATTCAATACAAAAAATGTAAGATATCCCCACTTAAATGCGGATTCGGATAAAGATGTTCTCCATTCAAATTGAATAGTGCTGTTTTTTTGAAACTCGGTGTTTTGGGTAACAAGATGTATCAGGTTTTGCTCTCGATTCTGAAGTCGTATTTGGGATTCAAAATATTCCGAAGTTCTAAAATTGTTGCCATATGCTTCAGCCAATTGCTCATAGTTCACTTTGTTTGTTGGATTGAATAGATTATCCTGATCGAAATACAAAAAAACAGCGAGAAAAACGGCAGCAACAGAGGCAGCATAAGAAAAATATTTTTTCCACACATTTTTTTCGGATGACTGGATTGGCATGGATAAAGAATTTACAGGTCGATAAGCATTTTCACGGATTGGCAGTGTGGATTCTGATCGAATATCCGAGTGCAAAACTTCCCGAAGCGAGATTCGAAAATCCAATTCATCGCAGCAAGATTTACAGGAAAAAAAATGTTCTTCAAAAATAATCATATCTTCATCAGCCATTTTGTGCATGAGATACAAATCAATTAATTCTTCCCGATGAACTGTGCACGTCTTTAATTTATTCTGTAAATTGTTGATTATATTCACTATATGCCTACTTTCTATTTGATTAAATCGTTAAATAATACCCCATTATTCCCGGAGCCCATTACTAAATACAAAGTCCCGTACGAGCCTCAGCGAATAATTAAGTTTGTTGTGGACCTGTTTACTTTCCAGATTAAGCATCTCTGCGATTTCGTCAACACCTTTGTCATGCAAATATCTCAAAACGATTATCTGTCGTTGATCCGGCTTCAGGTTGTTTAGCGCTTTGCCTAATAAATCCTTCAACTCAAAATCTTCGATCGGTGATTTGAACAAATTTGTATTGTTATCATCGATTGAGTAGGATTGCCGGTTTTTCTTGAAATCCTGAGAAAAATTGTAAATTTTATTCCGAATGATACCTTGTAAATAGGCACTTAAACTACCACGCTTCGGATCAAAATGTCCTGAGCGCAAATTATTGACAATGGCTTCGAATACCTCAGAAATCAAATCCCGCAATTCGCTGTGCAGGATTCCGTTGCTTCTACCGTAAACCATGTACTTAATTTTGCGAAATAAATCATGTTCTGAAAAAAAATCCTCGACGGCTTGTTGGTCGCCGGATTTTATTTTTTCGACTAATTCTAAATCTCGATTTTCAAACAAAATGAGGGTCCCGCTTTCTTGGTGCATCATATTTTTTACGGGATATTAGCAAAAATAAATTATAACACCAATTTCAATATTTTCGTAAAGACATAGAAACGTGTAGCCAAAATCAATAAATGCCCTTTATATATATTTCTGAAATTAGCCCAAAATTCTGAATTATTTTTTTTAAATCGTGTATTTTTTTTGACGCAATAAAAAAGCCATCGCATTAATTTGCAGATGGCTTTTTGTAAACTATTGTAATAATTGATTTTACAAAATTATTTTTTTCGCCGGCGCCGAAGTTCGTGTAAAACCTCCTCGGTACCAATATTATGCCGGACAAGTTTCGCGGTAAGGAAAAATAACAGGTCCGCAGCTTCCCAAATCAGGTGATCGCGTTCTTCCGCTTCCACAACTTCCTGCGCTTCTTCAAGAATTTTTTCTGATAGCAAATCACCGGATTTCAATTTAGCAGTGTATGAACCTTCGGGTGAATTTTCGAAACGATCAGCGATGACGGTATATAATTCCAGCCATGAAAAATTCCGGTCACCAAAACAGGAATAATCACCGCGATGGCAGGCAACATTTGTTTGGTCAACAATCGCGAGGAGCGTATCCTGATCGCAATCCGTCCGCAGGCTGTGGAGTCGCTGAAAATGTCCGGATGTTTCGCCCTTTTGCCAGAGTTGATTTCGTGATCGCGAAAAATAATGCATGTTACCAGTGGCAAAAGTTTGCCGCAGCGATTCGCGATTGCTGTATGCCAGCATCAGGACTTGTCCGGCGCGATCCTGCACGATGGTTGGCAGCAGTTCGCTTTTCCGCCAGTTCAGCGATTCGATGAAACTGTCCGCCAGATCGATTTTTCCGGTATATAGCGCCATGCCGAGCTGTTGATCCGTGCCGAGCATCGCCAGTTCGCGAACCTCGTTGAGCGTGCTAACGCCACCGGCGACAGTGACGCGGCGGGTGGTTTTCGCCAGCAGCTTGCGGATCAATTCGTGATCGCTGCCCTGCATCATGCCTTCGCGTTCGACGCAGGTGAATAGAAATTCGGTGCAATAGTTATCGAGTTGTGGAACCGTTTCGAGAAGATCGAGTCCGGTGCGATGTTTCCATCCCTTTGTGACGATTTCGCCGTTGCGGGCATCGATGGCGATGATGATGTGCTGTGGCGAAACCGCATCTGCTAATTCCTGCAAAAACTTATGATTAACTGCATCGTTTTCAAACGCTTTGGAGCCGATGATCACTTTTCGGGCACCCAGACTGATCCACTCTTTCGCCTGCTCAACCGTTTTGATACCGCCGCCAACACGGCATTCTGCAGCTTTCAAAATCGGTTTTATCACATCTTTATTATTACCGTTGCCGAGCGCCGCATCCAGATCGATAATCGCAACTTCGCCGTAGCGGTTGAATCTTTTTGCCAAATCGAGCGGATTTTCCACCTCGAGTACTTTTTCAGCACCCTGTTTTAGCTGCACTGCTTTGCCGTCCATCAAATCAATCGAAGCGATTACCATCGCACAGACACTCCTCTCTGTTCCATCACTGATTTAAAATCGTTAACCGTGTAATCCCCGAAATGCAGCAGAGATGCCAGTAAAACTGCACTGGCTTTGCCTTCGATTGCCGCCTCTGCCACGTGTTCCGGATTTCCCGCGCCGCCGGAGGCGATCACCGGAATGCGCACACTTTCCGACACTTTGCGAGTGAGTTCCAGATCGTAACCCGCTTTCGTGCCGTCCGCATCGATAGAATTGAGCAAAATTTCGCCGGCGCCGAGCGCCTCGCCGCGCTGTGCCCATTCAATCACGTCGATGCCGGTGTCCTGCCGCGCGCCGTGGCTGTAAGCGTGCCATCCCGACCCGTCGGGACTGCGTTTCGCATCGATGGAAAGCACAATGCATTGCGCGCCGAAACGTTCTGCGCCCTCGCTGAGCAGCGCCGGATTTTTGAGTGCAGATGTGCACATTGCCACTTTGTCTGCGCCGGCTTGCAGCGTTTCGCGCATATCCGCCACCGTGCGAATGCCGCCACCGACCGTCAGCGGAATGAACACCTGCCGGGAAACCTGCTCGACCACATCCAGCATAGTTTGGCGGCTTTTGTGCGATGCGCCGATATCCAGAAAGACCAGCTCATCAGCTTTCTGGTCGTTGTAAAGTTTGGCGAGTTCAACCGGATCACCTGCGTCACGGATTTCCGTGAATTTCACGCCTTTGACCACGCGACCGTCGTCCACGTCCAGACAGGGAATTAAACGGGTAGCTAACATATTGTTTATACTTTGTTTCTGTTGATTATGGTTACTTATTTTATCAAAATCATTTTACGGATTTCGGAAAATGGTTTGCCCGAAACGCTGTTGGGATTCGCTGTTAATTGATAAAAATACATCCCGCTGGGCAAATTTTCCGCAACAAATGATTGCTCAAAAACTCCTGCGGGTAACGATTTCTGCAAAATCGTTTGCACTTTTTTGCCGGTCAGATCGAACACTACCAGCGAAACATCCGCTGCTTCCGGCAGGGCGAAGCGAATTGTCGTTTGCGGGTTGAACGGGTTCGGATAGTTCTGCGAAAGCGCGAATGCTGCAGGAAAGCCATCGCTATCTGGCATGCCGATACCGGTAGAAATATTGCCGATGGCTTTCGCGTAAGCATTTAAATATGTTGAATTTAAGCGATTATCCAGCCAGGAAATAAAATAGGTGCTGCCATTTGTTGCGATGTTCACATAACCGGAGCCGGTATTTTGCACATCGGGGATTACGAACACATCACCGAGCGGCGTGCCGTTTGCGGCAAACTGCCGCCCGCGGGCGCGAAACGCGTCCACACCGGAAACGCCGGGCAAACTGTCTGTCCAAACCACCATAAAGCTGCCGTCGGTGCGCACTGCGATTTCCGGGCGATCCCAAATGATGCCGCTACTTTGCGATATCTGGAAATTCGAGCCGACCGGCTGTGCCGACGAATTATACAACTGCCCGAAAATTTCGGGGCTGCCCGTACGCGCATCCGCCCAAACCACCACGCTGTTTCCTGTCGGCGTCATTCCAACAGCAGGGCGCAGGTTTAGCGTTCCGGCTGCATCGCCAGTATTTATTTTGAAATTTGAACCCACCGCGCCAACTGAGTTGTAAAATTGTCCGCTGATATCATAATTATTGTCCTGCCGCCCGTCTTCCCAAACGATCAGTGCGAGGTTATCCGCCAGTGCCAGATCTGAATAAACATGGTTGGCGTTCGGACCCGGATCGGTAAAATGCGGGTTGAAAAAATTGCCGACGGTGTTTCCGGCAGCGTCGAACAACTGCACGGCAACCGCGCTAAAACCGGTATCAAATGTGCGCCCATTCAGCGAAACGGCGAACGAACCGGACGGTGCAACAGCAATTCGTGGATTTTCTTCGCGTTCGTTTTCCACGTTGATCAGCCAATACACCACGCCAATCGTATTGTTGAGATCGAGCAAATTGCCGTTGGCATCCACACCGCCAATGCCCACTTCTGAAGAAAAGCCAAATGTGTCATCGCCGTAGTGCTCCATTGCGATGAGCGCGGTGTTTCCGGGAACCATTGCAATATCAGGATTTCCGATCATGTAATCTTGAATCCAGGCGTTTTCACCGCTGAAAAAATGGGTTTGTCCCACACGTTGCGCGGCTACGTTGAATCGCTGCACCGCAATTCGCGGTAACTGCGCAAACTGGTCGTCATATGGATTGTAATCCAGCCAGGCAATTGCCATGCTGCCGTCCGATCCGGCGGCGATGGCGGTTCTGCCCAAACCGTTTAAATTTGATGCGGGAATATTTACGGAAAAATCCGGGACCAGCACTTGCGAAAATGCGGTGCTGCAAATGAACAATAAAATTATCAACAATTCAATCGCAATTCGTTTCATAATTTTCTCCCAAAATTGATGGAAATTAGGCGTAAATGGCAATAAGATTGCGCATGATCCCCAAAATATGAGAAAATGATGTCGGATTTGAATTGACCAATCACAATTCGATCCAGTTTTTGAGCAATTTCAACCCGTTTTCTGCACTTTTTTCCGGATGAAACTGCACCGCGAAAACGTTGCCGCGCTGAACGATTGCAGTATAAGTGATACCGTAATCCGTTTCCGCAATAATGACATCTGGATCTGCAGGTTTACAGTAGAAACTGTGCAAAAAATAAAAATAAGAACCATCCGGAATGCCGTTGAGCAGGGGAGAGGCTTTGCGAATATTCAGCCGGTTCCAGCCGATTTGCGGCACTTTGTGATGGTCAAATTTGGGCACTTCACCGGCAAAAACGCCCAATCCTTTCGCGCCCGGCGATTCCGCACCGCTGTCGAACAGCACTTGCATGCCCACGCAAATGCCCAAAAACGGCTTGTCCGCAGCGATCCAGTCTAAAACGGGTTGTTCCATGCCGTATTCGCGGAGCTTGTCCACAGCCGCCTGAAACGCGCCAACGCCAGGCAAAATGACTTTTTCCAGCCCGGAAAAATCGGCTGCGCTGTGCAAAATGCGACTTTCAACTTCCAGAAAATCCAGTGCTTTGCGCACGGAACGTAAATTCCCCGCGCCGTAATCGATAATACCAATCATGTTATTTTCAAAGGATAAAGGATAATTGATAAAGGATAAATTTAATAAAAATAACAGGTTCTGAATTCAGTCTCAATCTCAAAGTTTCCCTTTGGTGCTGGGAATATCATTTTTGATGCGCGGTTCAATTTCGCAGGCGGTTTTCAGCGATTTTGCCAGCGCTTTAAACACTGCCTCAATTTTGTGGTGATCCGACCGACCGTAGTGCACTTTTACATGCACATTTGCGGCGAGCGCGTTGGTAAATCCCAAAAAGAAATCTTCGAACAATTCCGTCGGAAAATCGCCGATTGCGGGCGTTGAAAATCCACATCCCATACCAAAAACGGGCGACCGGATAAATCCAGCGCAACACTGGCCAGCGCTTCGTCCATCGGATACATCCAGAATCCGGCGCGTTTGATGCCGCGTTTATCGCCGAGCGCTGCTTTGAGCACTTCGCCCAAAACGATACCTGTATCTTCGATGGTGTGATGGGCATCCACATGCATATCGCCGGAAATTTTTGCCGTAAAGTCAAAAATACCGTGCTTTGCGAACGCGTCGAGCATGTGGGTCAGAAATCCCACCGGCGTTTCAATCTGATTTTTTCCGCTGCCATCGATATTCAGCGTCATCGAAATTTGGGTTTCGCTGGTGTTGCGTTCAATCGTTGCTTTTCGCATGAATCCCTCAGAAAAAGAAAAACCCGCTCACCAATCTGGCAGCGGGTTTTGAAATTGTTGTGGACTTTATTTTGTCAACCACAAACGCTGCCGGTTACTGATCCGTCAGGTGATGATGATGCAAATTGTGGTTAATTGTAAACATACGCTTCTATTTTCTGTTTTGTTAACGCCCAAAGTTAGATAAAAATTCCGTTTTTGCAAACACATTTTGTTTCGGTCGCGAATTTTCCGGTGATCACTGCTCCGGCGTTTCGGCGATGTGAAACGCCTGCTTTCGCCGAAAGTGAAACTGCAGCCGTTCACCAATAAATTTGGCAAACAGCGCATGACCTTTTGGCGTGAGATGTCCCGATCCATCCAGAAAATACAGCGATTGAACGTCTTCAACCGTCATTCCGGATTCTTGCAGCCACGCTCCGGTTTTCCAAAATGTGAGTTGCTGACTGGCGGCGAATTCGCTCAACCTGTTTTCCGGCGATAAAAAATCGTAATTGTTGTAAACCATAGACCAGTTGGCACCGGTTTGGTTTCGGAAAAACACTTCCGGGAAATGGGGAATCGTCACGAAGATCAAATCGATTCCTTTTTGTTCGGAAAATCGCTGCATTTTTAACATTAGTTTTTCGACGATAGCGTATGCTTTTTCCCCGGTCGAATCGACCGGTTGACGAAAAATAAAGGCATCGAAAGCCAGCCCGATGCGGTTGAAATCTTGTTCAACTTCGTCGGCTGATTCTTGCAAGTGTTTGTTTTTTTTCAGCATAAAACGTATTTTTTGAAACACATTTCCAACAATCTGCGGTAGTAAAATGTATCCAAATCCGGTTTTGACCAACTGTCCCGGGCTCAGCGAATAGTTGCTCTCCATTGCGTCAAACAGATCTTCGCGGGCTTTTTCGCTACCGGGCAACAATGCCAGCTCTCCGGAATCATCGAGCGTATAATAAATGTATTCGACCGGTGGTTTGCGCATGTTGGACTCCGCTTCGTGCAGCGAATTACTGAAATCGTTGCCCAAAAACAGGAATACAATTGCTGTTTCCGGCTTCAAATGGCGATATCCGAATTTCAAAATTTCCAGATATTGGGCAGGACCAGCGCCGGTAATTCCCAACGCAGACACCCGGTAAAACGGGTCATCCGGGTTTTTGGAATTGAATGTCGATTCAAGCCGAACGCCGAGGTGTTTTTTCGTGGGAATTTCGTGTGCTTCGATAAAGCTATCGCCGATCAGCGCGATGCGGTGCGCGGTGGAATCTGCATCAAAATTGGCGTAATGCCAGCCCTGGCGATTCATAAATCCATTGCTGAATCCTTCCGCGCTGTGATAGCTGCGCCCAAACGGCGTTCGCCACATGATGCGCATTCCGGGAATAATTCCCGCCAAAGCAGCAATTTGCAACAGAATTTCAATTGCCAAAATGTTGGCGATAAGTATGATTATATATTTGGACTTACGCCTAACCCATTGAAGGTTGAGAAAATAAATGCTCGTAATAGCAATCACGATAAACAGATATTCTTTGTTACCCAAATCCGGAATCAGGCTGATGTGCTCACAAATAAAAACTGTAGACAAAATGGAAATCAGAAAAAATAGTGGGAATATTACGAACATTAAAAATCTATCTTTCACCAAATTTTTCCTCCGAAAATGAACGGTCAATAATATATCATTTTTTTATTCGCTCAGGTTACGCAGCTTTTGAAAAACGGCGAAATTTCCACCCACAACATTGGAAATCCGCAACAGTTGGTGCTGCGTTTTTTTGTGATCCCTGATTTTTTTCAATCGCGTAAGTAATTGAAATTCCATTAAATACAGCAACTGGCTTTTAATATAATCAGAAAAAATAAACACGGTTTTGTGGTGGCGATTTTCTTTTGTCCAATGTTTTTTGTATGCATCATCGCCGCCGCAAAAATCGAATTCCTGACCTTGATTGCGGAAAAAGTTTTCGATAACGATTGTCTGCAACGTGCTGCCAGGCGACAAATCGCGATAATTTTCATCAAATTCCGAGCGCAGTAAATAACTGATATTATTGTAGTTGAGGATGTAGTGAAATGCCACGGGTTTATTATCAACCCGAAGAATCCATATTTTCAGCCACCCGTGAAAGCTGCTGATCCGGCTCAGTTCTGCAAAAAATTTGCGCCGGTTTTGCCCGCTGCCTATATCCGAGTTGATCGGATTTTTCCAACTGTGGCTGCCAATTGATGACAGTGTGTTCATCAACAGCACCGCATTTGCGGGTGAGACATTAATTTCTTCGTAGGTTACGTTGCCATTGGCAAAGGCTTTACGCCGGAACTGGCGGATACTGCGCCGGAATCGTTTGGACAACGTTCCGAGAAAATCATCCCAATTTCCGCTAAATTGGATAAACGGCGAAACGAGCGCATCCTGAAAACCGTGAGCAAATTTTCGTTTGGAAAGGAAGTGCTTTAATGCGATAAATGTGGGGCTAAACGATGAAATATTGCGAAATAAAACCAAATCCCATGACCGGGAATGTCGGCTGATAAAATTGAGTAATCGCGACAAAACAAAAAAATATTTCGGGTGAAAAATAAATTCACAGCGCGGCGATTCGTCATTTTCCATGAACTTGAGGCAGCGAACACTGACAAATCGCAATCGCCATTTGCCGATCATCAGCGGTGCGATGGCAACGAGCTGTTCATCGACATAAACCATCACCACAAAAAGCTGGCTACCGTTACCAAAGTTATTCCACCAGACATCGAACCATTCATGCCGCAAAAAAACGTAATCGTTGAGCGATTGTTCAACCAACGCGTTCCATTCATCCCGGCGTTGCTGAAAATCCTGATAATTGTTGATAATTTGAAATCGGAGGTTTTGGCACTTTTTGTTGAGAAATCCGTCAACAAGAGAAGCGTAATCCGCTTTAGGAATGCTGTATGTGTAGGTTTCGCTCATCACTTCCCTGTGATTTTATCTTACAGATTGATTATCGAACTGAGTCCGTAATCTATTAGCAATTACTGTAGTTTACGCCCGCTTCGGATAAATGATACGCTACAGGATCACAAAACACCGGCAGCCGTTTTGATTTCGCTCATTGTCAGCAATGGCAGGAGTTGCAAATTGGCTTTCGCCAGATTTTCCCGCCCGCCGGATTGCCGGTCGATGACGCAGACAACCGATTCAATTTTCGCGCCGAGCTTGCGCAAATCTTCTGCCGACAGCAAAATTTGCCCGCCGGATGTGACCACATCTTCCACGATCAGCAATTTTTTTCCGGCGATGTCGCCGCCTTCTGCCAGTTTGCAAGTGCCGTAAGTTTTGGCTTCTTTACGCACGAACAGCGCCGGAATGCCGCTCAATTGCGACAGCATCGTCACTACCGGAATGCCGCCCATTTCCAGTCCGGCGAGCAAATCCGTGTCTTTAGGGATCAGTGGCAACAGGTGTTCTGCAACGGCCTTCAGAATTTCTGGCTGTGCTTCGAACAAATATTTGTCAAAATATTCGTTGCTGATCGCGCCGGAGCGCAGCAAAAATTCGCCGGTGATGTGGCAGGTATCGTATATTGCTTTGGCTAATTCTGTTTTGGTCATCGGGTAACCTTTTGATATTGCAAGTTGTTCAAAAATCTGAATTTGGATTGAAAATTTCCGTCAATTTCCTGATACCGGTGACAGTCGTAAAATGGTAATTTGCCAAAATTTCGGGATCGACATGTTCGTGAACCCAGGTAGTGTGAAAAGGAATGTGCACCGCGTTTCCGCCGATTTCCAGCACCGGCAAAATATCCGATTTCAGCGAATTACCGATCATGCAAAACTCCTCCGGTGCTATGTCGTATTGTTCCAAAATTCGCCGGTACACCTCCGGCGTTTTTTCACTAACAATTTCCACATGTTTAAACAGCGGTGCAATGCCGGAGCGGGCAACCTTGCTTTCCTGATCGAACAGATCGCCTTTGGTGATGATCATCAGCGGAAAATCCGCCGACAATTTTTTGATCGTGCTTTCGGCATCCGGTAAAAATTCAATCGGCTTGGTGAGAAGCGATTTGCCCATCTCGATAATTTTTTGGATGTGAACGGTGGTCACGCGATAGTCGGTCAGTTCAATCACTGTTTCGATCAGCGAAAGGGTAAAGCCTTTTGCACCGTACCCAAACACTCGCAAATTTGCCAACTCGCGTTCGTAGAGCAAATCCAGAAATTTTTCGGGATCCACGTAATTGCTTAACATATCTTCAATTGCAGCCTCCACTTCGCGATAAAACGGCTCATTCACCCAAAGTGTGTCGTCTGCGTCGAATGCAATCATCCGGATCTGTTTTCCCACAATCATTTTATACCTCGTATCCTAAAATAGGTGCCAGCCAACGTTCGGCTTCGGTGATGCTCATGCCTTTTCGACGGGCGTAATCTGCAACCTGGTCTTTCCCGATGCGCCCGATGCCGAAATAACGCGATTCGGGATGCGCAAAATAATAGCCGCTCACCGATGCCGCCGGCAGCATTGCAAAATTTTCTGTGAGGGAAATACCGGTTGTGGCGGTCGCTGCGAGCAGTTCGAACAACGCCGGTTTTTCGGTGTGATCCGGGCAAGCCGGATAACCGGGTGCCGGGCGAATACCGCGATATTTTTCGTGAATCAACGCATCATTGTCGAGGGTTTCGTCGGGTGAGTATCCCCATAATTCCTTTCGGACGCGCTCGTGCATCAATTCTGCGAACGCTTCTGCCAGCCGATCTGCCAACGCTTTGGCGAGAATCGCGTTGTAATCGTCATTCTCCGCCTCGAAACGGGCGACCAATTGTTCGATGCCGATGCCTGCGGTGACGGCAAATCCGCCGATGTAATCGGCAACGCCACTGTCCGCCGGGGCAACAAAATCCGCCAGCGACATATTGGATCGATCATCGTTGCGCTGCATTTGCTGCCGTAATGTATGAACCACGGTCTGCTCGTGTTTCCGCGATTCGTCGGTATAAATTTCGATATCGTCGCCAACCGAATTTGCCGGGAAAAAGCCGATCACCGCGTTGGCGGTGAGCAATTGTTTATCGACAATTTCATTCAGCAGTTGCTGCGCATCGTCGAACAATTTCTGCGCTTCGGGACCGTATGTTTCGTGTTCGAGAATTTTCGGGTAGCTGCCTTTCATTTCCCAAGTCTGGAAAAACGGCGTCCAGTCGATGCGCTCGCGAATTTCCGCAAGTGGATAATTTTCAAATACTTTGGTGCCCAAAAATTCCGGTTTTGTGATCTCTTTTTCGCTAAAATTCAGCTTCAGCGAATTGTCCCGGGCTGCGGCGATGGTCGCCAGTTGTTTGTCGCCGTGCTTCCGGCGATGTGCCTCGCGAACCTCAACATATTCGTTTTTCAGCGATTTCACAAAATCTTCGCGCTGGGTTTTGCTGAGCAAATTGCTCACCACGCCAACCGCCCGCGATGCGTCCAACACATAGACCACTGGTTGTTCGTACGCCGGATCGATTTTCACCGCCGTGTGCGCTTTCGAGGTGGTTGCGCCGCCGATCAGCAGCGGCAGCGTAAATTTTTCGCGTTGCATTTCGCGGGCAACGTGCACCATTTCGTCCAGCGATGGCGTAATCAATCCGCTGATGCCGATCACATCCACGTTGTGTTCTTTGGCTGCTTTGAGAATTTTATCCGCCGGAACCATCACGCCGAGATCGATAATTTCGTAATTATTACACGCCAGAACGATGCCCACAATATTTTTGCCGATGTCGTGCACATCGCCTTTGGCGGTTGCCAGCAACACTTTTCCGGCGGTTTTGGCGGCGTTTTCCGCTTTTTCTGCTTCCATGTATGGCTGCAAATACGCCACCGCGCGTTTCATCACCCGGGCGCTTTTGACCACCTGCGGCAGAAACATTTTTCCCGCGCCAAACAGATCGCCAACCACGTTCATTCCGTCCATCAACGGACCTTCAATCACTTTTAGCGGTCGCTCCAGTTTTTGGCGGGCTTCCTCTGTATCGGATTCGATAAATTCCACGATGCCTTTGATCAGCGCGTGTTTCAATCGCTCCTCAACCGGCAATTTGCGCCATTCCGCATCCGCTACGGTTTTTTTGCCCTGCGATTTCACAGTTTCAGCGAAATCCACCAGTTTTTCTGTGGCTTCGTTGTTGCGATTGAGCAGCACATCTTCCACCAATTTGAGCAAGTTTTTGTCGATGTCTTCATATACCGTAATTTGTCCGGCGTTGACGATACCCATATCCATCCCTGCTTTGATGGCGTGATACAAAAATGCCGAGTGCATCGCTTCGCGAACCGGATCGTTACCGCGAAACGAAAATGAAATATTGCTGACGCCGCCGCTGATCAGTGCGCCTTTCAAATGCGTTTTGATGTGGCGCGTCGCTTCGATGAACTCCACGGCGTAATCGTTGTGTTCTTCGATGCCGGTTGCGACCGCGAAAATATTCGGGTCAAAAATAATGTCCTGCGGGGGAAAACCGATTTCCTCGGTGAGCAGACGAAAAGCGCGGGTGCAAATTTCCGTTTTCCGCTCAACCGTTTCTGCCTGACCTTTTTCGTCAAAAGCCATCACGATCACCGCTGCGCCGTAGCGCCGCGCCAGTTTGGCGTGTTGCAGAAAAACGTCCTCACCTTCCTTCATGCTGATCGAATTGACGATGCATTTGCCCTGCGCGCATTGCAGTCCGGCTTCGATTACTTCCCATTTTGAGGAATCAATCATAATCGGCAGTTTGGCAATATCCGGTTCAGAAGCGATGAGGTTGAGAAAATGCACCATCGCGGCTTTGGAATCGAGCATGCCTTCGTCCATGTTGATATCGAGAATTTGCGCGCCGTTTTCCACCTGTTTTTGCGCGACATCCAGTGCTTCGTCGAACTGATTGTTTAATATGAGTTTAGCGAAACGGCGACTGCCGGTAACGTTGCAGCGTTCGCCCACGTTCAGAAAATTGCTGTCCGGGCGAACGACCAACGGCTCCATCCCGGAAAAACGCGGGTAGGGGGGAAGTTCGGGAATCTGGCGGGGCGATCGGTTTTTCATCGCCTCGGCGATGGCGCGGGTAAACGCCGGTGTGCTGCCGCAGCAACTACCGACGATATTCAAAAATCCGCTGTCCGCGAAATCTGCCAGCAGTGCCGCCATTTCTGCAGGTGTTTGGTCGTATCCGCCAAATTCATTCGGCAAACCGGCGTTCGGGTAGCAGCTTACAAACACATTCGCCATGCCGGAAAGCTCCTCGATATACGGGCGCATTTCCTGCGCACCGAGCGCGCAGTTGATGCCGACGCTCAGCAAATCCGCGTGATTGATCGATGTCCAGAATGCTTCCAGCGTTTGCCCGGAAAGCGTGCGACCGCTGGCATCCACAATTGTAACGGACGCCATAATTGGCAGGCGTTTGCCGGTTGCCTCAAAATATTCGTCGATGGCGAACAGCGCGGCTTTGGCGTTCAGCGTATCGAAAATGGTTTCCACCATCAGCAAATCCACGCCGCCTTCCACCAATCCGCGAACCTGCTCGTAATATGCGTTGCGCATGTCCGCGAATGTGGCGTTGCGAAATGCCGGGCGATTCACATCCGGCGACATCGACGCCGTGCGGTTTGTCGGGCCGAGCGCACCGGCAACCCAGCGCACCGCACCGGGATTTTCCGCAACGAATTCATCGCGCGCTGCGCAGGCAACTTTCGCAGATTCGTAGTTTATCTCATAAACAAGATCGACCATATTATAATCGATCATCGAAATACCGTTGGCGCTAAAGGTGTTTGTTTCAACAATATCTGCCCCGGCATCGAAATATTGGCGATGGATTTCTTTGATAATCTGCGGTTGGGTGATGCTCAGCAGATCGTTATTGCCTTTCAAATCGGAGGGATAATCAGCAAACCGCTCACCTCGAAAATCGGATTCCTGCAATTTGTAACCCTGGATCATCGTTCCCATCGCGCCGTCCAAAATCAAAATACGGCGCTGTAAATCACGGTAAATCGGATGTTCGCTAAAACCATGCCTTTTCATAACATATCCTTTATTGCCAACAGTTTCTGTTTTGATATAATGCCAAAATTATACACAAAATTCGATCCGGTCACAAATAATATCTTCATTATTGAGAATCAACGGAACTGCTTGCGTATTGGATATCGTCATCAGCTGCATAAAATCTCGTCGACTGCACGAAACGCCGGATAACACATCTAAAACCAATCACAGAAATTAAATTTATTAACTCAAAGAATACAATTGTTTACAGTCGATTTTTTTATTCAATAACACCAAGAGACGCTAAAATTAATTGATGGCATGAAATTCGTATGATCAGTTGTGTCGGCTGTATTTCTGAAAGATTGCAACTTCTGTTTCCTCCCGTCCGGTTTGTCAGCCGAGGAAAATCAAACGCTTGGGTTAATATAAGCTGCAATTTTGGCAGCTTGTTTTGGGGTGCAATTATGAAAAATTTTTGGGAATTGGGTAAAATTGCGGTTCGGAAAATCGGTTTGGCATTAGGGGTTGGGACGGTATTTTTCGCATTTCCGCAATCGGTATCGGGAAACGGATACATCATTCATAACGAATGGCGGAATCCGGCACCGGCGGTTTACATGGATGTCTGGAG
This sequence comes from Calditrichia bacterium, assembly GCA_020634975.1. Classification (NCBI taxonomy): domain Bacteria; kingdom Pseudomonadati; phylum Calditrichota; class Calditrichia; species Calditrichia bacterium. Next base: position 241,322 of record JACKAQ010000001.1, on the reverse strand, counting down.
TGGGATTGATGCAAAATCGGGAAAATTGCAAACATCTGTTATTATTGAAGTTGCACCTACAGATTTGGTGTTTGAAAATACCGGAAACGGTTTTTTGGCAACATATGAAATTGATCTGGCGATCATCAGGGAAGATGGGCAGCGCATCGAAAGCAATCAGCTTTCGGATACGGTTTGGGTAAGGGAATATGACGACATCGCTGCATACAAATGGAATCGTTATTTCCGGATCAATTTCGGGTTGCCGAATGGCTACTATCGCGCAGAGGCGGCGGTTACCGATAAAAATATCAACAAAGCGCTGGTGAAAGGAATTCAGTTTAATGTTGATCTGGAAAAACCGTACGCGGTTGATATCAGCGATCTGATGTTGGGCAAAAAGGATGTTATCCAACTGCAAGGCAAAGGACGGATAGCGAGTGTGTTACCGGATGCGCATCGGGTTTATGGGTTGAACCGCGATCGCATGTATTATTATTTCGAAATTTACACTCAAAATCCATCTCCGAACGATTCAGCAGAATATGTAGTGCAGATCATCCGCGATGATCGGGTTGAGGAAATTTCCCGGAATGTGCTGCCGCTGAAACGCGCCCGGATTCCGGTAATGGGAACGGTGTACACCTCGGATTTCGATCCCGGTAATTGCCGGTTGGCAGTAGCTGTTTATCCGCGAAAAGGGCAAGTGCATCTGGAACGCCAGAAACCGTATGCGATTTTCCAAAGCCCCACAGATTTGCGCTTTCGCGATGCGGATGAAATTTTGCAGGAAATTCGCCTCATCGCCAGCCACGATGAATGGGAATATCTGAATTCACTCGCCAAAACCGAACCCGGTGCTGCAGTACTGCAAGCTGCCATCGATGCATTTTGGCTGGATCGCGATCCCACACCGAAAACGCAATTCAACGAATTGATGGCGGAATTTTATGAACGCGCCATAACGGCCAAAATCCTGTTTCAGCAAGGCTCGAACACACCGTTCAATTTGAACGACCGCAGCAAAGTTTATGTGATGTTGGGGCAACCGGATAATATCGCCCGCCAATCGGATGGTTCGATGATGGGTTATTACGAAATTTGGCAATATCGCAGCCACAAGTTGCAGGTAATTTTTCAGGATGATATGGGTTACGGCAATTTCCGGTTGATCAACCCGGGCAATTTGCTTAGCGAAGCGTATTAAAAACAGATAGTTACCATTCGCATAAATTTTAGTGCCATCAACCATTCAACGTTGATGGCACTTTTTTTGACCAAGCTGTTCCTCCCAAAATATCCACAAAAAAAATCATTTGATAAACCTGAATCATTTGTTAAATATGATTCTGACTCATTCGCTCTACTGTAACTGTTATTTTGTATCAATTTAAAAATTTCCGGGGATTTTTCATGAAAAGAGTATCGAAAAGCGTTGTGAGAACGCTGATTTTTTTTGCCACTGTGTTTATCGGAAGTGCATTTGCGCAAGGCAGTCCAAATGTGCCGCTGCTCAAACAATTGAACAGCTACGCCGGCACCGGTTACAACGATTGTTGGGGATATATTGATGCACAGGGGCGCGAATATGCACTGTTGGGTGTCAGAAGCGGCACCAGCATTGTTGATATCACGGATGCCGCCAATGCTGCAGAAGTGGCGTTTATCGGCAGCGCTTTTTCAACCTGGAAGGATATCAAAACTTACCAGCACTATGCCTACACGATGACAGAAGCTAATAAAATATTGCAAATTATAGATTTATCGAACCTGCCGACATCCGCAACTTTGGTGAATTCGTTTACGCTGAACACCTCCGGAAATCCACACAACATCTATATTGATACGGATGCTGCAATTCTTTATGTATCCGATGATTTCCGGTTTAACACCTCCGTTCATGTGTACAGTTTGGCCGATCCGCTAAATCCGGTTGCGCTAACCCAATTTGGCCCGGACAGCCACGATATGTATGCAAAAAACGGCGTGCTGTATATCGCTGAAGGCAGCCAACCGAGCATTGGTATTTATGATGTGACCAATCCTGCCAGCCCATCGCTGATCCACCGGATCACAATTCCATCTGCCGGATATGTGCACAATGTGTGGCCAACGGAAGATCAGAATTTTGTGATGTCCACCGAGGAAACAGTTGGCAAAACCGTGAAATTTTGGGATATTTCAACGCCCACAAATCCAATATTAAGAGATACTTACCTTGCGCCGAACCAGTTGGCACACAACACGCATATCAAAGGAAATTACGCCTATATTTCTCATTACGAATCTGGATTGAGAATTGTTGATATTTCTGATCCGGACAACATTTTTGAAGCCGGATTTTACGACACACCTGATGCATGGGGTGCATATCCGTTTTTTCCATCCGGAAAAGTGCTCATTTCCGATATCTCTGCCGGATTATACATCGTTTATTTTGAAGGCTCTGTTGAACAATCCAGTTTCACCGCAAACATCCGCGAAGGCTGGAATATGATCGGACTACCATTTCACGCTTCCGATAGCTCCGTTTCAACTCTTTTTCCCAACCATATTCCCGGAACGTTGTTTTCGTTTGATGGAAATTACCAAACCGAATCCGAATTGACACCGGGCGTTGGATATTGGTTGAAATTTCCGACTGCCGAAGCGGTTTCTATCGCCGGGGATGCGATTGAAACGTTGAGTATCTCGCTAAACGAAGGCTGGAATATGATTAGCGGAATTTCTTGCGATGTATCGTTGAGCAATGTCAGTGATCCCGGCAACATCATCATTCCCGGAACGCTATATGAATTCGACGGCTCGTATCAACTGACCGACACGATCGGGGAGGGAGCGGTCACTGGATTCGCGCATCGGGTGCCGGAACGATTGAGCTTTCCTGCGCATCCGGCGATTTGCCGAAAATCGTTGCCGACCCAAATGCCGAATTAGCCGGATTGCAAAAATGACCTTTTCTGAAATTGGCGGCGTCCATTCGCAGGAATTGTTTTTGGTGAAAATCTTCCTGAAACAGCAGATATCCGCAGCTATTCTTTACCACCGCAATTTGTTGATAATAATGGATTTGACGTCCGTTTCACCGGTGATATGAGAATCGCCGCCGGCGAAAATGCCGAAATTACCGTAACGAGCAAACGCGCTGTTTCTGTACAAATTTCCGATTGGCAAATGGATGGCGTTGTTGTTCAAATTAACCGCAATGGCGAGCAAATTCAGGAATTACCGCTACAAAACGGACAGCAGTTGCAACTTGGTGCCGGCGTCAGCCAATTACGGATTTTCAAAAATTCAACGGCCGTGCCCAACCAATTTGAGGTGTTCCAAAATTACCCGAATCCGTTCAATCCGGTAACGGAAATCCGTTATCAACTGCCGGAACGCTCAACGGTGGAAATTGCTATTTACAACGCGTTGGGTCAAAAAATCAAAACGCTGTTATCGCAAACGCAAGAAGCCGGAAGCCATCGAATTGTGTGGGATGCGACAAATAATAGTGGTGAGGTTGTTTCCAGCGGAATCTATTTTTACCGCGTTTCCGCAGGTTCGGTAAGCGAAATGAAACGAATGGTGTTGTTACGCTAAGCTGTGAACGCAAATTTTTTCAAAAAAAAACACTCTGTCAAATGCCAGAGTGTTTTTTTTTGAATCAAATGGATGGTCTGATATCAAATCAGTGTCCAATTATGTTTTCGATAGCTCGCAACAAATCGTCATCGTTGACCGGTTTATCCAGAAAAAAATCACAACCTTTCTGTTTCAACTGTAATTTCATACTGCGATTTCCGTGATTGGACATAACCATCACCGGAATTTGCAAGCCCAATTGTTTTATACGTTCAATCAGCTCGATACCGCTGAGACGTGGCATTCGGATGTCGGTTATCAGCAAATCCACCTGAATGTTATTTTTCTGATAATCGAGTAATTTAGCCAAACCTTTTTGCCCATCTGCAGCGGTTGAAACACGGTAGTTCGCTGCTTCCAAAATAAATTCGATCGTGTTTAGCAAATTTGGTTCGTCATCGACCAACAATATATGCTTTTGGGTAACAGCAATCGCCCCTAATTCCTCGGTAGCGGTCATCAGAAACGATGCAGATCGAAATTTTGGCGATACAACCGTGTTTTCATAACCAAATTCTTCAGTTAGCGTAGTTATGCTTGCTGAAGATATTAGTTGATCTGGTTGATCTGTTGAATATGATTTCTTCAATGAAATTTCCACCACTCATACGATAAAACATTTTACAGCATGCTTACAAATTTAAAAAATACGATCTATTGAATTACCAGAACTTCTTCCGTGTAAAAACTGGTTTTATTCACATTCCAGGATAGTCTGACACGCCACAATCCTTTGTCAAAATCGGCGAGGCTTAGCAGTTGTTGACCCCCATCATCAACTGCCAGGGCAATCCGCCGGTCTTTTCGCGAGTCAGATGGGCGGAAAAAATAAACCTCTCCGTCCACAATTGAATTATCGGCCAAATTAGGGATCAGGATGTTCAATGATTGTTGCTGTAAATCATATTGCATCGTCATGTCATTTTTAACTTCGGATGCACGTTGCGATTCGTCGATCTGCTGCTGGTAATTCAGGCTGTTTTCGTAATAATTTTCACTTACCAGATTTACCGGTACCGTTTTCGAAAAAATCACAAATCCAATAAGACCCGCAACAAACAAAATCAATGTTACGCTGATGCCTATCGGCCAATATAAATCCTTGTTCATTCTATATTTATCCTGTCTTAAGTTCAACCTGATTCAACAATTAATTAAAGGTGTCATCATTTTTCCGGACCAAAGAAAGCTGTTTTTACAACCTCCAGCTCCTGCCCGTCTGCAATTACAGAAATTTCGATGGGCGTTTTTTGATGCAAAATTTGTTCTTTGGGAATCCGGACAAAAAATGCGGATTCACCGAATCCTTCGTTTGGCACGTTGAGTTTATCGCCACTGACCATAAAAATAGATCCGGCAATGTTGTTCAATTTCAACGTGATTACTTTTTCATCCGCTGTTTTGTTGACCACTTTAATATTGTACAGGTTTTGATATTGGCCATCCGGCGTTTCCTGGAATAATGTTCCGGGTGTGCGCAAGATAGACGTTTCCACAGGAACCCGGTTTGTGAGCAAATAACCGGTTAAGCTCAACAGAATTGTCAGGATGAGGGTATAACCGACGATTCGCGGTGTCAGTTTTAATTTCTGACCTTCGACAATGCCGTTGTATGATGAATAGCGAATCAAACCGCGCGGTTTTTCCACTTTATCCATAATTTCGTCGCAAGCGTCGATGCAGGCGGTGCAGTTGACGCATTCCAACTGCGTACCGTTGCGGATGTCGATACCCGTCGGGCAAACCTGAACGCACATTGTGCAATCGATGCAATCGCCCAGATTCGCTTCCGTAACATTACGGCGACGTTTGCCACGTGGCTCACCGCGATTAAAATCATATGAAACGACGATTGAATTTTGATCCAGCAAAACGCCTTGCAGGCGGCCGTACGGGCATACCATTACGCAGGCTTGCTCCCGAAACCAGGAAAATACCCAAAAGAAAACAGTGGAGAAGAAAATCATCGCAGTTAATCCTGCCAAATGCTGGCTCGGTGGATCGGTAATAATTTTAAATAACTCATCCACGCCAATAATATAGGCCAGGAAAGTGTTGCCGATAAGGAATGAGAGCGCATAAAAGATGCTGAGCTTTGTTCCTTTTTTCCAGATTTTTTCCCAATTCCAGGGTGCTTTGTTCAGTTTGCGTTGCTGGTTTGAATCACCTTCGATAAAATATTCGATTTTGCGGAAAACCATCTCCAGAAAAATGGTTTGCGGGCAAGCCCAGCCGCAAAATAACCTGCCAAACACAACCGTAAACAAGATAACAAATACGATAAATGTCAGCAGGGAAAGGGCGAACAGGTGAAAATCCTGCGGCCAGAATTTCACACCGAAAATGATAAATTTACGTTCCAGAATATTGAACAGCAACAGCGGCTGTCCACCAATTTTGATAAACGGTGCACCAAACAGAAATGCGAGCAGCACCCAGCTTACATAAGTGCGTGCTTTGTAGAAATTTCCGGAAGGTTTTTTGGGATAAACCCAAATTCGTTTACCCTCGTCATCAACAGTCGCAACGTGATCCCGATATTTTTCGGAATCTTTTTGCGGCTTTCCGTTGTCGTCCGGTTGTTGTTGCTGTTGTAATTCTTTTATAACGTCCATTTTATTAACCGTTCTTTATACTGCCGATACCTCAGAGGTTTGTTTATCAACAGCACACCGGCTGGTATCGTCACCGGTGTGCGATTGAAATTTCCCCAAATAAAACCCACCTCTGTGGAATAGTTTGGTTTTTTTACAACTCGACCTCAGCTGCCGGAATATTTTTCACCTTGCGGTTCTTTTCCGTTTGGCGGATTTGTGCCTTGCAAAGTGGTAAGGTAGCTGGCAACCTGCTGAATTTGGGTTGGTGATAAAATCGGTTTCCAGGAGATCATTCCTTTTGCCGGTACACCGACCACAATTGTGTTCACAATATCGCTGAAAGCACCGCCGTGAATCCAATATTCATCCGTCATGTTGGGTCCTACACCACCTTCGCCGTTTGCGCCGTGGCAGGCCATACAGTTGGTCATGAAGATTTCTTTACCGGCTGCGAGATTTTCGCTGTCCGTTAACACCGTCATCTCTTGAGGCGATTGTGCCTGATTTTCTGCATTGTTTTTCGCGAGCATTGTTTCTGCTGCCTGCATTTCTTTCTGATATTCGGCAGCTTGCAAATCACCGATATCAAGTACGTGAAAATAAAGCAGATACGCGAATCCAAATACAATGGTGAAATAGAACATGTACAACCACCATGGTGGCAAATCGTTATCCAATTCCTGAATGCCATCATAATCGTGGTCTAGAAGTTCATCTTTTATTTTTTTTCTAGCCATTGGATAAATCTCCGTTTTTAAAATGTTCATCCCCATCTTCCAACGGAATGTTGGCCATGTGGTCTACTTCTTCTTTTTTTAACCTGAATGCCCAAATCAGCACTCCAACGAAAAAAACAAAGAAAATAACCAGCCCGATAACCGGCCAAATTTCCACACCGTTGATGTTTTCCAAAATTGCTTTATACATTAGTACCTCTATTCGGCTGTTACTGAGGTGATGCGTTAAGGCGCCAACAACCCCCACAGTTGCCCCCAATGCGCCTTAGCGCTCACACTCAATATATGCCTCTAATTTCACTTATTTTGTCTCCACTCGGGCAGTCCGTTCCATTTTGATATCGGTACCCAATCGTTGCAGATAGCCAATCAGCGCGACAATTTCTTTATCTTTTTCAACTGTAATGCCGTTTTGGCTTAAACCGTCTGCAATTTGCTGGGCTTGCGTATCGTAATCTTTTAGCGCGAACTGATCGTAACCATCCGGATACGGTACACCGAGCGTTGTCATTGCGGAAATTTTGCCGGGTGTCATTTCTTTATTAACATCTTGTTCGCTTAACCACGGGTAACGCGGCATGATCGATCCCGGCGACATGGAACGCGGATCCATCATGTGGTTGTAATGCCATGCATCCGGGTATTTTTGACCGACACGGTGCAAATCCGGTCCGAGGCGTTTGGATCCCCATTGGAATGGGTGATCGTAAACAAATTCGCCCGGTTTGGAGTATTCGCCGTAGCGTTCTGTTTCGCTGCGGAATGGACGAACTTGCTGTGAGTGGCATGTGTAACAGCCTTCGCGGATGTAAATATCGCGTCCCTCTAATTCCAGCGGCGTATAAGGTTTAACGCTGGCAATGGTCGGGATGTTCGATTCTACCAAAGCTGTCGGGATGAACTCGACGGCACCGCCAATCGCAACGGCAATGACAGCAAGTACTGAAAACTGAATCGGACGGCTTTCCAGAAAACGGTGTCCGTAAACGTTTTTGCCATGATCAACATATGGTCCAGCTTCCAATGCGGGTGCGGAATCTGCTTCGTCCGCTAACAAATTGCCGGCCATTGCTGTTTTCATCAGGTTATACACACCAACGATGGTTCCACCGAGGAATAACACGCCGCCAAAGGCGCGTAACATATACATCGGGATAAGCTGGAGCACCGTTTCCAAAAAGATCGGGTATTGCAAATAGCCATCGGCATTAAATTGTTTCCACATCAAGCCCTGGGTAATGCCTGCCCAATACATCGGGATTGCGTAAAATAAAATCCCCAAAGTGCCAATCCAGAAATGGAAGTTGGCCAATTTGATAGAATGCAATTTTGTTCTGAAAATTTTTGGGAAAATCCAGTAAAGCACACCAAAGGTAAGGAAACCGTTCCAGCCAAGTGCGCCAATATGAACGTGGGCAATTGTCCAGTCTGTGAAGTGCGAAAGCGCGTTTACGCTTTTGATGGAAAGCATTGGGCCTTCAAATGTTGCCATACCATATGCGGTTACCGCAACAACCATAAATTTCAGAATTGGGTCCTGGCGAACCCGGTCCCATGCGCCGCGCAACGTTAACAGACCGTTCAGCATACCGCCCCAAGATGGCGCGATTAGCATCAACGAGAAAACCATACCGAGCGATTGTGCCCAGTCCGGTAATGCGTTATACAACAAGTGGTGCGGGCCAGCCCAAATGTAAATAAAAATCAACGCCCAAAAGTGGATGATTGACAACCGGTAGGAATAAACCGGGCGGTTAGCGGCTTTGGGCAGGAAGTAATACATCAAACCCAGATACGGTGTGGTTAAAAAGAATGCCACAGCATTGTGACCATACCACCACTGGATCAGTGCATCCTGCACACCTGCGAATACAGAATAACTTTTGAATAAACTGACCGGAATTGCCAGCGAGTTAACAACGTGAAGCATCGCAACGGTAAAAAATGTGGCGATGTAAAACCAAATGGCAACATACATATGCCGTTCACGGCGTTTGATAATGGTTGCCATCATGTTGACACCGAAAATAATCCAGACGACTGCGATCAAAATGTCAATCGGCCATTCCAGTTCGGCATATTCTTTGGATGTGGTGATTCCTAACGGCAAGGTTACTGCCGCCAAAACGATGATAATTTGCCAGCCCCAGAAGTGCAATTTGCCTAAAAGATCACTAAACATTCGTGCTTTGCACAGGCGCTGTAAAGAGTAATAAACCCCCATAAAAATGCCGTTACCGACAAATGCAAAAATTACGGCATTGGTGTGGAGCGGACGGATACGCCCGAAAGTGGTGAACTGCAATCCCAGGTTGGCTTCTGGCCAAAAAACCTGAAGTGCTGCAATCACACCGACGAGCATTCCCACGACTCCCCAAAGCATCGTTGCGTATGCAAAATTACGCACGATCTTGTTGTCGTAGTAAAAATTCTCTACGGCCATTAAACATTCCTCCGTTTTTGTGTTAAAAACCTGCTGTCAGATGTAAAGTGCGATGATGTATATTGATGTATGTTGAGTTTCCCGCTATTAGATTTCTTCTGATCGTTTGACGGTTGATCATCCAATAAAATGCGCATGGATGGCGTATAGCGGTCATCAAACTGACCCGTTTTTACAGCCCACAAAAACGCCAGCAAAAAGCCACCGGCAAAAACAACACATGCAACGATTAATAAAATGATTACACCCATTTGATTATAACCTCTGTTTTATCAATGGTTTATTGCCATAATCCGTAACGGCGTCCCAACAATCCGGTGGCACCGCTGGCAATCGCGATGACCGAAATTGAGCTGATGGGCATCAGGATTGCGCATATCAGCGGCGAGAGCGTTCCGGAAACTGCAAAGGATAATCCGACGATATTGTACAACAGTGAAAGCAGCAAATTGAACCGGATGACATTCATCCCGGTTCGCGAAAAACGCATGAAATCGCCCAGCCGTTCGAAAGCATTCGCGTTTAAAATGGCATCACACGCAGGGGAAAAACTGTTGAGATCTTCCGAAATCGAAATGCCGACATCGCTTTGTTTCAATGCACCGGCGTCGTTTAAGCCATCGCCGATCATCAGCACTTTTGCGCCGGAATGTTGCAGACTGCTGATGTATTCCAGCTTTTGCTGAGGCGACTGGCTGAACCGCAATTCAGCGGTTTCGCCGAAAAATTGTTGCAGGTTTTCGCGTTCGCGATCGTTATCGCCGGAAATCAACGACAGCCGGAAAGTTGCGCTCAATCTATCGATTAAATCGCGCAATCCGGTGCGATAGCTGTTGGATATGTTGAAATATCCTTTAACCTGTCCGTCAATCGACACAAACACCTGCGACGCATTGTCCCGCTGAGCCTCAATATTGCCCCCAATAAACACCTTTGAACCCACTTTTAATTCATGGCCATTTACCGTACCGGTTATCCCCAGACCTGGTTTTTCCAGGTACCCCTCTACGGAACCGGTTGCGGTTGCCTGAATTGAGTGGAAGATGTTGAAGCTCAGCGGATGCGTCGAATGTTTAACCAACGATTTTACTAAATTTTGATTCTCATTGCTCAAATCCGGACGACCGTTCAGCGAAACGAACTGCACATCGGCGCTGCGCGGCTGGGTAATGGTTCCGGTTTTATCGAAAACGATGCTGTTGATTTTGGCGAGATTTTCCACCACCTGCGTATTTTTCAAATAAAATTGGTTCCGTCCGAAAATGCGCAGCACGTTGCCCAGCGTGAATGGCGTGGAAAGCGCCAACGCACACGGGCAGGCGATGATCAGCACAGCGGTAAATGCGTTCAGCGCAAGTGTCACATCTGTTTGCAGCCAGAAAATTCCGGCGATGGTGGCAATGCTCAAAATCGCGATGGTAAAATATTTGCTGATGCTGTTTACAAAGGAATTCATATTGTGTGCATCCGGATTGCCAAATGCGTCGTTATTCCACAATTGCGTGAGATAGCTTTGGGAGACATCTTTCACAACTTCCATTTCGATGGCGCTGCCAACCTGCCGTCCGCCTGCGTAAACCAGATCGCCGGAGTGTTTGGCAACCGGTTCGGCTTCGCCGGTAACAAAGCTGTAATCGATCATGCCGTCGCCGTTGATCAGCACGCTGTCCGCCGGAATCAATTCCTGATGGCGAACCACCACGCGATCGCCGACTTCCAGCTTTTCCAGCGGAATGCTGGTTTCGCTGTTACCGGTTTTGCGGGTAATGGCGATGGGAAAAAATGATTTGTAATCGCGTTCGAAAGATAGATTGTCATACGTTTTTTGCTGGAATATTTTACCGATGAGCAGCAAAAATACCAGTCCTGCAAATGAGTCCATGTATCCGGCGCTGTTGTACCACAAAATTTCGATCAGGCTGCGACCGAACATCGCCAAAATGCCCAGCGAAAGCGGCACATCAATATTAATGGCGCGGTGGCGCAAGCTGGCATATGCGGATTTCAGATAATCGATCGCGCTGTAAAACAGCACCGGCAGCGACAGCAAAATGTTCATCACGCCAAAAAACCGGCGAAAACCCGGAGTAATCGTATCGCCGATGGCCAGATATTCCGGAAAACTGAGCAACATAATGTTGCCAAAGCAAAATCCGGCAACGCCTATTTTAATGTATAAACTGCGGTTGGTGCGCTGTTGCGATTGCTGATTGCCAACGCCATCCAGATTAATGAGCGGCTCATAACCCAGTGATGCCAATAGTTCCACCGTTTGCCGCAACGAAATTTCTGTGTGGCGAAACGTTACCGATAGTTCCTTCCGCAAAAAATCAACTTTGGACTGGCTGAACGCCGGATTGATTTTGTAGAGATTTTCCAACAGCCACAAACAGGAACTGCAGCGAATGGCCGGAATGTAAAATGTTACTTTCGTAAGGCGATCATCCCGGAAGTCGGTCAGTTTCTGCTGAATAGCTTCATCATCCAGATACGCGAAACGTTCGGGCATTTCCACTGCTTTTGGGCGTGCACCGGGATTTTCGTTCAAATCGTAATATTGGCAAAGGTCGTTTTCGTTCAAAATTTCGTACACCATTTTGCAACCATTGCAGCAAAAAGCTTTTTCGTCCAGATGAACCGTTTCATCTGCACATGGCAAACCGCAGTGGTAGCAGGCAACGTCTGTCGTTACCGGTGATTTTTCGGGCGCTTCGACCAAACCGGAATCCTTTAGTGGCATTGAATTTCTTGAGTTACGGGCTTGTTAAACGCTGTGGAAGCGTTGTTAAATCCCTTATAAGTGGTAATAATTCCCAACACAATCACCAAAACTGTGGCAAATTTAAACACCTTGCTGCGGAAATTTGCGGAAACAGCCGTTGCGCTCAACCCAACGGCAATTAGTGCCGGGAATGTTCCCAAACCAAAAAACAACATCGTTGCCATGCCGCTGAGTATGCCGCCGGAAGCCGCAGCTTTTGCGCCGGCAGCATACACCAGACCGCATGGAATGAACCCCATAACAAACCCTAAACCTAACATCCTACCGGTTCGTAACTGGCGTAACGAACGGCCGATTAATCGCTTAAACAGGTCGTACCCCGGAAAGCTGGAAGAATATTTGGATGGCACCCAACCACCCATATCGAGACCGATCAAAATCATCAAAACACCGGCAACGGCTTGCAAAACCCCCTGATATGCATGCAATCCGCCAATGACATTCAACGTTTCGCCGACCAATCCGAATAGCCCCCCCAGCAAACTGTATGTAAACACTCTGCCGGTATTATACAGAAAGTGCGGCGTTAACCGATGAAATAAACTGGTAGAATAGCGTTCCCCGGTTTGTAATTGAATGGTGTATGCTGTAACAAATCCCCCGCACATTCCAATACAATGTCCGAAGCTGCTAAAAAATCCGATGGTAAAAATGATCCAGTATTCAGTCACGAAATTCTTCCTTAATCAAATGTTCGCTATAATAGCAAAGCGTTTGCCAATTAAATTTCATTTCGCGTAAGCCATATAAAAATATGCACTTACAGAATAGGATAATTGGAGGTTGTTTGATATCGCTCTGCCACACAATTGGAGCGATTTAAACGAAATGGATTAAATTTTTACTTAACTATTTGAAAAATCGGAATTTATGGATTCTGTGCATCGCGTGGCTGCTAACGATTTTGTGGCACCCTTTTTTTGTGTAAATATCAAGCCGGGAGTAAAACTTGCGGATCAAAATAAAAAATACATCTGCCGATAAAGCTATATCGTTAACGCGAAAAAATGCTTAACTTTTATACACGGCGAGCACTGTAACAAAAAGTTAAACCCAAAACAGCTGATTTGACTTTTAAACGATGCTGCCGTAATATGCAGCATGATTTTCGAATTGACTGACAACCGACGATTTCTACCAGCACGTTACAAATAATTGCGAAATTTGTTCTTTTAGAATATTGAATACAATTCTGAATCCAAGGGGTTGCCAATGGGTAAGTTGAATGTAAAAGAAGCTGTTCAATCGCTGGAGTTGCAGGCGTTTATGCGATCGCTATTGGAAGATCTGCGTACGCTGGATGAGATGATCAAATCCGGAGCGATTGAAAGCGATATTACCCGAATCGGTGCAGAACAGGAATTGTGCATGATCGATGAATTCTGGCGTCCGGCACCGGTCATCGAAAGTGTATTGCCGCGCATTCGCGACCCGCATTTCACAACTGAACTTGCCAAATTTAATCTGGAATTTAACCTCGATCCCATGGAATTTAACGGAGATTGTTTGAGCAAATTGGAAACTGAAATACACGCCGCTCTCGCAAAAGCATGCAAAGCTGTCCGGATGATGCGCGGTGATGTCATCCTTTGCGGCATTCTGCCAACCATCCGGAATATGGATTTGGAACTGGATAACATGACACCAATACCCCGTTATAAAGCGCTGTTCAACAGCCTGCGCCGTATGCGCGGCGGCCCGTTCGAGTATCATATTTTGGGCAAAGATGAGCTGATTTTCAAACAGGATTATCCGTCGTTCGAATTTTGCAACACCTCATTTCAAATCCATTATCAGGTGAGCCCCGCGCAATTTATCGATACTTATAATTTTTCGAAACTGATCACCGCGCCGGTGCTCGCGGTAGCCACAAATTCGCCGCTGCTTTTTGGAAAGCGGCTGTGGCACGAAACCCGCATCGCGCTGTTCCAGCAAGCCATCGATACGCGAAATATGTCGCATCATTTGCGCAAAGGACGCTCGCGGGTGTCCTTTTCCGATCAGTGGGTGCGCAATTCCATTCTGGAAATTTTTCAGGATGACGTATCGCGATTCCGTTTGCTGCTGTACGCAGATGTAGAGGAAAAATCCTGGGATATCTTCAAAAATGGCGAAATACCGGAACTTACGGCATTGCGTATTTTTAACGGAACGATTTATCGATGGAACAGAGCCTGTTACGGCATTCTGGATGGCAAGCCACATTTGCGCATCGAAAACCGCGTACTGCCCGCAGGTCCGACCGTTGTGGACGAAGTGGCCAACGCTGCATTCTGGTTTGGGTTGATGCACGGAATGCCGGACGAATATCGCAATTTGCCCAATAAAATTGAATTTGATCTGGCTGTTGAAAATTTTACAAATGCCGCACGAAACGGGCTCGATGCCAGCTTTTACTGGATCAACGATACCCGTTACACGGCGCAGGATCTGGTGTTGAAAGAGTTGCTGCCAATCGCCAAAAACGGATTGAAACGTGCCAATATCGATGCGGTGGATAGCGAAAAATACCTCTCGATTATTCAGGAAAGAGTGGAATCGGGAAACACCGGCTCCCGCTGGATGCTGCGTTCATTTACCAATTTGAAAGAAAAAGGCTACGGCGATGAATCGCTGGTTGCGCTGACAGCCGGCATCGTAAAACGCCAAAAAACCAACACGCCAGTGCACAAATGGGATCTGGCAACCATCGATGAAGCAGGCAGTTGGATCAATAAATTTGGGCGGGTTGAACAAATTATGGCGAACGATTTGTTTACCGTTCAACAAACGGATTTGGTGGATTTGGTGACCAGCATCATGGATTGGAAAGATGTGCGACACATTCCCGTGGAGGGCGACAACGGGGAGTTGGTCGGGTTGATTACCTCGCGGAGCATTATTCATCATTATGTATGTGCCAACGAAGGGCGAAAAAATGCAGCTATCTGTGCCGGCGATATTATGATTCGCAATCCGATTACCGCATCACCGGAGATGTTTACCGTCGATGCGGTTTTGATGATGCAAAAACACGAAATCGGCTGTTTGCCGGTTGTAAAATCCGGGCGATTGGTTGGCATTGTTACGGAATATGATTTTATGAAAATTTCTGCACAGTTGCTGGATGAACTGTATGGCAAAATTGATGTGCCTCAAAATAATAAACCGCCGTCTAAATACAGGATCAAGAACAGCGGTTCATTAATGAGGAGGTAATGTATGTTCAAAAAAAGCTAAATCAAATAAATAGTGACAGTTACATGTTTGGATTAATCCATGCATAACACCCATCTTTTAGCGTGTCGCGATTTCCTTGCATGTGTTTATCTGCTTTTGTGCGAATAAACGGCGCCAGTTGATTGTAACGGTTCTGTGCAGAAGAGGCAACGTTACGATCTTTTGATGCAGCTTTGCGATACTCTTCGCGAGCCATTTCAAATACCAGTTTGTCGTCGTAGCTGTAGCCATCTTTTTCGCGTTTGTTGGAGCAATTCATAACCGCATTTTCATAAATTTCACCCATCACCATATAAGCCAATCCATAACCGGCATCTTTATTAATTGCCCGTCGGATATACGAACGTGCCACCGAAAATTCGTTCAATCTTCCGTAAACAGAAGCTAACGCACATAATGTATTGAGTCGATCCGGGTCGATAGTGATGATTTTTTTGTAAACGTTGATCGCATTGGAAAGCTGGTCTTTCGATTCATAAACGCGCCCGATGTAGCTAAATGCTTCCACATTTTCCGGTTCCTGAACCAGCACCGCGTTAAATGCGCGAAGCGCTTTGTCGTATTGCCCGGATTCAAATGCAATCATGCCGTACTGGCGAGCGTTCAGCACATTGGTCGTATCTTTTAGAAATGCTTCTTCACGGGCTTTCAGCGGGTCCATCCCAAAAAAGTCCATCATTCGTGCCAGCGTTGTTGCTGCTTCCACATTTTCCGGATCGTATTCGATCACTTTCCGTTGTGCGTCGATGGCGCGTTCATCTTCAAGCTGTAAGTACAATTGAGACAACACCATATAGTAATTTTTTAACGCATCTGGGTTTTGGGTTTCATCAGAAACCAACGCTTCGTAATGCAAAATGGCGCATTTAATATTCCCTTTGTTCTTTTGCAAGTATCCGGCGTGATAATGCAGCGACGGATAATCCGGATACAATTTCAACCCGCGATATGTTGCCAGCATCGCGCTATCCGGCTGATTCAGGTTCAGGTAACAATCTACAATTTTGCCGTAAACTACTTTAAAAGCACCGGTTTTGTCGTTAACCACAACTTTCCAGAAATAGGGGAGGGCTTTTGAATAGTTATCTTCGGATTTGCCGTACTGTGCTTTTTTGTAATATTCGCGACCGTAATCGTACCAAATTCGAATTTGATCCATTGTAACAGAATCATCGGCGTAAGCATCGTAAGGTGTGGTCATGTTTTCCGGTTCACATGCCACGTCTTCGGTTTCATCCAGTCCTTCTTCCTGAGCAGAAATGGGCTGAAAAGTTGCAGCCAGCATAAAAAGTAATGCAGTGAAAGCGGCTGTTTTCAGTGCGGTGAAAATATTCACGATTAACTCCATTTTTTTAAAACACACGATATTTTTTTATTGCCAACAAACAAAATGGGATTGCGGCGGCGCTGTCATCCGGACAAAATAAGCCAGCGTCAATTACGATTTGGCAAAGCTCACAAAATTTGCCTGCATTTTAAGCTTGATATATTGGGAAACCCGAAACCGGCCGTTTTCGAAAATGTCGCTCCATTTCATCCCGAAATCAAACCTGTCAACCAAACCGGTTGCGGTAAATGATACATAATTCGAAATATCGTTGGATACGGTTGTTAGCAATACTTCCAGCTCAACTTCGCGGGTTTCGCCGCGCATGGTTAACTCGCCTGTCATCTTGTATTTGCTGTCATCCATTTTTGTGAACGATTTGCTGTGAAAAGTGATCATCGGGAATTTTTCAACAAAGAAAAAGTTCTCCGATTTCAAATCCATATCGCGAATGACGTTGTCCGTATCAATACTTTTGGCGGCTATTTGGGCAACGAATTTGCTATTTTCAAAATTGTTCTCCCCCGGAACAAATTGAATTTCAAATTCTTCAAAAAATCCCTGCGTCACACCAACCGTCGGATAGCCTTTTTCCTCATCATAATCATCACTCAATACCACAATATGTTCAGCTTCAAATCCCACACTTGAGTGCGCTTTATCCATTATCCAGCCTTTTTGGGCCATCATCAAGCCATTGCAAATCAATAATGTCACGAGAATGTTTTTGAGCATTTTCATGATTGACCTCCACAATAATCTATTAAATTTTTCTCTTTTAAAACGCTTCTTTTATACAACTAAAGTAACAAATAACAAATTGCTTGCCAGAAATTAAGTATTGATACAAACTCAATAAAATCATGTATATATCGATTGGTGTTGCATTTTTCTGCATTGTGGAACAGGTGCCACAAAAGCACGGAAAAGACGTTAAAATAACGATCTAAATTTATAGTTTATATATATTTAGGTGTGGATAATAATTATTGTTTTCATCAAAACGTGGCAGGGGTTTTTTGCGCGTTAATCCATTGCAAAATGCAATAGTGCTTCCAACACTCCGCCGGAAATTGCCTGCTCCCGGTATCCGAAATAGCGGAAAGCATCGCTTGGCGTATGCTGGAAAATTTGTGCAACGGCTGCCCGGGCTTCGATAATTTTACCGCTGTGGGTTAATCCCCAAATCTGTCCGTCAAACGGCGAACGGATTTCGATGCTGTCCACCCTGCCGATGGCTTCGTTGTAATGCACCATATCACCGATATTTTTGAGGGAAACCCATACACCGCCAATCGGGCTTTTGCACCAGTCAAACGGTTGTTTAAAAAATGGATCGTTGATTGCTTCCGGAATGTGACAGTTGGGTGTGTAATATCGACCAATGTGATAAGTTTCTCGCGTTTCTACCGCAATATGGCAATTTGTGCCGGGCTGGTGCAGCGGAAACGCACCGATGACCAGATGGGCATCGTCGATAGTGATGGGCGAATAATTTTCGGAATAGAAGTTGACGATCACATCCGGCGGCAACGCATCCATTGCGAAAGAAAGATCCGCCTGCGGAATTACCGCAATTTTACGATCTTTCAACAAATATTGCAGCGCCTGATGAATTTTTGACGGGCGATCTTCGCCCTCTGTAATGCCCCATAGCGATTCATCGATGGTTGCTGCGGTAACGTTTTCGAGGATTTTCTGACCCTGGAAGATGGCATCGCCGATACATAAATGATAGCGAAGATTATTCTCGTTTTCATTTACAACGCAAACAATTTCGAAGCCGCTGTTGTGCAGCCGTACAGCCGTAGCACTGGCGATTTCGTTCCCGCCGCAAATGTAAACAACGTTGTTTTTTTTAAACATCATATCGCCGGTAATCGTTTGATCAAATTGGTTTGCAAATCGCCGACAACCACGTTGCAAATGCCCTCCGCAAACAGTTCCCGGGAGAAAGTGATAGCCCGGTTTTCACGTGCGGGCATATTTGCACCGGCAAAAACCAGCATCGCCGGCCACGGTTGTTCGAAAATTTCTTTCACGCCGATTTCGCGATCGGTCAGAAATTCCAGCATCGTTTCCGGCGAATTTCCGGGAGCTTGTAAAGGTACACCAACACCGTCCTGCAATTCCAAATCTACCGAATCCATTTGTTGGATATCAACCAGATAAATCAGTTGATCCCAACATTGGGCAGCCTGCCAGCTTGCCGAATTTTCATTGGGATTAAAACAGTGTTGCATGCTGTTTCCCAATTCCAGCAGTAGAAAGACATCGGGCAACAGCAACTGGATCTCCGCACATTTTTCCAATGGAAACCCTTGTAAATATTGCCCTTCCAGTCGATTGGCTGCGTATAACAAATGGTGGGTGTCAAATTTTTTGTGGAGCACTTTCACCAGTAAATCGGGGTGGGAACAAACCACCATCTCGCCGGTTCCGGGAAAATGTTGCAGCCCGTTGCTGAGCATCAACACTTTTTTGCCTTTGGCAACCAATTCCCGGGCAATTTTTTGACGCAAAAAACCGCGACCTATTCCACCGCAAAATGCAAGGGCGCGGTACTCTTCATTCAGTACAACTTGCTGGGTAATAACCATTTAATTCACTCTTTCGGTTCCGGAATCACGCTGAGCTGTAGCTGTTTGTAATCGGGTTTCGTGGTTAGAATCGTGCGCAATCGTCTTCTTCGCATGAGGATAAAGCATGCATAATCGTAAAGATCGAGGTCCAGTGAACTGTGTTTTTTCATCAACCAAACTGCTTCTTTTTGAGTGCGGCGACCAATCCAGAGCATGCTCAGGTGGGCACCGCTGTATGCAGCATCAACTATTTCGTAAAATTTGTTGGATACGATAGCTCCGTTTTGCTTTTTGATTTCGCTCATGGCATTGCCAATGGCAATGTTGTGCGTAAACAATCGATCGCCTTCGGATAGTGCGCGTTCAAATTCTTTGGCAACGCGAATTTCGACTGGCGTTTGGGGATTGACCAACGCAATCCATGCTGACTGATCGACAAAAGTTTTCATTGATTATTCGTTTCCGGTTCTGTTGGCCGCCGTAAATTCAGGATTTGAACCAGTGGATTTTCCGCGAGAATCAGATCCAGCCGTCCGGATTTAATTTTTTTTATGGAAATTTCCACTCTGTCGCCGGCGTCCAGCCGCAATTTGTCACACACATCGGTTGGTAATTTTAATGTACGACCTTCCTGAATTTCGGCATCAAATGTCGCAAATCGTGTCAAGTTTTATCCCTTCTATTTTTTAATAAAATAGCAATCTTTCGCTTCTCGTTCAAGAATTTTCTCGGTGCGAACCGATTCCGTGGCGCTTTCCTCACCGGTTGATAAACTGCACTAACTGTCGATACCACAAGATTTCCATTTTGCAATATGGGCTGATTATGATATATTGAGCATTGAAAAAATAAAAAAAAGACAAAGATTTTTTAGCTTTGCCGATTATCATAATAAAGAGATAGTTTGTAAAGGCGTTTGGAAAACAATTTGAACATTTGCGCCGGATGTTAGTTTTATCAATATAATTTGGAGTGTTTATGCGTTTGCCTCCTGTAAAAATTGCTGTTCTGGATTTGTATAACAATGAGCCAAATCAGGGAATGCGCTGTATTAAAGAAATTGTGGGGAATGCCAGTGGTTCGGTCGCCAATCGCGGTGTGATGCTCGATATTTACGACACGCGATACAAAACCGAAACGCCGGGGCTGGATTATGATATTTACATTTCCACCGGCGGACCGGGCAGCCCGTACGATGGTGTGGGAATGGAATGGGAAAACCGCTATTTCCGGCTGATCGATGCCATCTGGAACCACAACGAAGGCAATCCCGAATCTAAAAAATTCGTGTTTTTCATTTGTCATTCATTTCAAATGATGGCCAGATTTTTCAAATTTGCCGTTGTGCAGGAACGGGATAAGCGATCCTTTGGGATTATTCCGGTGGTCAAAACGGCATCTGCCGATAACGATTCGCTGTTCAATTTGCTGCCGCGCCAATTTTATGTGGCGGATTTCCGCCAGTTTGAAGTGATCTCGCCCAATGAAAAACAACTGGCGCAACTGGGCGGCAATATTCTCGCCCGTGAGTTACAACGGGTAAACCCGAAGCTCGAACGCGCACTGATGGGCGTTCGGATTTCCAACGAAATGATCGGCACCCAGTTTCATCCGGAAGCCGACCCGATGAGCATGTTGTATCACTTCCGCCAGCCGGAACGAAAGCACCAGGTTGTAACGGAACATGGTGAAGAAAAATATTACGATATGATTGCGCATCTCGAAGATCCGGAGAACATTTTGCTGACCCGGGAAAGAATTTTACCGCGCTTTCTGCGGCATGCCATGATTCAGTTGACGCCCGACGAATATCTTTCAGAAACAACGCTGGAACCGCTCGGGATATTGGATCACAAAGCTGCTGCGAATCAGTAACTGTATCAAAAACAATAGTATAGGGGAGGAAATATATGTCGGAGTTTTCCGCAGAAGAAGTACGCGTTTTGGGTGTTTTGATGGAAAAGCAACTGACCACCCCTGAATATTATCCACTTACGCCCAATGCAATCCGGACAGCCAGCAACCAGAAATCCAACCGTTCACCGGTCGTGGAATATGATGAAGATCTGGTGCAGGATACCCTTCAGCAGCTTCGCAAAAAGCAAATGTTGGTGGTTGTATCCGGCAGTGGCAGCCGGGTTCGAAAATACGAACATCGCATGCGCGAAGTATTTTTTCTGAATCAACGGGAAATGGCTGTGCTCAGCGTTTTGATGCTGCGCGGTCCGCAAACCATCGGCGAAATTCGCAGCCGGACGGAACGAATGGCTGATTTTTCAACGTTAACGGAAGTGGAAGAAGTGCTGAAAGATTTATCCGCAGATACCCGCAAGCCATTCCCGCAAGTGATGCAATTGCCGGTGTGGCCAGGACAAAAAGAGCCGCGCTTTATCCATTTAATGTCCGGGCAGCCGGATATCGAAAAATTGCAGGAAGAAACCACGATGATTATGCCACAAGCCGCCGCCGCTGGCGCTTCCCGGTTAACATTGCTGGAAGAAAAAGTGGAATCCTTAACCGCAGAGCTGGAATCGCTAAAAGAGCAATTCGCAACATTTAAAGAACAATTTGAATAAAAAACGGGGCAAAAGTTGCCCCGTTCTATTTTTTTCTCGCCCAAAATATAATTTAAAATAGTTGTTGAAAGCCGGGAGATTCCTGCCTTCGCAGGAATGACCTGTTGCTTACATCAAATTGGCAGGCCTATTTTTTCAACACAAACGCAATTCGCGACAAATCGCCGTCAAGGTTTTGGCGCGGCATGATGCCGAAAATTTCGCAGAGCAACGGATAAACATCAATATTGCGCACGGTTCCGGTTGGATACCCGCTTTTGAAATTCGGTCCCATTGCGTAAAAAATACCGTGCATGTCCATGTGGTGGTTATCGTATCCGTGGTTGCCGCCGGTTTTGTGGCGTTGCCGGTAACGATCTGCGGAGCCGGTTGTGTGCAGGCTCCAACCCATTTCCGCTATCAAAACAATATCCGAAATAAACGGGTGTTTGGAAAAATGGAAATATTCCGGCACATCCTCACGTTTGTAAACTGCAAAATTTTTGGCGGTTTGCTGCAATTTTTGGTAAACGGAATCCAGTTCGCCCGGTTTGGGTTGAACCATCATAACCGGGCCAATTTCGTGATATTGGCAATCGAAACCATCCAGCAGTTGTTGCACATCGATGATTCGCTCGATATCGACATTGGTCATTCCGTGATCGGAAGTGATCATAATGTTGGTTTTATCCAGCATATTATTTTTTTGCAATCCATCGAGCAGCAGCCCGAGCAACGCATCCAGTTGTTTTATGGCGGCGTTTACTTCCGGCGAATCCGGACCGAAATCATGCCCTTTGCTGTCGGTTTCGTGAAAATACAGCGTGATAAAATGGGGACGCTCAGCTTCCGGTAATTGCAGCCAGTCCAGAACACCCTGAACCCGAGCATCGTACGGGCGGTTGTGTTCGTACATTTCCCGATAAGTGGGGTGGCGATGATCGAGTAAAATTTCCGATCCCGGCCAAAAATAGCTGGCGGTAATAATGCCCTGCCGTTCGGCTGTTTCCCAAAAAAATTCGCCGAGATACCATTTGTCATCCTGAACGGCATCGCGATTGCCCAGGCTGTATCGTTCCCCGGAATATGGATCGAAAATGCTGTTCATGATGATGCCGTGGTTTTGCGGATACAAACCCGTTACCGTTGAAATGTGGTTCGGGAAGGTTTTGGAAGGAAAGACAGGTTCCAGAGAAAGTGCTTTAACACCTTGTTTTTCAACGCGTTCCAGATTTGGCGTTAATCCCCGCTGCGGATAATCCCACCGGAATCCATCAAATGAAATCAAGATGAGATACGGCTGCTTCCCACCGCCCAGTAGAGTAACGGGCAAAATGAGCAGCACTGAAAAAATCAGGTTTAGGAATCTTCTTTTCAATTGGATTTTCCTTTAATGAATGGTAAAAAAAAGGCTCCGTAAAGGAGCCTTTTTTGTTACTCTGTGCTAATATTTTAGTTGAAAAAGTAACGCATACCGAATGACATCCGCCAGCGAGAAGCCAAACCGGCGATATCATAATCATCTTTTCCAACATTATCTTTCCGGTATGTGAATCTGGGGGTTGTACCATCTGCTTCATACCCTTCAAATTGATACAGGAAGTAGTTGTTGAAATCGCCAGGTACGGTGTAAACAGTTCCCCATTTGCTGTTGAGGAGGTTGGCAATATTAAAAATATCAACCAGGAACTGAATACGATGAACTTGTCCACCGGCATTGATACCAACATCCTGACGAATACCGAGATCGAAAGTTGCGCTAAACGGAGCCCATGCACCATTCTTTTCAGCATAACTTCCACGGTTGTTTTTCAGGTAAGCATCTTCTTCGATGAATGCGTTCAGTTGTTCCCACTGCTGTGCAGCCGTAATGGTTTCGCTGCCACTTACATAATCAACCAGATTGATGTCTGATGCTGATTCGGGAATGTAAATCAAGCTGCGGTTTCTGCTGGTGCTGCCAGTTTCGTTATTGAGGTTACGTGCATTACTACCGCCGATTACATAAGAGAACGGAGAGCCTGACTGGCCGTTAAAGAACAGCGAAACAGTTGTAGCCATGTTCTTGTCTGAGGTCCAGTTATGTTTGTAGCTCAGTGATGAAAGGAATCTGTGACCGACTGCAAAGTCTGTCCGGCCATAGGACGGGTCGTTTCTGCCGTTGATGTTCACTTGACCTCTCCATTGGGAAGAGTTTTGTGAGGATGTTCCTTCACTCAACGCTTTTGCATCGCCATAGGAGTATGCCAATGTGCTGTTCAAGCCGAAATCGAAGTTTTTAGCTAATGAAACGGTCAGGTTATAACCATATCCTTTGGACGTATTGGATGCCAGATAAACAGCGCTGTAGGTCGGATCAATGCTGCTTCTTGTGAATACTTCTCTGTTATCCGGGGAACCTGTCCATGTGTAATCAACGGTCGGGTCGGAGTTGATATTGGTGTAATTGATATTATTAACCGTTTTGGTGTAAAGTGCTTCCACGGTTGAATAAATACCAAAAGGCATTTGGAAATCAACACCCAAATTCGAGCGGAAAATTTGGGGGAATTTGAAATCTTTGGTGAAAAGGTCAATTTGACCGGAAGGCACGCTAAAGTTCGGGTTGGTGTATTGATTTTGAATATTCGGGATAAAATCGACGTCACCGGCAATATCGCCTTCACTGACACGTCCCTGAGTAAGTCCGTTGTTGTTGAACATTGCGCCCGGCCAAACAAAGGGGATACGGCTGGTGAACAAACCAGCGCCACCGCGAACGATAGTGCGATTATCACCGTTTACATCATAGTTAAAGCCCAAACGGGGAGAAAGCATAATTTGGCCATCCGGTGCTTTTCCGGCAACTGCGTCTTTCGCAATCGGGTATTTAGCAGCCATCAGCGGCAGCGCAGTGTTATTCAGATAGGTATCTTCAACCGGATCGGAAGTGATAACCGGAATATCGACCCGCAGACCACCCGTTAATCTCAGTTTGGGGCTCATCGTCCATTCGTCTTGTGCATAAAAGCCCAACTGCATTGCTTTAAAGTCTGCTGCTGCTGCGGTGCCGTCGCCAGTAAGGTTATCTACCAACGAATATGCGCGGTCATATTCTTCTGCCGGAGCGCCATTGATAAAATCATCAATGCTGGCAAAACGGTATGTACCATAGTTCTGGCCGATGAACACATTATAAATGTCATAAAATTCGTTGTGTGTTCCAAAAGTGAGGGTGTGTTTGCCGCGATACCAATTAAAGTTGTTGGTAAACGCAAAAATGTTCTGATTCAATTGGTTTGCGGTAGAAAATTCTTCAGATCCAAAACGAATCAGACCGCTGCTTACGTCTTCAATAAATACATACGGAAAATCGCCGGCGAGCGGATCTCTGTCGTCACGAACAGCCACAAAGCTCAAAATCGCGTTGTTAGAATATTTGGACCCAAAATGAGAGTTCAGTTCCAGTGCGGTTGAGTTGGTGATGCTCGGGAAATAAATGCCATTATTAGAAAAGTTAATGGTGCTGCTGCTACCCGCAGTCCGGTCAAATTGTTCAGCTTTTGTATATTGGTGGCGCAAGGTTAAGTAATGGTTTCTGCTGATGTTATAGTTCAGTTTACCAAAAATCTTTAAGCCATCAAGATCATCTGAAACATTACCGAATGTTCCGGGGTCGTAGCCATAAGTGTTGATAAGATGGTTACGCAATCTATTCAAATCGGATACGGAATATCTGCCGGCAACGGATGTGTAAGTTTCTGTTTCAAATGGCAGCGGTGTTTCGTCTTTTTGAATTTCGACGTTACCGAAGAAAAAGAGTTTGTCTTTCATGATCGGTCCGCCGAGGGAGAAACCGTAAACGCGTTTGGAAAAATCATCTACTTTTTCGCGTTCGATGCCCAGGCGATCGGCAAGTGTGCCGTTTGTTTTTGCAACCAGGCTTTGATTTTGCAGATAGGTATATGCAGTACCTTTAATGGTGTTTGTACCAGATTTGGTTACAGCGTTAATACCGGCACCCGCAAATCCGCCCAGTGTAACGTCGTACGGAGAAAGCACGACTTGCAACTGATCGATAATGTCAACGCTAAAAGGCGAAATACCTGTTTGACCACCGTTTGTACCGGATCCGGCCAAACCAAAAACGTCATTATTTACAGCCCCGTCGATATAAATTGCGTTGTATCTGTTGTTGATACCGGCAAATGTTATACCTTCGCCATATTGGCTGGACTGAGGGGTGAGCCGTACGTAATCGTTTAAATTACGATCGAGCGACGGAAGTTCTTCAAGGTTTTCGGTCGAAATTTGGGTACTTGTTCCAGAATTCTCGCCGACGGAGCCCGGTTTTGAGACAACTGTAACGCCAGCGATCTCAATTGCAGCTTCTTTCATGCTAAATTCAAAATGCGATGTCACACCAAGTTTAAGATAAACATTCTCTTCAACCTGATCATTGAATCCAACATATGATGCGGTGACTGTGTATGGACCACCAACCCGCATACCGGGGATAGTGAAACGCCCGTCAATACGGGTGCTGGCGCCATATCTCGTTCCCGATGGATTGTGAACCGCTACAACGTTTGCGCCAACAAGCGGTTCGCCATTGTCTCCGTTTACAACACCGGTCATCGTGGCAGTGGTATTACCCTGTCCGAAGAGAACGGCGGTAAACAAGGAAACAAAAATTACGGTTAAAAATTTTTTCATTTACTCCTCCATAATTGGAATTAATTATAACTAAGCTAAGCGTACATAAAGAATTTCCTGATTGTAAAAAATAGAATGCAAAGATAGGCGAGCAGTATTAAGATTCGATAATAATCCTCCTTCAGATTTATTAAACTTTTTCATCGAAATGTCGTTAATAAAAGATTCCGATGCTCAATACAGCCGCGATAAGTTAAACTTTGCAAAAAATCTTATCAAGATAATTTTTTCATCGTTCCGGCAAGCGCCAGAACGCATAACATTTTTCAATGCTCAAGTAATTGTAAAAGTGTTAGTTGCGGTTGGGGGATTGTTGGAAAGGAGTGAAAAAAAAGTTGTATTATTTTGAGATTACAGTGATTTTTTCGGCGATTTCTGCCGGAATCGGGCGGGCTTTCATCGATTTTGTTTGCGGATCCCAATGAACGCACACAACCGCAAAAGCACCTGTGGCAACGGCTTCCAGTGGCTGATCTGCAGATTGCCCCTGAGCACTCATTTTAAAGATTTCGAAACGGTACGTCAGCTTCTTCTCTCGTTTTTCCGTGACATAGACATGCACTTCCAATTCATCCTCAAAATGCAGCGGTGCCCGGAAATTGCAATCCACATATACACGCGGAAACCCATATTCGCTGTTTCTTGGGTGAATGGAAACACCCAGCGACCGGAAAAACGCGTGTTCAGCCATTTCCATATAGCGAAAATAATTGGCAAAATGAACGATGCCGGCCGCATCTGTTTCAGAAAATTCTACCCGTTTGCGATAAATAAAATTCGGTTCCAAAATGCCTCAAACTGTTTCTGCGATCAATGGTTTACCGTGCGGTAAATCAGCCGGTAATTCGGCAAATTCGCGCATGGCGTTAAACAATTCGTCGTAACTGCGGTCGGTTTTTCCGATCAAAATATCGGTCACATCCGAGCGCAATTGCGGATATTTTTCAAAAAATGAACGGAAGTTAAATGCATCATTATAAAAGGCATAGACCAGTTTTCGCATCGCTTCCAGATTGTATCTGACCACATCGCTGTACTCCGAAAATTGCGATGCGCGGAAATTATTCTGCTGCAAAGCGATCTCCACTGCATCTGCAGCCAACTCCCCGCCAACCAGCGCGAGCAGCACACCGGTTGAAAATACCGGATCGAGAAATGCGAAGGCATCGCCGGCCAGCACAACGCCATCGGCAGCGCAATATCTGGATCGATAGGAATAATCGCCGGTCACCCAAAATTCCCCGAATTGTGTGCCAGGTGCGAGGTGGTCGGCAATCCAGCGATTGTTTTGGATTTCGCGCTGAAAAATTTCCTGCGGATCGCGGGTTTCGCGGTAAAGATACGATTTTTCCGCCACAACGCCAACGCTCACCACATCATCCGCCAGCGGGATGTACCAAAACCAGCCTTTTTCGGGAATGTAGGCAACGGTGGTTGCGCCTTCGTCGATGCCCGCATCGCGTTTGGCACCTTTGTAATACGTCCAGATCGATACTTTTTTGAGTTGATCATCCATCACCCGCCAGCCGTTTCTGTTTACGAAAAAGCTGTTTCTGCCGCTGGCGTCGATGGTTACCGGTGCGATAAATTCGTTGCGATCGTCGTTTTCATCTTGCGCAATAATGCCGGTTATCGCGCCATCGTTTTCCAGCGCTTCGCGAACGCGCCAGCCTTCGAACACATCAGCGCCTTTTTCGCGGGCGTTATCGAGCAACATTTTGTCGAATTCGCTGCGGCGAACCTGCCAGGTTTGCGCGGCGGCGTGATCGAGGTGTTCGCCAAAATAAAATGGCTGCGAAATATTGCCGCGCGTGCTGGCAAATTGCACGCTGTATTTTTTGGTGAAATGGGTTTTGCGGAGTTTTTCAACCATCCCGATGCGATTGAGCGTAAAATAACAATACGGCACCAGCGATTCGCCAACGTGATAGCGTGGAAAATGCTCTTTTTCGATAACGGCGACACGGCGTCCGTTCATCGCTAAAATGGCCGCTGCGGTCGCGCCGGTTGGTCCGCCGCCGATGATCACAACATCATATCTTTGGGTCGATCGGTTCATTTTCAAAATCCTGTTTGTCGGACATTCACTCATTTCCAAAACGGAAACTTTAACCTAAAACAATACTCAAAATGCTGCAACCGATTTCTATTTTGGGGATGTTTCCGGCAAAATTTCAACCACTTCGACCAGCGGTTGACCGTCCGGCAGCAACAGCCGGTTCAGCCGCCCGAACAGCCAGCGTGATTGCGTCATGCCGAACGCCCGGTTGATGACCGCATCCGAAAGTACCCGAAAAAAAAAGAGCGGCTCGCTGCTGTGCGGCAGCGGATGATCGCGTAAAATACCGCCAAGCGGCTGCCGGCAAGCCAGCGTTTTGCTGCGGATTGGCTCAGGAAATTGCAGCAAATGAATGCAGATCGCACCAAACAAAACCGGTTCATCGTTTTCGCAATCGAGCGTTACCATCCGGTGCAAATATTCATCTGTAACGGTTTTGTGCAATACGTTCAATGCGATATTCTGGCGATAAAAGGATTCCAGCGTCGGCGTCATATCATTGCTGTGCGCCAATAATTGCCGTTGCGGTTGGGGAATTTCCGTTTCAGGAATTTCGACAAATGGCGGTGAATTTTGGCGGATTCCCGCATACAGCGCTTCGAGAGGAAAGAGTGTGTGAAAATCATTTTTCATGAGAGGCATCTAAACTCGATGGTATGCTCGGAAATTCCGAAATTAGGGTTTCTGCCAATTGGTTTTACAGGTTACTGTCATACGCAAAAGTGTCGTGTGTGTTTCCTGTTAAATGATGATTCGCCGGTTATTGAAATTAAAGAACTGCAGTGTAATTTCGCAAAAAGATGTATTTTTTTGTGGTGAATTTTGTGGACTGTCGACGCAACACATCCGTTTCTTCAGTCGTGTCCTTCATCCTGCGTCGGCCTGTCGGCGGGCAAATCGCGATGTTCGATCGGGCATTCCAGAATGGCGGCAATTTTTTCTGATAATTCCTGAATAGCGCCGGCATTACCGGCGGAAATCAGCGAATGTGCCGAGCCATTCCGCATTGCTAGTTGCAAATTGTTGCGCGTTTTTAACGGATTGCTGAGCCAGCGGAGGGCTTCCACTTCGCTGAAACTTGCCAGATATTGCCCGTTTTTTTCAATGATACCGCGTCCGCCGTGGAAAAAATATTTTTCGCCGACCAGCGCCATTCGGGCATATTTCAACAATTGCGGAATCAGAAATGCGACCGGCACCAACAGAAAAATAATCAAAAATGGGTCGCGTTCGACCACCATCCGGATGCGCTCAAAAATATTGATGGTGTCGCTCTCGAAAGAAAGAAAAAGAATGCCGTAATACCAAAAACATGTGAATATTAGCAAAAACAGGAACGGCACAATTGCCTGCGACCGCGATCGTTCGATCGTTAGTTCGCCCGGAACGGGGCTATCAATTTGATAATATTTAATTTGCATCGCCAAAAAATCCTGCTGCTTTATTTGCTGATATGTTAGCACAATCGCCGGTTATTTGCAAACATGGCTGGATTTGCAGCTATTGGTTCAGTTTTTTTTCAGTTTTAATATCAATTGTTCCGCCGCCGCGAAATCATCCGCTTTGAACCCGACTTTCGGATCGCCCAAATCCACGCCTTGGTTTTGGCGAATTTCATCAACGCTCACCCATGCGAAATCGCAGTGTTCATCGGAAAGCCGCAGCGTTCCGCCGGTAATTTCTACCAGATAATCAATTGCCAGCATAAATTTACCCGGCTGAATTTCGCCAAACCAGGTGTCTGCGGTTTGCAGGACGGTTACATCCAGCCCGGTTTCCTCCCGCACTTCGCGGATGACGCCATTTTTTGGATCTTCATTTTTATCGAGCCGCCCGCCCGGCGGTGCCCACAGCAGCGGCGGATTGTTGCGTTTGAGCAGCAAAAATTTACCATCGCGATACACATATCCGATTACCGCAACAACGTGCGTAAGTTTCATAGATTCATCAGTTGCGTTACTCATTGTATCTCCGGATGTTGTTCAGCGAAACATAAAAAAGCCCTCGCCAAAATGGCAAGGGCTTTTGCAGAAAGCGATGAAAAAATAATTATTTCAATAAAATCATCCGTCGCGTTTCCCGGAAATCACCGGATTGCAGCATATAAAAATACATGCCGCTGGCAACAAGTGTGCCGCCTTCGTCTGTTCCGTTCCAGGCAATTTGATGAACACCGGCGGGCATTGTGCCGTTTGCCAATGCTTTCACCAATTGCCCTCGAGCGTTGTAAATGTTCAGTGAAACCATCGCATCCACCGGCAAACCAAATTGAATCGTTGTGGTTGGGTTGAACGGGTTGGGGTAATTTTGGCGCAGCTCAAACGTTTCAGGTACAGCGGCAATTTCTTCCGTTGCCTGTGGTGATTTCGGCAAAATAGTCGCGCTGTGCGAAACGATCACCACATTTTTTTCAATCGAAATACGATCCGCGACAATCGATCCTTTGAAATAACTATCATCTTCCAGTTTGACTGTTGCGTTTGGCGCAATCAGGTTGCCGCGCATAATAGCTTTTTCGCGAATTTTTATGTTGCGATCATCGCCGCAAAATACTGTAAAATCTGCAGTTGAGCCGCCGGAAATTTCCACTTCGGCACGTTCGTCGAGTTGCAAATCTTCCTCCAAATAAATATTCACAGGACCGCCGGAAACATCAACCAGCAGCTTTGCCCGCGATTGGAGCGTCAAATCTTCCGCAAAATAATCGCCGCTGCTCAATTGCAGCGTGGCGCGGTCGCCCACTTCAATATCGTCGTAGCTGCCGGGCAACAATATTTTTGTGCTGCGTTTTCGAACGTAAATATCTGTATTTCCTGAAGAAAACTCGGACAATTGCGGCATCGGAACCGCATCGACAGATTCTTCCAAAATCGAACCGTTCACCATGCCGTCAATATCCGTTTCGGGTGAAATGACATCGCCATCGACAGTGTTGCGCTTTTCAATTTCGATCGATTCGACAGCGGAGATGTTGCCGTAAATAACACCATTGCGTCCTTTTTCGATCTCGACTTTGTCGTTCGAATGGATGTTGCCATGAATTGAACTGAATTTTTCGATGTTGATCCGTTCATTTGCCAACAGTACAAAATCTTGTGCCGGTGGTGGCGAATTGTCGATGCCTTCACCGGTCAGTTGAATTTCGACGATTGGCGAATCGGGATCATCGCTGGAAATGTTGATGCTCGCTGCAGTTGCGCCAATTGCTGAGGGTGAAAACGTCACGTCAAACGTTGCGGTATTTCCCGGAGAAATGATTGCCGTCAGCGTCGGCAAATTGGCAATTGCGAACGCACCGCCGGGATCGGAAATGGCGGAAACGTTCAGATCCGCGCTGCCGTTATTGTGGATGGTGACGGTTGTCGCTGCATTTGCGCCGAGGGTAATTTGCCCGAAATCGATCGCCGTCGGCGAAACCGCGATGTCCGGTTCTGTGCCGACGGAAACGCCGTTTTCGCTGCCGGGTGTCGGCGCAAAAAGGGCGTATGTGTCGCTATTGCGAGCGCCACCGCTGCCATTTGGAATGCGCTGCATCGATTCGCCGATGGCATTCCCGTTGCCGTTTTCGTTGATTTGCGGTTGTCCGGCGTTCAGCAAAGCGAGCAATTCTGTGTCGTCCGCATCGTCGGTATCGTACACCATCGCATCAATCAAATTGACGGTGGAAACGGGGGTTCCGTTGGGAAAATCTGCGGCATCTCCCGCGAAAATGGCGATGGCATCCGCTCCGTTTTGCAAAAAATTATTGTTGAAAATCAAATCCGCATTGGGCACGGCAGCATTCCCGGCGACAAAATAACCGGCGGCATTTGTGGAAAATCCGTCCAGATCGTACGCGGCGTACGAAACATCTGATGTGCCGTTGAAAAACACCAGCACCAGCCCGGATAAATCCGTGTTGCCCGTTCCGCCATCGAACAGCTCCACAAATTCTGCCATGTCCGTGCCGTCCTGATCGCTGTCCACCTCGTTGATGACCACCGGAACTGCGGGCGGCGGCGCCGTTCCTTCACCGGAAAGCTGGATTTCGATCGTCGGGGAATCCGGGTCGTCGCTGGAGATGGTGATTGTGGCGTTATCCGCTCCCGCGTCTGTGGGCAGATAATTCGCATCGAACGAAACGGATGAACCGGCGGGAATCGTCGCTGACAAAACCGGCACATTGGTGAGCACAAACTCACCGCCGGGATCGGAAATCGCACTGACCGTTAACTCTGCGGTGCCCGTGTTGCTAACGGTAATTGTTGCCGGACCTGCCGCGTTGCCGATTTCCACCGTCCCAAAATCAATCGCCAACGGCGAAACCGCGATGTTCGGCGCCGGCGCTGCAGCTACAAAACTTTGCGAATTGTTGATGCTGCCGAACGTTTCCGCAGCCGCCGGATTCCAGCTAAAATTTTCGTAAATAGTACCGTTGCCGCCAAGTTGTAAAGATTCGCCAACCGGCGAAGTTGTCGGTTCATTTACAATAATATCGGTGCTGGGCAAACCGGTTGCCGGACCGTTTGTTGCGGTAAATTCTCCGTCGTAGCTCAAAAATTGGATAACATTTCCCAAATCATCCACCAATGCCAATCCGTCGGGATCGCCATTTTGGATGCCGGCACGGAAAAATGCCAGCGTGCCAAATCCGTTGTCCTGATCTGCAATAACGCCGGATAAATTGATGGTTCCATACGATGCGCCGGTTGCCCCGTTGTAAAGCACAATTTGCCAGCCGGAAAGATCCGTTCCAGCCGGTCCGGCAATTTCAACACCTTCGCCGATATCAGTGCCGTCGTTATCGTAATGGATTTCGTTGATGAACACATCTGTGGCACTTACAAATGTGCTAAATACCAGAAATAACAAGAAGATAAGCGCGCGTGGCGCAGGGTGAACTGTCGCATGAAACATGCCGTTTCCTCCTTTTTGCGTTAGCATAAAATGAGTGTTGATGATTTGAAAAATATCAAATCATTGCGACTGCATCGGATTTCCGCTGCAAATCGATCGAACAACTGTGATTTTTAGAACTTTGGGGTGTTAAATACGCCATCAATAAATGGCATAAAAATATAAGTATCCAGATTAAAAAATCAAACCCGAACTTTATAATTCCGAAAAAATAGAAATATTTCATCCATTTGATGTAATCGGGAATAGTGGTAGATTTGTCTTTCGCAGTTTCCCTATTAACTACTATTCAATCGAGGTGAATTATGTTTGCCTACTTAAAAACGAAACACATTTGGATCGTGCTGATTTTTTCAATAACATTTTGGAATTGTTCACAAACGAAACAGGGGAGTCCCGTGCCACCAGATGTTGAAAAAAAACCGGAAAAATTAACCGCCAACGGCGATACCCGCATCGATAATTATTATTGGCTAAACCAACGCGAAAATCCGCAGGTGATTGAATATCTGGTTGCGGAAAATAATTACACCGATGTTGTGCTGGCGCATACGAAAACGCTGCAAAACACATTATTTGATGAGATGGTCGGAAGAATCAAGCAGGATGACCAATCCGTGCCATATCAATACAACGGTTATTATTATTACAATCGCTACGAAACCGGCAAAGAATATCCGGTCTACGCCCGCAAAAAAGGCAGCCTGGATGCCGCCGAAGAAATTTTGCTGGACGTAAATGAAATGGCGGAAGGTCATGATTATTATCAACTTACCGGTTTGGAAGTGAGTCCGGATAATCAACTGATCGCCTTTGGTGTGGATACCGTCAGCCGTCGGCAGTACACACTGCACATCAAAAATTTGGCAACGGGCGAAATTTTGGCCGATCGCGTGCCGAACACAACCGGAACATCCACCTGGGCAAACGATAATCGCACATTATTTTATGCCACAAAAGACAGCACGCTGCGCCCCTACAAAATCATGCGCCACACCCTGGGCAGCGATCCCGCCAGCGATGTGGAAGTGTTCCACGAAGCCGATAACACATACGATTGTTATGTGTATAAATCCAAATCCGAGCAATATATTTTTATCGCTTCCAGCAGCACGCTTTCATCGGAATTCCGCTTTTTGGATGCGACAAATCCCAATGGCGAGTTCAAAATTATTCAGCCGCGCGAACGCGATCATGAATACGAAGTGTTCAATTATCAGGATAAATTTTACATTCTCACCAATCTGAACGCCAAAAATTTCCGGTTGATGGAAACCTCTGTTCGCAACACCGGAAAAGAAAATTGGACAGAAGTGATACCGCATCGCGACGACATTCTATTGGAAACGATAGAAGTGTTCAATAATTATCTCGTTTTGCGCGAGCGAAAAAACGGGCTGCGCCAATTGCGGATCATTAATCAACGGGATAAATCCGATCACTATCTCGATTTTGGCGAACCCGCTTACTCCATTTACAGCGATATCAATCTCGATTTCGACACCGATTTGCTGCGCTACAAATACACATCGCTCACCACGCCGATGAGCAATTACGAATACAACATGAAAACGCGCGAAAAAAATCTGCTCAAACAGGATGAAGTTTTGGGCGGGTTTGATCCGGCAAATTATGTTACCGAACGGCTGGAAGCCACCGCTCGCGATGGTGTTAAAGTGCCGCTTTCCATCGTTTACAGAAAAGGTGTTGAGAAAAACGGCGAAAACCCGTTGCTTCTGTATGGCTACGGTTCATACGGCATCAGCATGGATGCAACCTTCCGTTCCGACCGGTTGAGCCTGCTGGATCGCGGATTTGTGTTTGCCATCGCGCATATTCGCGGCGGTCAGGAAATGGGCAGAAGCTGGTACGAAGACGGCAAGTTGCTCAAAAAGAAAAATACCTTCACCGATTTTATCGATTGCGGCGAATTTTTGATCGAACAAAAATATACCAATCGCGAAAAAATATTTGCCCTCGGCGGCAGCGCCGGCGGTTTGCTGATTGGCGCGGTAGTCAACATGCGCCCGGATTTGTTCAAAGGCGTGATTGCGGCAGTGCCATTTGTGGATGTCATCACAACCATGCTGGACGAAAGTATCCCGCTGACAACCGGAGAATTTGATGAATGGGGCAACCCGAAAGACCCTGTTTATTATGAATATATGAAATCATATTCGCCATACGATAACGTGGAAGCAAAGGATTATCCCGCAATGCTGGTGACAACCGGATTGCACGATTCGCAGGTGCAATATTTTGAACCTGCCAAATGGGTGGCAAAATTACGGGATCTGAAAACGGATGATAACCCCTTGCTGATGCATACCCAAATGGAAGCCGGGCACAGTGGCGCATCCGGTCGGTTCGAAAAATATCGCACCGTTGCGCTGGAATACGCATTTTTGATTGATCTGGCAAATGCCGACCAATCTGCAAAATAACGGATCGATTGATATTGCAGGTTGCTTTTCTCAAATAATATGAGCCGGCAACCTGCAATTGTTTTTGATAAACAGATGGTTTTTTTTAGGTAACCCCAACCGCTTGCCCGATTAAAAAATGTATAAATTTTCAAACAAAATTGTGAAAAGCGCATGAAATTGGCTATATTTGACAGTTCAAAACCGGAGAAATAATGCGCACCTTCACATTCTGCTTTATTGTATTGCTGCTCGTTTTGGTCGGTTGTTCCGGTTCATCGCGATTGGATTGGCAAAAAGTAAACGACAATTTACGGCAAGAAATGGCTACACTGGCAATGGCCGGAGATGCCGGAATATTGACAGTTAGCGGCAAAACCCGCACCGATTTGACAGATTCGCAGCAGCAATCGTTACAAAAAATTGGCGTCACCATAAAATCTCACAGTGGCAATCAATTTGTTGCGGAAGGTTCGTTGCAACAAATCGAGCGCGTTGCCGGTTTGCCCTTTGTGGAATGGCTGCAACTATCCCGATAAATCCGGCGTAAAGCAAACGGATATTGCCAAAACATCAGCAAATCACAAATCTTTCCCATTTTTCGGCGGAATCGCCGTATCAACGAAAAAACAAAATTGCAGAAAATGACACTTCCTGAATTGTTAGACGCATGCAGCGATGCACAATCACCCCAACATCGTAAGGGATGGTTGTTGTTTATGGACCAATTCCAACCCTACATCGAACGAAAAGTAATTCATTATTGCACCAAATGGAATGTGCCGCGACTCGGTTTCCAGTTCAATGAATGTGCGAATGATATTCAAGCCCAGGTATTTGAGATTCTTTGCCAAAAAGATTTTCGGGCGTTGCGCAATTTTAAAGAGCGTGACAATGAATACCGTTTCATGAGCTACCTGAGTGTGATTTGTCACAACGCCACCGCGCATTACATGAAAAAATATCTCAAACATTTGGCGGATGTCGAAACGGATGACCTGCGCCAGCTTTCCACGGAAATGGCGGACGACACTCGTGGTCAGCTATTTGAATACGTTGTTCACCAATTACGCAGCACCAAAAAAAAGCTCCCGAAAAATTTTGAACGCGATCTAAACCTATATTTATTGTATGTATGGGGCGATTTCAGCAAAGAAATGATTGTCGAAATGCCCGCTTTCCGCGGACAAATCACACCAAAAATGGTCGATCTCGCGGTTTACCGGCTTCGCGGATTGCTGCGCGAACTGGAATCGGAGTAATTTCATTTTTTTTGAGAAAAACCAAAAGCATTCACCTCTTATTAGTTAGTGACGGCGATCACGGCAAACGGAGCCGGAGCAAATGGACAAAAAATGCGAGAGGTGCATTATGAATGTTGAGCCAATTATCATCGGAAAAGGGCTGGCGTTGTTCGAACGCAATTTTGGTAAATCCTCACCATCAGACCCACAAACATCAGTGCCGGAAAAATTGAACAATGTCATCGGGTGGTGGCAAGATGGGTATCATCAGCTCAAAAACGGAGATCCGTTTTCGAATGATTTTTTGCAAGATGAAACCGTTTACGCGGAAAAAATACGCTACGAATTATTGAGCAACTGGCTGGAAACCAACACCGCAATGGATTTTCATCGCGTCAGTGATGGGTTGCTGCGGGAGTTGAACAACGATTACATTTTTTTTGAATATTTTTGCGAAGTGATGCGCGGTTATTTTAATGAAAAAGAAATGGTGCTTTAGCTTGGTTTGTGTTTTATCTGAAAAAACATGGTGAGATGCAGGTGCGGCATCTGCGCCGGAACGCGACAATAAATTGACGTAAACAAACTTGTGGTGAGTTTGAAGGAGAAGTAGAAATGGGAATAAATTTAACATATGAAGACCTTGTTTCCTGGTTGGAAAAACCGGAAAACAATGCATCCGGACAAAAAATAAGGCAGGAAGCGGAAAATAATCCCCCAACCCAATTATTGATTAGCTTGATCGACGAATGCCGTTCGATGGTCCAATCAGCCATGCTCATCAAACCGGATGCGGTGCTGAGCTACGAACAAATTGACGATCTGTTAACCCGGCTGCTCGCTGCGCCGACAGAATCAGACGCCCGGCAATTTTTGGGGCAGCTCCGGTTTTTGCCGGCATTTTTTCGCAAACTGAGCATTCGGCTGGAACTGATTTCCGAGGAAGTCAACGTTGCGGAAATTTCCAAAATTAGCCAACAATTCGGTTATCAATCGCCAACGCGGGAAAACCTGCTCAACATTGTGCCAACATTGCAACAGCAAGGGTTTGCGCGTACCGAAAACCCGGCAAAAAATATTGTATCGATGCCGGTGTTCAACTGGCAACGATGGGCATCTGCCGTTGCTGCCGTTCTCCTGATCGGGGTAATCTCATTCTGGTCGCTGACGGACACAAACGCCGGATATATGGGGATTTACGACAATCAATTGCCCTACCAATTTTCGCAATTCGAATTGATGCCGATGGAACAATTGCGCAGCCAATCCGGATTGCGCAGTTCATCCCAATCGCTCGAGGGCAATTTTCAGGCGCTGGCAGCAGTGATGACCACCAGCCGGGAAAATTACGAAGCCTTCCGGTATTCGGGAATGGTAAAATCGCTGGAAAATTTCCAGCCGGTTGCGGCTATTTTGGAAGATCAGGTTGCCAAAGCTTCTGTAGAATCAGATAATGTCGATCGGGAAATGATAAGCCAAACGCAGCGATTATTGCAGGAATACCATTTTACGTTGGGGTTGGGATATCTGGCGCTATCGACATCTGCAAAAGCCGCGCCGGATGAAAGCAGCCGCGAATCCTTTCAAGAGCAGGCGATTTCCAGCTTTGAAAAAGCCAAAAATCTGGCTGAAAAATTTGCGTTGCAAACCTCAGGTCGCGAAATTTTTTACACCGGATTGGCAGAGCGTTTTCGCGGGGAAATTGAGTTGGCAAAATCGTATTTCGAGCAAATTCCGCCGGAAAGTATTTTTTATGAACAGGCACAAGAGGAATTGGGCGATTTGTAAAATTGCATAGGTTCCGATAAAAAACACCGCAACTGAAAATTAAAATTCAACAAAAAACGCGCAGTGATTTAGCATCGCTGCGCGTTTTTCTTTGTTGGCTATTTCTAATAAAATCAGGGGTTTGTGGTTACCTGTGGTTGCAGTTGATTGTTTCCCGAATCCACAAAAACGGCAACCCGCTCGTTGTAAATCCGTGACCATAGCGTGAGCCGGCCATCATCGCCACCGGAGAAATATTTATCGCCAAGCCCGTTAAAACAGAGTGCATTTATGGAGCCGTTGTTTGTCTCGATCAGGCTTCGGCTTTTACTATTTTCCGTTTCCCAAATGCGGATTTGCCCGCTTTTATCACCGGAAATAAACCCATCGCCGGCAGGCGTAAACGCAACCGTTTTTACCGAACCTGAGTGACCTTTGTATTCCCGCATTTTTTTCCCATCACCGACGCGCCAGCGAATAATGGTTTTGTCATTTCCGCCGGAAAGCGCCATCTGCCCGTCCGGGCTGAGCGCTACGGTCAACACACCACCGCTGTGACCTTCCCACGTTGCCAGCGGTTCGCTCAAGTCGATTCGCCAAAGTTTCACGGTTCGGTCCAGGCTGCCGGAAATAAAATAAGTGCCGTTATTGGAAAAACTCACCGATGTTACCGAAAAATCGTGACCTGCAAATATCCGGACGATTTCGCCGGTTGTGCTGTTCCACAGTTTGAGCGTGTTATCGTGACTGGCTGAAAGCACAAATTGACCGTTCGGCGAAAATGTTACCGCCATTACGGCGCCGTTGTGACCTTCGAGCATTCTCAACAAATTTCCGGATAAGGCATTCCAAAGCTTGATGGAGCCGTCTTTGCTGGCAGTTGCGATGGTTGATTCATCGGGCGACCATTGGGCAGATGTGATCCAAAATTCGTGGGCGGGAATTTGACGAACCAGTTTTTCGCTTGCCACATCCCAAATGCGCAAAATATGATCTGTGCCAGCGGATAAAACAAATGTACTGTTCGGGGAAACGGAAACTGTGTTGATGGGTGAGGCTTCTCCGGGCGTGTTCTCCTGTGCGTGCATCCAACTGATCAGCAAAATGGCACTGACCATTATTCGTAGCGGCTTTTTTTGCAAAACGACCTCCTTGTATCATCTCACGATGTTAAGAAACGGTTACAACTTGGCTGCAAATAACATCAAATGTGAGCTGCGTCATGTGTCTAAATCACAAACTTGCCAATGGGATTTGAAAAAGAGGGGAGTCCGGAAACCGGAGGTGCAATTTCCGGATAATTTTTTGCGCTAACGATTTAAAATATCAATCACTTGCGGATGGAGGGCGGGATTAGCTGCCACAATGCTGTTACCGCTAACAGGATCGTTACCCTGCCAGTCAGTAATCACGCCGCCGGCACCGCGAATAACCGGAACCAGCGCCAGTAAATCCCACGGATTCATTACCGGATCCATCATTAAATCCGACCAGCCGGATGCGACGAGCACGTAACCGTAGCAATCGCCCCACGTGCGGGTGAAACGGGTTTGCTGCATCAGTTGATCGAAATTTCTGGCGGATTGGTATTTGCCCACCGCATTCACATCGGTGGTGAGCAGTACGGCGTTTTGCAGATTTTCCGTGTTACGCACCCGGACCGGTTTTCCGTTCAACAAAGTTTGGCTGCCGTCGCTAATGCACAATTGGTTGAGCGCCGGTAAATTGATTGCGCCGACAACCGGTTTGCCGCCGTGCAGCAGCGCGATGAGGGTGCCGAACAGCGGACAACCGCTGGCAAACGATTTTGTGCCGTCGATGGGATCGAGCACCCAGACAAACTCAGCTTCAGCGTTCGAATTGCCAAATTCCTCGCCGATAACACCGTGTTCCGGATATTTGCTTTCGATGAGTTCGCGCATGCGTTTTTCCGCTGCGCGATCCGCGATGGTTACCGGACTGGCATCGGATTTTGTTTCAACTTCCAGCGATTGATTGAAATACCACGGTTGGATTACGGTTTGGGCGGCGTCTGCCAAAATTTTGGCAAAATCAAAAAATTGTCGATACGACATCGTTTCTCCTCAATTTTACTGTTCGTAAAATAAGGGAATCGACAGGGCAATCAAAAAAGTAATTGTGCTGAAACCCATAAAAATCCAGCCGATTTCAACGCAATATTCGCGAATGCCCAGTTCGCCGAGCAGGTAAAACCAGTCATGTTTGCCATTGCCGAGCAGGCGGAGCTGGCGCACTTGCGCATCCGCCACGTAAACGCTGATGTTGATCCAATTTTGCCCGAGCCAGGCAATCATTATTTGAAATCCGGTGCGGTAGTCATTCTGCCAAAAATAAAACGCCAGGAACAGCGGAAAAATAATCTGCATCAGCGTGCCGCCGAGCGCATAAATAAAGTTGCCGAAAAAGATGAAAAAAAAGTGCCCTGCTTCGTGAATCACCAAATCCGCGTTGTCGATGAGTGTGTAATTCCCGCGTGTGAGCAAATAATACAGCGAAATTGGCAGCAAAATCAGCGAGGCAGTCCATTTTTTGAGCGGCGCTACACCAACGAAATAATATGCGATAATCCCCATTTTTGCCCCTTTTTAAAAAATAGTATCGAACAAAATCGAGCGATCATCAGCCGGAATTCCGTACGGGATGTTTGCGGTTGTCTAAATGCGGATCAGCCATTATATTCATTTGTGAACAACAATTTCAGCACCATTTTCGGTGGGACAATATGAATTTCCCGAAAACATTTTTTGTATATTTGGCGATTTTTCTCGCGGTTAACGGGCAAGGTGTTGCCCAAAACACTCGCGGGGCAGTGCCGATTTCTGTCGATCGGGATCGCTCGGAGGCTCGGACGGCGTTGGTGATCGGCAACGGCAGCTATCGCGATTCACCGTTGGCAAATCCGGTGAACGACGCAACGGACATCGCCGCAAAATTGAAAATATTGGGTTTTTCGGTAACGCTGCTCACCAACGCAAACCGTTCGGCGATGATCGACGAAATTCGCCGGTTTGGCGACCATTTGCGCGATCGCAAAGGCATTGGATTGTTGTTTTATGCCGGACACGGCATTCAGGTGAACGGGCGAAATTATCTCGTTCCGGTTGATGCGGATATCATTCGCGAACACGAAGTGGATGACGAAGGTGTGGATCTCGGGCGGGTTCTCGGCGAAATGGCAGATGCACGTAACCGTCTGAATATTTTGATACTTGACGCCTGTCGCAACAACCCGTACGAACGCAGTTTTCGCTCTGCCGGACGCGGATTGGCGTCCATCGATGCACCGCGTGGCACGTTGATCGCCTATGCCACAGCGCCCGGTTCTGTCGCTGCGGATGGCAGTGGGCGCAACAGTCCGTACACCGCAGCGCTGCTCAGACAAATCGTTTCGCAGGGCACACCGGTTGAAATTGTGTTCAAAAAAACGCGGGCGGAAGTTATCAGCAGCACCAACGGCGCGCAAATTCCGTGGGAATCGTCATCGCTGGTTGGCGATTTTTATTTTGCGGTTGCGGGCGAGACAACCGAGTCGCCGCAGCAAACGGAGCGCCGGCGATTGACCCGCGAGGGACTTATCGATCCTGCTCTTGCGTTGGATTCCCCAAAAAACACGACCGAAAAACCGGTCAGCGATGCTGCCGCAGAACAGATTCGCAGCACACCCCAACCGGTCAGCGAAGCGGAGTTGAAAAATATTGCCAATAATCTCAATTTAAATATAAAAAAAATACAGGATGATTTTGATCCAAACACACAAACGTATCGGTTAAGCGGTGCGGGATTCGAGAACCAGTTTGAACCGGCTGCAAACGGGCAGGTCATCATCGATCGCAACAGCAATTTGATGTGGCAGCAGGGCGGATATTCCGGCGAGTTTGGGTTGAGCTTAGCTGCCGCCCGGCAATATATTAAAGATCTCAACTCACAAAATTACGCGGGTTACAGCGACTGGCGATTGCCAACTGTCTCGGAAGCGCTGACCCTTTTTGAGCCGGATAAAAACAGCTCAGGTCTGCATATTCACAGCTATTTTTCCAACCGGCAAATGGGTTTGCGAACGTCGGATACGTTCCCGGGTAACATGGGCTGGATTGTTGATTTCGATTTTGGGGAGTGCTCTGCGGTGCCGGATTATTATCAGATTTTTGTCCGCGCTGTCCGCAATTTATAATAATTTGTGATAAAAAAATTAACCAAAACTGAGGAATTCTACCCGATGACTTATTTTCGCTGGATATTTTTGGCCATCTGTTTTGCGGTTGTGGCGGCGGTTGCGCAAACAACCGATGCCGTAAAAAATGAGCTGTATTCAATTTTTGACGATGAATGGCAGTTCCGGCTGCAGGAAAATCCCGATTTAGCGGTGAGCATGGGGAAAGCAGAATTCGCCGGAAAATTACCGGCCGTCAGCGCTGCGGACGAGCTGCGCCGGGCTGAGTTCGATCGCGGATTGCTCCAGCGGCTGGCCGCGGTCGATCGCGAAAAACTGTCGGAAACGGATCGCGTCAATTACGATGTGTTCAAATTTATTCTGGAAAATCGCGTTGCGGAAGTTGAGCACGAATCATATCTCACGCCGATCAGCAGCGAAGGTGGATTTTACACCTCATTTTTGTTTATGATTGGCGATTTGCCATTTGAAAATGCGAAAGATTACCAAAATTACCTCAGCATGCTGGCAGCGTTTACGGATTACACAAATCAGCACATCGAGCTGATGCGGGAAGGGTTGCGCAAAGGCAAAACGCTCCCCAAAATGCTGATGTCGCCTGATTTTTTCACAGCCATCGATGCA
This sequence comes from Calditrichia bacterium, assembly GCA_020634975.1. Classification (NCBI taxonomy): domain Bacteria; kingdom Pseudomonadati; phylum Calditrichota; class Calditrichia; species Calditrichia bacterium. Next base: position 197,571 of record JACKAQ010000001.1, on the reverse strand, counting down.
CAAATTGTTGCGAAACCCGGCGAAAGCCCACTGTTCGATCCGTTTGAAAAAATGCCGGAAACCATCGCTGCTGATCAGCGCAAACAATTGGTGGAATTAGGCAAAGCTGCTATCGCAAAGCATATTATTCCATCATTTAAAAAAATAAAACAATTTTTGGAAACAGAATATATTCCCGGTGCGAAAGCCGAACCGGGCGTATCGGCGGAGCCGGGCGGAAAGGACTTTTATGCGTATCGCGTCCGATTTTTTACGACCACTAACATGACGCCGGACGAAGTGTTTCAAATCGGGCAAAAAGAAGTTGCGCGAATTCGTGCGGAGATGGAAAAAATTATCGCAGATCTCAAATTTGAGGGCAGTTTTGCGGAATTCCTCAATTTTCTGCGCACCGATCCCCAATTTTACGCCAAAACCCCCCGCGAGCTGATGATGGAAGCGTCCTATTTTGCCAAAAAAGCGGACGGAAAATTGCCCGAATTTTTTGGCGTTTTACCCCGGAATTCATACGGCGTTGAGCCGGTTCCGGCAGATATCGCGCCAAAATATACCGGCGGCAGATATGTCGGTGGTTCGCTGGAAAACGGTCGCGCCGGGCTGTATTGGGTGAACACTTTCAAATTGGAAAGCCGTCCGTTGTATGTGCTGCCGGCGCTCACGCTGCACGAAAGTGTGCCGGGACATCATCTGCAAATTTCGCTGGCGCAGGAAATGGAAAATGTGCCTAATTTTAGAAAAAGCAATTACTTATCCGCATACGGTGAAGGGTGGGCGTTATACACCGAATACCTCGGCGAAGAAATGGGCATTTACGAAACACCCTATCAACTGTTCGGAAAATTGACATACGAAATGTGGCGTGCCTGCCGTTTGGTGGTGGATGTCGGCATTCACGCCAAAGGCTGGTCGCGCGATGCCGCGGTGGAATTTATGGCATCGAACACCGCGCTTTCGCTGCATGAAGTGAACACGGAAATTGATCGCTATATCGGTTGGCCGGCACAGGCGCTGTCGTATAAAATCGGCGAATTGAAAATACGCGAACTGCGCAAAACCGCCGAAGCAGCGTTGGGCGAACAGTTCGATTTGCGCAAATTTCACGATGTGATTTTATCGCAGGGTGCGGTGCCACTGTTTGTGCTGGAAGATATGGTGAAGCGGTATATCGCCCTTGAGAAAATGACCGGTGAATAACGGTTATTGCCAATGAAAAAAAATCTTCGATGTAATCACTGTTAAAGGGCGAATGTTTCGCCCTTTTTTTGTTTATCTCACCTGAAAAATCATGCCACGGTTTGGATGTGTATTTGTGTATGATTTTATACTTTAATTTCAATAAAAATATAGTTTTGCGAAAAATTAACGCTGCTATGTGTGGCACCTGTTGGCGACCTGTTTTTGTGCGCAGTTGTGGCGAAAATGCTTATTTTAAAGCATTTTGATATATATCTAGGTAGATGTTTATTTTTGGCAGCAACTTTGCAGTTTGTGAAAATGATAATTTTGCAAATCCCGCCATTCCTTCAGAAAGGCAGGGCAAAAGTATTAACAAACGGATGGATTATTTTAAAATATTATTAAACAAAAAGGGGTTATGTAATGTCTCGGTTACAATCAGGAACCTTGAAAACTTTTTTTGCTGTGATGCTTTTGGTGTTGATGGGCAGCAGCAGTTTTGCAACCAACGGCTATTTTCGTCATGGTTATGGTATTCAATATCGTGGTTTGGCGGGCGCAGGGGCCGCGTTGTATCTCAGCCCGCTGGGAATTGCGGTTAACCCGGCAAGTGCTGTTTTTCTGAAAGGTCAATTTGATCTCGGTGTATCGCTGTTTAATCCGAACAGGCAATATACGATTTCCGGCGCACCGTCCGGTTATCCGGGTACTTTTCCGCTGACGCCCGGCGTCATCGAAAGCGAATCCAACTTATTTTTGATTCCAAATATTGGAGTTTCCATTCCGTTTGGCAAAAATAATGCGCTGGCTTTCGCCCTTTACGGAAACGGCGGAATGAATACAGATTATGCTACCAAAACGTTTGATAATCCGCAATTGTCTTTCGATGCGATTACTGGTGTGGATTTGTCCCAAATGTTTATAATGGCAACGGTTTCGCGGGAAATTGTGCCGAATCAGGCTATCGGTGTATCGGCGATTTTCGGATATCAGCGGTTTCAGGCGGAAGGGCTGTATGCGTTTTCCGGCATGTCCGCCGATCCGACAAATTTGACCAACAATGGCTACGATAATGCCACCGGTTTTGGTATTCGGGTGGGCTATCTGGGACAAATTACCCAAAAATTATCGATGGGATTAAGCTATCAAAGTAAAATGAACATGAGCAAATTTGATAAATATTGTGGTTTGTTCGCCGGCGAAGGCGATTTTGATATCCCCTCCAATTGGACCGCTGGATTGGCGTTTCGCCCGACCGAAAAACTGACGCTGGCATTTGATGTTCAGGAAATTTATTACAGCGATGTGAATGCCGTGAGCAATCCGATGGTTCTGCCGATGTTGGCAAACGGCTCTATGAATCCCGAATTTGAGGCGCTCGGCGGTGAAAATGCCAGCGGTTTTGGCTGGGAAGATATTATGGTTTTCAAATTTGGTGCACAAATGGCAATCACAGATTTCACAACCCTTCGTGCCGGTTATTCATATTCCGGGCAACCGGTTCCGGAAACGGAAGCGATGTTCAATATTTTGGCTCCCGGCGTAGTTCAACATCACGCCACAATGGGAATTTCCCACAAACTGACAAAATCGTTTACGCTAAATGCGGCATTGATGCGCGCGTTTTCAAACAGCGTATCTGGTGTAAATCCCATGGAAGCACCTGAACAACAACAGATAGAATTACAGATGAACCAATGGGAAGGTGATTTGGGCATCTCGCTGAATTTTTAAATTTGATGATCCATTTAAACGTTACGGCTGTTTCCGGTGCTTCGGGAACAGCCGTTTTTTTTTGCTTTATTAACTGTAAGTTAATTTATTGCTTTGTTTGGCAGAGTCTGTCGTTGAAATTGTTTAGCCCTTCCGTTTTTAATTGACAACGTTGTCGTAAAAGTATTACCTTAAAATCTTACTACTTCTATCAAGTTTGACCGACTTGGGCTGCAAAAATCATTTGCTGTTTTGCCATCATATATGAAATAAAAAAAGACTGATTCAAACACTTGGGTGTGTAATGATAGAATTTTTCCAGAAACTTTTTGTTGCGGATTTTATGCCGCATGGGCATTGCCTGTTTTGGCAACCGGGGGTGTTGTGGCTACACATTATTTCGGACGGGCTCACTACACTTGCGTATTATAGCATTCCCATTGCGATGTTCGTTTTTGTCCGGAAACGTGAAGAATTCCACTATCAATGGGTTTTTTATATGTTTGCGCTGTTCATTTTGGCTTGCGGCACAACGCACTTGCTGAACATCTGGACACTTTGGGAGCCGATTTACCGGTTTGAGGGCGTTGTGAAATTGTTTACTGCCGGATTGTCCGTCGCTACAGCGGTGATGCTATGGCCGCTAATTCCGCGAGCGCTCCGTATGCCCAAACAATCTGAACTCGAATCTGAAATCCTTGCACGGAAAACATATGAAAAACAATTGATTGCGGCGCACGATGAACTGGAACAACTGGTTCGCAAACGAACGGAAGCATTGGAAACAGCTAACGCACAGCTCAAAAAAGAAATCGAAGAGCGGATGCAAGTTGAAGAAGAACTTTTGCTAAAAAGGCAGCAGTTGGAGCTGACGCTTTGGGCATCGGATTTGGGAATGTGGGACTGGGATGTCATCAATAATAAACGGGTGGTGAATCAATGGGTGAAGCAGTTGGGTTACAATTCGACTGAATTTCCCCAAAAAGAAGATTGGGAATCTGTGGTTCACCCGGACGATTTACCCGTTAAAATGAAACAACTGGATCGATACCTGAAAGGGGAAATTCCGTTTTATGAAGCAGAATTCCGGCAACGTGCCCAAGATGGCGAATACCGGTGGATACTCTCTCGCGGAAAAATTACCGAATGGGACGAAAACCAGCGTCCCGCACGGTTGACAGGCACATATTTGAACATCACCGAACGCAAACAGGCCGAAAAAGAACTGCGCGAAAGCCAATCGCAATTAGCCGGGATTTTCGCTTCGGCGATGGATGCGATTATCACGGTCGACCAAACCCAGCAAATAATGTATTTCAATGCATCTGCCGAAAAAATGTTCGAATGTCCGGAAGCTGATGCCATCGGCCAACCGCTGAACCGGTTTATACCGGAACTATTTCGTGATTTGCACAGTCGGCACATTCAGCAATTTGGGGATACCGGTTTTACTAATCGCAAAATGAGTACACCGATACAGCTTTCCGGGCTTCGTGCAGGCGGGCAGGAATTTCCTATCGAAGCATCTATTTCTCAGGTGAAAGCTGGGAATCAGTTTTTGTATACCGTTATATTGCGCGATATAACCGAAAAATTGCAAAAGGAGCAAGAGCTGCGTTTTCTCGCTACCGTTTTGGAAAATGTATCGGAAGCGGTGATTTCCACCGACATGGAATTTGTTATCAACTGGTGGAATTACGCCGCCGAAAAAATGTATGGTTTCAAATCGGAAGAAGTAATCGGGAAAAGTATGAACAGTATTATTCACACCCGCTACGAGGATACCGATGAAGAAACCGTGCGGCAGCAATTCCTGGACAACGGTATGTGGCGCGGAGAAGTGATTCAGGATCACAAAAACGGAAAAACAATGAACGTGTTCGCGTCCGTTTCCAAAGTGTATAACGCTGGTATGCAACCCATTGGCGTTGTTGCACTTAACCGTGATATTACTGAGCAAAAACAACAAAAAGCCAAGTTGGCAAAATATGCGCATGATTTACAAAGGAGCAATACAGAGCTGGAAAATTTTGCGTATATTGTATCACACGACCTTAAAGAGCCGTTGCGGGGGCTTCAGAATTATGCCGGATTTATCATCGAAGATTACAACGATGTTCTGGACGATCCCGGTAAAGAAAAATTAAAAACACTGCAAATGCTTACGCTAAGAATGGATCAACAATTGGAATCGCTGTTGCAATACTCCCGAGTAGGACGGGTGGATTTGGCGTTTGCGAAAACAGATTTGGGACTGATTGTACAGCGAGTATTGGAGCGGCTTAAATTTACAATTGAAGAAAGCGGCACAAACGTGCTGATACCGCGAAAAATGCCAATCGTTTATTGCGACAACGCCCGCATTGCGGAAGTTTTCCAAAACCTGATCCTCAATGCCATCAAATACAATGATAAACCTAACCCGACTGTGGAAATCGGTTACATTCAGCCGGATGAATCGGGCACCATTGAACCGGATGCCGAAATGGTTAGCATTTATATCAAGGATAACGGCATCGGAATTAAAGAGAAGCACTATGACACTATCTTTAGAATATTCAAACGGTTACACGCGCGAGATAAATTTGGTGGCGGTACTGGAGCAGGTTTAACAATCGTTCAAAAAATTATTGAACGCCATGGCGGAAAAATATGGTTAAATTCTGAAATTAATGAAGGGACGACATTTTATTTTACATTGTCAGAAAATAAAAATGAAGCGAAAAACACCCCCGATATTAATCGTTGATGATAGCCCGGAAGATTACGAAGCCATTTACCGGGCGATGCGAAAATTTGGTGCCGAAAATCCCATTTACCATTGCATCGATGGCGATCAGGCTTTGGATTTTTTGTATAAACGCGGTCAGTATGCCACAACCATGCTTTCGGAACAGCCCGGCATTATTCTCCTGGATTTAAATTTGCCCGGCACCGATGGCTACGAAGTGTTGTCTAACATCAAAAAAAATAATAATTTAAAACAAATCCCTTTGATCGTTTTTACAACATCAAACGATCCGGCGGATGTTGACAGATGCTATAAAGCAGGTGCCAACAGTTATGTGCAAAAACCTGTTCACTTAAATGGATTTTTGAACGCAATTAAGGTAATTAAAGAATATTGGCTATTAACCACTATTTTACCTGAAAGAGTCTGAACAATGAAACCGGACCCAGGTTCAAGATTAAAAATCCTGATTGTCGAAGACAACCCGATTGACAGAGAGTACTACCGTCGATTGCTGTTACCCTCGTTTGAACCCCGATGCGATTTTTTTGAGGAAGAAAGCGGGGAAGCGGCTGTCAACAAATTCCGTTCGATCCAGCCGGACTGCGTGCTGCTGGATTACGAGCTACCGGATATGGACGGATTGGAATTTTTGGAGAGCATCCCAAACGATGCCATGGAAAGCGTTGCAATCATCATGATTACCGGACAGGGCAATGAGAATATCGCTGTCAGCGCTTTGAAAACAGGTGTTCAGGATTATCTCATCAAAAATAATCTCTCACAGGAATCGCTGACTCGCGCCGTAGAAAATGCCCTGGACAAAATTCACCTTCGCAAACAGCTTGCCAGAAAAACAGAAGAACTGCAGGAAAGCAACCAGGCATTGGAGCGATTTGCCTATATCGTTGCGCACGACCTGCAATCGCCTTTGCGAACCATAAAAGGCTTTATCGAAATTCTGGATTCCAGCTTAAAAGACCGGTTGAGCGAAGAAGAAAAGGAATATTTCGACTTTATCCACGATGGCAGCCTGCGCATGAGCCGGTTGATCGACCATTTGTTGACGCTTTCCCGTGCCGGAAATAAACCGTTCGAAAATGAATGGCTGCCGATGAATATGCTCATCGACGAGGTTTTGATGGATCTGGATTCTGTAATTCAGAAATCGAACGCCTCAATTGAAGTTGAGCAGCTACCCGAAATTTTCGGCGACCGCGAACAAATTTACCGGTTGTGGCTGAACCTGATAAGTAACGCGTTAAAATTTTCCGGCGATAAACCGCCGGTTATCCAGATTGGCGCAAAAGAAGAAGTGTGTATATGGCGTTTTCATATCCGCGACAATGGGATTGGTGTCGATCCGTCAAAATTAAACAAAATTTTCCAACCGTTTGAACGACTGAATCCCCAAAAACTATACGAGGGAAGCGGTCTGGGGCTGTCTATCTGCCAAAAAATTGTGGAGCGCCACAATGGTAAAATCTGGGGAGATTCGGCACCCGGCAAAGGCACCGTTTTTTACATTACCCACCCAATTACAGAAAAAGAATCATAGTTTTTTTGATAATCGTGATCCATTCGGTTGTCAAAAAATCACAATCCGGTGGTTTTCGAATTTGATAAATAATTGGCTTTTCCGTATTTAAAAGCCTAATTTCCGGTTCATATTCTTTTACAACGGATTTGATGATTTAAGGAGAATCACGATGATTATCGTAACCGGCGGCGCTGGTTTTATCGGGAGCAATTTGGTGCGCGCATTAAACAATCGCGGCATCAACGATATTCTGATTGTCGACAGCCTGAAAAATAGCGCTAAACACATGAATTTAAATCGCTTAAACTTCCTCGATTTTATAGATTACGATGAATTTTTAGATGAACTGGATTATCTCGATCCGGATGAAATTGATGCCATCTTTCATGAAGGCGCCTGCACCAATACCATGGAATACGACGGCAAATTTATGATGCGCGTGAACTACGATTTCAGCAAGGAATTGCTCAATTTTTGTCTGGAAAATAGTGTCCGGCTGATTTACGCATCGTCCGCATCCGTTTACGGCAATGGCGATAACGGATTTAGCGAAGAACGGCGCTGCGAATATCCGATCAATATTTATGCCTACTCCAAATTTCTGTTCGACCAAACCGTACGGCGATTGCTGCCGGACGCACCGGAGCAAATTGTCGGGTTGCGCTATTTTAATGTTTACGGACCGCAGGAAAATCACAAATCAAAAATGGCATCGGTGATTTTTCAATTTCACAATCAGATAAAAGATTCCGGCGAGTTGCGCCTGTTCGAAGGCAGCGAAGATTTCCGCCGCGATTTTATTTTTGTGGATGATGTGGTGAATGTCAACCTGTTTTTTCTGGATCATCCGGACAAAAGCGGCATTTTCAACTGCGGCAGCGGGTCTGCCCAAAGCTTTCGGAAAATCGCCGATATCATGCAAAAACAATATGATAGATGCGCTATCAAACACATTCCTTTCCCGGAAACGTTACAGGGAAAATATCAGGCTTTCACCGAGGCGGATTTAACATTGTTGCGCAGTGCCGGTTATGATAAACCGTTTACCAGCCTGGAAGAAGGCGTGAGCAAATATGTTGCGTTGCTTAAGTCGCAAAATGGCATTTATTAGCTTTTATTTTTGAAAAATCATTTTGAGAATTATCTGATGGGCTCTAAATTTAGGGCTGTTTAATCCCCAAAACGGGGCATCTTATCTTATAAAGGAGGATTTTTTTTAATGACTGAAGAAGTTAAACCCCAAACGCCGGCAAACTCCGGAAAAAAGGCAGATGACGGATTACCGTTTCAGCCTGGTCAAGTTGTCAAATTGGAAGATCTTGACAAAATTATGTCCGAAGCAGAGCATGATCGAAAAGAACTGCAGGACATGTATGATGAAAGTTTCTCCCAATTCAAACAGGAAGAAATTGTAAAAGGGAAAATTTTGGACATCGGGTCCAATTTTGTTGTGGTTGACATCGGATTCAAAAGCGAAGGCATGTTGCCGCTGGAAGAATTTATCGACATCCACAAATTCAAAGTTGGCGACGAAGTTGAATTATTCCTCGAATCTCAGGAAGACAAAGACGGAAACGTGCAGGTTTCTCGCCGCAAAGTGTACTTCTTGCGCACATGGGATCGCCTCATGAAAGCACAAGAATCCGGCGAAATTCTGCAAGGGCGTATTGTTCGCCGCATCAAAGGTGGTTTTGTGGTGGATCTGGACGGTGTGGATGCATTCCTCCCCGGCTCGCAGGTTGACGTAAAACCGATTCGCGATTTTGATGCATTCGTTGGCGGAGCACTGGACATGAAAATTGTGAAAGTGAACGAACAACGTAAAAACATCGTCGTTTCCCGTCGTGTGATTATCGAAAAAGAACTGGAAAGCAAACGCGAAGAAATCCTTTCCACATTGGAAAAAGGCCAGGTTCGTCGTGGTGTGGTCAAAAATATCACCGATTTTGGTGTGTTTATCGACCTCGGCGGCGTGGATGGTCTGTTGCACATCACCGACCTTTCGTGGGGACGTGTCAATCATCCCAGCGAACTGGTCGATCTGGATCAGGAAATCGATGTGATGATTCTCGATTTCGACGAGAAAAAATCCCGTATTTCACTCGGTCTGAAACAGTTGAAACCGCATCCGTGGGAAAATATTGCCGAACGTTTCCCGATCGGTTCCAAAGTGACTGGCAAAGTAGTGAGCCTGACGGATTACGGCGCATTTATAGAGCTGGAACACGGCATCGAAGGGCTGATTCACGTATCCGAAATGAGCTGGTCGCATCACATCAAAAATCCGTCCCAAATTCTCAAAGTTGGCGACGATGTTGAAGCGGTGTTGCTGAGCATCGAACCGGAAGAACGCAAAATTTCGCTCGGTTTGAAGCAATTGTCTCCGGATCCGTGGGAAGATATCGAAACAAAATTCCCGGTGGACAGCAAACACCGTGGCGTTGTGCGCAACCTGACCCCGTTCGGTGCATTTGTTGAACTGGAAGAAGGTGTTGACGGTTTGGTTCACATTTCCGATCTGTCATGGACTCGCAAAGTACGCCATCCCAGCGAAGTTATCCGCAAAGGTGAAGAAATTGATGTGGTCGTGCTGGACATCAACAAAGATGAACGCCGCATCGCATTAGGTCACAAACAAGTGGATGCCAATCCGTGGGATGCTTTTGAAGATGCCTACGAAGTTGGCACCGAAGTGCTGGACGGCAAGATTGTCCGGTTGATCGATAAAGGTGTAATTGTCGGGTTACCTTTGGGGGTTGATGCATTTGTTCCCCTGCGAGAGTTGGGCATTCCCGGCATGAAGCGCGCTTCCGATCACTTCAAAGTGGGTGACGAAGTGCCGCTGAAAGTCATCGAATTCGATAAAGACAACAAACGTATTGTATTGTCTGCAACCGAATATCTGAAAGATAAAGAACGCGAAGTGGTAGATTCTTACATGGCAGAACACGCAAGTTCGGCACCGACATTGAAAGAAATGGTTGATGAAGTGCCGGAAATGGAAGAATCGCCGGAAGAAGGCAAAGGCCGTAAAGCCCCTGCCAAAAAGAAAGCGAAAGACGAAGAAGCAGAAGCTGCTGAAGGCAATGAAACTGAAACCGCAGAAGCTGAAGAAACAGAAAAAGCGGAAGAAGTTGAAACAGCAGATGAAACACCGGAAGCAGAAGAAGCCGAAGCAGACGCCCCGGCTGAAACTGAAACCGCAGAAGAACCTGCAACTGAAGCGCCTGAAGCAGAAAAAACTGATGAAGAATCAGACAAAAAATCTGCGAAAAAGGAATAAGCTTTCGAAGATTCTTAACTTCGATGATTGTTTTGGAGCCGCCTCAATTTTGGGGCGGCTCTTTCTTTTTTGGCGATAAAATCTCCCCATTTAAAAAATTACCACTCTTGCGAATCATTTCCTTTATTCGTAATCTATTTGAGTTGATCGCTAATTCGTTATCAATTTTGCGAATAAGCGCACTCATATTTTCGGAGAAAAAAACATGGCTAATTCAAACGGTACCTTACGAAAAGCGGTTTATATTGATGGCGGACGAACGCCGTTTCTCAAATCATCCACTGGTTTTAAGCAATTGAATTCATACGACTTAGCGCGTATGGCAATTCAGTCGTTGCTCACCAAAACGCAGATCGATCCGGACAAAGTGGATTGGGTAATTATGGGTCGGGTGATTGGAGATATCAGCAACAGCAACGTTGCGCGGGATGCCGCGCTGGCAGCTGGAATTCCCAATCACACACCGGCGGCAACGGTCACTTTGGCATGCGTTTCCGCAAATAAAGCGATCACCAACGCGGTGGATCTCATCCAGACCGGACAGGCGGATATTGTCATCGCCGGCGGGACGGAAAGCCTCACTGACATCCCGATTCGATACCGCAAAAAATTCCGCATGAAACTGGTTGAATCGCAGCGCTACAAAAAACCGCTGGACTGGCTGAACTTTTTTAAAGGGCTGAAATTCAGCGATGTGCTGCCGGAAATCCCGGCAATTGCCGAATTTACAACGGGCAGAAGCATGGGACAGGATTGCGACCGGATGGCTGCGCGGATCGGCGTAACCCGCGAGGAGCAGGACAGATACGCAATGCGATCGCACCTAAACGCTGCCAAAGCAACAGAAAACGGAAATCTGGCAGATGAAATTTTCCCGGCTGCGGTACCGCCGAAATTTTCCGTGATCGACAAAGACAACGGTTTCCGCGACGACACCACAATGGCCAGCCTCGGTAAATTGCGCCCCGCTTTTGTGAAACCGTACGGTACGCTCACTGCCGGCAACTCATCGTTTTTGACAGACGGCGCGAGCGCCGTGCTGATCATGAGCGAAGATGCTGCAAAAGCGCACGGTTTTCAGCCAAAAGCAGTGTTCAAAAGTTACGCGTACACCGCCCAAAATCCGGATGACGAGCTGTTGCTCGGTCCCGCATACGCCACCCCTAAAGTATTGGATAAACTGGGTTTATCGCTAAGCGATATCGACGTTTTCGAATTTCACGAAGCGTTTGCGGCGCAAATGGTTGCCAATCTCAAATGCCTCAATTCAGATAAATTTGCGCAGGAAAAACTCGGTCGCAGCAGCAAGGTTGGCGAAGTGCCGGAGGACAAACTGAACAACTGGGGCGGCTCGCTGTCCATCGGGCATCCGTTTGGCGCAACCGGCGGACGGCTGGTGGCAACGGCGGTAAACCGGCTCATCAAAGAGGACGGACAACTGGCGCTGATCGCATCCTGTGCGGCGGGTGCGGTGGGAAATGCCATTATTCTGGAACGCTATGCTTAATCAAATACGATCAACTTCGAGGTAAATATGTCTTACATTCGCGTGGAAAAAGACAATGGCGTGGCGGTCGTTTGGCTGGATCAGGAAGGCGAAAAAGTCAATAAATTAGGCGGCTACCTCGTCGAAGCATTCAACAACCTTTTGGAAAATCTGCAAAATGATGCAGACGTAACATCCGCTGTGCTCATCAGCGGCAAGCCGGATACATTCATCGCCGGTGCGGATCTCGATTTTGTATTTGCGCTGGAAGAACCCGGCAGCATCGAAAAACTGAGTCGGCAGGGACAGGCGATTATGGATCGCATCGCCAGTTTCCCCAAACCGATTGTTGCGGCGATTCACGGCGCGGCGCTTGGCGGCGGGCTGGAAGTGGCGCTGGCTTGCCATTACCGCATCGCCAGCGATTCGCCGAAAACGATTTTGGGGCTTTCGGAAGTGAAATTGGGATTGCTGCCTGCCGGCGGCGGAACACAGCGATTGCCCCGGCTGATCGACCTGCAGCGGGCGTTGGATATGATGCTCACCGGCAAAAATATCTACCCGAAACAGGCAAAGCGCATGGGGTTGGTGGACGAAGTGATTCACCAGTACGGATTGTTGGACGCGGCAAAACAGGCTGCCCGCAAGCTGGTGAAACACCCGCTCAAAAAGCGCAAAAAAAAGGCACCACTGATCAATAAAATTCTGGAAAGCACGCCGGTAACCCGAAACATCGTGTTCAAACAGGCGCGAAAAATGGTGCAACGGCAAACGCAGGGCAATTACCCCTCGCCGTTTAAAATTATTGAAACAGTGCAAACCGGACTGGAAAAAAGCGAGATGCTCGGTTACACCGCCGAGGCAAAAGCGTTTGAGGAACTGGTGCGATCGCCAGAAGCAAAAGAATTGGTGCAGATTTTTTTTAACATGACCGACCTGAAAAAAAATCCCAAAAAAGAACTGGTGCGCAAGGTCGAAAAAATCGGTGTGCTGGGCGCGGGATTTATGGGTGCCGGTATTGCACAAGTTAGTGCGAACAAAAACTATCGCGTGCTGTTGAAAGATGTGAGCACCGACGCACTCGCCCGTGGCGAAAAAACCGTCTACGACGATTTGCAGGTGAAAGTGCGCCGCAAAATTATGTCCAATTTTGAACGTGACCAAATTATGAGCCGGATTGCCGGCATCACCGAATATGCGCCGTTTCGCGGTGCGAACCTGATAATCGAAGCAGTGTTCGAGGATCTCGGGCTGAAACAAAAAGTGCTGGCCGAAACCGAAGCTGTAACCCGCGATGATTGTATTTTTGCCAGCAACACGTCGTCGCTACCCATTGGCGAAATCGCCGCTAAAGCGAAACGCCCGGAGCTGGTTTTGGGGATGCACTATTTTTCGCCGGTACCAAAAATGCCGTTGCTGGAAATTATTGTGACGGATAAAACCGCCGATTGGGCAACCGCAACCGCGGTTGAAGTGGGCATCAAACAAGGCAAAACCGTAATTGTGGTGAAAGATGGCCCGGGATTTTATACCACCCGAATTCTCTCACCGATGCTCAATGAAGCACTGATGCTACTCAGCGAAGGCGGCGAAATTGTGCACATCGACCGGGTGATGAAGCAATTTGGTTTTCCGGTCGGTCCGGTTACGCTTATTGACGAAGTGGGCATCGATGTCGGTGCGCACGTTTCGGAGGTGCTCGGTCCGATGTTCCGCGATCGCGGTGCTGAACCGAGTGACGTGATGCAAAAAATGAGCGACGCCGGATTTAAAGGGCGCAAAAATAAAATGGGATTTTATCACTATCACCAAAATGTCAGCTTGATCCAGAAATGGCTCGGGAAAAAGAAAAAAGAAGTGAACACCACCGCGTATCGTTTTTTTGGCGGACAGCAGCGCAAAAAACACGATGCCACCGAAATCCAAAACCGGTTGGCGCTGGTGATGGTCAACGAAGCTGCACGCTGTTTGGAAGAGGGCATTCTGTTCAGCCCGCGCGATGGCGATGTCGGCGCGATTTTCGGGTTGGGATTTCCGCCGTTTTTGGGCGGCCCGTTTCGCTATCTCGATCGCATTTCGCCGCAACATGCGCTCAAAACGCTGGAATCGCTGGAAAATCAGCACGGCGCGCGCTTCACGCCTGCGCAAATTATCCGCGATTACGCGATGAATCAGAAAAAATTTTACAACTAACGAACACAATGAATATTTCGCGGGCAACGCAAAATAGAGTTGCCCGCATTTTTCCTGCCGTAGCACACCACAAAACGCATATCCAAATCCTTGCTTTACATCAAACCGATATTTGCAAAATCGCATAAGTTATCATTCTGAGGGCAAATAGCGGGAAAATATTCCACTTTTCTGCCCGATTTTGTGAAATATGCATGATTGTGGTTCACCAAAAATGGAGTGCATCAAGGAATGAAGTCGCCATATTTTTCGGATTCGATTGAGCAAAATCGAGAGCAGTTGCGTCAATTAATTGACGAGCAAATTTCTGCCGGCTACCCGCAAAATGAGCCCAAAATTTCCCGCGAATTATGGAAAAAACTCGGTGAAACCCGGTTTTTGGGATCGATGATGCCGGACGAAGAAGAATTACAGGATGAGTCCATTTTTCGGGTAATCGTTGCGATTGAGGAATTGACCCGTGCGGGATATGCCCACCTGACAACTGCTATCGCTGCGCATGCGCATGTGGCGCTCACCTACATCAACAAACACGGCAGTCGTTTTATCAAACGGAATTATCTGGAAAAAAGCGTTAGCGGTGAAAAAATTGGCGGACTCGCCATTCACGAGCCATCCGGAAAAATCGATCCGTCTGCAATGAATTTGTTTGCCGTGCAGGAACGCAATCATTATTTGTTGAACGGCGTCAAAAGTTTTGTGATCAACGGCGATGGCGATTTCTGGATTGTTGCTGCGCGAACCGATCCTGAAGCCGGTGCCAGCGGCATCAGCTTGTTTGTTGTCGATCGCGATCAACCCGGGTTAAGTATTCGGCTGCTGGAAACGCTCGGCTGGCAAAGCACAGCATTGGCTGAACTCACCTTTGAAAATGCCAAAGTACCCATGACCCAAATTATCGGGCAGGAAAACATGGGTTACTATTACATCAACGAATGCTTTTTGCTGGAACGTTTGCTGGCTGCCGCATCTGCTGTCGCGCTCAGCGAATACTGTTTGGATGGCGCAATAAAATACATCGCTCAGGCACCGGACCCGGCATTTTTGCCGCCAAATGTGCGGCACGATTTTCCCGAACTGGTAGCGCGGCTCGAATCTATCCGGCAGCTAACTTATTATTCTGCATGGCTTTACGATGAAGGTATGCAGTCCGTAAAACAATGCACGATGGCAAAATTACAAGCTACTGAATTTGCGTTCGATGTTGCCAATAAATGCATGCTCATTTACGGCTGCAACGGAACACTCACCGATTATGAGAGCAACCGTTATTTCCGTGACGCGCGAATGGCAACCCAACTGAACGGTTCATCCGAATCCATGCGGGAAATTTTAGCGCGATTGATTATCGACGGTGCCAGTTTTATTCGCGCAAAAGCGCTTCCGGGTAAAACTTCAGTTGTGGAAAATGCCAAATCTGAATCGCAACCGGTTGCGGCAGAGCCGGAAACCATACCTCAGAATGATACATTTGTTGATGAAGAAGAAAATTCTGAAGAAATACCGGATCTTTCATTTTATGAAAATGCCATCGAAGAAATAGATGAAGATTTGCTGGATGACGACATTGAAGACGATGAACTGGACCCGGAATCTGCAGAAGAAAGTCATTTTCTGGAAGCGTTGGAAAAAGCATACGACCGTGAAAAACAGATTTCGGGAATTACGGAAAATCCGGGTGAATCTGAAAACTCATCCAAAAATGATGACCCGAAATCCGATGAAACCACCGACACAGCCTTACCAGTTGACCCTCAGCCAGCGGTTGAAAATACTGCTTCTGTTGCGGAAAATAACCCGCATGAGATGGAAGAAGCGATTGCTGACGAAACAAAATCGGAGCCGGGGCACTCGGAAGGATATTTTTCAGAAGCGGCTGATATTATTGAAGATACTACCAAAACTGATGAAGTAGCAATTGAGCCGGAGTCGCGCAAATCATCCGGTGCACATGCTGTCGTTGCTAATGGAAAAGCAGCCAAACAGGAGCCTGCGCCGGATGTTCGGAGCATCATTTTCAGTTTGCCGGAACGATTCGAAGCGGAAAAAGCCGAAGGTTTTAAAGCGGTAATGCATTTCAAAATTTCCGGCAGCGAAGGTGGGGAATTTACGGTAAACATCACTCCCAAAAAATGTCAGGTGAAAGAAGGTTTTTCCGGAAAAGCCACCTGCGTTGTGGAAACATCCGACCGCACGTATGTCGATATGGAATCCGGTAAAACCAAAGCACAGGTCGCATTTATGATGGGCAAAGTGAAATTTTCCAACGTCCCGCAAATGATGCGCTTCATCAAATTATTCCGCCAATATACGCCTGTGTAAGTTTTGCGAATGATTTTTGCATCCATTGACTTTGGAGTAGATTTTCACCATAATTGTTGAAAAAGTGGGAAAATTGTGATGGAAAAAATGGAAAATCTCTCCATAAAAGAGTGTCAACAATTGGTGGATGAGTGGATTCAATCGGTTGGCGTGCGCTATTTTTCGGAATTGACCAACCTCGCCCAACTGGTCGAAGAAGTGGGGGAGGTGGCGCGAATTATCTCCCGGAAGTATGGCGACCAGAGTTTTAAAAAATCTGATGAAAACGTTTCGCTCTCCGATGAATTGGCGGATGTGCTGTTTGTGCTGATTTGCATCGCCAACCAAACCGGTGTCGATCTCACCGAAGCCTTTCACAAAAATCTCGCTAAAAAAACAAAACGCGATGGCAATCGCCACCGCGCTAATCCAAAATTGTCATCCTGATTGTTTCAAAAAATTGCTAATTCAGGAAAACGGAGGTCATAATTTCTGCAACAACCGGATCTTCTTCCTGAATATTTTTCTTCGACGTTTTATCGCGGCAGGTGACACCCGCGCTGCCTACTTCCAGCCATGTAAATTGTTTATCGAGTACCTGACGACCCAATTTGTAATTCACGCGATCGTTATCTTTCCATAATTCGTGAAATAGCAGATCGATGCGACGACGGGACTGGCGGCAAAAGATATCCGCGATGTTTGCGGCGTTGCGATTTCCCTGCAAAAATTCCTGATGGGCGCGATGGGTAACGGCGGTAATTGCAAATAATTCTGCCGCAATATCGACCAATCGACCCAAAAATGCCTGCCGTTTTTCCAGCCTGTTGCCGTATCGCAAAACGCCGTGAAATGTGTGACGGGCAAGCTTGCGCGATGTGCGCTCCACGAAACGGACATGCTTTGCCAGCCTGCCAAATGAGCGGTATTTCGGGAAAATGCTGACGGATAGTGCCAGCTTTGCATACCACTGCAAATAGTAAGTCAGAAATCCCGGGAGCGCAGCAAATTTGCTTTTTCTGCTGGTTTTGCGATCGAATAGCAAGCTGGTTTTCTGATAATGTTTGCCCAAAACCTCGCTGGCGATAGACACCCGCATCATCTCGCTGGAGCCGTGAACGATGGTGGAAATTCGCCAATCGCGCATCAGGCGTTCCACCGGCACCGGCTGCTCACCGCGATTTTTTTGCGATTCGGCTGTTTCGTAGCCGCGTCCGCTGCGAATTTGCAGTGTGTCATCGATGATGCCCCAAACAGCTTCTGTGTTGTATAATTTGGCGATGGCTGTTTCCATCCGGATATCCGGTTCGTTATCCGTCATTTTTGCTGCGAGATCCGCAACGGCGTCCATCGCAAATGTGTATCCGGCAATATTGGCAATTTTATGAGCAATTGATTCGTGATGCCCGAGATATCTTCCCCATTGTTTGCGTTCTGCTGCCCAGCTCCGGGCAATTTCCAAACAGGTTTTGGCGCTTCCCGCAGCGCAAGCCGGCAACGCCATCCGCCCGTAATTTTCGGTGATTTGCGCCAGCGCCGAACCCTTGCCCTTTTCCCACAAAAGATTTTCAGAGGGAATTTGCACATTTGTAAACCGGATCACACAATTATCCAACGCCCGCATGCCCATAAATTGATTGGAATGGGCAATTTCCACCCCGTCGCTGTTTGCATCTACAATAAACGCACTGCGTTCTCCCGCTGTATCATGTTTTGCGATGACCACAAAAAATGCAGAGGCATTGGCGTTCGGCGTCCACACTTTTTCGCCATTCAACATATATCCGTCGCCGTCCGGCAATTCCTGAACACTCGCAGAAATTTTTGAAGGATCGGCGCCGGCGTCGTTTTCTGATAATGCGAAAGCAGCCATCGCCCCTTTTGCTAATCTTGGAACATATTGTTTTTTCTGATCTTCCGTCCCAAAATTTTGCAGAACCAATGCAATGGTTTGGTGAGCGGAAATTAACGCAGTCAGGTTAACATCGCGACTGGCGATCAATTTCATGATCATATTGTATTCGATTTGAGAAAGCCCCAAGCCGCCAAACGCCGGATCAATCTGCATTCCGAACGCACCCAACGCCACTAAATTTTCATGAATTGCGGCGGGAATTTTACCGGTTCGGTCAATCTCGTCCGAATCGACCGATCGGAGCCAGTGTTTCATGGTTGTGTAAAAAACCCGGAACTCTTCGCGATTCCGGTTAGGTTGTGAGGAGAGAGATTGAATCAATTCCTGCCGGAAATTGCCCATAAACAGCGCACTCAGAAAACTTTGCTGATTGTTTTTCTGGTTTTGGTGGGTTTCAAACGCTTGTTGAGCGCTTTGTTTGCCGGAAATATCCGCATTATCGGTTGTATTCATTACGGCTCCTTTCTTCATTTTTTAAAAAATGATCGCCGCTATATGTTGTTATTGGTCATGAAATGATAAGTGTGTTAAATCGTAATTTTGTCTCGTTGTTTAAAAACAAAAGCTAAAAATTTGCACAATCAAAATCAAGCGAAATTTCGCTGGAAAAAATTTTACGCTGCACAAAAGCGAAATTACGGCTCGATTCTCAGAAAAGTTTCGCTAATAGTGAAATATTATTGTATAAATTGCGCTTTTGAAATATATTTCTACTGCAAGTTCAATAAATACAACACAATTGAAACCGCTGGAAAATCTGTATGAATGTGAATAGCGAAAATTTGCGACTTGTAATGGGGTTTAAACTGAAGCAATTTCGGCTCGAAAATGGATTGTCCCTAAAAGATTTGGCAGCAAAAACCGATTTATCAATTTCCTACCTCAGCGAAATAGAAAAAGGCAAAAAGTATCCGAAGCCCGAAAAAATTTTTCAACTGGCGGAAGCGTTAAAAATTTCATTTGACGAGCTGGTTTCGTTGCAAATGAACAAAGATTTTGACCCGTTGCCGGTGGTGTTTTCTTCTCCGGTGATCAAAGAATTCCCGTTTCGGATGTATGGCGTCTCGCCGCAGGATTTGCTGGCGTTGATCACCGGCGATCCTGAAAAATCTGGTGCGCTGATCCGCACATTTTTGGAAATCGGGCAGGATTACAACATGCGGGTGGAACATTTACTGCTCGCGGCGTTGCGCTCTTATCAACAAATGCACCACAACTACTTTGAAGAAATTGAAAATGCCGCCGATGCTTTTACCGAAAAACATCACTTGCCCGCTTCTCCACCATTGACGAAAGAGATGCTGCAACAGCTCCTGCAAAATGAATATCAGTATGAGATCGACGAAGAAACGCTTTCCGGTTATCCGGAAGTTGATGAAATTCGTTCGATTTTTGTTTGCCACGGAAATCCTAAGTTGTTGTTACAAAAGAAGTTGCTTGATTCACAAAAGGCATTTCAAATGGGACGCGAACTGGGATTCCAATACCTCAAATTGAAAGAGCGTCCGAAATCTGCCGTGCGGATGATTGCCTCGTTTGAACAGTTGCTCAACAATTTTAAGGCATCCTATTTTGCCGGCGCGCTGATGATGAACCGCAGCCAAATGAAAGAAGATATTCGGAAATTTCTCGGATCCCCGCACTGGGACGGTAACAAGATTCTGCAACTCATTGAAAAATATGACGTTACGCCGGAAATGTTTTTGTATCGATTAAGTGCGCTAATGCCGCGATTTTTCAATTTGCGGGAAATTATTTTTGTCCGGTTTCATCACGAAGTTGGCACGGATAATTTTGAAATGACCAAAATTTTCAACCTGTCCAAGTTGTTTATTCCCAATGGGATAGGCGCAAAAGAACACTACTGCCGGCGCTGGATGGGCATCAAATTAATGAAGCAAATGGGAAAATGGCACGGCGAGTTGCCCCAAAAACCGCTGGTTGGTGCCCAACGGCTCAAATTTTCGAATGATGAACGGGAAGTGTTCAGCATAAATTTAGCCTATCCATCGCAATTGGTGGACAACCGGTTGATCAGCGTAACCATATGTTTTGTGATGAACGAGGCGTTCAAACGCACTGTGGCGTTTTGGGATGATCCGTTAATTCCGCATGTGGAAGTCAATGAAACGTGTGAACGATGCGGTTTCAGCGCGGAAAAATGCAGTGAGCGTGCTGTGCCGGGCATCATTTTCAATCGCGAACAACTGGAGTTAAAGCAGGAAGAAATTCTCAGCCAAATTCTGAAAAATTTATAGAAACTGAATAAAAACAGTACATTAAAAAAGCGCTGAAAGTTGAGTTTCAGCGCTTTTTTGTTGAAAATCGGAAGTCATTATTTTGAGAAACGTTCCCGGGTAACCCGAGCAACCAGTCCGGCCATAAACAGTAAGCCAACCAGGTTTGGAATTGCCATTAATGCGTTACCGATGTTCCCGAGATTCCAGATAATATTAATGTAATGCAAACTTTCTCCCGCCAGCGGCGTAACCACTGCGCCAACAAATAGAAATATGATGAAAATATACCGGAACGGCATCACGGTTTTGTTGCCGCCGATAAATTCAATACATTTTTCGCCGAAATACGACCAGCCGAGCAAGGTTGTGTAGCCGAACAAGAATGAAGAAATAGCGATGATGGCTCCGCCAAACCCGAAGGGAATTACCGAATTGAACGCCGTTTGGGTGACCAAAATACTGGTGATGGTGCCCTCAACATCTTTGCCGAGCCAGGCTTGTGTGTTCACGTATGCGCCGGTGAGTACAATGGTTAACGTGGTCATTGTGTTCACCAAAATGGTATCGATAAAAACGCCGGTCATGGCGATCAGCCCGTTGTTGGTTGGCTCGTCCGATGCGGATGCGCTTTGGGCAATTGCCGCAGTGCCCAATCCCGCTTCGTTGGATAGCAATCCGCGACTGACACCGCTTCGAATCACTTCCCCGACAACTGCGCCTTTCAATGCCTCGAAGCCGAAAGCGGATTCAAAAATGAGTACGAAAGCAGCCGGAATCTGGTCAAAATTTGCGAAAATAACCCACAGCGCAAAAACGATGTAAAACACGATCATTCCCGGCACCAGTTTTTCGGAAACTTTACCGATTTTTTTGATCCCGCCGATGATCACCAGCCCGACCAACACGGCAATTGTCAGCCCGATGATGTAATAATAATATGCAGGTGCCTGCGTTGCGGAGGTTGCGCCGGGATTTATCCACTGGTTCAGCGTGTTTGCCAGCGATGCAGTCATGGAATTGGACTGCGCCATATTTCCCGTGCCGATCAAACAGGCAATAACACCGCAAGCGGAAAACGCGATGCCCAAAAATTTGCCGAGCGATTTATTTTTCAAACCATTTTTTACATAATACATAGGTCCGCCGGCCATTGTGCCGTTCGGTGCCAGCTCGCGGTAACGCACGCCCAAAAAGCCCTCGGCATATTTGGTTGCCATTCCGAATAGTCCGGCAATCCACATCCAAACCGGTGCACCGGGTCCACCAATAGCGATTGCCGTTGCGACACCGGCAATATTTCCATTACCGACAGTTGCTGCCAAAGCGGTCATCAGTGCGGCAAATGGCGAAATATCGCCGGTTCCTTCTTCGGAACGCGATTCTTTTGCAAATATGAGCTTCAGCGAGCTGAAAAAATTGGTAAATTGCACGCCACGTGTCATCACTGTCAGGACAACTCCCGTCCCGATCAATAAAATGATCATGGGCGTACCCCAAAGGATGCTATCCAAATCCGTTGTTATCGAAAGAAACCAATCGAAAAATCCGCCCTGGTTCATACAGTCTGATCCTCTCGGTTAAATGTGAAATTTTATTGAAGATAGAATTTATTTCCAGAACCGGAATATATCGAAAATCACTAAACAATCAAAAAAAATTTGGGGTGGCTAAAAATTAGATATCTGGGGCGATGGGTCATGGGCAATTTATCCGGAAATCATGGCTCGAAAAGCCGTTCGTTTTCCCTTCGTTTATTGTGAAATAAAGACTTTTGGGGCAACCGGTCAGCACCCGTTTTTCTGTTTTAAAAGGCAGTATTTGCCATCCAAATTAATGCATCTTAGCTTGCGATAGCAGCGCGGATTCTTTAATTTCCGCAGGTTATTAATTCATAAAATTAATCGCTTTGCGATAAAGGAGATTGCGAAATGACAGACATTATTTCGGTTAGCGCACGTGAGATTTTAGACAGCCGCGGTAACCCCACCGTTGAAGTTGATGTGTATCTCGAAAGTGGCGCATTCGGACGCGCTGCGGTGCCGTCCGGTGCATCCACCGGTGAGCACGAAGCCATGGAATTGCGTGACGGCGAAAAAGACCGCTTTTTGGGCAAAGGTGTTTTGAAAGCAGTGCAAAACGTAAATGACGAAATAGCGCCGGAAATCATGGGTTTGGACGCTACCGACCAGATCGGTATCGACCGGACGCTGCTCGATTTGGACGGTACGCCGAACAAAAGCAAAATGGGCGCAAACGCTATTTTGGGCGTTTCGATGGCGGTTGCCAAAGCCGCAGCAGATGCGTTGGGATTACCGTTGTATCAATATCTTGGCGGCGTAAATGCGAAAACATTACCCGTGCCGATGATGAATATTCTCAACGGCGGATCGCATGCGGATAACAGCGTGGATTTGCAGGAATTTATGGTGATGCCGGTGAATGCGCACTCCTTCCACGAATCGCTGCGGATGGGCACGGAAGTGTTCCACAGCCTCAAAAAAGTGTTGCTGAAAAAAGGATACAGCACTTCGGTTGGCGATGAAGGCGGGTTTGCACCGAACCTCGGTTCCAACGAAGAAGCGTTGCAAGTGATTATGGAAGCGGTAGAAAAAGCCGGATACAAACCGGGCGAAGACATCTTTTTTGCACTGGATGTCGCATCCAGCGAATTGTATGACAAAGCCACCGGATTGTATCATCTGGAATCGGAAGGGCGCAAATTGAACGCCGCAGAAATGGTTGATTTTTACGCGAATCTGGTGAACAAATACCCGATCATTTCCATCGAAGACGGCATGGACGAAAACGATTGGGACGGTTGGAAATTGATCACCGAAAAATTGGGCAAAAAAGTTCAACTGGTTGGTGATGATTTGTTTGTGACCAACGTGCAGCGGTTGAGCCAGGGCATCAAATCCGGCGTTGCCAACTCTGTTTTGGTGAAAGTGAACCAAATCGGCACGCTGACGGAAACCTTCGATTGTATGCAAATGGCGCATCGCGCCGGTTACTCAACGGTTATTTCGCACCGTTCCGGCGAAACAGAAGATGCCACCATCGCAGATATCGCGGTTGCCGTGAACGCCGGTCAAATTAAAACCGGTTCCGCTTCCCGCAGCGACAGGATTGCCAAATACAACCAGCTGTTGCGCATCGAAGAAGAATTGGGCGAGCTGGCGGTTTTCCCCGGCAAATCCATTTTACGCTAAAAAAACGGCAAAGCCCTTGCGGGTTATTGGTCAAATTGCGAAAATAAGAATGTGGTTAACATCAGACAGCCGGACAAATTGTCCGGTTGTCTGGTTGTTGAAGTTCGCAAAATTAAGTTCAGAAACGTAAAAAATACAATAGTTTAGCTTCATTCAATAGTCAAGAAAAAGATGTCACTGAAACCGATCAAAACCAAAACATCGCCGAAACGAAAAACCTACACGGTGACGGTATATTACAAATATCTGCCGTTGTGGATTTTGTTGCTGGCGTTTACATTGGTTATTTTTGCGTTTTTTACCGGCAACAAATCCATTTTCGATTTGTATTCGCTATACCGGGAACGCAACGAATTGGTGGTGCAAAAGCAACAGCTTGAGGCGGAAAACCAACGGCTTCAGCAGGAAATTGAGCGATTGCAAAAAGACATCGACCACATCGAAAAAGTAGCCCGCGAAAAATACAATCTCAAACGCGACGACGAAACCATCTACAAGGTCGTTCCGGAAGAGAAGCCGTGAATGCTTTCCGCATCCGATATAAACTCCTTTTTTTATTGATATTTAGCTGCATTTTTCAAATGCAGGGGCAAACACCGTCGGTTTATCAACTGGATTTCACAAAAGATTACATCAGTTGGGTGTGGTCCGCTAATTTACAAACCATTGTTCCCACCGGCAAACAATCCCGCATTTCTGTGAACAATCAATTGCGCAGCAGTTTATTCCGCCAATCGTCGCAAAAGGATAACTGGCGGGACGAAAACACGCTGGAAGTGTATTGGCAACTGCCGCTTTCCGGGCGATTTTCAACGCGATCGATTATCGAATCGCGCATTTTTTCGGATGACAACTCCGGTCGAAAATTCAACAAACATTTGCTGGCGCAGGAATTGAGCTGGCAGGTGAACCCGAATATCGCGCTGAAACCGGCTGCCGGCATGGCGCTGGAGGAATCTTTTGATACGGCTGATCAGGGTTGGTATGGCAAAATGGGGCTGGAAGTTTTTCGTTTAAATATGGGTGAATATTTAAATTACACCGACGCCAGTAGCGTGATCCGGGCGTTTCCGGGACGGAAAAATCAGGAGCACACTTTTTTTACGGGATGGACGCGCCAGTTTTCCGATCGCGCCAGCGACTCGTTGCGATTGGGTTACCAATATTCGGAAAACCGCTATTTTATCCAATCGCCCGCCGGCAGCGAACCGCCGCAGGAAACGGTGTATATGAACACCCGATTTTTGTTCAATCAGTTGCAGTATAATTTATCTGACCACTCGTTTTTTGCATTTTTGACCAATTTTAAAAATCGTGATATCGACCAGTCCATATCGCCCGTTAGTCCCACGGCGCAAACCCGCCGCCGGGAGGAACTGGCATTGGAAAATCAGTTGCAGCACCTGATGTTTTGGGGCGGCTGGCAACTGCAAAACAGCATTTTTTTCTCGCAGTCGCAAAATGATAATCCCAATGTGGATACGGATATCAACACGCTGCAAACCGCATTTACCACTGCGTTGCGCCACCGCTCAACCCGCGGAAATATGCTGTGGGGCAAATTTTCGTTCACCAAATTGGAATACAACACGCCAACGCCGGACGACAACACCGCCAGCGCGGAACTACGCAACCGGCAGGATCGCGATGAGCAGCGGTTTATCATCGATGCCGGTTACCGGAAACGGTTTAGTGAATATTTTTCCGCAGGATTGCAGGGCAATGTGTATCTGTTTCACCAGATTTATTTGCGATCCGGGCGCAGCCAGAACAACAATTGGAACCGTGTTTACCAGCTTGCTGCAACATTCGATCACAACATCAGTCCGGCTGTGCGGCACAATCAGCAAATCAAAATTTTAGCGAATTATACGGTGTTCGATTTTGAAGAATTGCTGCCAACGGTGCGTAGCTACGTTTTCCGCAAATTGGTGTACAGCGATTCGCTGAGCATTGATCTGACGGAAGATCTGGCGTTCACCAATATTTATCAACTGGAAAAAGAGGACAACGGCTCCTTTTTTAAGGATAATTTTGCCCAGCTAATTAACCGGGAACTGACCGCCCATTTTTTGAACACCGGACTGCGTCACAACGATGTTTTTGGATTGCAGGTAACCGCTGGTGTTACCCTGTTTTTGCGGGATGAGTGGGGATTTACGCCACAGCGTGAACGGCGTAAAGTGAGGAAATTCAAAAGCTTCTCGCCGCGATTGACGGTTGTTTATCCAGCGAGTAAACGGCTGCTGGTTTTCCTGAATTACGCACCGAATAAATCCGAAAATTTTACGCGCTCTGTTACGGATGAGCTGTTTCAGGAAAACATCCAGTATTTCACCAGCGGAAATGTGAATCTGCGATACACGTTTTAATTGACGCATCAGCGCAAATGCGGTTGTGCCAACGCCCAGGCGGCCAACGTCATGCCATCCCAAATTTCACCGGCGCGAATCAGCGCATCCAATTCTGCGGGCAAAAGCCACAGTCGCTCAAATTCTTCCGTTGCATCCGGTTTCGATTCCGTTTGGATCAAATTTGTTGCCAAATATACGTTGCACATTTCTGTGGTAACGCCGTTGTATGGATTGTATTCGCCGATCAATTGCATATTTCCGGCTTGTACACCGGCTTCTTCGGCAAGTTCCGCGTGCGCAGTTTCGAGATGATTGCTATTGGGTTTCACGCTTCCGCAGGGAAATTCGATACAATCGCGGTCGCATAAATAACGATATTGCTTCACCAGCCCAACTTTTCCGTCTTCCGTTACCGGAATAACCATGCTGGAGCCGTTGGTAGTAACAAAATAATATTCGCCGCGCATTTTACCGGGGATCTCAAATCGATCCATTTTATATGTCCAAAACGGATTTTTGTGTAAAATACGGCTGTCCAGCGTTTTCCAGCGTGCGAGTTCGGTGAGTTTCTCTTCCATAAGATTCCTGTCAGTTTATCCGTTTGAATTTTCTCAAGTTTCCCTCATTTGACAATCTTCGTCTTCGAACTCTATTTCTACAGTTATGTGTTCAATATTCATCGGTTTGATGATTTTTTTACTGCGCGATTTGATATCCATAATTTCAGTTTTCGAAGCATTGTTTTCAATTACCAAATGTGTGGACAGCACATGATGTTCGCCGTCCAGCGTCCAAACATGGGTGTGATGAACAGATTTGACCCGTTCAATTTGCAGAAATTGTTTTTCGATTTCATCAATATTAATATCGGGGGGAGAAGCTTGCAGAAATAGATCCAAGGTTTTCCGGAGATTCCCGATGACGTTATAAAGAACATAAAGTGTTATTAATACTGATAATATGGGATCGAGAATATGAATATCCTTGAATAACAGAGTTATCCCCACAATTAAAACGGCGACCCAACTCAACACATCTTCCACCAAATGCCACGCGACCACCTGTGCGTTCATGGAGTGATCATCCTTCATCCGAAACGCCGCAAAGCCGTTCACCAAAACCCCGATTATTGCGAATATAATCATGCCCTGCGCATTCGAATGTTCCGGCGAAATGATGCGCGGCACCGCTTCTGACAATATGAACAGCGACCCGAGAATGAGCACAACCGCGTTTATCAGCGCGCCCAATAACGAAAATCGCCAGTAACCGTAGGAAAATTTTTTGTTACTCTTTTTTTTGGAAAAATTATCCAGATACCACGCCAAACCCAGCGAGAGGCTATCGCCCAAATCGTGAAGCGCATCCGACAAAATGGCTACGCTGTTGGTCAATAACCCACCGACAATCTCCAAAATTGTAAATCCCAAATTGATAAAAAATGCCAGTCGGATGTTGTTTGACTTTGGGTGATTATGTGTATGATGTTGATGACTTGACAATTTGATTTCCCCGCTCAATTGTTTTTTTCAAGCTATCATTGCAATAAAAAATAGCAATTGCAGATTTGCACATCAACTAAATTTCGTTAAA
Source organism: Calditrichia bacterium (assembly GCA_020634975.1). Lineage (NCBI taxonomy): Bacteria > Pseudomonadati > Calditrichota > Calditrichia > Calditrichia bacterium. The sequence goes on along the minus strand of JACKAQ010000001.1, from coordinate 169,837 downwards.
TAACCGCGATTATCCGTAATAAAGTTGATACAACCCATTATTTGTTGAACTGGTACAACAATTTTTTGTCAAGTTTTGTTAACCTGATCTCGAAGATTATGTTTATCAAAACGGATTTTAAACATTTTCCAAAAAGGAGTTTGGTAATGAAAATTATATCGAACAGTGCAAAAATTTATCTCTTGTCGATATTTTTATGTCTTTTACTGGCAACAAATAATTCATTTTCTCAACAAAATAATAGCTCACAGAATCAACAAGAACAAAAAGATGCGAAGAAAAAAGAGTCAAATAAACCTATTGCAGAAAAAACGGAGAAAGACAACTCAGAATCTGAAGAATCTATCGAAGTGCCATTGCTGATTCAATCAGACGAGAATGCCGGTTGGACATCAGCAACAAATGGCTGGATTGGTTTGCGCAGTAAACTCGCAGAAAAAGGAATTGAATTGGAAACCGCAATAACCGGTGACATGATTTCCAACGTTTCCGGTGGCATTTCTTCCGGTAACGCGTTTTTGAACAACGTTGATGTTGCGATATCGTTTGACGGCGAAACGCTGATGGGATGGCAAGGTGCAACATTATTAACCTATATTTTGGGAAATTATGGTGGCAGCCCCGGCGATTATGTCGGCGATTTTCAAGGGGTAAGTAATATTGATGCGTTCAATACATGGAAAGTTTACGAACTATGGCTGGAGCAAAATTTTGCGCAAGATTCCTGGTCTTTTAAAGCAGGCTTAATTGATTTAAATTCAGAGTTTTACGTAACCGAAACAGCAGGATTTTTTATCAACAGTTCCTTTGGGATTGGTGCGGAGTTTGCCCAAACCGGGCAAAATGGTCCATCCATTTTCCCGGCAACGTCGTTGGCATTACGGGTGCGATATTCGCCAATGGAATCGGTTTATGGTCAGTTTGCGGCGTTCGATGCGGTTTCCGGCAATCCGGATAATCCGCGCGGTACCCAAATTCATCGCTTCAACAGCACCGACGGGCTGTTGCTCACCGGTGAGATCGGCAGTATTAATAGTGGTGAAGCTTTTGGTGAATCGTATCAAAAAATAGCTATCGGTGGTTGGCGTTATACGGCAGATTTTGCTTCAATCGACGAAACATCGTCCAGCAATAACAATATGGGTGTTTACCTGCTTGGTGAGCGGCAATTGTTCCGGGAATATTCTGATCCGGCACAGGGCTTGTCCTGCTTTGCAAATGTGGGATTTGCAAACAGCACATACAATCAAATCGGTTTGTTTTACAGCGCCGGCGCTGTTTACAGCGGTGTTTTTCCGGGGCGTGATGCGGATGCTGTGGGCATTGCCGTTGCTACGGTGCGGAGCGGTACGCCGTTCCGGCAATGGATGATTCAAACCGGTCAACCGGTTGAAAATGCGGAAACCGCAATCGAACTCAGCTATCGCGCTCAACTGTTTCCGTGGTTTGCATTTCAGCCGGATTTGCAATATATCGTTAATCCTGGAATGGATTCACAACTTCAAAACTCAATCGCTGTAGGGGCGAGATTTGAAATTAGCCTATAAGTAAGATTTATTATCGGAGGGATAAAAGATGTTACAAAACGCAAGCATTCGACAAAAGCTGTATATCGGATTTGGTGCGCTTATTTTATTGCTGATCGGAAGCGGAATTATGGGAATTACCGAGTTACGATCGTTATTCAATAGCGCCAACATGCTTGTTGATGAAGACCTGCCATTATTGTCCACGGTGAAAGAAATAAAATACCTCACCACAAAAGGCCATTTATGGTTTGAGGAAATTCTCTCCGGTGATGAAGGTGAATCTGTTCAAAAAGTGTTCGGTTATTGGAAACAATCTGCGGATTATTGCGACAAAATGATTAAGGGCGGAACAATCGAAGGCTTGATAATTCATCCTGTTGCGGATGCCCAAATGATTCAGGATTTGCAACAACTAAAAATTACACTTAACGACCTACTGAAGGTCGGTGAAAAGCGATACAATTCCAATAAAGAAGGGATAAACGTGGTGGGCAGCGATTCGGATGTGCTTTTTGATGCTGCCTACGAAAAGGTGATGAGTCAATCTCAGGTTGTCGAAAAATCCATTCTGAAAGAGGTTGCTCTAAACCATGAAGGGATGGAAGTATCCTATAATTTTGGGAATCTATCCATTATTGCGCTTTCGTTGCTGGGTATCGTTTTTACAATTGTATTTGTGGTGCAGTTGAGTAACCATATTATTACACCCGTCAAAGATTTGGCAACGGCAGCAGAACAGCTCGCCAAAGGCGAAAATGGTGTGCGGGTTCGTATCGAAAACAACGACGAAATCGGACTTCTCGGAACAAGCTTCAATAATATGGCAGATAATCTCAATAAATTAATGAGTGATTTGAAAACCGAAAAATCCAGTGTTGAGCAAAAAGTTCAGCAGGCGGTATCGGAAGCGGAATCACAACGGGAATATTTATCGCACAACGTTAACACGCTATTAGCGGGAATGGAGCGATTTGCAAAAGGCGATCTGTCTGTTCACCTGAATACAGATGACCAAAATGAAATTGGCCGGTTGTTCGACGGTTTCAATCGTTCGGTCGAAAAAATTGAAGAAATGATTTTGGAGGTGCAGCAGGCGGTCGAAAAAACAGCCGAAACGTCGGCACAAATTAGCGATTCATCCGAAGAATTATCCATTGGCATCAAATCTCAGGCGATGCAATCTGCGGATGCCGCAGCGGCTGTTGAAGAAATGACCCGAACCATTGTTCACACCGCCCAAAACACCACTTTTGCTGCTGGGCAAGCTACCGAAAGTGGTAAAACCGCCCGCGAAGGCGGCGAAATTGTTCGCCAAACGGTTGAAAAAATTAACCAGATTGCCGAAACCGTTATCAACTCCACCGCAACGGTGGAAAAGCTTGGCGATGCCAGCGCACAAATCGGTGAGATAATTATGGTGATTGACGATATTGCCGATCAAACCAATTTGCTCGCGTTAAATGCGGCAATCGAAGCTGCACGCGCCGGTGATCAAGGTAGGGGATTTGCCGTTGTCGCCGATGAAGTGCGGCGATTGGCGGAGCGAACCACGGAAGCAACCAAAAAAATTGCCCAAATGATCCGCAATATTCAAATTGAAACCGAAAATGCAGTGAATGCCATGAAAAAAGGCAGCTCCGAAGTAACCGCAGGCATCGAACTGGCGGATAAAGCCGGTAATGCATTGGGAAAAATTGTCAGTAGTGCAGATAAAGTGGTGGAAATGGTACAACAAATTGCTGCCGCAAACGAACAGCAATCCACCACCAGCGAGGATATTTCGGTCAAAATTGAAACAATTTCTAAAGTTTCATCTGAATCAGAAACCGGGGTTGCCCAAATATCGGAAGCTGTGGTCGGAATGCGTCAGATGACATTGGACCTCAAAGTATTGATGAAGCAATTCCAACTCAGGAAATCTGCTGCGTTCACATTTGCTGATAATTAGTTGCTATGAATTAATTTTAGTGTTTGGCAAAACCGTTATAACCGGTTTTGCCAAATACAAAAACCGGCTGATTCTGATAAGCCTGCCATCCAGTTTTTTTTGCCATCCGAAAGCAATTCCATAAAAAAATTATAACGATATTTTGCATAAATGCATCAAATATTGTAATTTACAAACGCATCGGAGTTTTAACGACATATTCGTAATCATTTTCTGTATATGAAATAGTTGGCTTAATCACCCGGTTTTAATCATCCTTTTACGCTTTCGCTGAGGTGAATTTATGGAAAACAAAGTAACTCGTGCAGTTGCAATTGTACAACCGCCCAATAGTGTGGTTAACACCCATCACGTGCTTTATCGTTTCCGAAACAAACCCGTTCACAATCTGGATGATCAACAGGCATCCGAACTTCTCACAAAATATCATTTTTATTGCACCGACCAATATCATTTTCCATGGGCAAATCCCTCCGGCGAAAGTATTTTGCATGATTTTCAATTGCAGCACAACGGGGCGGTGGTTTCAGACTTGAACACCGGTTTGATGTGGCAACGGGGCGGCTCCGGAATTGATATGGATTATAACCGGGCAAAACGGTATCTGCGCCGCTTAAATCACGGAAATTTTTTTGGATTTGGCAGATTGTTGAACTTCACCGACTGGCGGTTGCCAACGTTGGAAGAAGCATTATCTTTGATGAGTTCTGATTTGAGTGAAAGTGGCTATATTGATCCGATATTTGATAAAAGCCAGGATTACATTTTTACGGCAGATGAAGATATATCGAATGGTCGTGTGTGGATTGTAAGCTATCGAGGCGGTTTTTGCTATCCGAAAAGCCCGCGATATTTTGTTAAAGTGCGGGCTGTTCGCAATATTTAATATCAATCCAGTAAATATAAAATAAACATTAACTTAAGTTGTGCACTTGTCGATGCACTCGATGATCTGGCTCAACCGGTCGTGTTTCAAATAGTAAAAACGGTTTTTGCCATCTTTCTCGCTGTTTAGCACACCTCTGTCCCGCAAAATTCGTAAATGGTGAGATGCAACAGCCTGTTCGATGCTGAGCGACTCAAAAATTTCCGTAACAGTCAGGCGATTGCTATTTTCCAGCAAATTAATAATAGCGATGCGCGTGGGGTGCGCAATTGCTTTCAGCATTTCTGCTGCGGCATCCAGTTTGTCTGTTGTAAGCATATTTTTTACATTCCAAAATTATGACTAATATAAACATCTATATGTTAAGAATATATCGTAAGAATTTCCGGGAAACAATAGATTTATTTTCGAGATAATTGTTTTCGCTCCCGGTAACCGCGGATAAGAATAGGAATCCAGCCTAGCAATGGAATGTAGAACGCAAAAGTGATTGGGTTTTTTAAATGAGCTTTTAAACCCTTGTATAAATTGATTTTAAGCGGCTGAACCCGCCCTTTGCGGGCGAGCCTGTCGAATTCTGCGAATAATGACGGCCACAGTAATGGCATAAAATATGGGAGATCCCGCAAGTTTTTTCGCCAAAGTTTGAACAATTCCCGAAAGCGATAGGGTTGTTTCCCATATTTTTTTACAGCTTCGTTTAATTCCGTCTGCATTTGTTCCTTTATTCGATCCGCGATCTCCTGAAATTCATCGTCTGTAATTTCTTCATATGGTTTGTCTATCATTTCATATGGTTTTATGCGTTTGCCCATCACAAATGTTAATTTGCAGGGAAAACCGAAATAAAACAGCCACGGCTGCAATGGCACAAACAGGGTCATCAAACCAACCGGAATAAACGGGATGCCAACTTTTTGGGAAAGCATGTTCACGAAATCCGATTTCACATTTAACGGATTGATAAACTCGCCATTAACGGTGGAGTAGGGAATGAGATCGGTTCGGTATTTGATGGCATGCCGCACAAATGAGGTTGCAAATCGCTGCAATTGATAGCGTTTGTTGAACCCTTTGCCGATCCCCGGAACTCCTTCGGGAAAAACCAGCAGATTGGATTCCTGATATTGCATCATCGTACTGAAGTTGAGGAATGACGCATCCACGCCGCCACCGCGTTTCCAGAAATTTTCGACCAAAAACGGATTCATCAATGTGGACATTGAGAGCATTGGCGCTGTTAACGCCCGAACAGATTTTTTAAAATCGTAGCCATTGCGAAGCGCCAGCATGGATACAAACACGATGGCATCCCACGGAAACGCCATGCCGGAGTGATTGCTGCAAAATATCAGCGGGCGTTCCGGATCGTTGCGTTCGGGGGGCGGATCGAAACCGATGAATTCCGAACGAAAATAGAGTCTGTCGATGTGCTGCATCAGGTGTTCGACCAAATCTATTGCAAAATCCGGGTCAAAATGTTCGTCGAAAATGCCTTTGTTGGCTTCGATCATTTCCGGGGTGATCGGCTTGCGCTGTTGCATGGAGCTCCTGTTGTATTGTGGTGTCAATGTTCTTTCCGAAAGACCATCCCAATCTAATTTTAAGTTATCGAAAATAATGCACTTTTGCCAGCGCAAATATCGCCGCAGATCCGGTTGGGTTTGTTTGATCGCGCCAAATTCGGTATATTTTTGTGATTGCGAATCAGGAAATTCCGTAATTTTGTGAAACCGAATACGACTTAATAATCGAACAGATCAACTTATGAGCAAACGAATTATTTTATTAACCGGCAAAGGCGGTGTCGGTAAAACCACTTGCGCAGCCGCAACCGCGCTGAAAACGGCGGCAAAAGGGTATAAAACGCTGGTCATTTCTTCCGATCCGGCGCACAGCCTGGCCGATGCGCTGGATCATCCGCTGGGGCCGGAGCCGGTGCAAATTTCCGAAAACCTGTTTGCCCAGGAAATCGACATGTATTATTCGATGAAAAAATACTGGGGAAACATGCGCGAGCTGATGCTGATGGTGTTCAAATGGCAGGGCATCGACGAAATTGCGGCGGAGGAACTGGCGGCGATTCCCGGAATGGGTGAAGCCTCTGCGCTGCTGTGGGTCGAGCAATTTTACAATTCTGATGAATTTGATGTGATCATCATCGATAGCGCGCCAACCGGCGAAACGCTGACATTCCTCACGCTGCCGCAAGCCACCGAGTGGTGGCTCACCAAAGCGTTTCCGTTTCAAAAACTGGCGTTCCAAACAGTGGGATTGGCAGTTCGCAAAACCACCGGAATACCGCTGGATAAGGGATATGAGGAGTTAAAAACGTTGTTCGAAAAATTACAAAATGTTCACGATGTGCTCTGCAATCCGGAAATTACGGCGATCCGGTTGGTGCTCAATCCGGAAAAAATGGTGATTCAGGAAGCGCGGCGGGCATACACCTATTTGCAACTGTATGGCTACAATGTGGATGCCGTGATTGTCAATCGCGTGCTGCCGGATTCCGCAAAAAAAGATCCGGGTTGGCAACACTACCTCGATGCGCAGTCCAAATATCTCACCGAAATCAACAACAGTTTTGCGCCGCTGCCGGTGCTTTCCGTTCCGCATCAGCAACGGGAGGTGTTTGGGCTGGAATTATTGGAAGAAATTGCGAAAGCGTTGTATGGGGAAAATGATCCGGCAGAAATTCTTCACAAAGAGTCAACCTACCGTATCACGTCAAATAATGACAAATATATTCTCAAAATTCACCTGCCATTTGTGAAAACAGATGATTACAAAATTGAGCAATTTGGCGATCAGTTGGTCATTCAGGTGCAGAACCAACGGCACCATTTTGCATTACCCAATTTTTTGAGTTATTACAAAATGTCTGCGGATAATCTGGTTGGCGACTGGTTGGAAATTACGTTTTTTCACGAATAAATCAAACCCAAAACGGCAGGCCAAAACTGCAACCTGCCGTTAAGAGATGGGTTTATTTGGGAAATTCTGTTGTTAGCAGGTGCATTTAACGCCAAATTTTTTCAGAATCGTGTCCATCGGGCACCATTTGGTAATTCCGGATTGAAACAAATTCGCACCTACAAAAAGGGTAAACCACAGCCAGTTCGGCGATGCAAATATGCTCTCACCTGTGTTCTGCGCGTTGAACATAACTACCGATAGCATGATAAAACCACCTGCAATGATCCGAATAAATCTTTCGACCGTCATACAAATACCTCACTCTTACATGTTTATATTAAGATGTATATATGTGTTGGTGCGTTACAATATTTTTAGATTTATTTTATTTTTTGTTTCAAAGGCATCGAGTGCAAAATTCGTATATAAATCAGGGGAATAAGAGTGGAATTTGTATCTGTAATGCGTACATTTTTAACTGTGATGCTTTAAATCGAATGTATTTAAACTTCTCGAATACCATTTTTTGGAAAAGAACATGAAATATTTCATTTATGGATTGATAACAACTGTGCTGTTTTGCGCAGAATCAGTGGCGCAAAAGGGGGAAAACTGGCATTTGCCGGATGATTCCGGACAGCTAGTTGTGGTTATTGCCGATAGCCCGGAGCAATTTTCTGGGAAATTGTGGCGATTCGAAAAAGCGGGTGCGGAATGGAAATCCGTTGCTGCGCCGATCGATATTGTTATCGGAAAAAAAGGATTGGGATGGGGAAAGGGTTTACATCCCGCGCAATCCGGTGAGATGTCGCAAAAACGTGAAGGCGATGGCAAAAGTCCCGCCGGTGTTTTTGCACTGAGCAGCGTTTTCGGTTTTGCCGAACTCGATTCGATTATGCCGATCAATATGCCATACGTTCATGTTACCGAGCTGCTGGAATGTGTGGACGACGCAGCATCGCAATATTACAATACCCTTGTCGATAACGACACGGTTTCCGCGCACGACTGGCATTCCTCCGAAAAAATGATGCGGGTAGGCGAGCCTTATCATCTGGGCGTTTTTGTGGATCACAATGTAAATCCCATTCAACCCGGTGCTGGTTCGTGCATTTTTTTGCACATTTGGGGCGGCGCAGACGATCCAACGATTGGTTGCACGGCAATGCCTGCGGAACAAATGGACGCGGTTGTCAGCTGGTTAAAAAAATCGGAAAAACCGCTGCTGGTGCAGTTGCCGAAACAACTTTATTCGAAATATCAGGGGCAATGGCATCTGCCGAAAATCGCTCAATAAATATTTGTAAATTCAGGAGAAATAATGATTTATAAGTCCAAAATGCTGAAATTCAAATCGCACGCTTTTCGCAATTTGTTGATGTTGCTGGGTGCTGTTTTTCTGTTTCAATGTTCCACAGACACCAAAATTCAGGAACAATTTTCGCAACGTGTTAAACAAATCGGCAGTCAGAAAATCGCGGATCGCGCTTTGGATGTTTTTGAGGCCGGATTGAAAAAAGAGGGCAGTAAATGGCAACTAACCGGCGAGACCACTGTGCCCGGCGCTTACGAAGCGGTGGTTGCTTTGGCGGATTCGCTGCTCGGCAACAATAAATATGACAATCAATTGATGCAATTACCGGACGCTGCACTCGGTGATAGCGCATTTGCGATCGTGAAAGTGAGCGTAACACAACTCCGCGATGAACCGCGACATGCGGCACAAATTATTGATCAGACAATCATGGGTAGAAACCTGAATTTGTTGCGATATGAGCGCGGATGGTATTTAGTGCAAACCGATTACGATTACGTCGGATGGGTCGATTTTACAGCGCTCCATCGCACCGACGCAGCCGGCGTTCGCAGTTGGAACGATGCCGCAGATTTGATAGTAAGTGGTTTATATCCAATGGTTTATAGCAAGCCAGATGACACCAGCGAACCAGTAGCAGACGTTGTGTTGAATGCACGGCTTCGCCCGGTCGGGCGCAGCGGAAAATGGCTGAAAGTTGCCACGCCGGATGGCCGGGAAGGTTACATTTTAGCAGAAAATGTGAAAAATATTGCCGAAATTCCAACAGGTTTGCCATCGGAAAAATTGCGCCCGCAATTAATTTCAACTGCCCGACGGATGATGGGCGTGCCATATTTGTGGGGTGGAAATTCCAGCAAAGGCAACGATTGCTCCGGTTTTACCCAAACCGTATTCAAAACCAACGGCATGCAACTCCCCCGCGATTCGCGGCAGCAGGCGTTGGAAGGTATTGAAATTAAACCGGACGAAAATTGGAGCAATGTGCTGCCTGGCGATCTGCTCTTTTTTGGCAACGGAAAACGGGTGACGCATGTGGGCATCAGCCTCGGCGGGAAAGAATTTATTCATCAGGGCGGCAGAGTGGCTGTTAATTCGCTGGATCCGGCATCGCCGGTTTTTAGCCCGTATCGCTCGAAATCGATTATGTTTATCCGGCGAGTGGTCGAATAATTTTCGCCGAAATTTTATCGAGAAATTGAGACCGGTTCAAAAAAATAAACAGGATTTTTCAACAATGAATATCAAAACAGGCATTATGGATTTGCAACTGAAAGAACGGTGGCAAATTTCCCGTGGCGGACTGGACACCAAACAATGTGTGTTGGTAACGCTGGAAAAAGACGGTATTACAGGGTATGGCGAAGCCTCGCCAAATACGCGTTATGGCGAAAGTGTAGAGCTGACCCTCGAACGGATTCACTCAGTTGCGGATATTTACCGGACGCACCTCCCGTTTCACTACCGGGAAATCAAAGCGGAACTGGACGAAGCGATCACTGATCAAAGTTGTGCCAAAGCCGCGCTGGATATGGCGTTGCTGGACTGGTTCGGCAAAAAATGGGATTTGCCGGTGTATCGCATTTGGGGATTGAATCCGGTGGCTGCGCCGTTGAGCACGTTTACCATCGGCATCGCATCGCCGGAGGAGATCCGTCGAAAAGTTCGCGAAGCAGCGGATTTTCCATTGCTCAAAATAAAAGTGGGCGTTGATAACGACGACGAAATTATCGGCGCCGTTCGTGCTGAAACCGACAAACCCTTGCGGGTTGATGCCAACGAAGGCTGGACCGACCGCCAGCTTGCGTTGGAAAAAATCCAGTGGCTGGCGACCCAAAATGTGGAATTTGTGGAACAGCCAATGCCCGCCGGATCGTATGATGATGTTGCGTGGTTGCGCGAACGCAGTCCGCTGCCGTTGGTTGCGGATGAGGATGTGAAAACCGCCAAAGATATTCCCCGGTTGAAAGGCGTTTACGATGGCATTAATATCAAACTCATGAAATCCGGTGGTTTACTGGAAGGATTGCAAATGGTTCACGTTGCCCGCGCGATGGGGTTGAAAATTATGCTCGGCTGCATGATCGAATCTGCGCTCGCGATTTCGGCTGCGGCGCAACTCGCTCCGCTGGTGGATTGGGCAGATCTGGACAGCAATCTGCTGCTCTCTCACGACCCGTTTAACGGCATTCGCGCCAACGAGGGGAAGCTACGGCTGACTAACCAACCTGGGCTGGGCAGCAACCCGCGATAACCTCAACAAATCATTTCGTAACTTTCGAAGGCGGTTCAAATACCGCCTTTTTTTATTCAAAAAACATGATGACTGCAAAGGCAACGATGATCATCGTGACCGATAAAATTACCCAATAACTCACTGTAAGCGCAAAAAGTTTGAGTAGCGTCCGCTTTTTGGATTGTTGATAAACCCGCCGCATCGCAACAAATAAATAAATAGGCACCGACACACACAAAAGTGTAACCGCCTGCTGACCGGTCAGCCAATAAAACAGAAGCGTCATCAGAAAAATGATGAACGCAAATGAATGAAAATGAAAAGCGAAAACCAGGTGATTTACATAAAATTGATTCCGGCGTAAATAAAGCAATTTCAATAGAAAGGCAAAAAATGGCACCATCAGGAACATCATCTGCGGCAGTCGGTGAACGATGGCAGTGTTTATCATCGATGAATGTTGTGTTGCCTTTTTCAAATTGCTGAAAAATTGCTCTTTAATTGTTTTCGCGGATGAATCGGGTTTAGCTGCAACGCTGTCTTGGGGTGTTGATGTTGAATCGAGATTAATAATGATGGAACTGGAATTACCGGATGATGTGACTGAATCTTTTTGCGATGAATTTGAGACTTTGAAAATTTGAATATCGGTTAGTGTCAAAACAAAAAAGAACACCAGACTGATAAATAAATACAATTTTAACGGCGGCACAAAGCGGACACGCTGTCCGGCTATGAAACGTTCGGTTAATTCGCCTGGTTTGGATATGAGCAATGTGAAGGTTCGCAAAATCCGCGAATCGACGGTGAACACACTGTCCAAAAAATCCGACAGTAAATGTTGGAGGGGGATATCCAAATCTTGTTGTTTTTGACCGCAGTTTGCGCAAAAATTGCCGGTAATTTTTTCTTCGCAATTTGGGCAACGATCCGGTTTTTTCTTTTTTGGGACATCGGTATCTTCACTGTTGCATGGTTGCTAAGTGTAAGCTTTTTCTATGTCTTTCCCAAATTTTTTCTCAAACACACCAACTTTTCAGCGCAGTAATCGGTTGATCCTCCCCGCCATTTGCAAGGATAAATCCGGTTGCATCTCAAAAATGTTCGTGTTAATTTGAAGCACAAACACCATGGCACAATCCAAAATTTGGTAAAGCGAAGGATAATATTATGTTCGCCACCTGTTTTCGCAAAGCAACCTCCTTTGTTTTCGGGACGGTAATATTGGCCGTTTTCCCGGCTCTTTCACAAATTCAGGTTTCTCAGTTGGTTGTCGGAAAAGAATCCTGCGATACACTTTTTGCATATACTATTGCGTCAGATCTGGTGTGTGTGAATAACACACTCAGTTTTCTGGTCGATTCAACTTTTCTAAAAAAAGTTAGCGGGATGTCTTTTGTAATCGAAATTGATCACACCGAAGGTGTTGTTTTAACCAATCAATCCAGCGATACGGTTCATGCGGGTGATGTTTTTGTGGTGCCGATTTCCGATTACGACAATCGGCAATTTCTGGATTTGATTGCCACCGGAACCAACAGCCGGTTTGATTTTAGTTATCTGTATAAAGGCACGCCACAAGTTGTCGGAGAGCCGTATAACTGTTTAATTGATGTTGGTATGACGGTGTTATTATGTGATAATCATGTTGATACCGGGGGATATGTTGATACGACACAATGTGTCGTGCAACCGGCAACCGGGATTCGCGGAGAACCGGAAGTGGGGCCGCAAAATGTGATATTGCAACAAAATTATCCCAACCCATTTAACCCTGCAACGCAGATCGAATTTTCAATCGAAACGGCTGAAACTGTTTCATTGCGTATCTTTGATTTGTCCGGGCGGGAAGTTGCCACATTATTGAATAGCAATCTGCCTGCCGGAGAACATTCGGTTTCGTTTGATGCAACCAATTTCACCAGCGGTGTTTATTTTTATGTTTTGCGCACCGGATCGGGCATATTTCGAACGGGAAAAATGCAGTTGGTCAAATGATATTTTGGCTCATCCTGTCGAACACATCAGGTTTTATCTAAATTCGCAGCGGAGCACAAACAAAGCTCATATCCGGTGCGATTGCTGGCATACCATGCGCCAATGGCAATTGGGATAATGTAAAAAATGGAAAATGATATTTCGAATCCGGTGAGATAATTTATTGTACCCAATAAAATCACGATAATTAGAGATAATTTTGTAATTTGGTTTATGGTTTTCTGTTCAAAAAAATGTATCGATGAATGACAGCATATCTCAAACCTCCCTATTTTTCCTAATGCAAATGGCAAATTGTCGCAATAGCATTGAATTTTAAAAGAAATTTACATGTATAATCCGGAAAAACAAAAAGGCGTGTTGTCGGCAAGTTACGCATGATTAATGAAATTAAAACTTTCAGAAAAATGATAAATTTTAAATTTGTCCGATCCACTGCTGATCGTGTTGGCGAAATGCATTTCGGCACGAGAAAACAATTTCCTCCGGTAACTTGCCTTTTTCTACAATCGCGATATTTTCTTTTAAATGATCGATATTCATTGTGCCAACAATACAACTGTCATTTCCGAACGTAAACGCGGAAAAACGCAATGCCAATTCCTGCCAACCGATATCAAATTGGAGCCCCATTTTTTTCCATCGAAGCCAATATGCTTCGCAATAATGTCCGTTTGGCTGTTGGGTAAACCGCCACGGCGCATTTGCAACGGGTCTTTTTGCGATAAAACCCATTCCCTGATTTTTGGCTGCCGGCAACGGATGATCGATAACGCGTTGGTCGCAAATATTCAACGAAGCCATAACACTTTGAAAGCGTTGGGTTTGGACCGCGTATTTTAGTGCATCATTTTCGCCCGAATATGCGAGGATGCGTACTTTGCCATCCGAGCGTACTTTTTCCAGCGCATCAATCACTTCGCCTTTTTGCAGAATTTCAATCGGGCAGGAGTGGAGGTGAACAATATCGATATAATCGGTTTGCAACCGCTGTAATGCAGCTTCGATTCCCTTAATAATGCAATCGTAAGTCCAGTCAGGAATTCCATCGATGCCGTAACCAACTTTGGTCGATAAAACAAATTCGTTGCGTCGTTGGGAGATGTATTTGCCGATGCGTTCTTCGGAAATACCGTATCCGCGCGCGGTATCGATGAGATTGATGCCCGCGTCCAAAACCGTGTTGAGCATTGTTTCGGCAACCTTTTCCGGGATTTGATGATCACCGATAGTCCCCGCGCCATAGCCAATGGCAGATACGTTAAATCCTGTTGTGCCAAAATTTCGAAATATCATATTTGCGTTTCGATGGAAAATTATTGAGATAACAAAAAAAGCCCCGGTTTTTCAACAGGGGCTTTACATTTAAGTCAGGTTTTTTGTCATTTTTTAGAACCGACGGTTGCCGCCGCGACCACCACCGTCTCTGTCACGGTCTCTACCGCCGCCGCTGCCGCCGCGTCCACCGCGGAATCCGCCACCGCCGCTACGTCCACCACCGCCACCACGGCTGTTTTCAGTGCGGGGGCGCGCTTCGTTAACAACCAGTTTGCGGCCTTTGAATTCTTTGCCGTCCATCTCGCGAATTGCCGTTTCCCCTTCGAGAGAAACTTGCATTTCAACGAAACCAAACCCACGCGATTCGCCTGTCATCCGGTCTTTGATGATCTTTACAGATTCAACAGCACCGAAAGCTTCAAATGTGTCACGAAGTTCATCTTCAGACACATTAAACGCCAGGTTACCTACGTAAATATTCATAAAAAAACTCCTTGAAAATGAGAGTATGAGTGAATAATTCTGCTTATCCCTAGAACCTTGTGGAACGACATCGCCAGGATAAGAGAGTAAAGAACCTTATACATACGCAGTAACTCTACTTCCTGAGGCAATACGACAAGTCGGAGATCAGCAAATACATTTAGAGAGATGTTCAAAATTAAAATTGCTGTATCAGAGAATCTCCACCAATTCAAGATCAAAAACCAGATCTTCCCCGGCGAGGGGATGGTTGGCATCTATGGTTATTTTGTCAGCTTCTACTTGGGAAACAATCACGTTAATAACATTTCCATTTTCCTGAACAGCTTCCAGGCGTTGCCCGATAGCTGGCTCCATGTCTTCCGGTAAATCTGAGCGATCGACGATTTGAACCAATTCGTCGTAACGTGGCCCATAGGCTTCGTCGGAGGGAATGTTGATGGTTTTGGTTTGACCAATTGACATGCCATTAACAGCATTGTCAAATCCGGCAATTAAACGTCCGTCACCGATTGTAAATTCCATTGGTTCGCTGTTTACTGATGAGTCGAAAATTGATCCGTCAATTAATTTACCGGTATAATGAACGCGGACGGTATCTCCGGTTTTTGCTGTAGCCATTTACAATGTCCTTGATTAAATATTCATTTGAGATGTTTTGGTGTCACAGCTCATCGGTTCGGGAAGCGAACGAAAAAGAAATAAATGGTCGGATGCTTTTTCGAAACTTCGGTAAGAAACGATACGGGTCGTGATATTTACTGAAGAAAGCCTTCAGATCGTTTAAATCTCCTTTTATCAATTGCTTAAAATTAATGTGACGAATTCCAAAAAAAAAGTTAATTTTTGAATTTTTTATAATAAAATATTTTTTCATGCAAAAAAAGCAACAATTTGCGTCAATAAAATGGATTCTCGGTCGATTAAATTCTCTCTGAAAAATACTGGATAATTCATCTCCGGAAGAAATTCTCTATATTTGCATTCAGTAGCCGGAATTCCTAAATTCGCGCGCACACAAGCCAGAATGGGCGGTTGAACGCAATGAGTAGCCAAAATTTATCGATTCCTAAAACGATTTCAGCATTGCGTTTATCCATTGCAGATGGATTATTTGCGCAAATGTACGTCAACCTGACTGGCAGTGTATTTTTGCCCGCATTCGCTCTTGCTTTAAATGCCACACCGGTGCAAGTTGGTATGCTTGCAGCCATTCCTTTTTTTGCAAATACATCACAATTTTTGGGCTCTTATCTGGTTGAACGTTTTCAACGGCGTAAATTGTTGACAACCGGGTTTTCGTTCGTATCGCGATGCATGTGGATTCCCGTTGTTTTACTCAGCTTCTGGAAGGGAGATTCTTCTCCACAATTTGCATTATATGGATTGCTGGTTTTAGTGCTCACTTCTGCAATTCTCGCATCGTTTTCCGGCATTGCGTGGCTGTCTTGGATGGCCGGATTGGTGCCGGCAGATATTCGCGGTAGATTTTTTGGATTGCGAAACAGCCTGTTAGGCGTTGTTACAGTTTCGGTTACATTGGCCGGCAGCCGTTTTTTGGACGTGTTGCCGAACTGGTTTCCGGGAATTTCTCAATTACGCGCGTTCGAGATCCTATTTAGTTTTGCTGTTGTTGCCGGTATGATTAGCAGTTATCTGCTCACCAAAAAACCGGAATTACCAACAAATTTTTCTGTAAATACGCAATTCAAAAAAATTTATCGCGCACCGTTGAAAAACCCTGATTTCAGACGGTTAATTGAATTTTCAATGATACGCTCTTTTGCCACGAATATCGCCGCACCGTTTTTTATCGTTTATATGCTGGAAGATTTGCAGCTAAGTTACAGCACCATCGGGATTTTTACCATATTAACCTCGCTGGCAGATTTGGTTGGCATGTGGATTTGGGGACATTTATCCGATCAAATCGGGAATAAACCTGTAATTGTACTGGTTACGATTGTGACGACATTTTTGCCCGTTTGCTGGCTGTTGACGGGTCCGAACGATTTGACGGTATTTTTACTGATTCCCATTTTCAACCTGACCGGAGGTTTTATGTGGGCAGGCTATAACTTATGTACAGTAAACCTGTTGTTCCGGATGGTACCGGAGGAAGGGAATTCAGCATATTTTGCATTTTGGTCTGTTTTAAACGGCTTTTGCGCCGGCATCGGCGCTTTGGTTGGCGGTGTGATGGCCAAAAATTTCGATCTACTGATGGCGTTAATTCCGTTCAGCGTCGATTTCGGATACAAACTGCTGTTCCTGATTTCAGCAATGGTGCGTATAATTCCGCTTTTTCTGGTGTTCAAAATTCGTGAAAATTATGGAATGCCATTCGTTAAGGCCATCAGCGTTTTGCGAAATGTAAAATCCTGGGGATCGCTCATGGGATTCAATGCGCCGCTGCACTTTTTTCTGCCTAACCGCTCGGATCAGGATCAGCCAAGCCCATATTGGCCGTTGTGGCGAAATCCTGCAGCACGTTCACGTCATTAAATTGAACAACATTTTCACAAAACATAAACCGAGGAGATCGTTATGTCTGGTTCGAAAAAAACAGATTTTCCTGTTCCCATGCGCGGCAATATCCGCAAGTTTTGGGAAGAGCGCGAGGCGCTAAATGATACAGTGTTGAACAACGCCGGATTAGTGACAAAACGGTTTTTTAATCTGGATCATCAGGCGTATCAAGATGGGGCGTTGCCCGTCAAAACCAAAGAATTATTGGGGCTGGTAGCATCGCTGGTGTTGCGTTGCGATGACTGTATCTCATATCATATTGTGCGTTGCAAAGAAAACGGAATTACGAAAGAAGAAGTTGAAGAGGCAATGTCTATCGGTCTGGTTGTCGGTGGTTCCATCACCATTCCGCATTTACGGCGGGCGTTCCGGGCGTGGGATGAGCTGCAATCGGACAAATAGGTGACATCAAAATTTCTACAAAAATCTCAAAGACCGGCGGTTTTTTTCCTTTTTTTAACCGGTAAGAATCGACCGGTTTTTTGCTAATGTTGCCACCCTAACTGTCCGATATAGTTATTATCAAAAAAGTAGTTTCATAGGAAAATGATTTTTGAAACATGGATGAGTTTAATACAAACGGGGTAGGCAAATGAATTCTCGCGCCCAATCTCAAAACACTGATGTTATTTTGAGTGCAAACGAACAAATTGACCTGAAGCAATATGCGCTAAATTACGTAATAGCGTTAAGTATTATTGGCGTTTTCGTAACCATCGCCTTTGCTGCGGTCAAGTTTATATTACCCAATTCGGATCCTTTTTACAATGCAACCTCGGTTGTCAGTAAACAGGAAGCGCTGGTTCAGCAGATTGCTTTTCAGGTTACTCGAATAACCCAAGCTAAAGAAAAACAACAGTTTGCAACTGAAACTGCCCAATTGAAAGAAAGCGTTACTTTGCTGCAGGATTACCATCAGGGATTACTGTACGGAAGCGATGTGCTCGGTTTGGAAAAGCTGGAATCGGATGTTGTGAAAGACGTGTACTTTCACCCCAGCACCAATCTCGATAAATTGATGACCGATTTTTTTGTCAATGCCAAACTGATTTATCAACTCCCCATGGAAAAAGTGGTAAACGGCAACGAACATTCCCAACGGGTTTATCGACTCGCATCGAATGAATTGCCTGCGTTGCTGCAAAATGTGAAAAAATCCTATGTCCAAGCCCGGGAAGCACAATCCGGAATCGAAAATGGAATGATGCTGGCATTGTGGCTGATTGTTATGAGCACCATATTTTTTGCCGGATTTTTTATTCTGCGTCCGTTGGGGAACAAGTTGTTCAATGTTGTTGAAAAAATGAAAAAATCGCGATATCAAATGTTGGCGTTGAAAAAGAAAGTGGATGCCGAAAAATCGATGTTGGAAAAATCGGCTATCAGAAATCAATCCACAATCGAAGTGACCAACGATGCAATGATGATTTTTAGCAGCGATACCAATGAAATCAAAATCAACAAAAAATTTGAGGAAATCTGGGATCTGCCCGCATTGCTGGCAATGAAGCCGGAAGCCGATAAACTGGTTGAAGCTATCAAAGCTAAAATTCGTAATATCAACGATTTATCGGAAAACATTTTCTCATTCAACAGCCAGATTTCTAAATTGCAAACTGCAAATATTATTCTGCAAGATGGTAAATATCTGGAATGTTACATTCGCCCACTGATGGTTGGCGAACAGGTGATTGGCAAAGCCTGGTCATTTTTGGATGTCACCCGTCATATTTTGCTGGCTAAAAAATACGCCGAGCAATCCCGCCGCTATTTGGATATCATTAATAGTATGGCGGACGGCGTGGTTGCCACAGATGCCAACGGAAAGTTGCTCCATTACAACCCCGCCGCGGAAGAATTATTGGGAATTTCCTCAGAAGCCGGTGCAAACGAAAGCTGGTATCGCCATGTGAGCATGATCGATCCGCAATCGCAGCAGCCGGTTGATGACGCAGAATTGCCATTTTTGCGGGCAACCTTTGGCGAAAATGTGGACGAAATGGATTTGATGGTAAACGCGAAAGATCACGAAGAAGGCAAGTTTATCAACGCATCCGGGCGACCGATAAAAGATCAGAGTGGTCACGTAACCGGCGGCGTAGTCATCATCCGCCAAAAACCGAAAGCTCTATCGCAACCGCTACCACAACCGGTTGAAACAGCCGATAGCACAGTTGACCAATTTTTGGAAAATGTGAACGAAGGTGTTTTCTTTATCGACCCGAATTTGCAAATCACCGGAAAACGCTCCAAAGCGTTGGAGCGCATGTTTGGCAGCCAGGCGTTGCAGCACCAAACCGCTATCGATTTCTTCAAAGATTTGATATCGCCGGAATTGGTTGGCGTGATTGATGATTATCTGAAGCTGATTTTCCACTCGGTTGTCACCGATCGGTATGTTGAAGAACTCAATCCCATTCGCGAAATTGATGTCAATTTTGATGATCCGGAGAATGGCACAATTACCCGGCACATGGAATTTGCGTTTTCGCGCATCATTAAAGATGAAAAAGTGGATTCGCTGATGGTTACGGTGCGTGATATCACCCAGCAGGTGGCATCTGTGAAAAAATTGCGCCGTTCGCAGGCTAAAATCCAGAAGCAAATTGATTTGCTGTTCCGGGTTATTCACGTTGATCCCAGCTTGCTGGAAAAATTTATCGATGAATGCGCCAGCGAAATTGCCGGCATCCATTTAATGTTGAAAAAAGAAAATTTCCACGAAAATCTCGGTGAAAATTTGCAGCGAATTTCCCGTGCGTTGATCGGGATAAAAGAAAATTCTGCGTTTTTGGACTTACGCATTTTCGAAGAAAAAGCAGGTAAATTTGAGAAACTGGTATTGTTGTTGCAGGGTAAGACAGAGTTGACAGAATCGGAAAATGCAGAATTGAATGCGCAATTGGATGAGTTGCACAATATTCTCGACGAGGTGAAACACATTGTCGATCACCTCATCAATAAATTGAAAGTGCGTTTCCGTGGAAAAAGGGAAGAAGAATGCCGCCGCTTTTTGGGCTCGATCGAAAGTTATGTGCAACGAATCAGCCGCGAAGCCGGTAAAAAAGTGCAAGTCGATTTCAGCCGTTTCAATGCGCTGGAAATTCCGTTTGAAGAACGCCAGAGCGTTCGCGATGTGCTGACTGAACTGCTCAAAAAAGTGGTGAACACCAGCATCGAGTCGCCCCGGGAGCGGAAAACAGCCGGAAAAACTCCCACAGCGCTGATCCAGCTATTATCGATAAAAAGCACTGAAAAGGCTTATGAATTTACACTGCGTGACGACGGTAAAGGGATGTCGATGTTAAATAAACCCGCTGAAGAAGCAATGCTTGCATTGCCGGAAAGTGAAAATTCCAACGGGAATATGCATAATTCTGCAAACGGACTGGTATTGAACCAGCAATTTTTTGGAATGCATAAAGACAACGAAAACAATAGCTTGAGCACAGATTTTGTAGCAGTTGAATCAAAGGTTAAAAAAATGGGTGGTAAAATTCATGCGTTTTCTCAACGCGGAGAATTCACAGAGTTTTACATTTCCTTACCCAACAAAAACAGCAAAACGGCTAAAGATAAACCGATCATCATTAATCGAAAAGAGCAAAAGTAGTCAGCCGTTCTGTTCATTGAGTGCGAGAAACTGGAGAGAGACATGCGAGTCGCTCGGAAATTTGTAAAAAAGCTGTCATTTTGGATGGTTGTGTTAATTTTTTTCAGCACAACAATGTTTTGGGGTGTTCGGATAATCCTGCAAATCGATTCAAAATATAGCGCAGCTGCAGCCGCAACCCGCGATATCGGTATTTATGCGCAACGTATTGCCAGCTATGCCAACCGGATCCAGGTTGCTAAAAATGCCCAGGTTTTGGAAGCCAATCAGCAGATGCTCCGCTCGTTGGTCCGCAAAATGGAAATCAAGCATCTCAGCCTAATGCGCGGCAACCCGAAAATGAGCTCTAACGACTTGTTTTCAAATGAGATAAAAGCTGTTTATTACGCGATGCCAACCAACCTGGTAAATCAGGCACGGGAATTTTTAGGGCATTCGAAAGATTTGTTGGCGGTTAATTTTAAAGAGCTAACCGTTGAAAACGAATCGATTATTCAATTAAAAAGTGCTGCAAATAACGGGATGATTTCCGCGGTAACGCACGTCATCCAAATTTATGAAACCGAAAGCGAAGCCCGGATTTCCAAATCCATTTTTGTGTTGGCAGCCGCTGTTCTGGCGATTTTGATCTTGTCTGTTGTCGCTTATCTCTTCATTTTCGATAACCCGGTAGAAGAAAAAATGACGTCATTTGCCCCATCCGAAAGCGGCAGTGTTTCCAATGTGCTGGGCGGATTGTCGGTTTTCCCCGGAAAATCCGAGGCAAAAATGGAATTCAAACAAAAAGACAATATGTCTCCAACGGATACCATTATCCGCTGAAAATATTTTCCTCACTAAATCAAAGCTTTATCACTATTCCCGGCCCGGAATTTGGTAAAGCTTTGTTTATTTATAGCTTACGCTGCACGATTCGCTACATTCCGAGTGAAAAAAAACACCAGCACTTTTTACCTGCTGTTTTCACTTTATTTATATCAGATGGTTTTGTAGATTCATCCGATCGATCAAAAGCCCGGAAAGATTTTGCAAATGACGCCAATTTCAGTGGTTGTTATTACTAAAAATGAAGCAGAAAACATCGCCCGTTGTATCCGCTCCGTTCAGGAAATTGCCGATGAAATTATTATTGTGGACGCCCACAGCACAGACGACACGGTTGCCATTTGCAAATCATTGGGAGCAACGGTTATATCGCGAAATTGGGAGGGATACGCCCAAAACAAAAACATTGGAAACGCGCAGGCAAAGCACGATTTCATTCTTTCAATGGATGCGGATGAGGCACTTTCTGACGAATTGATCAGCGAAATCCGGCAGGTGAAACAACAATTGCGGGGTGTTTATTCGTTCAATCGACTCACCAATTATTGCGGCACATGGATTCGCCACAGCGGTTGGTATCCGGACACCAAAACCCGGTTGTTCGACCGGCGAATTGCCCGATGGCAGGGCGATTTTGTTCACGAAACACTGACGTTTCCGGCAGAAACGCCGCAAACCCATTTGCGGGGCGATCTGCTCCATTATTCATATCATTCAATTTCCGATCACGTTCACCGGCAGGATCGCTATTCCGAACTTGCGGCACAGGAATTGCAAAATAAAAATTACAACGGATCGATCAAAAAATTGCTGTTCGGTCCGGTGGGACGGTTTTTCAAAAGTTATGTTGTAAAAAAGGGCTATCGCGATGGTTTTTATGGATTTATCATCTGTTCAATGGCGGCATTTTATGTGTTTTTGCGGGAAGCAAAAGCCCTGCATTTGGCAAAACAACGCAAAACTTCGATTGATAAATAATTGATTTTAAAATAGTTAATTACCAAAACAGTTGTAAAACGAACTTTTTGGAACAGAATACAGTTAAATGAATCGCAGCTTACAAAAAATGTCGAACAAGGTTCGTCAGTTTTTGTCAAATTTCGGGCAACCGTTGACAAAGTTGCAAAAATTCGCTAAGATAATTCGAGGAGGTTGTATCATGAAAAAATTGAATATCATTCTAATATTAATTTGGGTGAGCATTATGAGCTTTTTCAGTCTTCAGGCAATTGCACCGGGCGAAACGGCAGATAATTTCACATTGCCGGATTACAACGGAAAAAACCACAGTTTGACGGATTACCAAAATCAGTCCGCTATTGTGCTCATTTTTGTATCGACCCGCTGCCCTGTTTCCAACGCTTATAATGAGCGAATGGAAAAATTGTTCAAAGAATACAGCGGGAAAAAAGTTACTTTTTTGGGAATTAACGCCAATCGCCGGGAAGATGCCGCGATGATCAAAACGCATTGTGCGGAAAACGGCATCACTTTTTCGGTGCTGAAAGATGAAGACAACGCGATTGCCGATAAATTTGGTGCGAAAGTAACGCCGGAAGTTTTTGTGCTCTCGCCGAAATTGCAGTTGCTGTATCACGGGCACATCGACGATTCGCAGCGGGAATCGCAAGTGAAACAAACCGGGCTGAAAGATGCGCTGGATTCGATTCTTGCCGGAAAAGCCGTTGCGGACGCGGTTACCAAACCATTTGGCTGCAGCATCAAACGCGATCGCGATTAATCATTCGCCATCAACAATTTGATTGCAAAGGTTTAAAATCGCCAAATAGTTGTGCATAAATCACTTACTCTTGCGAAAATGATTTTTGGAAATGCCATTTTTTTATTAAAATGGCATTTCTATTATAAACGCTTCCGGATGGTTCACGATGCTGCACACTTACGTTCAAATTGTCGATGCCATGAGCGAGCGCCTCGGTCGCGCGGTTAGCTGGTTGGCTACTGTGCTGGTTGTGGTGGTTTGTTACGATGTGTTCACCCGCTATTTTTTGAAAAACAGCATCGTTGCGGTGCAGGAAATGCAGTGGCATTTGTTTGCGATTATTTTTTTGCTGGCTGCGCCGTATACGTTAAAACATGATCGCCACGTCCGGGTTGATGTGCTGTACACCCGTTTTTCGCCAAAAGCGAAAGCCTGGGTAAACCTGCTCGGCAGTTTTGTGCTGCTCCTTCCTTTTGCAATTATCACTATTTATTCATCGATCGATTTTGTGCAAAACTCCTTTGCCGTTGGTGAAACCTCGCCCGATCCCGGCGGACTTCCGGCGCGATATGTGTTGAAAGCGATGATTCCCATCTCGATGTTTCTGCTCAGTTTACAGGCTTTTTCTGAAGCTGCCAAATCGTGGCTGGAAATTTCCGGTGCACAGAAATCCGGGGAGCAATAATGGCTGAACTGCTGCCGCTGAT
Organism: Calditrichia bacterium; assembly: GCA_020634975.1. NCBI lineage: Bacteria > Pseudomonadati > Calditrichota > Calditrichia > Calditrichia bacterium. The sequence continues at coordinate 145,848 of JACKAQ010000001.1, read as the reverse complement.
TTTGTTTCTGGCAATTTTTCTGACGTTGCTCACCGGATATCCCGTTTCATTTACGCTCGGCGGGCTTTCGGTGTTGATGGGTTTGATGGTTTTCGGCACAGATTTGTTCAGCTTTTTGCCGCTGCGAATCTGGGGAATTATGAACAATTACGTGCTGATCGCCGTGCCGCTGTTCGTTTACATGGGCGTGATGCTGGAAAAATCCGGGCTGGCGGAAGATTTGCTCGAAACAATGGCAATGCTGTTCGGGCGACTGCGCGGCGGATTGGCGATTTCAGTTGTGGTTGTCGGCGCGCTACTGGCGGCTTCCACCGGCATCGTTGGCGCAACAGTTGTCACGATGGGATTGCTCAGCCTGCCGACCATGCTCAAACGGGGTTACAGCGTTGAACTGGCGACCGGAACGATCGCAGCATCGGGAACGCTCGGTCAAATTATTCCGCCGAGTATTGTTTTGGTGCTGCTCGGCAGTGTGATGAACGTTTCGGTTGGCGATATGTTTATGGGCGCAGTGCTACCCGGCTTTTTGCTGGTCGGTTTGTATCTGCTCTGGATTATAATTATCAGCATTTTTAAACCCAAATCTGCACCGGCAATGCCGGCCAGCGAGCGTGCGGCATTTCAGCGGGAAGGAATGGCGCGCCGGATCATCAATGCTTTTGTGCTGCCGTTTTTTTTGGTGATCGCCGTGCTGGGTTCCATTTTTGCAGGCATTGCATCACCCACGGAAGCAGCGGCGGTCGGTGCGTTTGGCGCAACCTTACTCACAATCGTTCAGGGGCGATTCAATCTGGAAACGCTGCGCGCCGTGATGCGCGAGACCACGTTTCTCACGTCAATGGTGTTCATTATTCTGGTTGGTGCAACAGCCTTTGGGCTGGTGTTTCGCGGGCTGGATGGCGATGTGCATCTCACCAATTTTATTATGCACCACCAATTTGCGCCGCACGAATTTCTGGCGTTGATGATGGTGATCATCTTTGTGCTCGGATTTTTTATCGATTTTATCGAAATCATTTTTATTATTGTGCCGGTCGTTGTGCCGATATTTAATCAAATGGATGTCAATTTACTCTGGCTGGGAATTTTGTTCGCGATGAATTTGCAAACCTCGTTTCTCACGCCGCCGTTTGGGTTTGCGCTGTTTTATCTGAAAGGCGTTGCGCCGCCGCAGGTTCGAACATCGGATATTTATCGCGGAATAATTCCGTTTATCGTTATTCAATTGATCGGACTGGTGCTGGTTATTTTATTTCCGGAGCTGGCAACCTGGCTGCCGGAAGTTGTGCTCGGCGGGAAATAAATTAGAGTTTCGGGCATTGCGCATCGTCGAAATGCCCTTTCAGAACAATCTCTGACGTCAGAAACCGAATGAAAAAATTGATCAACATATGTTTATTTGCTGCTGCGACGATGCTGTTTGCGTCGAGTTGTTCCGCGCAAAAACCGGACATCGCAGCGATTCACATCGTTTATACAACCAACCTGAACGGCGCGCTACGCGATTGCAACTGTGGTGGCGCTGTCGTTGGCGGAATGACCCGCATGCTGACGCTGATCGACAGTTTGCGACGCGAGCATCCCGATCTGCTGTTGCTCGATTCCGGCGATGCGCTGCTCAGCTATCCGCTGCCGGAAGCGAATCGCACAATGCTGCAATTGCTGTCCATCGCCAAATATGACGCGTTGAACATTGGCGATCAGGAATTTGTGGAATCTGCGGATTTTATTTTTCGCGAAACTGCTGCGCAGCAACTGGATTTACCGCACATCAGCGGAAATCTGGATTGGAAAAGCGGTGAAAACGCACAACTGCCCGGCATCGTTTCAACAGATGTAAATCAATTAAAAATAAATATCTACGGTGTAATTAATCCCGCAGTTTTTGGATTTATCAGCGTACCGGAAATTCAGGTGAACGATCCGGCAGCGCATTCCGCAGATTGGCAATTGGACGAATCCGCGTTGCAAATTTTGTTGTATCACGGCAGTTTCGAAAATGCGGCTGCGTTTGTCGGGCAGCATCCGGGCATCGCCGCTGTAATTCTCGGGCACAATCAAACCCAACGCGAAACGATCGAAAAAGGCACAATCTTTTTGGAAACAGGATTCGAAGGTGAGTATCTTGGGCATCTGGTGATCTCCCGGAAAGCGGGGGAGTGGCAGTTCAACAACGAATTTATTCCGGTGCTGGCGGATGTGCCGCCGCATCCGGTTGCACACAAAATTGTCGATGACTATTTTCGTCAATTGTTAAAATAGGGCAGGGTAAAAAATGATAAAGCAAGCAATCGCAAAATTTATGGATGGAAAAGACCTTTCGCGCGCCGAAGCATATCAGGTGATGGACGAAATATTATCCGGGCAGGCAACCGAGGCGCAGGTTTCCGCGTTTCTGGTGGCGTTGCAACTGAAAGGCAGCACGGTGGAAGAAGTCGCCGGTTCGGTGGATGCCTATCGCGAACGGCTGACACCGCTATCGATTACCGACGAAAACGCGGTGGATTGCAGCGGAACGGGCGGCGATAATTTGAATACGTTCAACATTTCGACGGCCTCCGCATTTGTGGCGGCAGGTGCAGGCGCGGTTGTGGTGAAACACGGTTATCACTCCATTTCCAGCCAGTGCGGCAGCGCGGATGTGCTGCGGGAATTGGGATTGAAAATCGAGTTGTTTCCCGATGAATTTTACAAAAATATCCGCGAAGTTGGGTTGGCGTTCATTTTTGCGCCGCGATACAAACCCACGTTCAAACAATTTGCCGGCGTCCGGCGGAGTATCGGCGCGCGAACGATGATCAATATTCTCGATCCGCTGACCAAGCCTGCGCTGACCAAAAACCATCTCATCGGCGTTTACGATTCGCGGCAAAGTCGCCTGATTGCGGAAGTTATGCGCGAGTTTGGCGTGTTTCGGGTGATGCTGGTTTCCGGCGAAAACGGATTGGATGAACTGAACATCTGCGGAAAAACCCACGTAATGGAAATGACCGAGGGTGAAATCAGCGAATATGATTTGATGCCGGAAGATGTCGGGTTGAAAACCTGGCCGGTTGAAACGCTTCGCGGCGCGGATGCCGAAACCAATAAAAAAATTCTGCTCGATATCCTCGACGGCAAGCCGGGCGGACCGCGCGATGTGACCATTTTTAACGCTGCCGGTGCGCTCAAAGTTGCCGGTGTTGTGAACGATATCGCCGAAGGCGTTGTCAAAGCCCGCGAGTCGATCGACTCCGGAAAAGCCAAAGAAAAATTGCAGGAAATGATTCGGTTGAGCAACGAAATGCATTAAATTGTGCCCGCAAATAATGGATTGAAAAATGAACGGCGCGGGTATCGCAGTTGAAATTTGATAAAAACTTTTGCGGCAAACGCGTAACATTGATATTCAGTAAACTGGTTTTTGGTGGTTATTTGATCTGGAAACGCGTGAAATTTAGTTTAAAAACAATCATTTTGTCCGGTGTTTTGCTGATCATTCTGGGGTTGGCTGCTACCGGCATCTGGATATATCTGGAATCGCGTCCGGTGGATGAACGGCAGCATCACCAAAATGTGACGTTGCGGGTGCCATCCGGCGCAACTTTCCGGCAAGTTACCGATTCGCTGTTTGCCGAAGATTTGTTGCGGAATAAAATGGTGTTTCGGGCGCTCGGTCGCGTAACCGGAAAAGACCGGTCCATCCGGTCGGGAATTTTTGAAATTCCACCCGGTTTAAATGCATATGATTTATTGACTTATCTCGAAAATGCAACACCCAAACAATTTAAAGTGACGTTGCCGGAAGGCATCACTTCAAACAAAATGGCGGAAATTTTAGCCGCAAAAGTGGGCATCGATTCAACAACATTTGTAGATCTGGTTTACGATAGCACTTTCACTGCAAAGCTGGTGGGAAATTCGCCAAATCTGGAAGGCTTTTTGCTCCCGGAAACCTATCATTTTGAGTGGAAAACGCCGGAAGAGCAGATCATCACCCGAATGGTGGAAAACACGCTGCGCATTTTTCAGCCGGACAGCGTGATTGCGCAGCTCAAAAAATACGAATGGACGTTCCGCGATGCGCTGACGATGGCATCGATTGTTGAAGGTGAAGCGCTGGTGGATTCGGAGCGCGTGATTATTTCATCTGTTTATCACAACCGGCTGCGATTGGGAATGCGGCTGCAGGCAGACCCGACTATCCAGTTTGTGTTGCCGGGACCACCGCGCCGGTTGCTGTTCCGCGATCTCGAAATTGATTCGCCATACAATACATATAAATATGCCGGATTGCCCCCCGGGCCGATCAGCAATCCCGGAAAAGCGTCCATTTTAGCCGCTATTTTCCCGGAAAATACGCCGTTTGTGTACATGGTTGCCATTGGCGATGGTCGCCATAAATTTTCCAAAACACTGCGGGAGCATAATTTTTGGCATGCCAAATTTAACGAAGTTCGCCGCCGGGTGAAGCGGGAACAGCGCCAAAATAACGGATCTCAGTAACAATCCCGATTTCGATATTTGTTGACTAAGTAAAAAAAAATGGTACATTAGAAAACTTGTAAAAGAATGCACAAAGACAGGTGAAGTCGGGATTATGCAAATTATCATTACACAGGATTCTGTAAAAGAACTACTGCACAAAAAGATTACCCGTTTCTTTCAGAATATCGAAGTTCATGCAGATATTACCGATAAACGGTTGATTCGAATTGAAGTTAAAATCAATAAAATCAATCTTGTACAGTGGTTGTTGAAACAGCAGCACGCCGTAAAAACATACTGGCGGGATCGCCAGCACAAATTTGAAATGGCGGGCGTGGGCGAAGCCGATACGGTTGCCGGAAATGTGGAAACCGGCAATTACGGCAATATATTTTCCCGGTTGAAACAATACCTCACCCGGAAATACCCGCGTTTGCGCTATTACGGCGGCATCCAGTTTCAGCACAGCGACAAAAAAGAAGAACACTGGCTGAAATTTGGATCGTATAGGTTTGTGGTGCCGCTGTTCGAGGTGTATTCCGATCGCAAAGCAACGTATTTTGCCTGCAATTTTATGTTCAATCCCAGCGAAAATCACCAAACGCAGTTGGACCGGATTATCCGGCAGTTGCATGCCATTGAATGGGACGATCAGGCGTTTGAAGATGAGCAACCGGAGCTGCTTTCCCGCAAAGATTTCCCGGATAAAACCGGCTGGGCGAAAAATATCACCACTGCTTTACGCAGTTTTGAGAAAACCAATTTGGGCAAAATAGTGCTTGCGCGGAAATCCGAGTTCGAATTTGCCGAACCGCTGGATGGCATGCAAACGCTCCGCAGATTGCAGGAAGTCGATCCGACGGCATTTTATTTTTGCTTCCAAACCTTTAAAAATCAAGCATTTATTGGTGCTACACCCGAACGATTGTATCGCCGGGAATTTCGTGATTTGATGAGCGAAGCAGTTGCCGGAACCCGCCCGCGCAGCCGTAATGCCGAAGCCGATGAACGGCTGGAACTGGAATTACTGAACAGCGACAAAGATTTGCGAGAACACCAATTTGTGGTGGACAGCTTGCGCGAATCCTTTGCCGATTTATGTGCGAATATCGTGGACCCGCACAAAATTTTTGTGCTGAAGTTGTCGCGATTGCAGCATTTGTACGCCAAAATTCGCGGCACGCTGCATCCGTTTATCAGCGATAGCGAAATCCTGCACATGCTCCACCCGACTCCCGCCGTTGGCGGATATCCCAAAGATCTGGCGCTGCCAAAAATCAGTGAACTGGAACCGTTCGACCGTGGCTGGTACGCCGGTCCGATCGGCTGGTTCAGCAAAAACGCTGCCGAATTCGCCGTTGCCATACGCTCCGGAATGGTTTACCACAACAAATTGTTGTTGTACGCCGGCGCCGGAATTGTGCCCGGTTCCGAGCCGGAAAAAGAATGGGACGAATTGGAAAACAAAATTTCCAATTTCATGCGCGCGTTGAATATTGAGGAATAATTCCGGTAAATTATTGATTACACCCTCAGCAACTCCATAGTTGTGTTTCGAATGGTGGTTGCCGGAAAATTTATCCTTTATCATTTATCCTTTATTTTTTGTCGGCATTGCCGAAAAAGTAACACATGATAAATAGCAATAAACAAACAAAATTACGCATCGCGATGATAATGGCCGCCGGTTTTGGCACGCGGATGGGTAATCTCACCAAAGATATTCCCAAACCGCTGCTGTGTTTGGGCGATTACCGGATCATCGAATTGGTGTTGATCAAACTTGCCAATCAGGGTATTGAGCGGGTGGTGATCAATCTGCACCATTTTGCCGATAAATTTCAATCCACTTTGGGCGACGGCAGCCGTTACGGGCTGGAAATTATTTTTAGTCACGAACCGGAAATCCTCGGTTCCGGCGGCGGCATTGCCAATGCGGAACGCCATTTTGACGGTGAGTCAATTTTGGTGGTGAACGCTGACGTGCTTTGCGATATCAATCTCGGTGAATTTTACAAATACCACTGCGAAACCGGTGCATTAGCTACGATGAATGTGCTGCCATCGCGAAATACTGCGGATTACACGTTGGTGAAATATCACCAGGATTTCCGGTTGGAAACATTTCTGGACAAAAATGTGACGTTGGCGGAAAGCGACCTGACCGGCATTTTTACCGGACATCAGGTGTTATCGCCAGAGGCGCGCGGCTATCTGAAACCGGAATTCCAGTCTGTGATCAACCGTTTCTACAAAACAGCGATTGCGGAAGGCAAAAACGTCATGATTCATCCTTTTGCCGGAACCTGGATTGACGTGGGCACTGCCGAATTTTATCACGAATTTAACCGCCAAATCCGCAGTGGCGAAGTCGATTTGCGCAAATTTATGTAACTTTGCCCCGCTGTTTTCCCACGTAAAAAAGTTGCATAAACGCCTAAGATTGTTTAACTTCTCCCCTTAATCAAAACCGATTGCCGAAAAATGACCCGGGAAGAACTCCTCAACATCATCAAACATGCGCAGCACAATAATGTGCTGAACCTGTCTGCCAGCCAACTGACGGAGTTGCCGCCGGAAATTGGCACGTTGACCCACCTCACCCGGTTGAATTTAAAGCACAATAAATTGAAACGATTGCCCCGGGAAATCTTCCGGCTGAGCAATTTGCAGGAACTTTGGCTGGACGACAACGAACTGGTCGAGTTGCCCCGTGAGATCGGCGAGTTGCGCAAATTGAAATGGCTTTCCGCTTCTGAAAATCAGCTCAAAACGCTACCGGCTGAACTCTCCGAACTACCCGAATTGGAAGTGCTGGAGCTGAGTGGCAATCCGATGTTGCCAATGCCCGGCGAAAATTTTTCCCGGCGACCGGCAGATTTGATCGATTTTATGTTGATGCAGCAGGAAAAACGCTTCATCAACGAAACCAAAGTTATGGTTTTGGGCAACCCCGGAACCGGCAAAACAGCCGTCATTCGCCGGATGATTGAACGAACTTTTGATCCTGCCGAAAAATCTACCAAAGGTATTAACATTCAGCGATGGCCGTTTCAGGTTGGGCACAAACGGATGCAACTGAACATTTGGGATTTTGGGCGGACAGAAACCGAACTGAATTTGCACCGGTTTTTTATGACGCCAAACACGGTGTATCTGTTGGTTTGGGATGCCGGCGAAGAAAATAATCGCGCTGAATTGCAAAACTGGCTGAAGCTGATCCAGTTTTTTGGCGAACGATCGCCGGTAATTTTGCTGCTGAATCGGGTGGATCGCGGTGTAAAGGAACTCAATCGCCAGCATTTGCAGCGCCAATTTCCCCAAATTCAGGAATTTATCAACATCTCAGCCAGCGACGGCACCGGCATTCACGAACTGCGCGATGCGCTGAAAAAAGTGTTGCCACAAATGCCTAACATGCAAACTGTTTGGCAGCCCGGCTGGTTGAACGTAAAAACCCGGTTGGAAATCAGCCGCAAAGATTTCATCGAACGGATGGAATTTGACCAGTTGTGCGATCGTGAAGGGCTGGATGCATTCAGCCGCGAAACGTTGTTGGGCTGGCTAAACGACCTTGGCGTGATCACCGGATTTCAGGATGATATGCGACTGTCGCATCTGCTGGTGCAGCGTCCCGGTTGGCTAACGGAAGCTGTCGGGCGGGTGCTTTCCATCAAAACACCCTTTCCGAATCCCGGAATTCTGAAGGCGAAAGACATTCAGCAAATGATCCAGCCGTTGGGCTACAGCCGTTCGCACCTGCCGTTTTTTATCGATTTGATGAAACGTTTCGAACTTTGTTTTGATGTGGAGGACGAAACCGATCGTGTGTACATGGTGCCGCACTGGTTGTCGGATCAATCGCAAAACGCCACTTGGGATTTTGCTCACAGCCTCATTTTTCAGTATCGATACAATTTTCTGCCCAAAAATCTGGTCGCGAAAGTTGTCGCGCGGTTGTATCCGTTTATTCAGCCGGACACGCTGTGGCAGAACGGATTTATCGTCCGGGATGGCAACAATGCCGCATTGGTGGAAATGAATGCGTACGACAATTCAATCACATTTTGGGTGAACGGTCGCCGGACGACCCGGCGCGATTTTCTATCTCGCGTAACTGCGCATTTTGAGTATTTGCACGCGTTGTTCCCGATGATTGAGGTGCTTGCCCGTGTGCCGCTACCGGATCATCCCGATATCCGGTTGGATTACCAGCATTTGCTGCGAATGGAAGAAAACGGCGAAACCACCATTCACCCCGAAGGTGTTGATGAGCCGATTCGCATCGATCATTTGTTGAACGGGTTTGATGGTTCACGACATTTTCTGCGCCAACGCGCCGGAGAATTGCAGCAGCAATTTGAAGATCTCACCCGGCGGGTCGAAAGTTTTTGGCTGGCATACGCCAAAGAACGCGATGCCCAAAAATTAGCGGAAATCGAGACAGAAATAGCCGGTGCCGAAGCCAATCGCGATGCCATTTTGGGCGAGCTTCAGGAAACGGAAAACGAGCTGTTGAGCATCTGATTTTTCCAAAAAAACGCATCAAAAAACCGCACAGCCATCCAATCAATTAAATTTTCGCTTTTCAAAACGATTTAGTATCCTGCAACTGCAACAAGTAGCCAGAAAATCCGTTAATCCTGCAATAATTTGTTTTAAAGTAAAAATCAATTGGAGGCACCAAAATGTTGAAAAAAAGCGGTATTCGTCTGATTTTATCCCTTTTATTTGTCATGGCAGGCGCCATCAGCGCATGTGATGGTGATATGTCCGTTAACAAAAATCTCCGGGTGGATGACGGTGACATTCACATCGGCGATTTGAGCACTGTAAACGGCAATATTTCTGTCGGGAAAGATTGCAGCGTAAAAGGCAGTTGCCAATCTGTAAACGGTCAAGTTGAAATCGATGATGCATCGAAAGTTGGTGATGTCAGCACGGTTAACGGCAAAATTACTATCGGAAACAAAGTGCAGATCGGCGGCGATCTCGAATCTGTAAACGGCGGTATTTCAGTACATTCCGGTAGCGAAATTCGCGGCGGGATATCTGTTATCAATGGAAGGATCGATATTGCCGGCTCGCTGGTGGAGCGCGATATCGAAACGATCAACGGGAATATCACGTTGCGGGAAAAATCGTTGGTGCGTGGCAATATCGTCATTGGCGAATCAACCGGCAGCAATAACCGTCGCGAAGTGACCATCCGGCTGGAAGACGGCAGCGTGGTGGAAGGTGATATTATCAATGAAGATGAACGCACGAAAGTGACAGTTTACATTCCCGAAGGTTGCGAAGTTCGCGGCAAAATCCGCGATTGCGAAGTGATAAAAGGGTAAGCGTTTTACCGCTCGATCTGCCCCAAATTGGCATGAATGACAGCGCCGTTTAACACCGGTTGGTGTGCCGCAACCCGAATCATTTCGGCGATTTCCGATGGCGTTACCAGCCGGTTAAACCCGTTCATCGATTTGATGGCTGCCAAAATTTCTTCATCGTGATTGAGGTGGGTGTTGAGCATCTCCGTATCGGTAAATCCCGGGCAAATGCCCACGGTGTGAATCCCTTTTCCGTGCAAATCCTGACAGGTTGCCTTCATCATCCCCATTTGGGCATGTTTGCTGGCAACGTATGAAAACGTGCCGGGAACTGCCTTTTCGGCAAGTGTTGAGCCGATGTAAATAATTGATGATCCCGGTTTCATGAAGGGTAGCACAAAGCGGTTGAGCACCTGCGGGGCAACCAGATTGATCTGCAAAACATTGCGAAATGCGGATTCTTCCAATGTGTGCAGGCTATCTTTATTCAACAATGCTGCGTTGTGAACGAGGCAGATTTTTGGCGCGTTTGCCAACAATCCGCGCATTTCCCCGGCAAATTCGGTCAGAAAATCAGGTTTGCTCAAATCCGCCTGAAAACTGCGAACGCCGGCAACCGGGCATTCCCTTCGCGATAAATTGATCACCTGCCAGTTTTCCTGCACAAACAGTTCTGCTGTTGCTTTGCCGATTCCGGCGCTTCCACCAGTGATAAATAAAATGGGTTTCATGGGCTGCGTTTCCAAATTGCAGAAGCAGATTGACCGGGACCGGAAAAGGCTTTCACCTCAATTTCCCGAACGCCAAATGCCTCAAATTCCTGTTGATCTTCCAGATATTGTTCCAAAAACCATCGCGAAAGTTCCTCTAACGTTACATTCGCGATGGGCAGAATTATCACATCACGCGGCAAAAACGGTATCTTTTCCGTATCGAAATGGGCGAAAACCAAATCTTCGCGCTGTTCGATCCGCAAATATGGCGATTCGCCCGGCAGCAGGAAATGTTCGTTCAATTCGCTGCACAGCCGTTCCGTTTTGCGTTTCAACTTTCCGTAATCGAATGTCATGCCGTGTTCCAGCACTTCGGATGTAAACCGCACCATCACCTGAAAATTATGTCCGTGCAAATTTTCCCGGTGTTTCGCCGAAAAAATCGTAAAATGTCCGCACGAAAACTTGAAATTTTCTTTGAACAACTCGATCGATGTGTAACGTTTCATCTGTTTTCTTTCGTTAAATGGCAGATAAAAATACGTATTTCGCAGTACCGAAGCAAACTCTGCAAAAATTACACCGTTTTGCGAAAACAGCATTTGGTGTGTATATTCCCGGCCTAAATTTCAAAAATAAATTTAATCGATATAAGGTGGATCGCGGTGGATTTTCGTGAACGGTTGTTTCTGGTTTTGGCAGCGATTTTCATTTCTTCGCTGATAATGGCAAATATTATTGGTATCACAAAAATCGTAACGATTTTTGGCGTTGGCGTTCCGGTGGGTATCATTCCGTATCCGGTGACGTTTTTGGCAACCGATCTGGTTTGTGAACTTTACGGAAAAAAACGCGCCAGCTATTTGGTTTGGGTCGGTTTCGCGATGAATATTTTTATGCTGATTGTCACCACAATCGGTTATTATTTACCGCCGGAATCGGTTTGGTTTTCAGCTGTGCAGCAGGGAACACCTGGCAAAGAACTGACCTACAATTATGTTTACGATTATATCGTTCGCGGTACAGCGGCATCCATGATCGCCTATCTGGTAGCCCAATTGGTGGACGTGCATGTCTTCCATTTCTGGAAAAAACTCACCAATGGCAAACATTTGTGGCTGCGCAATAACGGCTCAACAATGGTTTCACAAATAGTTGATACTGTTGCAGTTATGCTGATTACTTTTTGGGGCGTTCTACCGACGGACAAAATTCTGGAACTCATTTATTACAGTTATATGTTCAAAGCATCTGTGGCATTGCTCGATACGCCGTTTTTCTATATGAGTGTAAAATTTTTCAAAGGAAAACTTGCACAAGAGGAGCTGTTGCCGCCACAAACTGTGTAACATTGATTTCATTTCCACATCCAAGATTAATACTGCTGGACGATAATAAAAAGGGGCTGTTCAGCAACTATTAATTTGAGAGGATGGAAGAGATGGAAACAGCAAAGTTAATGGCAACAATTTTAAATGAGGGGAGCACCTATTCGGATTATTTCAGCGAATTTCAGCGATATGCCGAAGAAACCGATCCCGAATCGCTGGATGAAACCGCACGAAATCAGTGGGATTTCATTCGGTTGAATTTGCAACGGAGCATCCGGGTTAGCAAAACATACACACCTTCCGATGAATTACGGGAAGCTGTTTTGCAAATCGACGAGCCGCAAATTTGGATGGTGCTATCTGAAAACTGGTGCGGTGATTCCGCACAAATTTTACCGCAAATAGCTAAAATAGCTGAGCTTAGCGAACATATCGACCTACGAATATTGGCTCGCGATAGTCATTCGGATATTATGGATGAATATCTCACCAAAGGCAAACGGAGTATTCCAAAATTGGTCGCTTTCACCGAGAACGGTAAAGAATTATTCCAATGGGGTCCGCGTCCGGCAGAAGCGGTTGATATATTTGCCGCGGGGCTGGCTGCCGGTGAGCCCAAAAACGCCATTTTGGCAAAACTTCACGGCTGGTATGCCCGCAATCGCGGCAAAGCAATCGATGGGGAATTTACCGAGGCACTCCAAAAATTAGCTGCTTTATCTGTTTAACCTGTTTGTTCAATCGAACATAATTTCATCCGGCTGTTGTGTTTTGCGCAATAGCCGGATTCCTTTCGTATCCAAAAAGCAAAATATTGCGATTAATCATTGAACCCGCATTTGTCCGACCTTATATTATTTGTATGTAAATTGTTTTGAAATCAAGTGTTTATCCTGATAAAATTGCGTCAATGGCATCGGAGGTTTTATGAACCAGAAAGAAACGCCGCAACAACGACCCAACGGTGGCAAAAAAAATATGGGAAACAAAACATTAGCCATCATTTGGGGATTGTTTTTAGCCTACATTGCGTTGATTTTTTATTTTTTCGCGCAGTATAAATCCAACGATGCCAATCGGTTAGCGGAACAAGCACCGGTAAACGAGACGATCCTCGAAACCAACCCGCAGGATAGCTTGCTCGCCGAATTTATTAATGCTTTTGAAAAAGGTGATTTTGAAAAAGCGCGGGAAATTTCCCGGATATTGAATGAACGCTATCCGAATTCGCCCCATGCGCTTCGTGCGGCAGAGCTGATGGCAACCATCGATGGTAAAGAAGAAAATAATCGTGGACTTGCGATTGAGGAATCTGCACCTAAAACCCAAACACAGCCAGCTCCCAAACCGCGAGCTGTACCGGTTGCCCGGAAATCCAAACCGCCGGTAAAAATTACACCACCGCCGTTTGATGATAGCGTTTTGGAAGCAGCGCTATCAAAGTTGCGAAAAGAAGAAGACCGACAGCGCGGCATAACCTGGTATTACAATAAAAATGTGTCGCATTACGTTTATAAAAACAGTTTTGAAGCCTATATCGGAAAAAATGAAAACGGTGATGTTTGGCTGCGGATGCGAATTTACTATTCCGGCGATTCTCGCTTAAATATTGATTCTTATGAAATTAACGTTGGTGACAAAGATTATCCGATAACCACATTGTATGGCAAAATGGAACGTGGAAAAGGTTCCGGCGGTGAATGGGAATGGTATGACGCACAAGTTGCCCAAAAAGATTTGCGGATGTTGGAAGCTGTGATGCAGCCCGGCCCGACGGCGATTCGCTACATCGGGAAAAATGGCAATTTCAACAGAATGATGACAGAGCCGGAGAAAGTGCGCTTAAAAAATATTATGGAAGCGTATCAGGCTTTGGCTCAGAAACAGAGCTATCTTTCTTCTTTGCGGTAACCGGTTTTTCGCCGGTTTTGGGCACAAAATTATCAGACAGAAAATCCATCAACACGCGGTTAAACTCCGCCGGTTTTTCGCGGGGCAGTAAATGCCCGGCATTCCGGGCAATATACAATCGAGCGTTCTTTAATTGCTGTAGTGCCGGTTTGACCAATTTGTGCGGAATCAGTTCGTCATTTTCGCTGAGAATGAACAATGTCGGTTTTGCCAACCCTTCCAAATCATCCAAAAACGTCGTCCGAAACCCCTGCAACGTAATTTCCTGATGCTGAAATATGCGCCATGCGGGATGCAGCCGTTGCAGCCGGAGTGCCTGGAAGGCATCGTCCACCAACTCATCGGTAATGTTTTCCGGATCGCAAATTGACCAGCGCAAACCGCGCCGAACGATATATCGGTTATGGCGAATCAGCCATCGTAAACTCAGCCAAAGAGGATCAACCCGCGTAATTAAATAGGTTAACAATCCCCCAAAAACAGGTTTTTCCAAACCATAGCTGTTAACCAGAACCAGTTTCTTGATGCGCTCCGGATGAGCGAGTGCAAATCCCAGCGCAATCCCGCCGCCCATTGAAAATCCGCAAATATGCGCTTTGGCTATGTTCAATTCATCCAAAAATTCGCAGATAAAATTGCTGTGAAAAGAGAGAATCGACTGGTCGGGCAAAAGATTTGGCAGCTCGCTGCTGCCGTATCCCGGTAAATCCAGCGCAATCACCCGGAAACGAGTCGCCAGCGCCGGCAAAGTGTGTTTCCAGATAAACCCGGAGTAATCACTTCCGCCACCGTGAATGAGCAATAAAATATCGCCTTTTTTTCCGGCTGTGCGGTAAAATGTGTTGAGTCCGTTAATTTTTACCCAATGAGTACGGATGGGACCGTTTGGGTAATCCGGGGATTCTGTCAATGAATCAACTGCTGTTTTCGTTTTTTCCAAACCGATGATCACTCTGTATTTCGTGTTAAAAAGCGATAAGCTTTGTGATATTTTTGCAATCGTTGGAAATCCTTTTCGTGCAGCGTTGCTAATCGAAGTGCATTGATATTGTCTTCCAGATCTGATTTTTTTACGGCGATTGCCATAGCATTTTGGTCGATACGTTGCAGGTTAGCTTCATAGGGTTCGTTTTCGCGGTGGGTGAGGGCATCTATGGCAGCAATTATTGGTTCGGGAAATCCTTCGCTGCGCAGGTTGTCAAGTGTCCAATCGCTGTCTTCCACAACATCATGTAAAACTGCTACAATCATGTTTTCGATGGTAGGTTGTTTCATCATTAACCGCAGCGGATGGGTAATGTAGGGCATGCCACCTCTATCCGTTTGCCCGGCATGGGCGCTCGTGGCGATTTGAATTGCCCTGTCCAGCAGAGCTGATATGTTGCGATTTGTGCTGTAATAGATCATTAATATTACCGTTTCGATAATGGTTCAGTGAACCAATTGGCACAATCCGGCAATCGTTTGAGCAGAAGTAGGATAAAAGAAGGTAGCAGTGCCATAACCCACGGCAAATTTAACCAAACAATATTTATTCGCAAGCAAAAAATACGGCTTCAACAACTGCTTGATTCTGAAAACCCTATTGCTTAGTTTGTTAGGTTTTCATTAACTTTTACAGGAATCAATGACAAAAAGGGAATCCGTTTTCGGCAGGAATGGCTTATGATTCCGGACTGATAAAATTGTTAGCGGGTGTCAAAATGAAACAAATATTCTTGCTGAAGTGGTTGATTGTTGGCTTATGTTGTATTTCCATACCGGCAATACCGGGTGAAACCCGGGTGGGATCGATGGGAAGCACCGGTATTTTTACATACGATGTGTCAAATTTACGAACCTTTCCGGCAAGTGTTTACCGATATCCGAATCTGGTGATTTCGGAACTTCGGTTCAAAAATCAATCCAACACATTCTCAGCGGGTGTCCATTTGCCGTTGGGCGATAAAGCGCTCGGGGCCTTGTATCTCAACCGGCAATTTAGTTTGCCCTTTCCGAACACAATATCACCGACATTCGGAAATCTGGAAGGTGCAGATTTTACACTCGGTTCGATGATCGGGGAAAATCAGGTCGGATTCCGGATCGGATTGGCAACCGAGCAAATCGAACGAACGGATTCCGATTCGCTCCAACTGGATTTTGACGAAACAGCAACCTATGTTGAATTTGCCGGCGGCGTTTCCAGCGAAACATACGATTTTGGTGCATACTTTGGATTACCGTATTTTAAACGCGTTGCTGCAGGCGTTGAAGAAAAGTGGAGCGGTTCCGGTTTCGGTGTCAGCGGTCGCTTTTTTCTGGGCGCACAGGATGGTATTCAATACGTGCCGGTGGTGCTGATCAACCAATTTAGTACAACGGTGGAAATGGCCAACCGGGATATCGATACGGATTTTCTGGAATTCCGGATGAACCTGGGCTTTCATTACCGCATCAATCCGCAAAATCTGGTGATTTTAGGTGTCGAAATGTTCGGTTTTTCCCGAAGCGAAACCGATGATCCCGACAGCCAAAAAATTACCCGGCGTATCACAAACATGCCCGCATTTTTTCTCGGTGGTGAAACATATGCAAAAAAATGGCTGGTGTTGCGGTTGGGTGCTGTGCAAACATTCTCGGAAAATAAGCAAACCATTAGCAATCGAAGTAATGGAAAAAGCGTGACGTTAACCCGAACTAACGATATCGACGTAACTGTTGGTGTGGGCATCCACATCGGTAATTTTTTGATGGATCTGGATATCAACGATAATTATTTATTCGAAGGACCGGATTTTATCAGCGGTCAGGGTGCCAACGAAGTGAACGATTTTGTGCACCGGCTGACCATTACATATACATTTTGAACGAACGGAAAATAAATTTTCATGGCAGATTCTTTAAACGATGCACTGATTGTCGCCGTGACAGGCGGGATGGGCTGCGGACAATCTACCGTAGCCGGTTTTTTTAAAAAATTTGGCGCAAAAGTAATCAGTGCAGACGATGTTGCGCGTGACCTGGTTGATCATGATCGAGAAATTCGCAAACTCATTCAGGAAGATCTGGGTAAGCAATATTTCTTTCGAAACGGGCGTGTGAATCGCCGCTTGCTCGGCGAAGCCGTTTTTGCAGATGAGCGAAAATTGCATATTCTCAACCGAATTGTGCACCCGCGATTGGTTGAAAAGCTGATCGATGAAATAGAAAGTGCCCGCGATACCGGCAAATTTCGGGTTATTGTCATCGATGCCGCATTAGTTTACGAAATCCGGATGGAAAATATGTTCGATTCCATTGTGGTTGTTTCAGCAAATTATCGCAACCGCGCCGAAAGAATAAAAGCCCGCGATAAACTATCAGATGCGGAAATAAAAAACCGGATTAACCGGCAAATCCCGGTTCCGGAAAAAAGCCGCTGGGCAGATTTTACCATCCAGAATAATCAATCACTCGAAGAATTGGAAAAGCGGAGTTACTCCGTTTTTCGCAAACTGTTGAATAATGCAAAAAAACTAAAAAATATCTAAAGTTTGGCCATGGCTTGCCGAAAATGTTAAGTGCAAGCACTTGTGAGAGTTTTCCTCCCACATAGGCCTCCTCCAATGACATGACCCTTTGAACTGGCGGTGAGTTCAAAGGGTCAAGTTTTTTAGGGCAATTATTTTTTCTCATTGCGTTTTGTGCCACTCCTGCTTATTTATCCTTCCGATACAGGTTTCGAACATTAAATATTCAACAATATTGAATCTGGTTAAGCAAACCAGTACATTCCCTACGTGCGATAACATACTGCGTGTAACGAGAAAATATTTATCGCCAAAGTAAGTGAAATCAACTGTTTAAGTGCGGAAAAAGATTTCCGTTACATAATAATGGCAGCGATTGAATTTTTTCAATGCACAACAGCTGTAAAAAAATGCAAAAAAATAAAAACAGGAGCTAACCGTGGAACTGAAAAAAACCGGACTTTTTGATATTCACACCCGTTTGGGTGCCAAAATGGTGCCGTTTGCCGGATATTCCATGCCGATTCAATACAGCAGTATTTTGGCAGAGCATAAATGTGTGCGTAACTCTGTTGGCGTTTTCGATGTCTCGCACATGGGCGAAATTGTGTTCAGCGGGAAAAATGCGCTGGAAATGGTCAATAAAATAACCATTAATGATGCATCAAAAATTGTGGAAAATCAGGCTCAATATTCCGCAATGTGTTACGAAAACGGCGGGATAGTGGATGATTTGATCGTTTACAATCGCGGTAACGATTATTTATTAGTGGTGAATGCCTCAAATTTGCAGAAAGATTACGACTGGATGTTGGCCAATAAAATGGACGGCGTGACCATCGAAAATATCAGCGACGATATCACCCAACTGGCGGTGCAGGGACCGAAAGCGGAAGAAACATTGCAGAAATTGACCAAAGTAAATTTGGCTGAAATCCCGTTTTACTGTTTCCTGAATGGCGATTTGGCAGGCGTTGAAATGATCATTTCGCGAACGGGTTACACCGGAGAACCGGGCTTTGAGCTGTATTTTGATAAAAAATATTCCGAAAAAGTGTGGGATGCCGTTTTCGACAGCGGTAAACCGTTCGACATCGCGCCGATCGGGCTGGGTGCCCGCGATTCGTTGCGGCTGGAGAAAAAATATTGCCTCTACGGCAACGATATCGACGAAACAACCCTGCCGCTGGAAGCCGGTCTCGGCTGGATTACCAAATTAGACAAACCCGATTTTATCGGCAAAGCCGCCATCGAAAAAGCAAAAGCCGAAGGTATTTCCCGCCGGTTGATTGGTTTCATTTTGGAAGACCGGATGATTCCCCGCAAAGATTACGATGTGCAAAAAGATGGCGAAACCGTCGGCAAAGTGACCAGCGGTTGCTATTCGCCGATTCTCGAAAAAAATATCGGGTTGGCGTATGTTGCCAAAGCGCATGCCGCAACCGGAAACACCATCGATATCGTTGCACGTGGGCGCAGCGCGAGCGCAACTATCGTAAAAACGCCGTTTGTCTAAAAGGAAAATGAATGCATCAGATACATTTTGTATTGATGAATGTGTTGATAATTGCGCTGAAACCGGATGATCCGAATTTCTGGAGCCGCTTTATCGGCATGGCGATTGTCAGTTTGCTGTTGGGATTTGTCATTGGCAGCGGATTGGGATTTGTCGTTTATATGTTTGTTTCAGGAATACGTCCGAACGCGTTTTCAATAAAATCGGCGATGGGAACCGGCGGTGTCATTGGTGCCATTGCCGGACCGCTAATTTTGGCATATTTCGTATTCTAAAAATCTGACCGCCTGTGTTACCAATCGAAAAGGTGAAATCGCCCGACAGATGCGCAATTATTTCAGAAATACGCTAAATCCGGATAGCTTCCACGGTCATGGAAAACACCCTGTTTTTTTCGAAGGGTGGTATTTTAAATTGGTGGATGCGCAGGCTAAACAAAGCATTGCTGTGATTCCGGGAATTTTTTTGGCACGAACACCAGAACGAACACAGGCATTTATTCAGGTATTCGACGGTGCAAACGGTGCCGTAATTTTCGTGCCATTTCCGGAAAACGAGTTTCGCGCAAAGCCGGATAAATTTGATATCCACATCGGCGAAAATTATTTTTCGGCATCGCAAATTTCCCTCAAAATTAATCATCCCGACATACAATTGAATGGCTCGCTGACATTTCGAAATATCGAAACGTGGCCAATTACGTTGCTTTCTCCCGGAATTATGGGCTGGTACGCATGGGCACCTTTTATGCAATGTTATCATGGCGTCGTTAGTCTCGATCACGAAATTGCCGGTGAACTGACACTCAACGCGGAAACCATCGATTTTAGCGGCGGGCGCGGGTATATCGAAAAAGATTGGGGCAAATCGTTTCCGGAGTCATGGGTTTGGCTGCAGTGCAACCATTTTGGCGAAAGCGGCATTAGCGTAACCGCGTCGATCGCCATAATACCGTGGATTCGCGGCGCGTTTCCGGGGTTTATCATGGGATTTTTGCATCGCGGGAAACTGTATCGGTTTGCAACTTACACCGGCGCGAGAATTGAAAAATTTGAGGTTTTCGAACATAGCACAACAATTATTGTGCGCGATAATCACAATCGATTATCGATGGAAATTTTACATTCCGGTGATGCCGGAATGCTGTTTGCACCAACCGAATCCGGCATGATCCGCCGGATTCCCGAATCGCTGAATGCAGCCGTCGATGTGTGTCTCGAATCTATTCGTGGCTCCGAAATCAACACAATCTTTGAGGCTCGCGGTCGTCCAGCCGGATTTGAATTTGTTGGCGATATTCCAAAACTGATTAGCATGTGGCAAGCAAATCGCAATTAATTTTTTGTAACGTTTATCAAAACAAGGGTTTATGATGCGTAACGTTCAGCATAAAAAAGAGGCTTTCTGGTTTTACCGTTTCCTTTCGATTTTTTATGATAAATATGTAAACCCGTTTTTTTGGACCGAACGGATGCGCGAAGAATCGTTGGATTTGGCAGATTTGCAACCCGAAACACTCCGGACGGTGGATGTCGGCTCCGGCACCGGGTTTACCACGCAAGGCATTGTTCGCAAAATTTCGGCGAAAAACGTAACCTGCATCGACCAAAGCCCGCACCAGATGAGTTATGCCAAAAAGAAACCGGATTTGCAACAGTGCACTTTCCGGCTGGGTGATGCGGAAGATTTGGGATTTCCGACCGATACGTTTGATCGCTATGTTTCTGCCGGCAGTATTGAATATTGGCCGGAACCGCAGCGCGGCATTGCGGAGGCTTTCCGGGTGTTGAAACCGGGCGGAAAGGCGTTGATGATCGGTCCGCTGCGCCCGGAAAACCGCATCGGACGCTGGTTGGCGGACATCTGGATGCTGTTTCCCGAAGAAAACGAATATTTCCGGTGGTTCGAAAATGCCGGATTTCTGGATATAAAATACCGCTACGTACAGCCACATTGGGTGCTGAAAGAAAAATACGGCATCGCCATTGTTGGCACCAAAATGGAAGAGGGCGAACCGGCGATTGTATTCGATGCGCCAAAAGCGGAAAATGTGCAGGAAAAAATGACGATCGGTCGAAGAATCCGGTTTTTTCTGCGGTTGATGGTTGGAAATACAGCCGGATTTTTTTTCATCCCGATGGCAATTTTCGCTATCGCAATCAAACCGCTGCGTAAAATATGGCTTCGTGAAATCAACGATGCTGCCAAAGGCTCACCCGATCCGATGACAATTCACCAGAAAATTTCACTGTTAATTACCGGCTTTTTGTTGATCGGATTGGCAGGCTGGTGTTTGCTGGATTAGTTCGTAAATCATTAAAAAACAGGAAGCTAATGTCCGAAAAAAAACAACTGAACGAAAATATCAAACAGTTTTATGATAACTCTTCTGCGTTGTGGGAAAAAACCTGGGGTGAGCACATGCACCACGGTTATTATGGCGCAGACGGCACGGAAGAAAAAAATCATCTGCAGGCACAAATTGATTTGATGGAAGAATTATTACGTTGGGGAAATGTGCAATCGCCAAAGCAAATTCTGGATATCGGTTGCGGCATCGGTGGCAGTTCGCTGTATCTCGCAGAAAAATTTGGGGCGAGGGTTACCGGAATCACGCTCAGCCCGTATCAGGTGAATCGCGCAACCGAGCGTGCGGCAGCCGCCGGAATGTCCGAAAAAGTCCGGTTTCAGGTTGCGGATGCGCTCAATCCGCCATTCGAAAACGGGCAATTTGATTTGCTTTGGTCGCTCGAAAGCGGCGAACACATGCCCGAAAAAGAAAAATTTATCCAAAAATGTTACGATTTGCTCAAACCCGGCGGAACGTTTTTGATGGCAACCTGGTGCCACCGCAACTTGCCTCCTGCGCTTTCCGACGATGAGCAGGAATTACTGAATCGCATTTACAACGTTTATCATCTACCCTACATTTTATCGATAAATGAGTATGCCCAAATCGCTGAAAACATTGGATTTACCAACATCGAAACCACAGACTGGAGCGATGCCGTAGCGCCGTTTTGGAATGCGGTTGTGAAATCTGTTTTTCGCTGGGACAGCATTACCGGACTGGTACAATCCGGCTGGTCCACCATTCGCGGGGCAATGGCGATGACCCAAATGATTCGCGGGTATCGCGAAGGATTGATCAAATTCGGGCTGCTTCAGGGGAGAAAACCGTGAGGTATTTCCGCGCGTTTCTGAAATTTAGCCGTCCGCACACCATCATCGGCACAACGCTCAGCGTCTCGGGATTGTATTTGATGGCGTTTGCTCATACTAACGCTGCGGATCCGCAACTGGCGGCGTTGTTGCTGGCGTTGGCGAGTTGCCTCGGCGCAAATATTTACATCGTCGGGCTGAACCAAATTACCGATATCGATATTGATCGGATCAACAAACCGGATTTGCCGTTGGCATCCGGCATTTTTTCGATGCGCACCGGTTGGGCGCTTGTGCTGATTTCGATTGGGATTTCGCTGGTGCTGGCAGTTTTCGGCGGAAAATATCTGCTGCTCACGGTGTTTGCCAGCTTGCTGATCGGCACGGCATATTCGCTGCCGCCGTTGCGATTGAAACGGTTCCATTTTTGGGCGGCAGCCTGTATTTTTACGGTTCGCGGCGTTTTGGTGAACCTGTTTCTGTTTTTACATTTCAACGAAATATTCGGCGGAATTGATAAAATTCCGGATCACATTTGGGCGCTCACGGCATTTGTTTTTGGTTTAAGTTTAGTTATCGCGTGGTTTAAAGATATCCCCGATATGGCAGGCGATGAGCAATTCGCTATCAAAACGCTATCCCTAAAATTGGGCGCACGACGAGTGTTCAACATCGGAATGGCATTGCTGACCCTTTGTTACTCAGGGTTGATTTACGCCGGATTTAGCGGTTTATCCGGTGTGCAGCCAATGGTTTTGGCCATTAGTCACGCGATTTTATTAGCGATTGTGTGGCTGCTTGCCCGCCGGGTCGATCCGGCTAAAAAGCCGGACATCGTGCGATTTTATTTGATTATCTGGGGTATGTTTTTTCTGGAATATATCGTTTTTGCGATGGCGTGTTTATTGGCGTGAGTTGCAAATTACTGCAAAATTTTACCCACTGGCAGCGGGTTTCCCCGCAAAAATTCATCGACAGATAAACGGCGTTTTCCGGGCAGCTGCATTTCTTCAATCGCCACGATCCCCGGCGCACAGGCGATCCAAAGCGCATCTTTTTCCGCGCGGACGATGGTTCCGGGAGCTTCGGGTTGCTGTTGTTCATCGATGACACTGGCGCGAAAGCACTTCAGTTGCTGATCGTCCAGCATCGCAAATGCGCCCGGATACGGCGATAATCCGTGAATCCACTGACGAACCGCTTTTGCCGGTTGTCCAAAATTGAGGTGGCAAATTTCTTTGGTGAGTTTTGGTGCGGGTGTCACCAAACTGTCGTCCTGTTTGGTGGGAGTAACTGTTCCCGCAGCGATTTGATCGAGCGTTTCCAGCATCATTTCCGCACCTTTATCGGCGAGGCGATCGTGCAGGCTTCCGGCTGTATCTTCAGCAAAAACAGGCATTTTGCGCTGCAAAATAATGTTGCCGGCGTCAATTTCTTTTTGGATAAAAATGGTTGTGATCGCCGTTTCACTGTCGCCGTTGATGATTGTCCAATTGATCGGCGCAGCGCCACGGTAGCGCGGCAGCAGCGATGGGTGCAGATTGATCGTTCCAAATTTCGGCATCGCAAAAACGGTTTCCGGCAAAATCCGGAACGCCACAACCACAAAAACATCCGCGTTCAGCGATTGCAGCGCGTCGATGAATGCGGGATCTTTCATTTTTTCCGGCTGAAGAATAGGGGAGAGGTGGTTATCCAGTGCAAATTGTTTCACCGCTGTGGGCAGCACTTTTTTTCCGCGGGCACGCGGACGATCCGGTTGGCTGACAACACCGACAATTTTGTGCCGGGAGTTGTGAATTGCAGCCATTGTGGGAACCGCAAATTCCGGTGTTCCCATAAAAACGATGCGTAAATCTCTCAAGTTAGCGAACTTTCCCCCTGAATTTTTCGCAATTTTGGTTCCAACAATTTACGTTGGATAAACGAGAGATGGTCGATAAACAGCACGCCGTTGAGATGATCCAGCTCATGCTGAAACACGCGAGCGAGCAAATCATCCATTTCTTCCTCAATTTCATCGCCGTCGATGGTGAGGTAGCGAACCGTCATCCGGGTTGACCGTTGAACATCCGAACGGATATCGGGGATGCTCAAACAGCCTTCCTCCATCGATTCCGAACCTTCTTTGTTGATAATTTCCGGATTGATGAACACCTCCGCATCGGATTCTTCGTCGAGCAATCCCATATCAATCACGAAAAATCGTTTGGAAATGTTGACCTGTGGTGCAGCCAAACCGATGCCGTCGTACGCCCGCATCGTATCGATCATATTGGCAACGACGTCCCGCAGATCATCATTAATTTCCGCATCTGTCAGCGGTTCGGCAACCTTCCGAAGTGTCGGATGACCGTATTTAATTACCGGTAAAACAGCCATTGAAAATCCATTACTAAGTTACAAATTATCAGTTACTTACAATTAGGCATCGCCGCCTTTGCTTTTCACAACCTGGGTAATTGCGGTACGGTCGATATCCAGATTTGTGTTGGTATCCACCTTCAGCACAACCACTTTATCTTCATTCTTGAAGCCCAAAACCTTGCCGTAAATACCGCCAAGGGTAACGACGTTATCGCCTTTTTGCAACGCGGCTAACATTAGGTCGCGCTCTTTTTTCTGCTTTTGCTGCGGACGAATGATGAAAAAGTAAAAAATACCAATAATCAATAATAAATAGGCGAAACCGCCAAACATTTGTGTATCCACGAAAGACTCTCCTCTGTTAAATTTCCGGCGAAAAATATACGGATATTTTCCGGCTTTTGAAATAGCTAAGGCTAATTCGATTCGTTTTGAAAATAGTTATCCAAAAATTTGGATTTGAAATCCATAAAAAGATCGTTTTTGATCGCGCCGCGTGCCGCGATTGTCAGGTGATGATAAAAATGCACATTGTGAATAGTCGCAAGGCGTAAGCCGTAGATTTCATTGACTTTAAGCATGTGGTGAATATACCCGATCGAATGATTTTTGCAGGCGAAACAGGCGCAATCCGGGTCGATGGGTCCGGTCGCAAGTTTGTGATGCGTGTTGCGCAGATTCACTTTGCCGTTCCATGTGAACACCGTTCCGTTGCGGGCGTTTCGGGTGGGGATCACACAGTCGAACATATCGACGCCCAGTTCAATGCCATCCAAAATATCCTCCGGTTTGCCAACGCCCATCAGATACCGGGGCAAATCTGCCGGCAGGCGATCGGTGCAAAAATCGGTGACTTCGCGGCGGGTTTGGGCATCTTCCCCAACTGCCAGCCCGCCGATGGCGTAGCCATCAAAGCCGATATCCACCAATCCGGCGATGCTTTCGGCACGTAAATCGTTGTAAATACCACCCTGAACAATACCGAACTGGAATTGCCGGAAGCTATACAACGGCTCCGTTGCCAGAAAATGACTGCGGGCACGTTTTGCCCAGCGGAGTGTAACTTCGTGTGCATTTTTAGAAATATCGTGATCTGCAGGATTTCCGGTCAGATAATCCAGCACCATCATAATATCCGAACCGATAATGCGCTGCGTATCTACCACATTTTCCGGCGTGAACATGTGCTTCGTTCCGTCCCAATGCGATTTAAATTCCACGCCTTCTTCGGATACGGTTTTCATTGAATCGAGGCTGTAAATCTGGAAGCCGCCACTGTCGGTCAAAATCGGGCGATCCCACCCGTTGTATTTGTGCAGACCGCCAAAATGGCGCAGCACATCCAGCCCCGGTTTCAGAAAAAGGTGGTAGGTATTGGATAACATCATTTGCGATGCGCAGGCTTTCAAATCTTGCGGCGACAATGTTTTGACTGTCCCGATCGTGCCGACCGGCATAAAAACGGGTGTTTCCACTGCGCCATGATCGCTCACAAATTGACCGGTGCGTGCTTTGCAGCCTGCATCCCGGTGATTAATTTTTAAAGTTAAAGCCATATTTTTCAAACTCTTTTCGTTTCAGAATTTCCTTTGAGAAAAAGCATGGAAAAGATACTTTTTCGCCTCTGTCGATCAAAGCAGAATTGAGAATTTATTTTGCAACTTTTCCAAATAACGAGTGCTTTGCCGGTTGAAACATTCGATATTATATCAGAAAAAATGGATTTTTGATCAATGCCACTTTATTTGTGGAATTTTTTTATAATTTTTTAGGCGAAACTTATAAAATATGCAATTTAGCCGATTTTTTTGCTATAGCTTGTGGATCGTTCAATAAAAGGATCATGAATGTTACCCAATACAAACCGTTCAAACAGAAAAGCCGTGGACCGGAATAGCCTTTGGTTGCCAAACAGCCGGAGGAACTTTTTGGGGTTGTTTAAACGGCGCGGTGCGGCGACAAATATCATCCGTCCAGGTGCAATGTCTGCGGCGGTTCTGAAACACAAGATCGAAGCGATCGGTGTTGGCGGTATTGCAGAAATTATGCGTATCGGCTTTGATGGCGAAATTGATGATATGCCCATTACACTGCAAATAACTTCCATTTCTAAAGAAGAATTTTCCGGAAGAGTGATCAGCGTTGAGCGGCAAATTATTGAAGGCAACACTGCCAGGAAGATTTATGCCAAACATGGTGGCGGAATTATCGATTTCCGGTTTGATGACGGCGATGTGAAAACGGTAAAAGAAAGCGTGGATTATCAGGAACTCTCGGAATTGCGTGACGTCGGAAATTTGGTGGAAGTGCTCAGCGCGCTCGATGTCCGGGACCGGATTCTCGTTGCCTATTTCGATAAAAAACGCCATGGAACGGTTAATTTCGAGGGTGTATTGCTGTCACAATTGCGGGAAAATCGCCAGTTCGATATGATGATCGACAAAATAAACGGCGTATCGTTGGATAAACAAATTAACAAACAGTTTGATATTCAGCGGGAATTGGTGATCGATATTGCGATAGTATAAAAAAAAGCGAACGTTTCAATTTCTGAAAACATCCGCTTTTTATACGATATTAACCAACAATAAAATCAATAGTTTACAACAATTAACTTATTTCCAATTCCAACTCTTTTGCAGTTGTTTTTTCCCACCATTGTTTTGCCTGTTTCAACTGCCAGCTTGCGCCCCTTCCCGGGAAAATAACCGTATTGTTTTCGCAATTTTCAAATAATTTTTTGATCGAAGCATCCAGTTTTTCGGGACATGCGCCCGGACAATCTGTATCGGTCATGGTTTTGTGATTCAGTGTATCGCCGGTAAAAACGAAACCGTTGAAGCGATAACAAACGCTGCCGGCGGTGTGCCCGGGGGTGTGGGTAACAAAAAATTGCTCGCCGGCGAAATAAAATTCCGGTTCGCCTTCGAAAGCGCGGTATCCCATTGGTGCCTCAATTACGCGACCAACTTCTTCCAGTGCCGTTTGCGGCATGCAACGGAGCAGGCGCAGATCTCCTTTTTGAACGGCACAGGGAACGCTGTATTCATCGCTGATTCGCGCAGCAGCGCCAGCATTTTGATGATGGGCGTGTGTCAATAAAATATAACGCAGCTCACCTAGATTTTCGTTGAGTGCACGGCTGATTTTCCGCGGTTCATCACCCGGATCTATGAGTAGCATTTCGTTGGTAGGCTCGTGATATACAATATAACAGTTGGTGCCTTCTGAACCTGTCACAATCCTTGTGATCTCGTACTCGCCGATTTTTAACATTTCTGCCACAGTACAATCCCTCGTCTGTTTAATTTTACATCCTGTAAAGCGCTGATTCCTTTCTGAAAGCCGGCCACATCATGCGACAGGCTAATCGCGCAACTTCTTCCATAAAATAAAAACTGAGTTCCTTGCGGAAATTTTCAGTAATTGAAAGATCAGAGCATTTAATTTAATTATCGACCGTGGCGTGAAAAACTTCAGTGGTTGTGTAAAATTTTTGCACAGAAAATTTTGGCGAATAGCCACCGTTTTATGAGAAAAATGAAGCGATTATCAGCCCATTTTTCCGAGTAGACGAATCAAATCGACCAGCTTTTTGCGGGTAGTTTGAACGTATTCATTTTTTAGCAGCGATACCGCAACCGCGTTTTTGAAGGTACCATCGAAATTGTAGTGATCGCGCAGCAGCCCGTCCCGGTGATAACCGAGAAAATCCCGTGTCTTGATCATTGCAATGTTATCTTCCGCAATTTCACCGTATAGCTTGTGGAAATCGAGGTCGAGAAACAGGTGATCCAGCAGCAACAGTTCCGCTTCGAACGCAACCGGTGCATTGCCAACCTTCTCCGGTTCGCCGATGAGCAACCGCCCGAGCACCGCGTTTTTGTGAAGATGGTTCATTTCCTGCAGTGCGATCATGCCCACTGGTTCATCTCGAAATTCCATGATAAAATTCAGATCGCGGGACTGAACTGCGGTTGCGATCCACTGTTCCTGCGCTTCCACCGTTTTCGCTCCGCGCTGAAGAAATTTTGCCCGCTGGCTTTGCCGCCAGCGAAATGTTAGCGCAGCATCGGTGATCGCCAAAGGCCGCAAAACGGTTATGTCGCCAGTCAAAACCATGTTATTCCTGCCGGATTTTTTTGAAACGATCGCTGTGCAAATCATCTGTTGCAGCAATGCGAAAGCGCAATGGCACTTTGTATTTTGCCAGCCGCTGGAAACAATGTTTGCGCAGCCGTTCAGTGAGCATCACCGGATCTTCCGGTTGGATGAGCGACACTTTTGCGTAAACCACCTGCCCCATAATCGGGTGCGGCTGGGCAAAAACGCTGGCTTCGCCGATGTTCTCCGCTTCCAGCAGTACATTTTCGATTTCCAGTGGAAATACTTTTTGTCCGCCAACGTTGATCATGTCCGATTTTCGCCCGAGGATGCGCATGAATTCGCCGCGCACCTGCACTTTGTCGCCGGTGCACATCCAGCCATCCGCGTCGATGGCGTTTGGCGCGTTGAGATAGCCGATCATATTCGCCTGCGAGCGCACCCACAGCGTGCTGTCGATGATTTTTACCTCGAATCCGTCGCCGCCGATTTTCACCCACGGTGAATCGTCGCTCTCCGACTTGGAGCGCAAAACGCCCAACTCGGATAATCCGTAAGTTTGCTTCAATTTGGCATTCGGGAAAATTTCCCGGGTTTTTTTCAGCGTTGCATCCGGCATTACTTCTGTGCCGTAAGTAATTAGTTTAATTGAAGATAAATCGTGAGATCGATACACGCCGGAGGCGATCAGCAGGTTTAGAAATGTCGGCGTTGTGGGCAATAAATCCGCCCCCGATGCAGCGATTGCTGCACAAACATCATCCGGCGAACGGCTCGGCAAACATACCGCAGCGCCGCCATACGTGAACGCGGAAAGCAGTGTATTGAACCCACCGAAATGATCCATCATCAAAAATAACACCGTGCGCCAGCCGTTGCGTTCCGCGACAAATTTTTGCATCACGCGCTCGCAATCGTGCAAAATGCCTTTGGGTTTGCCGGTGGAGCCGGAGGTAAAAACGATCAGTCCCGGCGATTGCCGGCTGCGAAACGTTTCCACCAGCGCATTTTGTCCGGCGTCCGGCAGCGATTCTTGCTGCCAGTTGTCATCGCGATCGAAGCGAAACAGGTGTTGCACGCCGGCAATTGGCAGCAGCTCCGGCATGTCTTTTTCGATTTCCGGCGTGAACGGAACGATAATCGCTTTGCGCGTCATCAACGCGAAAAACAGTGCACAGGTTTGCGGCGAATAATCGCTGAGCACGGCGCAAACACTGCCCGCACCGACGCCGGTTTCCGGCAACCGCGCTACCCATTCTTCGATCATTTCGCAAAAATTCCGGTAACTTAAAGCGTTGTTTTCCCAGAAAATAGCAGGCTGATCGCCTTTCTCGCGCATTCTTCCCAAAATGGTGTTGATGGCTTGCATTTTTGCTTCCCGTTTTCGTTTAGCCAACTGTAATTGCTGCGGATTCAAACTGCACATCGTGCTCCTGCAGCACCGCTTTGATCAGTGGATAATTGAGCATTTCCACGGTCTGTTCTTCGCTGAACGTCACGTCGAATTCGGCTTCCAGCGCCAGAATCAGGTTGAGGTGTTTCAGCGAATCCCACGTTTCCACCGTGTCCACGGACGTGTCCTCGTTAATCAGTTCGCTGCCAATTTCGAAAGTGTTTGCCAACACCTGTTTTAGTTTATCTTCGCTAAATTGCATGTTCGCGCTCCTGCGTTATTTTGTTAATTTTTATGAATGCTGATTTCGGCTGTTGATCGTCCGGTGTGAGCTCCCAAATTGTTTCGCCGTTGGCTGATTCGATGGCGGTGAACCCGTTGTCCGGATAAAAATTGGCAACCTGGCTATTTTTCGCAGTTGCGATGTATCGTCCGCGAACGCGGATTGCCCCTTTTTGCCAGGCATTTTCGACGATATGCGCCAGCAGCGCACGCTCCGCTCCGCGTCCGATTGCCCGACAACTCAGTAAAAAAGTATCGATATCGGCGGTGAGATTGTCATAAGTGACAATCGCCGCACCGATGATGCCCAGATCTGATATGCGGTCGCACAGACGCAGGAAAAATACGTCACTGTCCGCACTTTCTGCGAACCGGCGGATGTCGCCTTCGGCGTAACGCCGGGTGGTCAGGTTGAACTGGTTGGTCTTTTGGGTGAGTTGGGCAATTCGCGGAATACTCACGCCATCCGCCAGCCCAATGTCCGCAACCATCTCCAGATTTTTCAAATATTCATCGAGTGAATTCGCCGATGTTCGCAGTCGGTTGTGCTGCGCCTGGTCGCGATACATTTGGGTACGCTGTTTATCCTCACCGGAAAAATTTAGCGAATCAAAAAATGCCGCTGCACTCAGCGCGTTGCGCATCTGCGACGGCTCTTTGGGCACTTGCAGAACCGCAACTTCCGGCAACTGACTGCGTACCAGTTCACATTCGTATGGGCTATCATCAATAAAAACAAGGCTATCCAGCCCGATGTTTAAATCTGCTGCAATGCGCCGGATGTTGGTTACTTTGTCGTCCCAATTAATCTGCCACGTCGCCAGATGTTCTTCGCGAATGCGCATTTCAGGGTGATTGTGCAGCACATCGAGCACATCTTTTTCGTTGTTTTTGCTGCAAATGGTGAGAATCACGCCGCGCTGTTGCAGGTTCAGGATTTCCTGCTGAAAATCGCGGAAGCACGATCCGGGGAATGTTGTGCCGATGCGGATATTCTCTGCGCCATCCTCTCCAACGATGCCGCCCCATAAAGTATTGTCACAATCCAGCACCAGACATTTGCGGGTTTTGCCGGAAAGCGCCCGGAAAAATTTGCCGTATTCCTGCCCGAACGGCACCAGCGCGTGTCGGCTGAGCGGTGCTTTGGCGATATGCCAGTATCGCTCATCAAAAACATTTGCGCTGCCGATTCTCGCTGAAATTGCCATGAAATCGATCAGATATGCGTTGGAAAACCGGCTGACAATTTCCATTACTTCCAGATTTAGCAGTAAAATAGTATTGGTATGGTTTCGCCCGGATTGCCCGTCCAAAATGCCGAGCGTCGTAAATTGCGGCAGCGGAAAATTGTTGACCAGCACGGTCGCGTTGGTGCGTTCCGCCAAAATTTGCAGATAATTTTCAAATTCAGCCAATATTTGTCGGGTAATTTCGGCAACTTCTTTCCCGGAAAGCGTCAAAAATCGCTGTGCTATTGCCGGGGAAATATTGTCAAACCAGTTTGCCAAAATGATAAAATCCGGGTCAAATGCATACAATTGGCTGTCCGGATTGAGCACATCGCCGGCGATAGTATCGTAATTTCCGACGTAAAATTCAGGTTTCTGTCCGGTCGAAGCGATTTCGCAGGTGAGCACCGGCAGCAGCGGATCGATGGTAAAATTCCGCAAAATGGCAACTTTCAGCGGTTTCAGTTCCGCAAAAGCCGGATCATTTTTGAGTGCGTTCGCCGCCGCGAGATAATCGGTGTAACCGGCATCCGGTGCAAATCGTTTCCCAATTTGGGAGGTGTTCACTGATTCCATGTGTTTCTCCATCCAAAATTATTCCCGTCCAAAAATGCCGCAATAATTGATCGTCACGAGTTTCTTTTCCCATTCCGATTCGTCCACCGGATCCGCCGGGAGGGCCAGATCATCGACAATCGTCAATCCGGCATTGCGCACTAAATTTCTGATTTCATTGATGTTGTGGAAATGATACACGTGATCAACAGCCGGACAATTCGCACAGGTGGACATAAAAATCCGTCCGCCGGGACGAAGTAATTGATAAGCGCGTGCCATAAATCCCGGTGCATCGTCCACATGTTCGAGCACTTCGCCCATGATCAGGAAGTCAAATTTCCGGTCGCCGAGATCGGTTTTGAGGTAGTCGCCGTGGATAGCGTGCACTTCCGCCGGATTGATGTCAAATGTGCCGAGCATATCAGTCGCCAGTTCCAGCGAGGTTTTGCTGATGTCGATCCAGGTCATGTTCGCGCCGGGATAGCGATGCTTCACTTCCGTGGTGAACAACCCGTGACCAACACCAACTTCGAGGCAATCCGATACCGGAATTGTCGCGAGATGATCCTGAAAAAACGCAAACATCTGGTAATGATTTGGCCAGAACAGATACGAAAACAGCAGTCCGACGATGTATGCCCGCATTTTGCTGTCCTGCGAATACACATTTTCGTTGGCAGCACCGGCGTTTTCGGTTGGATAAACGCCCGTTTCCTGAAATCTGATTTGCAGGTGCAAAATTTCCTTGCAGGTGCAATTATACGATCGCGCGGCTTCCGCCCATTCTTCGTCGGTGGTCAGATAGCTCCGGCGGAGCTGTTTGCAGAGGTTTTCGGCGAAATCCCAATAGCGCTCATCCTGACGGTTGACAAAATTACGGATGCTCTTTTTCTGCAACGGATTTTGCGCGGAAACGATGTCCACAATTTTCGAGAAATTTGGGTAAACGTCCTGTTTTGTGGCAAATTCAATCATGACTAACTCGTTGTTTATATTGTGTTTTTTATTTACTGATTCTGGAGATTCCTGCCTGCGCAGGAATGACCGCTTTTTTACAGCATCACTGCGCCGCCGGATACGCGAATCGTTTCGCCGGTAATGTGTTGCGCCTGCTGGCTCAGCAAAAACCGGATTGCATTGGCAATGTCTTCCGGTTCCGCCAGTCGCCGCAGCGGCGATTGCATTTTGGCGAGCATCCGGGCTTTTTCCGGCAATCCGGCGATCATCGCGGTTTGGGTCATTCCCGGTGCGACCGTGTTTACGCGAATGCCTTTTGGACCCAGTTCCGCTGCCAGATTTTTTGCAAACGATGAAACAGATGCCTTCGCAACCACATAATCACTCTGGTTTATGGGCGGCACATTGTCCGATGCGATGGAGCCGAGCAGCACAATCGCGCCGCTTTTTGCGGCGATCATGTCCGGCAAAATGGCTTTGATGCAGTTGAACGCGCCCTTCAATTGCACATCGATTTGCCGTTGGAAATGCGCCCATTCCAGCGATTCGAACGGCAGCAGCGCGCTGCCGGATGCCGCGCAATGGACAATCGCGGTGATCGCGCCAAACTGCGATTCGGCTTCGCGGATCATCGCGGAAACCTGCTCCGAATCCGAAACATCCGTGCGAATAGCGATGGCTTTGCCGTCAGCGTCACTAATTTCCCGGACGAGCGAACTTGCGGCATCTTCTGCATTTGCATAATTTATGACAATGCGATGTCCGTCCGCAGCCAGCAGCTTTGCGGTCGCCGCACCGATTCCCCGGCTGCCGCCGGTGATCAAAATGGTTTGTGTGCCGTCTTCCGGCGTTGCTTTTTTCATTTTTATTTCCAGCATTTTCACGGTTGATTCGCCGGTGATCAGCGCTTTTCCTTGTTGATTTTCAATCGCGATTTTTAGCACCAGCAGGCGGTTCGCGGGCGATTTCTGCGCAACTTCCGCGCGGATGGTCAGCACATCGCCGACATACGCGGGGTTCAAAAATTGCAGCGATTGTCCGGTCCACAGCGCGCCTTTGCCGGGAATATACATGCCGATCATCGTGGAAATGAACGACGCGGAGAGCATCCCGTAAACCACCGGCTGGCGAAAACCGGATTCCTGCGCAAATGCGCTGTCGAGGTGCAGCGGGTTGTGATCGCCGGTGAGATTGGCGAACGCCTGCACGTCGCGTTCGGTGATCGTGTGGGTGAATTCCGCCGTATCGCCGACGCGAATATCTTCGAAATTTTTGAATCCCGCGATGGCGGTATGTTGCCGCGATTCGCTCATCAAAACCACCGGATCACGGTTGCGCCAAAGGTGAATCCCGCGCCGACGCCGGAGATGACCACCGTATCGCCACGTTTGATTTTTCCTGCAGTGACCGCATCGCAAAGCGCGATGGCCAGCGACGCATCCGCCGTATTCCCGATTTCCGCGACGTTTGTGTGTGTTTTGCTCATCGGCTGTTTCATTTTGCCCATCAAATATTCGATTAGTCGTAAATTTGCCTGGTGAAAAATGAAAAAATCGACGTCCGCAACGGTTTTACCAACCTTTTCGAGCGCCCGGCGAATCACTTTTGGCTGATATTGCACGACCTGTTTCCACACTTCCATGCCGTTCATTTCGTAATATTGCAGCCCGTCGTTGATGTTTTCCGGGCGCATCGGGAAACTGGAGCCGCCGCCCCTAAGCCGAACAGAATCATATACTTTTGCGTTTGTAAAAATTTCGTTCGCGATGATGCCGTAACCTTCCGGCACTTTGCCGAGAATGGCTGCACCGGCGCCGTCACCGAAATAAATGGCGGAATCGGGATCATTCCAATTGATGTATCGCGATTGCAGCGCCGTGCCGATCACCGCGCCATTTTCGACGGACGAATCCGCCAGCATCCGGTCGGAAACAACGCCCAATCCAACCTGAAAACCGGTGCAATTTGCCATAATATCGAATCCGCCGGCATTTTTTGCGCCGACCAGATCGAGCACTTTGCAGGCAACTGCGGGATACACATAATCGCCCGTGAAGGTGCAAACGACCAGTTGCGCGAGCGCTTCCGGCGAAATTTGCGCCATTGCGAACGCCTGATTGAGCGCGGCGGCGGACATGCCCGAAGCCGTTTCATCATCCGCAGCGATGAATCGGTTGCGCACACCGGTTTTCTGCTCGATGGTTTCGGCGGGAATGCCGGTGAGTTCCGCTACGGTTGCGTTGGTCATCGCTTTGGACGGGATGTATTTGCCCACACCGATTATCCCGACGCCGTATGTTCCTTTTTCCGTCATTTTATTCCAATTTTCTTGCCACAGATGCACAGAGAGCACAGTGTTCTTAAATGAAGATATTTTTCTCCGTGTTCTCTGTGTCTCCGTGGCTAATTTTTTATTTTAAAACTGTCCGGCGAATTCTGCAGTACGGGTTTCTGCGGAGAAATCGTTTGCCGCCAGCCATATTTTTGCTTCACCGATGGTCCACTGCGGACCGTGCCCGGGAAAAATTACGGTATCCGGCGATGCGTTTTCACAAATCGCATCGACCGAGCGCAGTAATGTTTCGCGGTCGCCGCCGGGCAAATCGGTTCTGCCGAGGTGATTTTTCATCAGCGTATCGCCAGTAAAAATGAAATTGTCGAACGCAATTGCCACGCTGCCGCGCGTGTGTCCGGGCGTGTGGATCACGGAAACAGCGTTTCCGCCAAACTCGATGGGCGAAATTTGATCGAACGTTTGACAATTTTTTGGCACATCGATGGTTTTGCCTTCGAACCGCAACGCATACAATGGCGCATGCCGGAGCAGCCGCAGATCATCCGAATGCAGCGTGCAGGGCAAATCGAATTCGCGGCAGATTTCCGCAGCCGCGCCCACATGATCGTGATGCGCATGGGTGAGCAGTATATGTTGCAAACTCGCACCGGTATTTTTCAGCGCAGCGATGATTGCTTGAGCATCACTGCCCGGATCAACCACAATTGCATGATTTGCGGGAGTGTGGCGAACGACATAACAATTCTGCCGCCATGCGCCATTCGGGATGGTGATAATTTCAAAATTCCCAATTGTGCTGAAAAAAGCCACGTTCAACTCCTTTTGACGGTCAACTGACCAGTCCCATTTGCAACACTTGTCCGGTGATGCACGCGCTTTCCGGCGCGATCAAAAATGTGATAACATTGCAAATTTCATCGATGCTCAGCGTGCGTTTCAGCGTGAGATCGTTCAACGCTTTTGCGATGACAGCTTCGCCGAGTGCGTCCACCGCATCGGTCATCACCATCGACGGTGCGATCACATTTGCCGTCACCCCAAATTCCGCCAATTCTTTCGCGAGAATTTTGGTGGTTTCAACAATTGCGCTTTTCGATGCGGCGTACGCCGACGTTCCAATCTGGTGTAATCCAACCGCCATCGACGAAACCGTGATAATTCGCCCGGATTTTTGGCGCATCATCACTTTTGCGGCTTCGCGTGCGGCGAAAAATGTGCCCATCACGTTGGTTCGCAAAACGTTATCGAGGGTTTTCCCCGGCGTCATTGTGAGGAGCAGGGTTGCGGGTGCGCTGCCGGCGTTGCAAATCAGCACGTCGATGTGCCCGAAATGCGATTTCACCGTGCGAATCCAGCGGGCAACGGCGGCTTCGTCGGTCACATCCACTGCGCTGTGGTGATAATTATCGTGTGCCAGCGTCGCGTCGCTGCGGCTGCATCCGGCAACCCGGAATCCTTTTTGCAAATAGAATTCAGCGATTGCCCGCCCCAAGCCTTTGCTGGTGCCGGTAATTGCCATGGTTTGCCCGTCTGTCATTATTCAGCGGCTTCCGTTTTTCCGGTGGCGTGACCAATGTATTTGGCGAGCGTGCCGGTGGTCAAATGCTTCGCATCCGCGTTAAAATCGTGGATTTCGCTGAGCACCAGCGCAAAATCCGGCGCATCGCCCTGGCTGACAACCCGGTCTTCCAATTCGGTGATGAACGTTACGAACCCGATGGAATCGAGCGGCGATCCCGCACCGAGCAGAATGGTGTTATCATCTGTAATAACGCGGTTTTCGAGCAAGCCAACCCGTTGCAGGCTGTCGAATGTATCCTGAATGATTTCGAGAATGAGCGGTTGTTCCATCTATAGAATCCTCCATAATTCCTGTTAAATCCGGTTGCTGCATGTTGCATTGCAGCGATTCATCCTGTTATTTTTGGAATCATTAACGACATACCTCAAAAGTATCTTGAACTATTTTTTTGAAAAACAGCATCGCACTCCGGTTGGGGAATTTGGTGAAAAATTGGTTGTTTTTGTTCCGAAATTTGCAAAACCAGAGCGTGAAATCGGATTCCGGTTCTCGGCAATCAAATCGACACCTGTTATTAAAGTGTTGTTATTATTTATCTTAGATAGCTGAGTATCACTACCGCGAATCGTTATTCTTCCGGTCGAAAAATAAAAATTCACGGATATGTCAGGGTGTGTTAAAGTCCCGCAAAAGTTCGCCGAATGTTGAAGAAAGTTAGAGTGAAAGGCCAATTTTTCATGGACGAAATTGTTAGGGTGACTATGAACGTTGATCAGGCAGAGTTGTTGAAGGTCAGGGAAGTTTGCGAATTACTGAGCATTTCACCGCACACGCTGCGCTATTGGGAAAAAGAATTTGAAGGCTACCTGAATCCGTATCGCAGTAAAGGCGGCCATCGCTTATACGACGATCATAACATACGGAAATTATTGGAGATACGGTTCCTTCTAAAAGAGGAATTGTATAGCATCAACGGTGCAAAAAACCGCTTAAATATTTCCGCGAGAAACAGATAAGAGGGTATCATGGAAGATATCAAAATTACATCTACACCCAAAACGGTCACGGTTCAAAATAGTTGTAAAATTGTTGATTTTCCAATTGTGCACGACCGGCGCGGGAACCTCACTTTTATTGAGGGACAGCATCACATTCCTTTCGATATCAAACGAGTGTATTATTTGTATGACGTTCCCGGCGGTGCCGATCGCGGCGGACATGCACACAAAGATCTGCATCAACTGTTGATCGCCATGTCCGGTAGTTTTGATGTGCATGTGGACAATGGCCATCGCCAGGAAACATACCACCTAAATCGTTCATATTATGGACTTTACATTCCCAACATGGTTTGGCGATATATCGACAATTTTTCATCCGGCTCGGTGTGTCTGGTGCTTGCTTCGGAATATTACGAAGAATCAGATTATTACCGTGAGCACGAAGAATTTAAACGTGCGATAAGGGAGCAAAATGGCAATACAGTTTACTGATATTCAACAAACTCACCTCGAATTGCAGGCTGAGTTAACCGCGGCATTCCAGCGCGTTTTGGCATCCAATTGGTTTATTATGGGGGATGAACTCGCCGCATTCGAAAAAGAGTTCGCTGAATGTTGCGGCGCCAGACATGCCATCGGCGTCGGCAACGGATTAGAAGCGATCAAGCTGATTTTGCGCGCATACAGCATTGGTCCGGGCGATGAAGTGATTGTCCCGGCGCATACGTTTATTGCCACATGGCTGGCGGTTAGCGAAGTTGGGGCAACACCCGTTCCGGTGGATGCGGATGAATTGACCTACAATATTAATGTGAAACAGATTTACGATGCGATCACGCCAAAAACCAAAGCGATCATTGTCGTGCATTTGTACGGACAGCCTGTGGAAATGGAACATGTTTGGCAACTCGCTAAAAAACATAAACTTAAGGTGATTGAGGATGCCGCTCAGGCACACGGCGCATGTTATCGGGATAAGCCTGTCGGTACGTTGGGCGATGCCGCAGCATTCAGTTTTTATCCGGTGAAAAACCTCGGCGCGCTGGGCGATGGCGGCGCCATTACCACCAACGACGACGCTTTGGCAGAAAAACTCCGGTTGTTGCACAATTATGGTTCATCCAAAAAATATGTGCATGTGGTTCAGGGAAATAACAGCCGGCTGGATGAATTGCAAGCTGCGTTTTTGCGCATAAAACTGAAGCGACTGGCGCAGTGGAACAAACATCGCCAGCAAATTGCGGCGTTTTATTTGAAAAATTTATTTGAATTCGAGCCGGAAATTTCGCTGCCATTGTACCCGGATTATTTGAAGCCGGTTTGGCATCAATTTGTCATCCAGAGCGAACGGCGGGACGAATTGCAGGAATATTTGAAATGGAACGGAATCCCAACGATGGTGCATTATCCCATTCCGCCCCATCTTCAGGAAGCATATAAAAATAAAATAAACAAGTCTTTACCGGTTGCTGAAAAAATTGCAAAAAGGTGTTTGAGCCTGCCGGTGCATCCCGCATTGAACAAAGCTGATATAACGTTTATCGCCGATAGCATCCGCAAATTTGTTGATATCAGGGACGAGATTTATCTCTAAAAAAGGAAACAGCGATGGAAAATCTGAAACTTACCAATGAACGATTCAACGACCTGAAGCAACAGGCCCGAAAAGCGTTGGCCAAACGTGATTACGAAACCGTGCTGAACAATATCGCCGGTGCGGGCATTGCTGCTTACGAAAAAATGCCGGGCAAATTTGCAGATGACGAGTTGGAAAAAATGCTGTCGGATTGCGCAAAAGGCATCCAAAAATCCGATGCGACACCATATTTTGAATCAGAAAATGCTGAACAAACCGATGTGTTGGTGCTTGCCACAACCATCGCGCACATGGGCGGGCATTCGGAAATGATCCGGCAATGGATTAGCATACTCACCGGTGACGGGCAAAAAACCGCGTTTTTCAGCACGGAAATGATTCATTCGCAGTTCACAAAAGCAGAAATGTGCGAATTGGTTGGCGATAAAAATTGTGTGGAATACGCCTCCAAACCTACCTTTGTCGGTCGATTTCATGAGTTGCATGCGTTTGTCCAACGTGTACAGCCGAAATTGATTGTACTGGTCATCAATCCGCAGGACACCATTTCGGTCGCGGTTTGTAATTTATTCAAAGGCAAAATCCCGATTATTTTTGTCAATCACGCGGATCACCTGTTTTGGCTGGGCAGCCGCGTTGCGGATACAGTGGTGGAGTTTCGCCGGCTCGGCGCTTATTATTCCCAAAAGTATCGCGGTGTAAACAGCGCTTGCCTGATCCCGTTGACATCCCAATTGGAATACAAACCGGGTGAGAAAAAATCCAACCGAACCCAGTTGGAGGAATTGTACGATATCCCCAAAAAATCGACGCTATCTTTATCTGTAACAACGACTTACAAGATATTAGGATCGGCGTGGTCGTATTGCGATTCGATCGTAAAATTACTGCGGCAAAACCGCGAGCATCATCATTTACTGGTCGTGAGCAGCGGCAAAGAGCATTTTGATAAATACATAAAAGGCAGCGGCGTTGAAGATCGTTTTCACATTTCCAACCTTCAGAAAAATCTGGTGCCGTATTATCAATCGGCGGATTTTTTGATTGAAGGATTTCCATACAAAGGGGGAATGGTTCGCAACGATGCTTTCAAAATCGGACTGCCTACGATTGTCATCGATTTCCCGCAAAGCCAGGAAAATACGGAAATACAGGGTTTACCGGAAGGATACCCGGTTGTTTCCAATGAACAAGAATTGCTGGAGCTGGCAACGCAATTTATTTGCGAACCGAAACTTCGCAACCAGTTTGGCAAACAAGTGAACGCTTTGTATAAAACGCATTTCTCCGAATCGCGGGTTCGCAGGCTGATTTTGACGGTTGTTCAGAAAGCCAAAAATGGCGATTTTCCAGATGCGTTTACCGAAACATCCGAAAGTTTTGTCACCGATTTCAACTTTTACCGGGAATTGGGTGTGCTTTCCGATGCGGATATGCTGTTTTACGCCGGGAAAAATACCGATGGGATCCAGTTGTTACAGCGATATTTTTCGCCGGATGACGATTCTGAAAATTATCAACATATTCTCCAAAAAATGAAATACAGCCACATCGATTTGCCATATGCGTTCCGTCCGATGTATCGGGCGGCGCTGATCGCAAAAGATGGCGGCGATTTAAGTAAAGCATTAGTGATGCTTGGCGAAATATCGCAACTGGTTCCGGAATTCGCACCGGCATATTTACAAACTGCGGAGTGTCTGTTTCAATCCGGCGAATCCGAAAAATCGCTGGAAGCAATCCAACTGTATGTTGAAAATTCTACCGGAAAACAACAAAAAACCGAAGCACTGTGCATTCAGGGCAGGTATTTTACGCGGGTTGAACAGCACGATCGCGCGATAGACGCATACAAAACCGCGCTCGCATTAATGCCGAATCAGC
Organism: Calditrichia bacterium; assembly: GCA_020634975.1. Lineage (NCBI taxonomy): Bacteria > Pseudomonadati > Calditrichota > Calditrichia > Calditrichia bacterium. The sequence goes on along the minus strand of JACKAQ010000001.1, from coordinate 104,746 downwards.
CGGAAATCATGTTTTGGCTGGCGGAATCGTATGCCAAAAACGGTGCCGCTGCAGAATGCAAAAAATTGGTCGGGGAAATTGCAATTTTACCGAATGTCCCGGAAGCAGTTGCGGCAAAAGCAAATGCGCTCGGAAATGCGCAGACAGCCAACGTAAATTGTGGCAACGAAACAGATAGCCCGGATGTATCGATCGTTATTCCACTGTTTAACAGAATAGCGTTCACAAAAAACTGCATTCAGACCATATTCTCATTGCCTCAGGAAAACACAACTTTCGAAATTATTCTGGTCGATAACGGCTCAACCGATGAAACGCCGCAATATCTGGATGAGGTTGTAAAACAGCATCCGCACATACGGGTGATCCGGAATCGGGAAAATCTCGGTTTTTCGCAGGCGTGTAACATCGGCGCAAAGGCTGCTGCGGGCAAATATCTCTATTTTTTAAATAACGATACGGAGCCGAAAGTTGGCTGGCTGGATCATCTGGCTGAAATTCTGGATGCCGATATCGATGTCGCCGCAGTTGGCAGCAAATTGCTGTTCCCGGATGGCACGTTGCAACACGCCGGCGTTGTCGCGGTGGATGATCGCAAAAGCGGCGATCCGCTGGCGCTGTATCACGATTATTACAAACAACCCAATAGTGATGCATACGCGAATATTTTGATGGAATATACCGCGCTCACTGCCGCCAGCTTGATGGTTCGCAAATCGGCTTTTCAACTGGTCGATGGGTTTGACGAAGGCTTTTGGAATGGGTACGAAGATGTTGACTTGTGCTTCAAATTGCGGATGCGCGGGTGGAAACTGGTGTATCAACCGAAGAGTGTGTTGGTTCATCACGAATCGCAAAGCGGCCCGGAACGTTTCGCGAAAGTGAACGAGAATGTTCGCCGGTTGCACCAACGCTGGCTAAATGTAGTTGCGCCGGATTATATCGTAACCGCGGGCGCGCATCCGGTGAAAACCGCAGATTTCCATGTTCAGCCGTATGTTTTGCCCAAAACGGTGCAATCCGCTTTATCAACGAAGAAAAACCCGCTCGTTTCGATTGTCATTTTAACATACAATCAATTGGATAAAACCAAACCTTGCCTCGCCAGCGTCGCGAAATTTACCCGTAAACCATACGAAGTGGTTGTGGTGGATAACGCCTCGACGGATGGCACACCCAAATTTCTGCGCAATTGGCAGCGGAAAATTAAACATCACAAAATTATGTTGAACACGGAAAACAAAGGTTTTGCCGGTGGTAATAATCAGGGTATTCGGTTGGCAACCGGTGAATATATCGTTCTGTTGAACAACGACACCATTGTTACCGAAGGCTGGTTGGAGCGATTGTTGCGCCCGTTTCAAAATGACGAATCTGTGGGGTTGGTTGGTCCGATGAGCAACTATGTTGCCGGGGCCCAACTGGAGCGCGGCGTCAGCTATCAAACAGATGTGGAATTACAGAATTTCGCCATCAATTACGCCAAATTATTTGACGGCAAAGTGCAATATGTTCATCGATTGGTGGGATTTTGTCTGGTCGTTAGCCGTGCGGTTGTTGAGGAAATTGGCGTGCTGGACCTGCGGTTCGGCAAAGGCAATTACGAAGATGACGATTATTCGCTGCGCGCCAGCCATGCGGGTTTTAAACTGGCGATTGCCAGAGATGTGTTTATTCACCATCATGGAAACAGTAGTTTTAAAGCAAATAATATCAATTACTTAAAATCGTTGGAAGAAAACCGGCAAATTTTTCTCGATAAATGGAAAGACCTGCAACGGCCGGAACAACTGCTGATCGATATTTTGCTGGAAGAAGCCGATTGGCGGTTACATTTGAATGAAACTGATGCAGCTGAAAGCGTGCTGTATCGCGCGTTCGAGCTTTCGCCGGGCAACAAAACTATCGCCGAAAAGCTGGAAAAATTGCTGGCTGCGCAGGAAAAATTTGCCGAAATGTTTGCGCTTCTTCAAAAATATGTGGTTGCCAATCCAACCGATCACGAGGCGTTTAATGCGTTGGGAATGATGCATTGGCAAAACAGCGCGATTACCGATGCGATTGTTGCGTTCCAAAAAGCGGTAGCAATTGCGCCAAATGTTGTGGATTATCAAAAAAATCTGGCGGATGCCTGTCTTTCGGCAGAACGGTTTGATGAAGGCATTCATTTGCTGTTGCAGTTGATCAAATCCTGCCCGTCAGATCCGGAATCTTATGAAAAACTGGCATCGTTATATGTGGAAGCTGGTCATTTGCAGTCGGCGTATGACTTGTTGGATCAGGCCCGGCAATATAATCCCCAACACACGCAGTTGAACGAATGGCTAAATTCTGTTCAGGAAGCGATGAATGCTACCGAGTAAATAGCGACTTTTTATTTCCAACAGCCCTATTAATTGCGATGGGTCAAATGGAGGCGGTTAAAAGTGATTAATTTTTGGCTTGATTAGCCATAAAATATCGACTAAATATGCAGCAAAACAAAAAACGGATATCACACGAATGTGTAAGGAAGGGAGCAATAAATGCCCTGGTATGCGCTATATACGCGCCCAAGACATGAGAAAAAAGTTTTTGAATTGCTGCAGGAGAAAAGGATAACATCATTTTTACCAATCACAAAAGAGTTGCGTCAGTGGAAAGACCGCCGGAAATGGGTGGAAGCGCCGCTGTTTAACAGCTATGTTTTTGTGAATATGGAATTGAAAGATAAAATTTTTGCACTTCAAACCCACGGTGTGGTAAAAATGATTGGATTCGGCGGCGAACCCGCGTCAATTCCGGATTGGCAGATTGATCAGCTAAAGCGATTGATCGAAAATACCGATACATTAAAACCTGAGCAGTATCTGAAAGTGGGTGATTATGTTGAAGTTAAAGAAGGTTCACTCGCCGGAATTTGCGGATATCTGCGGGAAATGCGGGGCGAATGGCGTGTCGCCATTTTGGTAGACGGCATTTTTCAATCCACCAGTTTTGTGGTCGACCGGATGAATGTCCGCAAATTAACCGCCCAGGAAATTGAGAAAATTAAGGAAATTTCGTAAACAGCAAATCGTAAACGTGTCGAAGAGGTATCAGGATGAACTATTTGATAACCGGCGGAGCCGGATTTATTGGATCGAATATCGCGGAAGAATTGGTCAAACGCGGTCACAAAGTCAGAATTTTAGATAATTTTTCCACCGGCAGCCGGGAAAATCTGGCTTCAATTGCCAATCAAATTGAAATTATGGACGGCGATATTCGCAGCTATCACAACGTTCGCGAAGCCGTGGACGGGATGGATTTCGTGTTGCATCAGGCTGCGTTACCCTCCGTGCCGCGCTCCATCAGCGATCCGATCGCATCCAACGAAGCCGGTGTAAACGGCACGCTGAATGTGCTTTACGCCGCCCGCGACGCCAAAGTGAAACGTGTGGTCTATGCCTCATCTTCATCAATTTACGGGGACAGTCCGAGTCTGCCAAAACAGGAAGATATGACGCCCAACCCACTCTCGCCGTATGCCGTTTCCAAATTGGCAGCGGAAAAATATTGCCAGGTTTTCGCCAATATTTACGGCTTGCACACGGTTGCGCTGCGTTACTTCAATGTGTTTGGTCCGAAGCAAAACCCGGATTCACAATATTCCGCAGTGATCCCCAAATTTATCAAAGCCATTCTGAATGGTAAACAGCCCGTCATTTATGGCGATGGCGAGCAAAGCCGTGATTTTACCTACATCCAGAACACCATCGAAGTAAATATTCGCGCAACGGAAGCCGATTGCCCGCCCGGCATCGTAATGAATTCCGCTGTTCACCAGCGCACCACACTGAATGAATTAGTTGTGATGATCAACGAAATTCTCGGCACCAACGTCGAAGCGATTCGTACGGAACCGCGTGCCGGTGATATCAAACATTCTTTCGCAGATATCGAGCGATTGAAAACGCATCTCAAATATGAGCCGAGTGTGCTGTTTGAGGAAGGCTTGAAGAGAACGGTTGCATGGTATAAAGAGGCTTACGAAACCGAAGCTGTTATTTCGTAAATAGTTGAAAATGATGAAATTAAAAAGCCGGGTTTTGCCCGGCTTTTTTTGTTTTATTTCGATTCAGAATCAGTGTGTGCCATGCTCATAATTTTTTTCACCGGCTGTAATTGCCAAATCCAGCTGGTTTTGTGAGGGGGGCAGGGGACAAGTTGCAAATTCCGTGAATGCGCACGGCGGACAATATGATTTGTTAAAATCGATAACTGTTTCGCCATTTTCATCCGGTCGGGGAACGTATAAAAATCTGCCGGCGCCGTAAGTGATCTCGCCATTCGTTTTATCGCCGAAAATCAGAAACCACTCGTCGTCATCCATGTCGCCAACCGGGTCTATCCGGTACGCCTTTCCGTCAATCTGAAATTCCAAAGTGCCGATACATTGGGTTGTATCTATTGTTCCCAAAATATTTGGGATTTCAATCGACTTTGGTGGATCGTAAGGTATCAGTCTAGCTGTCACCCGCCATTTATCATCTACTGGAAACCGTTCAATTTCCGTAAAATTAGCGATATTCTGGTGCTGACTGTCTTTTAAGCGGATGGCATATTTTTCGCCCCGTTTAATAATATACCAGTTCAGCGAACCGGATTCGAGTTTGGTTGGTTTGCCATCTGCATCGCTTTGCAACCGCATTTCCTGAACCGGCATATTTTCATATTTGACATCGATGCCGGGTAAAATTTTGATGTGCAATTCACCGTCGGTTAGCGTTATTACACCAATTTCCGCTGGCGCTTTTTCGGGAAAAACAATATCGTTTGATGGCGCAGCACCGATTGTTTGGGAGCCCTCTTTTAACCAGAAAAGTCCGGCCAAACTTAGCCATCCGTCAGGTTGGGTCAATCGCTCGATCCGGCCTTTATGCCATTCGTTAATTTCTGCGATATATGCGCTATCTACTTGTTTTTGTTCGCTTTGGCAGCTGTTGAACAAAAGGATAATGAATAGTGAAATAAAAAAAATCAGTACATTTTTTGTAGCTGCTGAATACCGTGTTTTCATCATTCTTCCTTTCGTGAGCAGTCCTCGCAAACCGTATCGGATGTTTTTTCTGTAGTTGAACTCAGGCGCACGGGATTTCCGCAGCCTTTACACAATGCGTATTGACCGCGCTGCAATTTGTGATCGACCGTAACGCGCTCGTCAAAAACAAAGCATTCGCCATCCCAAAGGCTGGCCGATTCCGGTATTTCTTCCAGATATTTCAGAATTCCACCACGGAGGTGATACACATTTTCGAATCCTTTGCGTTGCATAAATGCCGTTGCTTTTTCGCAGCGGATGCCGCCGGTGCAAAACATAGCAACTTTTTTGTGACGGGAAGGATTGAGCTGTTGCTCCACAAATGCCGGAAATTCTGTAAAATGTCCGGTTTTTGGATTGATGGCGCGTTTAAATGTGCCAACCTGAAATTCGTAATCATTGCGCGTATCGATAACCAGCACATCTGGATCGCTGATCAGCGCATTCCATTCTTCCGGCGAAACATAGGTTCCGGCCTCTTCCGGCGGATTGATTCCGGGAATTCCCATTGTCACAATTTCCTGCTTCAATTTGATTTTCAGCCGTTGAAAAGGCATTTCTGAGTGCAGCGATTCTTTGTGCTCAATATCCGCTAATCCGGGGATCTTTCGCAAAAAATCGAGTGTTGCCTCAATGCCTTCACGGTTTGCGGCAATGGTCCCGTTGATGCCTTCTTCTGCCAGCAAAATGGTTCCAAATACGCCGTTTTCGGAACAGAAGTCGAATAATTTTTCGCGTATTTCAAGATAGTCTTTTAGTGGCGTAAATTTGTAAAGTGCGGCAATTACAAAGTCATTTTTCATAAGTAAATTGTTCAATTCTAATGGTTTATAAGATAGTTATTTTGTGATTCTATTGTTTACTTTTTTAATCAATCCGGGTAAAAATAAAAGTGCCGATCGTGGGTGTTCCGTTCAAAAAATCAGTTTGCGAAGCGCTCAATAATGTAATTGGCATCGCTGGATTGGCATCCTCGTTTGCTGATCGATAGACAGCCCCGTTGTCTGTTCCGGCATCGTAAACCGGCAAATCGATGGAAATTTGCTCGACCCATTTCCCGTTTTCATAAAGATTCAGTCCACTAACGCCAATGAACCAATCCGGGCTGGGTGCCAGCATACTGACCGCCGTCACTTGCGAAAACCTCACGTCTATGTCAAAAATTATCGAATAGTTTATCGGTGTATCCAATCGCTCGCCGATAAAAATAGTACCGATATTTTCCATCGATTGTTGCGTTTTCGCGAATTCATTTAACAGATCCGTTGCACCCAATTCCGCCATTTCTTCAATGCCTGCAGAAGCCAGCTCGCCGGGATTCCACAAACTGATTGCGGCTGTGTGAGTGACGCCAAAAATAGGGGAGTAGTGTGCATTTGCGGGGTAATTGGTTGGGTGGGTTGCCATGCTCCAGGTCGAAACAAAATCCAGCTGATAGCGTGCGGATTGATAATTTACGACCGGATCCAGATTTTTCTCACAGGATAATATTGCTAAAAAAAACACAGCTAACATTTTGTTTTTCAATAAATTGGAAATCATTAAAGCCCTATTTTTTTCGATATTTCGCACCTACTGTGCGATACGCTTCGCGGAAAGGCATGCCTTTTTTTACCAGATTATACGCCGCCTCGGTCGCGTAAAGTTCCGGAGTCATTGCTGCACGGCAATTGGCTTCATTGATACGCAACTTTTCGATCACCAAAGTCATCATCTCCAGAGCATCCAGCGTAATCTGAAATGAGCGCATCACAGGACCTTTGGAGAGTTGCATATCGCGATGATATCCGGATATGAGGTTTGCCGCCCGCGATTTGATTTCTATTTCGTTCGCCTGAACCGTGTGATAGCAGCTTCGAACCAACTCGAGCACATCCGGGTTTTGCTTTTGCGGCATAATGGAACTGCCGGTGCAAAGCGCCTCCGGTAAATCGACACAGCCAAATTCCGGTAAACTGAGGAAAATGAGGTCTGTTGCCATTTTGTTTAAATCGATCATTACTTGTGATAAGGCATGTAATATGGTGCTTTCAAATTTCCCGCGACTGTTTTGTGCATACATCGGATTTTTTTGAATGCGGGCAAAGCCCATTATTTCTGTGGTGAGTTCACGATCAATATCGAGCGGAATACCAAACCCTGCACCAGTTCCCATTGGATTTTGATCCACCAGTTTCCGTGCAAATTTCAACAATCTGCGGTTGTCTTTCATCGAATCCACAAATGCGCTGCACCACATTTCAACTGATGCGGGCATGGCTTTTCGGGTGTGGGTAAATCCGGGCAATGGAATTTCGCCGTTTTCAGCAGAAATATTATTTATCGCAATTGTCAACTGTTTTATGGACGTGAGAATTCCGTCTAATTCTGCTTTGTAATAGAGGCGAAGCGCGGTTAGCACCTGATCATTCCGGGAGCGGGCAGTATGAATTTTTTGCCCTGTTTCGCCGAGTTGTTCTGTCAGGTAATTTTCGATTGCGGTGTGGCCGTCTTCCTGTTCTTTCTGAATAACAAATTTGCCATTTTCTACAAGATTTTCAATGTCTTTCAACGCTTTTTTTAACGATGTAACTTCGTGTACGGTTAAAATCCCAATCTTTCCGAGCATTTCGGCATGCGCTGCGGAAGCCTGACAATCATATTTGATCAATTTCAAATCCAGTATCGGATCTTCACCAACGGTGAAATTGACAATTCGCGCATCAATTTCTGCGCCTTTATCCCATAATTTTGACAATCCGCATTCCTTTTTGATGGAATTTACCGTTAATCGTTTCGTTACTACTAAGTTAAGCACCAAATATACCGAATAAATTCATTTTTAGACAACAAAAAAAGGGATGCAATGTTGCATCCCTTTTTGTTTATATCGTTAGTGAAATATATTATGCGCTGTAAATAATATCTTTTTCTTTTGCGCCACGTTTTGCTTTGTGGCGTTTCAACTGTCTTTCGGCTTTATCCAGCAATAAATCAAAAGACTTACGCAAGTCTTCAGAATATTCTTTAACAACAATCATGCTATGATCAACTTTGATTTTCAGCTCAACATAGCGTTGTTGCTTTTCCCATCCTAAAATGACCTCCGTATCGATAATATTCTCATAAAAACGGCTAAGTTTCTGACTTTTCTCCTCGATATAGCTTCGAAGATCGTCTTGAAGTTTAAACTTACGTGCCGTGATTGCTAAGTTCATAACGAACCCTCCTTTGATTCGAAATTGAGAGGTTGTTTGGTTTTTTCTGCCCTTGGGTGGGCTTTTTGATATACTTTTTTTAGTCGGTCTTTACTGACATGTGTATAAATTTGTGTTGTCGAAAGGTTGTCGTGCCCCAATAGTTCTTTGACGACCATAATATCTGCACCGTTATCGAGCAAGTGAGTTGCAAATGTGTGTCTTAATAAATGCGGGCTCAGATGCGATTGTTCGGAAAGTTGGCTCAAATATTTTTTTGTCATCTTCTGAACCGCTAAAGGATACAGTTTCTTACCTTTTCTACTAACAAATACTATCGACGGATCCTCAAAAAGATTTATTTCTGAAGAACGATTCTCGAAATAACGTTCCAAAGCTGCTTTGGCGTATTTGCCCAGTGGTAAAATCCGTTCTTTTTGGCGTTTACCCATAATCCGTAATTGTTGGTTTGCCAAATCCACTTGATCAAAACGCAAAGTGAGCAGTTCATTCAATCGTAAGCCAGAGCCATACAATAATTCGAGAATAGCACGGTCCCGCAATCCTTCGAAATCGTCATCCGGCGGGAGGGTCATTAATTCCCGGGCTTGCTCAATGCTGATCACCGTTGGCAGCAACCGTTCCTTACGTGGTGCGGATACGGCTGTTGCAGGATTATCTGTAACTTGTTGAGATCGTTGGAGATAACGAAAATATGATTTGATAGCCGAAAGCTTTCGGCTGATGCTTCTTTTGCTAAATCCGGATTTTAACAATTCTCCCATAAAATCGCGAATCAATCGATTGGAAATCAAATTGATATCCGGATTATCTACTTTTAAACGTCTCTCAGTATAATCGATAAATTGAGAAAGATCGTTTTGATACGAAGTTACAGTACTTTTGGAGTAGCGTTTCTGATGAGTGAGATAGTGTCTAAACTGGTCTAAGCCATTCCACATGTAGGAGGTCCCTTTTTCACTTAATGTTGTTGTTACCAACCTGACCTAAAAAGATTAATTAATGTAGGCTTTAGATTGGTTGCCCGTGGCTATTAATACCACAGAAAAGCAACAAAAGTGATGAGGGGACAAAGAAAAATTGAAGTAAGAAATTTATTCATTTGAAGATTCCCAAGTCTCCGTAAAGGCATCTTCCAGAAACGATGATTTTATTAAACACTCATCTGTATCATAATTAGGAGATCACTAAAAGTCAAGAGAAAACTTGATGATTGTGCAAAAAATGCCGTCACGAAGGTGATTCAACTTTCTGGCGATGTTTGCATTCCGGGCATTGCAGAAAAATACCATCTTTGCGCGTGGTTTTTTCTTCCATTAACGGATAATGACAATTTGGGCACTCGACTGCACGGGGTAAATTCCAAAGGGCGAATTTGCATTTTGGATAATTATTACAACTGTAGAATACTTTGCCGCGTTTGGAAGTGCGCTGAACAATTTCGCCGCCATCAACAGGGCAGGTAACGCCGGTTGTTATTGGTCGGGCATTCTTGCATTCCGGATAACGCGTGCATGCCAGAAATTCGCCATACCGTCCTTTGCGAATTGCCATTGGACTGCCGCATTTTTCACATTTTTCGTCCGTTGCGGTTTGTTCCACTTCTTCGGGGAGTGGTTTGGTGTTTTTGCAATCGGGAAAACCACTGCAAGCCAGGAACTGTCCATTACGTCCCCACTTTACCACCATCGGTTTACCGCATTTGTCGCACATTTCTTCGCTGGTTTTTTGCAGCGATTTTTTGATATTTTGAATTTGATCGCTAACATGATCCAACGTTTGTTTAAACGGTTGGTAAAAGCTGTCCATCGTTTCAAGATAGGATGCCTCATGTTGTTCGATTTTATCCAGCTCATTTTCCATTTCTGCAGTAAACTGAACGTTGAAAATATTAGGGAAGTGTTTAATTAACAATTCGTTAACCGTTCTTCCCAGAGCAGTTGGTACCAATGACCGATCCTGCTTTTCTACATAAGTCCGGTTCAATAAGGTGGAGATAATTGACGAATAGGTGCTCGGTCGCCCGATTCCCAATTTATCCAGAATTTTGACCAACGAACTCTCTGTGTATCTTGCCGGTGGTTTGGTGAAATGCTGTTTGAGCAGCAATTCAAGAAGATCGAGTATTTCACCTTCAGAAATTTGTTTGGGCAGATTTTCGGGGATTTGCTGATCGTCATCGTCGCTCTTTACATCATCGGGCGCAGACTCCTGATAAACAGATAAAAAACCGGGAAAAACCAGCACCTCGCCGGTTGCGCGGAATGTGTAATCTTTCGCAGCAATGATATCTATTGTCATTCGATCGGCAATGGCCGGCTTCAGTTGGCATGCAACAAACCGTTTCCAGATCAAATCGTAAATTTTAAATTGATCCGATGTGAGATATTTTTTCAGCCGTTGTGGTTCAAACTCAATGCCGATATAGGTTGGACGAATTGCTTCGTGAGCATCCTGAGCGCTTTTTTTCGTTTTGTAGAAATTGGGTTTATCCGGTAAATATTCTGCTCCGTAAGCTTGCTGAATATATTCACGAACCGACGTCAGCGCTTCGGGGCTGATACGGGTAGAGTCTGTTCGCATGTACGTGATCAGACCAACTTCGCCTTTGCCTTCAATGCTGATGCCTTCATATAATTTTTGGGCAGCCTGCATAATTCGGGAAGTGCTCATGCCGTATCGCCGGGCACCGTCTTGCTGCAATGTGCTGGTAATAAACGGAGGTAGCGAATGTTTTTTGACCTGTTCCCGTTTAATATTCTCAACAAGATATTCCGCGTTTTGAAGTTTTTTGTAATGTTGTTGTGCTTCGGCTTGAGTGCCGATTCGGAATTTTTCCGGATTTAGTGTTTTGCCGCCAATTTTCACCAACTTTGCAGTAAATTTTTCTTTGGAAACGGTTTCAAGATTTGCGGTAACACTCCAATATTCAATGGCTTCAAAGCCTTCGATCTCAACTTCGCGTTCACAAATGAGGCGTAAAGCGACCGACTGAACACGTCCGGCGCTCAAGCCTTTGTGAATGGATCGCCATAAAATCGGGCTGACCTGATAGCCAACGATTCGGTCCAATACGCGGCGAGCCTGTTGTGCCTGCACGCGATCCATGTCAATATCGCGTGGCTTTTCGATCGCACGCAAAACAGCTGGTTTGGTAATTTCGTTAAATTCAATTCTGCGAATATTGGTATTTACCTTGTTTATGCTGTCGGCGATAAAATACGCTATTGCTTCGCCTTCGCGATCAGGGTCAGTGGCGATCAATACATTACTCGCCGACTTTGCTTCAGATGTCAACTGTTTGATAATGTCATTTTTACCTTTGATAGCCGTGTATTCCGGTTCAAATCCATTATCGATATCAACACCCAATTTGCTTTTTGGCAGATCGATAATATGCCCGACAGATGCAGTCACTTTGTATTGATTGCCTAATATTTTATTGATTGTTTTCGCTTTTGCGGGAGATTCTACAACAACCAAGGTTTTACCGTTTGATTCGCTCATATTCCGTTTCAATTTAATTTGTCGTTACCCGGATAAAACACGGCATCTGTGTCAAAAGTTCCCAATTCCTTGCCAAGCAGAAATTGGCTGACAACGGTTTTAATATCATCGATGCCCACTTTTCCCATACCCATCAAAAAGCAGCGCTCGATAATTTGCTCGACTTTTAAAGCGTCGATCAATCCCAAAACCTGTAATTGTATCAGATAGCCATAAGCTTCTTTGGAGAAGAAGCTTAGCTCTTCCGGAATTAATATTCTAAGTGCCGGCGTTGTTGAACGGTCACGGCGTTTCCATCCTTGAAATGCTTTCATATCTAATGTATGTAATAGTTGTTCAAGTGCCCTGTGAATTTCTTTTTGAGAGAAGCCTTTTTTTAACAGGAGTTTTGATAATTCTTCAACACTCGACGTTTTGGAACGCTCCCGAACAAATATTTCTTCTATCAAAAATTCAATAATTTTTTCGATTCGTTCCTGCATTTAATAAACCCCATTATTTACCCGAGGCCAAATTTAAAGATTTGCAACGCAAATGCAACCGTTAAATTATACGGCAAAATTCCGTGTTTTTAATGAATTTCTAAAGATTCCAACTAGCCCGGTAAATTCAGGGTTATGCAATTTAAACATGCGCGAATCCTTATGACTTACGCCATTTCGCCATTTGCAAAAATGTATAATAAATGACAAATATTTGAATTTAGTGAATAATATGCGATATATATCCCAAAAAATAGTAAGATTATTATCAATATTTTATTTATCGAAATGTGAGAAACCGCACGCCAAAAAAATGGATAGCCTTTTTATTAGTTGATATTTTCATGAAATCGGAATTTTATGCAAAACTCAGTATTTTGACGGGTATATATTATGATGAATTCTTCGATTATTGCAGTTCGTCGCAGGTTTAATCCCGATTTTTGGGCGAAATCGATCCGCATGACAGGCGTTCTCACCTGGGTTTTCGTTGTGATTGCAACGATAGTTGCCATTTTCGGGAGTGCAATCGAACAATCTATTTCCAGTGAATGGTTAAATGCTACATTCTCCCCAAACTGGGATGCCGATTTACTGACAGCAGCACGCTGGATGATGCTATATCTCGGAACCCTGTTCCTCACCGGTTTTTTGATCACCAGTCGCCAAACTGCTCATAAAGAAAAAAAATATGCACCGTCGTTTCGCATGCTCAGTTGGTTGGCGATTGTTGGTTTATTTGCTCATATCGTCATTTTGGTTGTATAATTTCAGGAAAGTAGCGATGTGACATTGTTTTTCTGTCAAAAAATCCAGCCCACCACTTAAGTAGCAGGACAATTTTAATTTACAATAAATAGATTTTATAAGGTCTTCTCTTTTCCACAATCCATAAACCTGAATCCATAAATTACAATAGTTTAGGTGCCCGATAAAACATCGGGCATGATGTGCTCATAGCTGATTATTATTAGCTAGATCATATCTTAAAATAATAAAAATCGGCTAAAGGCTGTCCGGAATAGTTCGATTCTAAATAGTGCTGACGTCGAGATTTATATTCGACAGTACCCACAGGGAAGTGCGTTCGGTTTGGGTATAGGCGTTGGTAAAAAACCAAATATGTAAAAGGGCTGAACACTCAGGGATGAGCGTCAGCCCCTTTTTTTGTACTACTTTTTTAGCTCGGTTCGGTCATCGACCAGGGATCGAGTGCTTCATTCAGAGTTTTTTCATCAATCAATTGTTTCTCTTTGGCAACTTCCCGCACCGTTTTGCCTTTTTTGTATGCTTCTTTGGCAATCGCAGCCGATTGATCGTAACCAATGTGCGGCACGAGTGATGTGCACATTGCCAGGCTTTTCTCAATCATTTCGGTGTTGCGGTCAACATCTGCGCGGATGCCGGACACACATTTCTCGTTAAACACATTGATGGCGTTGCTCAACAGGGTGATCGATTCCAGCATGTTGTGCGCCATTACCGGCATCATCACATTTAGTTCAAAATTGCCGAACATCCCGCCGACGGCGATGGCAGCATCGTTGCCGATTACCTGTGCACAAACCATGCACATTGCTTCGGCGATAACCGGATTCACTTTGCCGGGCATAATTGATGAACCGGGCTGAACTTCCGGTAGCAAAATTTCGCCGATGCCGCAACGCGGGCCGGAACCTAACCAGCGAATGTCGTTGGCAATTTTCATCAAACTAACTGCGACGGTTTTTAATGCACCGCTGGCTTCCACATACGCATCTTTTGCGCCCTGTGCTTCGAAATGGTTATCCGCTTCGGTAAATTTTATGCCGGTTGTTTCGGAAACGCGTTTGCAAACGCCTTTGGCGAAGTCCGGATGGGTGTTGATGCCGGTGCCGACAGCCGTTCCGCCAATCGCCAATTCGGACAGGTTTTTACCGGTGTGTTCCAATCGTTTTACGCCGTGTTTGAGCATGCTGGCATAGCCGCTAAATTCCTGTCCCAACCGGATGGGTGTGGCATCCTGCAGGTGGGTTCGCCCGATTTTTACAATTTTATCAAATTCTTTGGCTTTTTTATCAAACGTTTTTTGGAGCGCTGATAACGCCGGAATGAGTGTCGTAACAATGCTTTCCAACGCGGCGATATGCATGGCTGTCGGAATCACATCGTTGCTCGATTGCCCTTTGTTAACGTGATCATTCGGGTGGATCGGAGAACGATCGCCGATTTTTCCGCCCAAAATTTCGTTGGCGCGGTTGGCGATTACTTCGTTGGTGTTCATGTTTGTGGATGTTCCGGAGCCCGTCTGGAAAATATCCAGCACAAATTGGGCATCCAGCTTGCCTTCCATCACTTCTTCTGCAGCCTGCATAATTGCTTTGGCAATTTTTTTATCCAGCCGTTTCAAATCCAGGTTGGTTTGGGCGGCGCTGTGTTTAATCATGCCCAATGCCCGGATAAATGCCCGTGGAAAACGATACCCGCTGATCGGGAAATTTTCGACAGCCCGTTGTGTTTGTGCGCCCCAATACGCATCAACCGGTACCTGCATTTCCCCCATCGAATCTTTCTCGATCCGGTAGCCCTTCTTCGCCATAATTTTCATCCTCCGTTTGGTTCGGTCATGTTGAATGTGGTGAAATAAAATGTCGTTAAATCGTTTGAAAATTACAACGCAGGTGCAGCAATTGAAAGTAGAATATCAAAATCAACCGTACTACCGTTTGAACAAAACAACGCTTTTCACAAATTCGCGGGTTATCCTTTTCTCTGTGTTAAGCATCTGAAAATATACAACATAGCTACCGATTGGCATTAATCTCCCGTCATCCGATTTGCCATCCCAGATAAATTGCCCCTGGCTGCCAACCGGTTCGTGATTGGCGATATGCCGGACCAGCCTGCCTTTCAGATCAAAAACACGAACGTTGGCGATAGCCGTTGCGACATCCAGCCGATAGCGAATGATCAAAAAGTCTTCAAATCCGTCGCTGTCCGGGGAGAATGGGTTAGGGGAGAAGTCGATGGATTCGCCCGTTGCAGTGAGATCGATTTGCACCGAATTGGTTGCCGCCGGCGTGCTGCCGGATGCCGCGACAGATGCCGCCCAACTGGTGGCAATTTGCCCGTTAAATTCGGGGCGAATTTTTTCCAGCGTGGTACCGCGATTGACATCGCGACCGAACCATTCTGATGTGTACGGCACAAAATCGTACGTCGCGAATGATGGCCCGAGCAATCGCAACGATTCGATATCGTTGTTCAAACTGGGAAATCCGCGAACGACGATCAGTTTTTCCACCGGAAAGTTGTATTGAAACGCGGCTGCCGAATCACCGGCGAGCACAACCAGTTCGCCTGGCGAAAGCCAACGATCTTCTTCGGAAATCAAAACGGTATCGCGGGAATCCGCAAAAAACAATCGCCGCAAATTGATCTCGCTGTTCCCGAAATTCGCTAACTCGACCCATTCGTCAAACCCGGTTTCCGGGGCAAACTGGATTTCATTAATTGCCAGATCCACCGCGCCGGGATCGTCCACAAAAATGGTTTTCACAATAATATTGTTGCTGCTGTCCGCATCGCCGGGCGTTGAAACTGCGACACCAAAATCCCATTCACCGAAACCGATGTTGCGAAAAGTGCCGTTCAGCTCGACCGAATCGCTGCTGGCAATCGGTTGCAATTGCGGATAATTCTCGACGATTTCCGCCGGCTCAACGGCGCCATTTTTATTCGTGTCAAAAAATGATGTAAGCGTATAATTATCAATTATTTGTTCACCCAAATTCTTCACCCGGACAGTGAACGGAAAATCGAGCCCCTGCACAAAATCGCCGGTTTGAAAATCGAACCGTGTGAGCGCAAGATCGATCGCTTTCGGGCTGACAGAATTTGTTGTTCCGGGCGTTCCGTGCAAGCTGCGCGAGTTTTCCCATTCGTTGGAAAGCGGGTTTCGCCGCTCATCGCTGAAGCCGGGCGAATTATCTGTGCTGTATCGATACGCATCGATCGTGTCGGAAAGGGCGTTGAGCAACACCACCGTTTCCGGTGCGCTATTGGAAAGCCCGTTCGAGCCGAATGTGGCGGTTTCAAATGTGAGCCGTAACGCCGCCGCGGGGATGATGCCTTCGTATGTCAGCGATGAATCTGCGATGTAATCCGGGTCCAGGATCACGGCAAATTGCTCGGGCTGCAAAGTAAACCCGAATCCCGGCAGCGAAACGAGCAAATCAACCGAAACACTATCGCCGATAAACCAGCCTTCGAGATTTACTGCAGTCGTTCCTGCGTTGAATAATTCCACAAATTCATCGGTTCGCTCTGCGCCAACGGGGTCGAACATGACTTCCGTAATGCGAATTTGCCCGAACAATGCGCTGCACATAAATAACAGAATAACGATGGTTCTGTTCATCGCTGTTACCTTTTCAAGCTATGTTGGATCTGTTCTGATTTGTCCGTAATGGATGGCAGAGTTTACCAAAAGCCGGGAAATTATCCAATAATTGAAACGAATAAATGTCAAAAAAATTCAGTTTTATTGCCAGATGCAGACGAAAAAGTGTATTTTATCGGGCGAAAACAATGGAAGGGATTATGACGCATTCGCCAAAATTACTGCTTTTTGATATCGACGGAACGCTGGTGAGCTGCGGCGGTGCCGGAAAACGTGCCATGCTCGCCGCCGCAGACGATGTGTTGAAAAAACCGCTGCGTCACGATTTTTTGCGATTTGCGGGAATGACCGATCGCTGGATTTTGCAGGAATTGCTCCGCGAAAACGGATTTCCGGAAACGGAAGAAGTGACGCATATTGACCAGATTCTGGAAAAATATACGATATGTTTGTCCGAAGAATTGTCCCGGAACGGCTCGGTTGCCGTGCTGCCCGGTGTTGAAGAATTGCTCGCCAAAACGCGCGAAAATGGCTTTTATTGCGGACTGGTTACCGGAAATATTCGATCCGGTGCGGCTCAAAAATTGGGTGCTGTGCGGCTGTTCGAGCATTTTCAGTTTGGCGCATTTGGCGATGATGCCATCCAACGAAATTTGTTACCGCCACTCGCCGTTGAGCGGGCGAAGGCGCACACCCGGATGCAGTTTGACAACCGCGATATTTGGGTGATCGGCGATACGCCCCGCGATATCGAATGTGGAAAAATCAACGGATTCCGCACGTTGGCCGTTGCCACCGGCGGCGCTGATTTCGATACATTAAAAGCGCACCAACCTGATGCGCTTTTAGCAGATTTTTCGGATGTTGCTACCTGTCTGGCGGTTTTCGGAGCGTAAGTTGAAGTCGTTTAAATATAACAAAAACAGTGATTTAAAAAGTCACAGTTTCACTGTTCTTGGCTGCAATTTGCCGGTTTTGATCGATCACAAATTTATCCAGCGCTTTGCTCAATTCTCCGGTCAATTCATTCAACCGGTTGCTGTTTTTCGAAACGTTGTAAACGCTTTGCTGCGATTCATTTGAAATCTGTTTGATTTGATCAATACTGCGGCTGATTTGCTCACTGGTGGTCGATTGTTCCTCATTTGCCGCGGCAATATGGCTCACCATATCGATAAAATCGTTGGCGCTTTTTACTATTTTTCCCAACGCTTCACCGGCGTTCCCGGCGAGAGAAATGCCGTTATTGACCTCAAATTCACCTTTTTTCATCGCATCCACTACTTCAAGTGTTTCGCTCTGAATTTTGGAAATTTTATCGGCAATCTCTTTGGTAGCGCGGGTGGTGCGTTCCGCCAGTTTGCGCACTTCGTCTGCGACAACTGCAAAACCTTTTCCCTGGTCGCCTGCGCGGGCAGCTTCGATGGCTGCATTTAGCGCCAGCAAATTGGTTTGGTCGGCAATTTCGTCAATCACCGAAACAATTTCACCAATCTGTGTGCCGGATTGTCCCAATTTCTCCACAGATTTAACGGAAGCTTTCACAATTCCGGCAATTTCCGACATTTTTTGAACGGTTTCCTCAACCACTTCGCCGCCGCGTCGGGCGAGCAACCCATTTTCTTTTGCAACATCGGCGGAACGGGTGGCATTTTTGGCATTTTCAACAATTGTTTGGGTCATTTGTTCGATGGCTACTGAAACATCGTGGGTTTGGTCGGTTTGCATATCCGCTGCTTTCGCGAGCTCCTGGCTGAGCAAATTCAGCTCTGTTGATGCGCTGGAAGTCGTTTGAACGGCGATTTGCATCTGTTTCATCATTTTGCGGATATTTTCGATGGATCGGTTGAAACCGTCGCTCAATCGCCCGATCTCGTCTTTCCGAGAAACTGGCAGATTTACGGTGAGGTCGCCATCGGCAAATTTATCCATTTGCGCCAGAATATTTTCCACACTTTCGGAGAGATATTCGTGTTGCTTTTCTGCCGCTTCTTTTGCGGCTTCTGCAGCTTGCGCGGCTTCTTTGGATGCTTCATTTTTTGCGTTTACTTCTTCCATCAGTTTTTGCAGATTTTCAACCATCCGGTTAAAAGATCTGGCGAGAAAACCGATTTCGTCATCCAGAACAATATTGAGTTTTTGGCTCAAATCGCCTTCGGCAACTTGCCGCGCAGCGTTGGAAATTTCCTGTATCGGTTTGCCAATTTTGTTACCGAGCGCGATGGATAAAATGACCGCAATCGTGAGCATAATAAAACTGATAATTATCGCGTATGTTGTCAGTCCGGAAAGCACTTCGTCGATAACTGTGCGGGAATGTGAGTAATCGTCTTCGTATGTGCTGGCGCCGATCACCCAATCCCACGGCTCAAAATAGGTAAGCGCCGCAATTTTCATCCGGGGTTCGGCTTCGCCAATATTTTTCCAGGGATATTGCTCCATTGCAACTTCGCCCGGTTTTAGCTGAACAGATTTGTTAATGATCGATTGAATGAAAAAATTGCCGTCGCTATCTTTTGCTTCCCAAATATCTTCGCCGTCGCGTTCGCCATTTTTCGACAAAATATAGTGCCCGCGATGATTCCCTTTTCCACCCAAAACATAGACATAGCCGGATTTCCCGACGACGATGTCCATAATGCCATTCCTCAGGCTTTCCACCGATTCCTGTTTGATACCAACATAAATAATTCCGATGATTTCGCCGGCAGTGTCGAACAACGGTTTATAAGCGGTTTGATACCAGGCGTTTACAACATATGCACGTCCGTAAAATGTTTCGCCACGCATAATCGTTGAGATTACCGGATTTGCCTGCCCGTCCGGATTTACCGCCGGTATAAACGTGCCGATCGCCCGGGTTTTATCCAGTTTTTCCACATTCGTGGCAACGCGCAGCATATCGCCCCGGTCATTCATACGTTGAAAAATAGTGCAGGTACCACCAACCATTTTCTTCACTTCGTCAACCACTGCAACAGGGGTGCTCAATTGGTTGATCTGGCCAAGCCATTTTGAGCCGGCCAGCATTTTGGGCAACAGAATTTGCGATTCGTTTTTTGTGAACTGGTTGACTGCCGTCCAGGAAATTCGTTCGTTCGAAAGCCGGATACCTCCGCTATTTTTCAACACATTTTCACTGACCAGCAAACTTGCTGTCAATTGTTGTTGAATTAGCGTATAAGCTGTTTCACAAAGATTGTAAACATCTTTACTGATTTGGGTGATGTTCTCTTTTGAGAATTTGCCAATCTCATTGTTCAGATTGTCAAATACATCATTTTTTTGGGAATAAATCATCAGGGTGATAATAACAGCCGGTAAAATCCCAATTGCTGATGCAAAAATTATAATTTTCGTTTTGATGTTCACCTTCATAAATCCAAGCTCCTTTTGGTAATTGATAGCATATAAATAATCGTAGTTTTGTTGCAATTGATTAAATTTTTTGTAAAGGAATAACTTCACTTTCCGCTAAAAAACAAAAATTGTGATGGTTAGGAATATGAATGCCCGGGAGAGGAAAATCAGGTTTTATTTATCGCAAACGTTAGTCGGAACAACGCTCAAAACAGATAAAACCACTTCCATTCACATGCAAAAATTATTATCTTTAATGCTAACCGATCAACAGAAAAATGAGGAGCGATTACTTATGGCGATTTCCAAAGATAGCTTTGGGGTGTTAGATCAACTCAAGGTTGGAAACAAAACATATCATTTTTGCAGCCTGAAAAAACTGGCAGCACAAAGTGGCGTCGATCTGGCAAAAATGCCCGTTTCAATCCGGGTGTTGCTCGAAAACATGCTGCGAAACGAAGACGGACGTCTGGTAAAAAAAGAAGATATTGAAACGGTCCAATCCTATCGTGCCGACAAAGTACCAGCCAAAGAAGTGCCGTATATGCCGGCGCGGGTGGTATTGCAGGATTTCACCGGTGTTCCGGCGGTTGTCGATCTCGCGGTTATGCGCGATGCCGTTAACGACCTCAATGGGGATCCCTCGCGAATCAACCCGATTGTTCAGGCCGATCTGGTGATCGACCACTCCGTTCAGGTTGACTCTTTTGGGGTTGACGAATCGTATCTGATCAACACCGAAAAAGAATTTGAACGCAACAAAGAACGCTATTCTGTCATGCGCTGGGCGCAGGGCAGTTTCCAGAATTTCAGCGTTGTGCCGCCGGGAACCGGTATTGTGCATCAGGTGAATCTGGAATTCCTCGCCAGCGTAGTGATGACGAAAGAAGTGGACGGTAAAACCGTCGCATATCCGGACACGCTGGTTGGCACCGATTCGCACACCACGATGATCAACGGATTGAGCGTACTCGGTTGGGGCGTTGGCGGCATCGAAGCCGAAGCCGTGATGCTCGGACAGCCATACTATATGTTGCTTCCCGAAGTTGTCGGTTTCAAATTAACCGGCGAATTGCCGGAAGGCGCAACCGCCACAGACCTCGTTTTGACCGTCACAGAAATGCTCCGCAAAAAAGGCGTGGTCGGAAAATTTGTGGAATTCTACGGCAAAGGATTGAGAAATATGGCGTTAGCCGATCGCGCGACAATTGCCAATATGGCACCGGAATACGGCGCGACGATGGGCTTTTTCCCGATCGACCAAATGACGCTGGACTATTTGCGGCTCACCGGTCGCCCGGAAGCGCAAATTAATCTGGTCGAAGCTTACGCAAAAGCTCAGGGCATGTATCGCACCGATGAAATTCCCGATCCGGTTTACACAGACACGCTGGAACTGGATATGAGCGAAGTTAAGCCGAGCCTCGCCGGACCGAAACGTCCGCAGGATCGCGTGTTGCTCAGCAACATGAAACCCGCATTTGAAGAATCGTTCGAAAAGTTGTATAAATCGCAGGTGAAATCGCAACGCGATACAGCCGTTAGCAGCAAATATCATGGCGAATCGTTTGATCTGAAAAACGGATCTGTCGTTATTGCTGCAATTACAAGCTGCACCAACACCTCGAACCCGACAGTAATGGTGGCAGCCGGATTGGTTGCCAAAAAAGCGTTGGATAAAGGCATCACATCCAAACCGTGGGTAAAAACCAGCCTCGCACCCGGTTCGCAAGTGGTGCCGGAATATCTGGAACGCGCCGGATTGATGGACGCACTTCGCGCACAGCGATTTAACCTGGTTGGGTTTGGTTGCACAACCTGTATCGGAAACAGCGGTCCGCTGCCGGAAGAAATTGACGCAGCCATCCGCGAAGGCGATCTGGTTGCCTGCTCCGTTCTCTCCGGTAACCGGAACTTTGAGGGACGTGTTCACCCGACGGTTCGCGCCAATTATCTGGCATCACCGCCGTTGGTTGTTGCATACGCACTCGCCGGAAAAGTCGATTTCGATTTCGCTACCGAACCGCTCGGCAACGACCAAAATGGAAACCCGGTTTATTTGAAAGACATTTGGCCAACCCTGAAAGAAGTTCGCGAAGCGGTGGAAAGATCGCTCTCGCCGGAAATGTTCAACGAAAAATATGGCGCAGTTTACGATGGTGATGAAAACTGGCGCTCGTTGCGGAACGGCAAAAGCCAAATTTATCATTGGGAAGAAGATTCGACCTATATTCGTAAACCCACTTTTTTTGACAATATGCCGTTGAAACCGGAAAACCCGGAAGACATTAAAGGCGCACGAGTGCTCGCATTACTCGGCGATTCAGTTACCACAGACCACATTTCGCCGGCAGGCGCCATCGCCAAAAATAGCCCCGCCGCCCGATATCTGGAAGCCAACGGTGTTGAATGGAAAGATTTCAATTCATTCGGCTCTCGTCGGGGCAATCACGAAGTAATGGTGCGCGGCACGTTTGCCAATATTCGCATCAAAAACCAGTTGCTGGACGGCGTGGAAGGCGGTTACACCGTGTATTTCCCGAATGGCGAGCAGATGTTTATTTACGATGCTGCAGTGCGCTATCAACAGGATGGCACGCCGCTAATCGTGATCGCCGGAAAAGAATACGGCACCGGATCCAGCCGTGACTGGGCTGCAAAAGGCACATTTTTATTGGGTGTAAAAGCAGTGCTGGTTGAAAGTTACGAGCGAATCCACAGAAGCAATCTGATTGGCATGGGCGTGTTGCCGCTGCAATTTTTGCCCGGTGACAGTTACGCCAGTCTGGGGTTAACTGGTCGGGAAACGTTTGATATCTCGGGTATTTCCGATGATCTCGCACCCGCCAAAAAACTGAACGTAACCGCAACGGCGGAAAATGGTTCGGTGAAAAAATTCCAGGTGCTTGCCCGTTTGGATACGGATGTTGAAGTTGATTATTATCGCAACGGCGGGATTTTGCAAACCGTTTTGCGTCAGATTATCAACAGCTAATAACCGAAACAATAAGCTTGCAATAAAAAAACCCGCTTTTTTCAAAGCGGGTTTTTTATGTTATTAACCCTTCAGCCAATTAAACCCTAAACCCTAATTGTATGGAAACACTAAAGGAGAGATTGCCATTTTTGGCGCTCGAGCACCGGTTCTTTATAAATATCGTAAACTTGCATCAATTTCAGGCGGGTAGATTGCAGGCGATGTTCCATCACCATTGCAATACGTCGCATCACGTTAAAACCAATTTCGTGATCTTCCTCGATCATTTTCAGCAAAAATTTGCCATCGATGTTCAATGCCGTGATTTCTTCTTCTGCGCGGGCATCAAAATGCCAGCGATGCGGCGGATACAGCCAGGACCATCCCAAAACATCCTGTGCATCAATGCGTTCAATATTTACCGGTCCGCGATTCGGTACATGAACTTCCAGCGAAACCATCCCGTTTAAAATCAAATAGAACTGGCGGGCATCTTCACCCTCTTTAAAAATAAATTGTCCGGCATTAAATTGTATAAATGAACTCCCTTCCGCAATTCTGTTGAGTTGGGAATCGTTAAATTCTTTAAAAAAAGGATGTTTGCTGAGGACCTCTTTTACAGTCATGTTACATCTCCTGGTGATTTAGCCGGTTTATGCTACAAATTGTTATGTTCCAGCAAATAGTGCATTTTATAAATATCCCAAAATTGAATACGGGTTGCAGACAGCCGTTTGGATACAATTTGCAAAATTCTGCGGCTGAAATTATACCCGATTTCATGCTGAAATTCGAACATTTGGCGCAGCTTAACGGCATCTAGCATAATGGTTTTACTCTCTTCCACTGCCTTTGCATCAAATTGCCAGTGATACGGCGGAATCAGCCAGGACCAGCCGAGCACTTCGCCATCGGTAATTTGTTGGATATTTACGGGGCTGTGTAATTTTGGATCGAACCCGACACTGACCAAACCGGTTTCGACAAGATAAAAATTGTCTGCATTGGTGCCTTGCCGAAAAATAATTTCGTTTTCAGAAAAATTTTTGTGTTCGGAAATAGGGATTAGTTTTTCGATAATATCATCGCTAAATCCTGATAAAAAGGGATGCTTTTTTAAAGCGTCATGTATGGTTTCCATAACCAACTCCCGGAAACGGCCTTAGTTGAATAAATTGTCATTCTATCGGGTAAATTTACCCGGGGATCAAAAATCGATTTCAACCCCCGGATAGCCCCCAGAAAGCCATTATTATTTGGCTCCCCTCAAATTTTCAGTTCGTTCTTTCGATAGTCAAAACCGGAGTTTTTGCTAATCTTACGACTCGTTCGGTTGTGCTGCCAATGAGATAATGATCCAGCCCGGTTAATCCGCGGGTGGCCATCACAATCAAATCGATTTCGTTGTTGTCTGCATAATCCACGATGTTGTGATAGGCCGATCCTTCCAAAATCAGGCAGGTTGATTTGTGTTTGTTTCCGGCAAATTCCTTCAGCCGGGTCATGCTGCGATCTTTCAATTTCGGATCCAGCGACAGCAGTGTTTCCGCGCCGCCGGCAAAATAGGACGGATGAAATTCGTTATAAATCGAATGCAGGTAAACCAACTCGGCATCGAAACGATTTGCCAGTTCTTTCGCATATTCGACAGCGTTTTTGGAGTAATCCGAAAAATCTACAGGCACCAGAATTTTGTCAATCCGAAACGGTTTTTCAAAATAGTGGGTGGTTAAAACCGGCACCGGCGAAAGGCGGACAACTTTTTCAGCAACGCTGCCATATACCCATTTTTTTAAACCGGTTCTGCCGTGTGTTCCCATTACTACAAGATCAACAGGGTTTTCCTTTACAAATTCCAGAATGGAATCGGCTGCGGAAAATCCGCGCAATACTTTGGTTTCCAGCTTCACTCCGTGTTCTTCGGCAGAGTCTGAATGTGCTTT
Organism: Calditrichia bacterium; assembly: GCA_020634975.1. NCBI lineage: Bacteria > Pseudomonadati > Calditrichota > Calditrichia > Calditrichia bacterium. The sequence continues at coordinate 79,837 of JACKAQ010000001.1, read as the reverse complement.
GAGTAACTGACGCGAGTCATTCTCTTTTTCTTTAATGTATTCGCTGTATTCATGAAGTTGCAATCCGTTATCGCCTTCTTCATGAAACAGCAGAATGGAGTGCAGCAAGGTTATTTTGGCGTTGTATTGCGCCGCAATCAGGAATGCACTTTCGACAGCTTTGTCAGAGAACTTGCTAAAGTCTGTCGGCACTAAAATGTTGTTAAGCTTCATCACTGATTTCCTCCTGCAATATTATTGCTTCTGATACTATCTACAAATAACCTGCCAAAATAGATTTGTAGCGTTAAGTAAATGTATTTATTGAATATACGTAATGGAAAAATCGTGAGAATAGTAGCCACATTTCGTAGCAAAAACACTATAGAATAGGGCTTAAAGCAAATGTTTATAACGGTTTACCCGGGATGAAGGAAGGTGTGCAACAGGCGATTTGTGGCACCGGTTTTGCCAGTGCCAAATTGATCGCGGAAAAGATGTTTTGATTGATCGATGAAAATACGGTGTTTTAGCGTTTAGAGCGGCTCAGGCGGTTGTTCAAAGCGCGGCGGCTGATTCCCAGAATTTGTGCGGCGATCACCTGATTGCCGTCCGCACGGCGCATTGCCTCGTTAATCAGCATGTTTTCGGCGGTTTTGAGCGTGGGCAACTGTTCGGAAAAAATAATCTGGTGATCCACCGGAACCAAATCCGGGTTTTCCTCGGCAAATTCAATAGTGTGCCCGATTTTATCGCGGATGGATTCGATAGACAGCACATGCGATTTGTGCCGGCTGACAGCATCAAAAATGAGGCTTTCCAATTCGCGAATATTTCCGGGGAAATGATAGGTTTCCAACAGCGGATACAGTTCGCGGGGTGGGGTAGGTGTGGCTTTCCCTAAAATGGTCGATGATTTTTCGAGGAAAAAATCGACGAGCATCGGAATATCCTCTTTGCGATGCCGCAATGGCGGCACCTCCACCCGGTGGGTTTGTAAACGATAAAATAAATCTTTACGGAATTTTCCGGTTGTCTGAGCTTTTTCCAAATCGGCGTTGGTTGCGACAATTACGCGGGCGTCTGTCGGTTTGGGTGTATCGGAACCGATCGGATAATAACGCCCTTCCTGCAGCAGCCGCAGCAGCTTTACCTGTGATTCCATCGCCAGGTCACCAATTTCATCCAAAAATATCGTGCCCCGGGATGCCTGTTCAATCAACCCTTTCCGATCGGAATCCGCGCCGGTAAACGCTCCTTTTTTGTGCCCGAACAGCGTATCGGAAAACAGGTTGTCGTCCACGCCGGCAACGTTCACCGGAACAAATTCGCCGTGGCGCTTGCTCACTTTGTGAATGGCCCGGGCAATTAATTCTTTTCCCACACCGGTTTCGCCGGTAACCAGCACCGGCAGCGGACTGCGGGCAATGGCTTCGGCGTATTGGAAAATCTGGCGCATGGTTTTGTTGCGGGTGATGATTTCGGAAAAAGCGTCCGGATCGTCCAGTTTATCGGATAGCAGGTAATCTTTCAACATCTGGTTTTCGAATTGAACACTGCGTAACTCGATCGCTTTGCGGATGGTGGTTACCAGCCGCACGTCATCAACCGGTTTTATCATGTAATCGAACGCGCCGTCTTTCATGCAGCGCACTGCCAAATCCACTTCGTTGATCGCCGTTAAAATGATGACGGTTGTGTTCGGAAAATCTGTAACGACTTGCGGCAGCAATTCCCAGCCTTTCACATACGGCATGGTTAAATCTAACAATACGATGGAAGGGCGCAGCCTGGCGATCATTTCGATTGCTTTCCGGCTGTCGGAGCAGGTGTATGTGTTATCGATGCCCTGGGAATTTAGCGTAAATTCGGCGCTTTCCAAAAACTGGGTTTCGTCATCAATTAACAAAACGGGTTGATGCGGATAGGGTTGTTTTTTCATAATGTTGTCAATGGTTTCTAACTTTTTTCAGCCGTTACGGAAGCGTCAGTTTTGGTCATATCTCCGGTTTTTTCGCCCGGATGAACGGGCAATTTTACGGTTACCTTGGTTCCTTTATTCAATTCAGATTGGAAATTTAATGTACCGCCATGAGTTTTCACAATATTATAACAAATTGATAGCCCCAGACCAGTTCCGCCGGATGATTGTTTGGTGGTAAAAAACGGATCTGTAATATGGGCAAGGTTTTCCTGTGAAATACCGGTGCCTTCATCGCGAACACAAATGCTGACGATTAAATCTTTCGGGTGAAATTTTGTGGTAATGTTCAGTTTTTGCTGATTTTCGGTTAGTGATTGACAGGCGTTGGTCAATAAATTGATGATAACTTGTTCTAATTGCTGAGAGTTACCGCGAATTTGCGGGAGCTGCTCTCCGGGAATAAATGCAAAATCATCGGTTGTTTTTTTGATCAAATTATGAACAATTATGATGGCAGATTCAATAACTTCGTTGATATTTACGCTTTCGTTTAGCTCGCCGCTGTCTTGCCTCGCAAAATCTTTCAGGCTGCGAATAATCCTTTCGATGCGTTTCGCGCCCTCCGAAACACCGTCAATTAAGCGAGAAATTTTCTCATATGCCCGGCTGAACGGCATCCCGGCAATCACAAAATCGCCCTCGTTTTCGTAATGCGATTCCAATATCGGCGCGATGTCGTTCCATACTTTTGAGAATATTTTACCATTGAGCATGATAAAACTGGTCGGATTATTTATTTCGTGGGCAACGCCGGAAACGAGAATGCCCAAAGTAGCCATTTTGTCTGCCTGGGCAAGCTGTTGCTGGTGCAATTTTGCCTGCCTTTGTGCTTTTACCTGCTCGGTGATGTCTTCGCCGGAGCAAAGGATTCCGGTAACTTTCTGATGATCATCTCTTAACAACACGTTGCGCCAACTGATAATCCGCTCTTCACCGGATCGCGTTTTGATTAAATGATCGAAAGATTCATTTGTCGCCCGGTTATCGGTTAATATTTTCCGGTAGTGATTTCGGATAAAATCCCGTTTGTTTTCCGGAATACATTTGTCAAACCAGTTTTGTCCGATCAACTCTTTTTCGTCATATCCGACAATTGCGCAGCCGCGTTTATTGATCATTCCGATGGTTTCATCTTTATTGATAACCATCAAAATAACACCTGCGATATCCAGATATTCCTGAATACGGATTTTTTCGCGCTCAAGCGCTTTTTCGGTTTCTTTGCGAAGGGTGATATCAATAATAAAACTGAGGACAAAAACGCCTTCGTCCGTTTTGATCGGGCTGAGGCTGGCTTCAATGGGAAATTCCGATTTGTCTTTTCGCAAACCCACCAAATCACGCCCGACACCCATTATTCGGCGGCTAGGCGATTTCAGGTAGTTTGTGCGATGCGATTCGTGGTGATTGCGAAACCGCTGCGGTATTAAAATTTCCAGGGATTTGCCAATCAGCTCATTTTGTGAATAACCGAACATTTCGCCAGCGCGACGATTAACCAATATTATTGCACCTTTAGCATCTGTAATGATAATGCCTTCCGATGCAGAATCAATTAAGTTGCTGTACGTTAATTTATCTTCTATGAGTGTTTTGAACAAATTTTCACGATTCATATTGGATTACGTAAGTGCCGGTTATTTGGTTAGTGTTCAATTTTTGACTGAATGCATGCGTTGTAAATGGGAGCTGTCAGTCAGGAAAAAAAGTAAAATTGCTTTTAGATTGTTTCAAAAATCGGAAAAATAATGTATGTCAAAATGAACAAAATGTCAAAGGAAAATTGGCTATTCGCTAACGGTTCCAAACGAAAATGCTCACTTTTGAAATGGCTTGACATCGTTGGTTTCCAACGATAGTTTGAGTTCTGGTGTTTATTATCAAACTATGATTCTGAGGAGGTTTACCATGGAATTTCTGCCCAAAATTAATCAGCCGGCACCTGCGTTCACCATACCGGATGCGAACAATTCGCCCGTCCAGCTGTCTGATTTTAGCGGCAAATGGGTGGTGCTGTATTTTTATCCCAAAGATAACACGTCAGGATGCACGCTCGAAGCACAAGAGTTCAGCGCGGCGCTTCCGGATTTCGCAACATTAAACGCCGTTGTGATCGGCGTTAGCCCAGATAGTTGCCGGAAGCATACCAATTTCATCAAAAAATACGATCTCAAAGTGATGTTGTTGAGCGATGAAAGCCACGAAATGCTGGAAAAATATGGCGTTTGGCAGGAAAAATCGATGTTTGGCAACAGATATATGGGTGTCGTGCGATCGACCGTTTTAATTGATCCGAATGGCATCGTTCGCCAAGGTTGGGAAAAAGTTAAGCCGGAAGGTCATGCCGCCGAAGTGTTGGAAACGATAAAAACGCTAACACAATCATAACCTTTTTGAGAAAAAAATGAACAACATTGATGCGAAATTACTGAATTCAGAAGTCAACGGAATAAACCTGAAACCGGGAACATTTGCCGACCAGCTTGGCGACGAACCGGTGTTGCTGGTTTTTTTACGGCACTTTGGCTGACTGTTCTGCCGGGAAACGGTTGAAGATATCCGCAAAGCAGCGGAAAAAAATCCGGACTATCCCGATGTGCTCTTTTTTTATCAGGGCACTGTGGAAGACGGACAATCTTTCTTCGACCGATACTGGCCGGAGGCTCGGGCAGTCTCCGATATCCCGTTACATTTTTACCACGGTTTCGGCATTAAACGCGGTGGAATCATGGAAATTTTTTCGCCGATGTCGGTTGCCTGCAGCATTCGTGCAACCGCAAAAGGACACACCATTGGCAAGCCTGTCGGCGATCCGATGGTGATGCCGGGGCTTTTTTTGGTGAAAGGCGAATCGGTTTTGTGGACCCATAAATTCAACCACATCGGTGATCATCCGGATTTCGCCAAAGTTGCGCAAATTGTGTAACTGTGTGTTTTGAATGTGATTCATTGCCAAAAAAAAGAGATCTCGTCCGGCTGTATCAAAAAAGTTTAGGGTAGGATTTTTATGGAGAGAGCCGAACGAGATGATCTCTTGAAAAATTTTACAGCTGTTGATTTATACTATCGATGCTTGCTAATGGGAAATTAGTAAAAATTTTGGGTATTTTTTGAAAGCATTCCGGTGGGATGTTTTGTTTGCGTTGAAACGCCCGTTAAATTTTGAAATCCGGATCATCAAATAAAGATAGTTGAGCATCCTGACAAAGTTCTTCAAACGATTTGCCCTGCAAAATCAGCAGCGAATCTGCGATGGGACGAAGTTGTTTTTGAATATAATGCATATAATCGATGTCATGCGGACCGGTTTCCACCGGAACAGCCCCGTGCCGGCTCATCACGTATCGAACGGTTCGAACATCCCGAAACAGTTTTTCTGCCATCAAAATACGCGCAGCGCGAACCTGTGGCGTGGCGTTTTTGGAGTATTCGTCCGCGTGTTTTCGCAATCGTTTGTGATAAATCAATAGCTCATTTTTTTTGCCGCTGCGCAAATCGCGCAAATATTCCCGCAGCCACTGGGTGACCGGCATTTCTTTCAGCACCCGCCAATACAATTGATACTGAAAATCTTTCGCCAACGGTGTCCAGTCTGTCCGGACATATTCCATGCCCACAAATTCCAGTTTTTCAACGGATTTCTGGATGCGCAATCCGGCGTATCGTTTGCGGGCACCGCCTGTTTTTCCGCGAGCCATCGGCAGCACAAATTTTCGGTAATATTTTTCGAATTCAATTTCCATGTATGATTTTAGCGACATTTCCGAAATCCGCGATTGCCAGTAGGTATTCAATTCTACTGCCAGCTCGTTTCCCAAAATTTCCGGGTCGATCATTTTTTCGGGCGGAATTTTTACGAAAAGCGAATCCGTATCGCCGTAAAGCACCTGATATCCTTTTTCTTCCAGAAAATTTTTGCTGCCGATGAGGAGCCAGCGAGCCGTTTTGGTGACGGCAGTGGGCAAAACCGGATCGTAAAACCGGCTGGCATCCGATCCCATGACGCCGTAAAAGCTGTTCATCAAAATTTTAATGGCGTGTTGAAGATACGTATCACCTGCTTTTTTGGCGGCTGCGCGGCGCTCCATCAAATCCGAAATAACACTCTCCATAAAATGTTCCGTTCGGGAAAATTGATGTCCACTCGGCGTAACCAACGGATTAACATCGTTTAAAATTTTTGACAGTGGTTCGATATGAAATGTTTGCATCAGCGAAGGATACAGGCTTTTGAAATCCAGCAAAATAACGTGTTCGTGAATCCCGATAATCGGGTCCATTACGTAGCCGCCGGCGGTGTGCTCCATTTGCTGAACATCCGATTTGTTGGGCGCAACAAATCCGCGCCGATGGAGTCGCGGCAAATAAATGTGATCAAATTCCGCAGTTGAAATTCCCACATCTTTTAACAATAATCCGGTGATTTGAGAGCGGCGAATTTGCAGCTCGATCAGCCCGAGTTTTTGGAAAATTTCGGTGACAAGCACGCAATCTTCGAGATTGTAGGCTGCCAGCGAAACTTTGTCTTCCGCAAACATTCGGTCAATTTCGCGAATTTTATCGACCTCGGTTGAGAGCTGTTTTCCGCGATTCAACAACGTTTGCGAGACAGTTTCCAGACTGTAATCCACAAAACTGTAAAAGATAGAGCGCAGCATCGGCGGGCCGTCCAGCACTACGCGACCGGAAATATCGATCGCCATCAACCCGCTTTTTTGGCGGCGGCGAATGTGCACCGGCGTTTTGCTCCGGGCGATATCCAGCGAAAGTCCGTATTCCCGGCATTTGTTCTCCAAAAAGGATAGATCAAATCCGATAACGTTCCAGCCAATGATAATATCCGGATCACTTTGCCGGAACAGTTCGAAAAACCGGAGGAGCATCGTGCGTTCATCCGGGCAGAATTCCAGATAATCCGGGCAGTCGAGTGGTTTCGGGGAAACCATGAGCACTTTTTTCAACTCGTTCGTGTTGCCGGAAATGTGCATGGCAATGGAATACAGCCGTCCGGAATCAACGCCTGTTTCGATATCTATCGATGCAACCACTAATTTAGGGGTGACCTGGCAAGGCGTTAGTTTCGGGTTGTGAAATCGCAGTCGCCGCCCGGCCGATTCGGCGATGCCGCTAACGGTCACCTGAGCGTAGATAAATCGCTCCATCAAGTATCGGCGATCTGTGCGAATATCCGCCTCATATGTGGGAATACCGGCAGATGTGAGGATTTGCTCCGCTTTTCGGCATTCCCGCTGTGTGCGAAAATACAGCCCGTCCACAACTTTTTGATCAAAGTTGCTAAGTTGTAATTGTCGCTGTTGAATGGGAAAGGGGAAGGCTGGTAATTGTGAATCGCGAGGGACAAAAAAAACCGGTTTTTCGGTGTCGATAGTTATTTCCACCAGGCTGCCATCCCGGCAAACGCCAAAATATTGCAGAATATGGCGATTTCCGGCATCTTGCCAATCACTGGTGATGATAAAAATATCTGTTGTAACCTGCATAAGCCGTATCCTGAAAGTCCGAAATAACTGGTTTTACCGAAAGTTAATGTACGTAATGTTTAAATTAAGGTTCAAGCGATATTGCTTTTCAACGATAATTTAATCTGCGGTGTATTATATTTTTGAATTATCAGACTGTGAAACAGTTCACAGTGTCGCCATCGCAAATTTGGTAGTTTCAGGTGTTCTGTTAAGTGTGATGTGAAATTAAAAAAAGCCGAATGTCCAGGGAAGGAGATAATGGCTAACCAAGCTCACATATTATTGCTGCAAAATGGTTCCCGGGAGTGGAATCATTGGCGGAAACAGTTTCCTGAAATATCGCCCGACCTCCGAAATGCCGATCTATCTGGCTATTCCCTCCGCGGTTTCGATCTTCACGAAATCAATTTGCGATGTGCAAATTTGGCTAAAACCGATTTGCGCGAAGCCAATTTGCGCGGTGCGGATTTACACAGCGCCGATCTCCAAAAAGCAAATCTCGATAAAGCGAATTTAACTTATGCCACTCTGTCCTTTGCGAATTTGGCGCATGCCAGATTAAACGGGGCAAATTTGGGTGATGCAAATCTGGCGAATGCGAATCTGCAATATGCCGTGTTCTCCGGTGCTTTTTTAACCGGGGCGAATTTTAGCTGCGCGCAAATGAATTTTGCCGATTTATCAAAATCCTTTTTGCGCGAAGTAGATTTTGACGGGTATGATTTACGAAATGTCAATTTCCAAAAAGCGTTTTTGCGATCCGCCAGTTTCCGAAAAGCGAATCTCGAAAAAGCCGATTTCAGCGATGCTTTTTTGGTGCGGGCAAATTTTTTGCGAGCGAATTTACGCGAGGCAACATGTGTTGGCGCCAACTTAACTGAAGCAATACTGAATGAAGCAAATTTGGAACAGGCAAATTTAAATAAAGCAGAATTGGGGAAAGCAAGCCTGGTTTCAGCAGATTTGCGCGGTGCATTGCTCAATCATACGTTTTGGTTGGGCGCGGATATTCAATACGCAAATTTGGCACAAGCTGAAATTCGCAACGCATTTTTGCGCGGAGTGGATTTCAGTCAGGCGGAAAATATTACGGGTGTAGATTTTCGGGAGAGCGTGTTGCGCAACACCAATTTCAGGAATACAAAACTTACTGGTGCAGATTTTAGCCGCACCAATTTATCGAAAGCAAATTTGCATTCTGCTAATCTGGAAGCTGTGTTGTTTTCCGGCGCAGATTTATCCAGCGCAACACTCGCCCGAGCGAATGCTGATGGTGCCAATTTTCGCGGTGCAAATTTGAGCAAAATAAATGCTTCCAAAGCCAATTTTAGTGATGTGTGTTTGCAGCGTGCCAATTGCGCCGGTGCCAATTTTCAACATGTAAAATTCCTGAAAGCAGATTTGCGGTTCGCTAATTTGCAGCAAACCCAACTGGATCATTCCGATTTTAGTGATGCCTTAATCAGCGATGCTGAAATTGATGAAATTACTCTTTGCAGCCGGAACATATCCGGTGTTCGATTGGGAATCAACGGAATTTGGAATGAAATATCGGAAAATGGCGCAATCGTTTCAAGCGATCCCGCTCCGGGCGAATTGCCGGTGGGGCATGCCCGCGCAATCACGCGAATGCTCACTCGCGCACGAAAATTTAACGGCGTTGCAATGAGCATTGCCATTGTTGCGTTTTTATTGGCTTATTCGGGTGTGGAAAATGTGCAAATTCCATTATTGCAAAATTTAACAATCCATTTTACGGAGTTGGTTGGATGGGGAATGTTGGTTGCAGTGGTGTTAACAAGTCAGGTTTGGTCTTTTTTAACGGATGCTTTCAAAGGTGCTGGACAGCTCAGTAAGCCAAAAGCAATCGCATTAGTGGGCAATTTTCCGTGGCAATTAACTCGCCAGATTTCCGGCGGCAACTTGCGGCAAACCGAATCTTTGGTAAACCGGTTGGTTCAAACATTTTTTCCGTTGTTGTTTTTGGTGGTTGGTTTAAAAATCGATGTGCTATTGCGTTGGTGGTTTTTGCCGTTGCTATCTGTTCAAATTGTGTTTGCTGTTATGATATTTACGATTTCAAAGCGGTTCCAGCAGCCGTTTTTTGCAAAGCGCTATTTATCTCAGCGTTTGCTTTTGGAGCGCCTGATCAATTCTGTGAGCGCTGAAACCAAAGAAATTCTCGCGTTGATCCGGCTGTTCAGATCGGGAAAAGAGGCGTCCAATAAGTCCGATGTTGAATCGACAGTAATAAATAAATGAGCTTGACCTGTGTTTATAGCAGTTCATTTAATCAATTGTTTATGGTAACTATAGAGGAAAATCCAAAGTGAGTAGGAATAGTTTCGGCTGTTGTTGTAAAAGTTTTACGAAACAAAAGTCGCTTCTACTATATCTCTTTAATCAAATAAGGTTTAAGTTAGATCTTACCTTTAGGGGATATTCAGCGATAAAGCCTGCTCTGCTTTCGGTCAAACAGGGGAAATTACATCTGGTAAGATGTGGGTTTTTGACGTAAGGGGGCTTTAAATGATTGGGTGTGCAGGGCATTTGTTCGTCGATAATGTTGCTGAATTCTGCTCAATTTTACCACCCGGTCATTATTCAATTCGTTAAAAAGTGGATGCATTTTTTGCGATATCTTTTCGCAGAATATTTGTTTTTGCAATTAAACCCTAAAGGATTAGGTAGCATGAAGTGTATGGAAAACATTATTTATCAACGACTTAAGACTGTGAAAGGCAATACCGGAACTATAAGACACAGTGCTTCAAACATACTTCCTCACTCGCCTTCGGTTATCAATCCGAACTTTTACTTTCTATATCAAGATAGTATGCGACATCAATTTATTGGTTTAACAGAACAGCTTATCGATTTTCTGATGGGTATGGTTACTGAAATCAAAGCGTACCGACACACAAAAATATTAAAACGTAAATCGAAAAATAAATGAACAGTGAAATTAATGAAATGGGTATGCATAAATCACAAAACTCAGGGATGGGATAGATGAATTGGGTTAATCCGACAATTTTTCAAAGGAATGGCAAAGTCAGCGGAGTTCTGATTTTGGTTATGCTTTTGTCAATAGCTGTTTTTGGGCAAAGTGCTTCGTACCGGGTGCAAAAAGGCGACCGGTTGAATATTTCATTTTGGGAATATCCGGAGATGAATACGATCAGCACGGTCAGCCGCGATGGCGATATCGAATTGCCGATTATTGGCAGAATTAATGTTGCCGGTCTGATTATCAGTGAAGTACGCAGCACCATCGTTTCGAAAATGGCGATTTATAACAAACTGGTCAATCAGCTCAATATTGCGGTGGTGGAATACGGACAAAATGTTGTTTACGTAACCGGAAACGTATTGCAGCCCGGCAAATTTTCATTTGAAGAAATTCCGAATCTGTGGAATATCATTTTGGAAGCGGGTGGACCAAACCAATCGGCAACATTGGATAATATTTCAATTGTCCGGAACGATGGAAACGGTCAGGTGTTGACGGTGAATTTGGCGTATGCCTTGCAAAACGGCAAGTTAGCGGAATTGCCGAAAATTCGCCCGCGTGATACCATCAATATAAACGGACTTACACCGACCGGCGAAAACACGCCATCACCGCTGACAGAAAAGGCAGAAGTTTTTATTGTTGGGGCTGTTCAAACGCCCGGTCCGCAACGGTTCGAAGAAAACTTAAATTTGTTGGAAGCTATCGGGAGAGCCGGCGGCCCAACAGCAGATGCCAATTTGAAAAAAACAACTTATGTTGTTGTCGAAAACGGAAATACCCGCATCGTAAAATTGAATCTTAAAGATTATTTGACCAATCCCGGCACGCGGCCGGTGCCGATGCTCCGGCAGGGCAGCACGCTTTACATCCCGGAGAATCGACCCTCTCAATTGGTAACCGCCATTATTTCATCACTTATAACTGGCGCAATCGCAACTACAGCAATTTTGGTGACAAGATGAATATTTTTGATTCGCGAAATAATTTTGAATGGCGTGATTATCTGAAAATCTTTTTCCGGCGGAAATGGTTCTTTTTAGTTCCGTTTTTGCTGGTTATGGCGCTGGGCGTGTCATCCATTCTTTTTAAGGAAGGCACTTACGAGTCCTATTCGATTATTCAGATTCACTCCAGTCGTTTGCCTTCTCAGTTGAGCAAGCTGCTACCCGGTGTTTTGGGTGTGGATGGCTATCGTGACTGGAAAAAGCAAATACTCAGTTCAGATTACCTGACCCACACCATCAAAACGGTGGGGCTGGACAAAAACGAAGCCGTTATTTCCGAGGCGCTGGCAATGCAGGAAAACTTGCCGGACAAAACGCTGGATGAAATTGTTAACTTCCTGTTAATTAAGAAATTACGCGAAAAAATCAGCGTAAAACAATATCAGGAAAACATGGTTGAAATTCGTGCGCAAGCCAATAATTCGGAAGTTGCGCATTTGATTGTTAAAACACTGATCGAGTATTTCCGCGAAGATTTTTTGGAAAAAGAAGTATCCAACATTCAGAGTGCACTCAAATTCAGTGTAGAGCAAATCGAAGAATTTCAGCAAAAACTGAAAGAATCGGAAAGCCGTTATAATAGCTACCGCCGCAATGTGTTGGGAAACCAGGCCTCGGAGGAATTACTTACACCTGAATCCACACAGCGCATTCGCGATGCGATCGTTACATCCGAATTGACGATGCGGGAAAAACGTGACGATCTGATGCGCCTCAACGATCTGTTGCGGAGCTATAACCTTGGCAACAACATTCCGGTCAGCCTTTCGATAAACACACAAATAGTGGGTATCAACCAGAAAATTAATGAAGAAGCGCAGTTGCTCAAAAGATTTGCGCCGGGAAGTGCGGAACTGATGCGGGTTAGCCGTTCTATCAACATGGATCGGGAAAACTTGCGTTCGGAATTTGAAAAATATTACACTCGTCAATATGCATCAGCAGATCCTGGAATTCTTTCGTCAATGGCAAATAAAGCATTGGCATTACTGGATTTACAGATTTCCGAAAAACGCATTACCGCGCTTAATGATGTGCTGAATTCTTCCCGTCAGCAGACGACGCTCAATCAATCGCAGGAATCTGCATTGGAAAAACTGGAAGAAGAAGTCGGGTTGAACCGCGATATTTACAATCTGCTGCTGCAACAGGCGCAGGGCACGCAAATTGAAGAAGCGATGCAACGCGCCAATGCCGCCAGCCGCATTTCAATTATCGAACCGCCGACCAAACCGCTGGAGCCGGATAGCTCCGGAAAAAATATGTTGGCGCTGATCACAATGGTGGTTTCCATGGTATTGGGATTTGTGGCGGTTTATGTGCGGGAATATTTTGACGGCACGCTGCAAACTGTGGAAGAAACAGAAGAATTTTTCAATCTGCCGGTGTTGTGTGTGCTGCCATATCTTGAAAAAGACCAGATCAAAGATCGCAATAATACTGACCAAAAAATAAACCTGACGGAAGCCCGGAAAAAAGCTGCGGAATCCGGTCAACGGGTGGGAGAATTAAAACGATGAACAATAATACATTCAAAAATTTTTCATATTCGGATTCCCCGGGGAATGCAGAAATCGAACGGCTGGTTGCCAAACTGGATTCGCTGAGCAACGGCAAACGCACCCGCATTACCCTCGTTTCCAGCGCGCTGACTGGCGAAGGCAAAAGTACCATTGCAGCGTTGATCGCCCGTTCAACAGCTTACAAATTGAACACGCCGACACTGCTGATCGATTTTGATGTGCGTCGCCCGACGTTGCACAATATTTTTCAGGTTCGTCGGGAAAAAGGGTTGGTTGATGTGCTCAACCTCAATCTGACAATCCGCAACTGCCTGAAGCAAACATCAGTGCCAAATCTTGCGCTGCTCACCAGCGGGAAAACCGATGTTGACCCGAACGAGCTGCTCAAATCGGACAAAATCAAAGTGTTCCTCAAAGGGATGGGCACATATTTCCACAATATTATCATCGATTCGCCGCCGGTAATTCCGGTCAGCGATCCGTTGATTTTGGCAAAGCTGGTTGATCACATCGTATTGGTGCTCAAAGCTGGTCATACGCCGCGCAGCATTGTCAAGCGGGCGATCGATATGTTTGCGGATGTGAACGTGCAGGTTACCGGTTTGGTGATGAACAACATGCAAAATGTGATGCCGTATCAATATGATTATCGCTATTACGGATACAAATATACGCCAAATGGCAATTAACAACTTGTTATAACGTCAGGAAAAACAACACAATATGGCGACGATGCTAAACACTGAACGGAAAAAAGCTACCGAATTTATACCGTACTGCCAGCACAGTATTTCCGATGCGGAAATTGCGGAAATTGTAGACACACTAAAATCGGACTGGTTGACCAAAGGACCAAAAACCATCCGGTTTGAAAATGAGCTTGCCGAATATGTCGGCAGCAAACATGCGATTGCCGTAAGTTCCTGCACGGCGGCGCTTCACCTGCTGTTGCGTGCTTACAATATTGAATGCGGTGATGAAGTGATCACCACGCCGATGACATTTGTGGCAACCGCAGAAGTATGTGAATATCTTGGGGTTAAGCCCGTTTTTGTGGATATCGATCCCCATGATTTTAACATCGATCCGTTAAAAATTGAAGCGGCAATCACGCCGAGAACCAAAGCCATCATGCCGGTTCATTATGGCGGTATTCCCTGCAATCTGGATGCAATTTACGAAATTGCCGAACGGCACGGATTGCATGTTATCGAGGATGCAGCGCACGCCATCGGAACGATGTATCGCGGTAAAAAAATAGGCGGGATGGGGCGAGCTGCGGCATTCAGTTTTTATCCCACCAAAAACATGACTACCGGCGAAGGTGGCGCAATCACCACCGATGACGACGAGCTGGCCAACCGGCTGCGGGTGCTCAGTTTGCACGGTATTTCGAAAGATGCGTGGAAACGCTATAGCAGCGAAGGTCAGTGGTTTTACGAAATTCACGAACTTGGGTACAAATACAATTTTACAGATCTGCAAGCTGCGCTGGGATTGCAGCAGCTCAAACAGCTCGATGCATTCAACGAACGTCGGGAAGCACTTGCCGAACGTTATTTTAATGCGCTGAAAGATGTGCCGGGCATTCGTTTTCCGGAATATTATGCCCGATATTTTGATCAATTGCGCGGTACCGGCGAATACAATTGCTGGCATTTGTTTGTGATGATGATCGATCCTGATCAACTGACCATCGGGCGCAACGAATTTATCGAGTTGCTGAAAGCGGAAAATGTGGGCACCAGCGTGCATTTTATCCCGCTGCATTTGCAGCCGTATTATTTCAAAAAATACGGTTATCAGCCGGACGATTTCCCCAAATCAATGGATGTTTATGAGCGAATTATTTCCATTCCCCTTTATCCGCGGATGAGCGATGAACAGTTAGTTTATATCGTTGACACCATTCGCCAAATTGCGGAGAGTCATCGTAAGTAACATTAATACTTGACAAAGGATAATGTGTCGCAATCAACCAATCATTCGGAAGCCGTTCATTTGCTCAGAGGAGGCAAATTGATGGAAATGACAGACTTCGCCGTTGCGCAGGCGAATGCACCCTATTCATTGGCAAAAAATGTGATCGACCGGATTATTGCCAGCGTCGCTTTGCTGCTGCTTTCCCCGCTTTTTGTGGTGCTGGCTATCGCGGTAAAGCTGGAAAGCGAGGGCGCCGCATTTTTTTCGCATACGCGTGTCGGACTGAATGGGCGTTTGTTCAAAATGATCAAATTCCGGACAATGGTGAACAATGCGGACAAAATCGGTCCCGGATTAACCGCAAAAAGCGATCCGCGAATTACCCGGTTGGGCAGCATTTTACGTCGCACAAGTATGGATGAATTGCCGCAACTCATCAACGTTTTGAAAGGCGAAATGAGCCTGATCGGTCCGCGTCCGGAAATTCCGGAAATCGTGAAAACGTATTCTGCCGAACAACTGCGTGCGCTGGCTGTCAAGCCCGGCATCACCGGGTTATCGCAGGTGAACGGACGGGACGATTTACCGATCGACAAAAAGCTGGCGTTCGAAGTCCGCTATGTGGACAACTTCTCGCTCAGCCAGGATATTCACATTTTGTTAAAAACATTTCCGGCGCTGTTTAGCGGCCGTGGCAATCGTTGTTAGTGATATTTTTAAGGTAAATAAATGAAAATATTGATATTAGCTGCACATCCGGATGACGAGGTTTTGGGCTGCGGTGCCGCTGCTGCCCGTTTCGCAAAAGAAGGGCACAGCGTTACACCGGTGATCCTTTGCGAAAATGCAACCGTTCGTTACGCTGCGGAAATGCAGGAAAATCTTGAAAATTGGGCACGACAAAGCGCGCAAATACTGGGTATCGAACCGCCGGTTTTTGTGGGATTACCCGATCAAAAACTGGATACATTCACCGCGCTGGAAATGGCCCAAACCATCGAAAAAGTGCTGGCCGATCTGCAACCTGAAGTGGTGTTTACGCATCACGGCGGTGATATCAACAAAGATCACCGGGTGATTTTTGAGGCAACAATGGTTGCAACGCGTCCGCTGCCCGGCAGCAACGTGCATTCGGTTTATACTTACGAAACAATTTCATCGACAGAATGGGCGGCAACGGAATTCTATTCCCGGTTTACGCCCAATACATTTTACGATGTAACAGAAACCATCGCGAAAAAAGTGGAAGCGTTCAGCCAGTATCGGTCGGAAGTGCGGGAATATCCGCATCCGCGCTCGCCGGAAGGCATAGAAATTCGGGCAAAAGATTGGGGCGCCCGGGTTGGCGTTCGTGCGGCAGAGGCTTTTCAACTGGTTCGCAGCGTGTTGTAAATAAAGGATAATTAATATGTTAAAGAATCAAAAAAATATCCGGATCGCATTTGTTGGGGCGGTGGAAGAAGGCCGGGAATGTTTGCAGGAAATCATCAATTACGGCGGAAACGTGGTTGGCATTTTTACATTCACCGAAGAAATCGCGCTGAAAACATCCGGCGCGGTGGATTTTGAGGAAATTTCGATCGAACACAACATTCCGTTATTTCGCGTGAAAAGCACCAACAATCCGGATGCGGTTGCCCAAATGCGCGAGCTGAAACCGGACATCATTTTTGTCATCGGCTGGACGCGATTAGTCAGCGCGGAAATTCTGGAAATTCCGCGTTTCGGTTGCATCGGGATGCATGCATCACTGCTGCCGCGATTTCGCGGACGTGCACCGGTAAACTGGGTGATTATCCACAACGAAAAGGAAACCGGCAACACAGCCATGCAACTTAACGAAGGCGTGGACACCGGGAAAATGGTTGCGCAAAAAGGATTTCCCATTTCGATGGCGGATACTTGCCAAACCGTATATCACAAAGTTGCAAGAGCTGGGCGAGAAATGATTGTTGAAATTCTCGATGCGGTAAACGCCGGAAATTTGCCGTCTATTCAACAAAATGACGCGGAAGCAACTGAAATGCCCAAACGCCGTCCCGAAGATGGCATTGTGGACTGGCAAAAAGGTGCACTCGATTTGTTCAATTTTGTGCGGGCTTTGACCCATCCGTATCCGGGTGCGTTTTCGTATTTGCGCGGACGCAAGTTATTTATTTGGGAGGCGCGGATTGCGCATTACCCGCACCTGAAATCGCATATCAGCAATTGGGAAAACATCGAGCCGGGAACAGTGCTTGGCGTTTCCGATGGTGTTGTGGTGATGACCGGTAAAATGGAGTTGCTAACATTGCATCGTCTCAGTTTTGAAGAGGAGGAAGAATTGGGGTGGCGTGATTTTGTGAAAACATACAAAATTCAAGTTGGTGATGTTTTGGAGTCAGAAATAGAGGTAACGGTACAAGTTTAACTTATTTCAGCTGATTCATTCGCGAATTATGAACACTCACAAGGCTGAAACTGGAGCAAAAAATGTTGAAGAAACTGACAGATTTAATCGTATCGCTGCTCGGAATTGTTCTTTTATTACCATTATTTTTGACACTGTGCCTGATTGTCAAAATCAGCAGAAACCGTGCAGAATTTAACAGTGTGAAACGTGTCGGTAAAAACGAGAAGCTGTTCAAGTTATACAGATTCAAGGTTTATAGAAATCTCAAAAAGAAAACTGACAGCACGTTCAGCCGCCAACTGGATAGCATGTTGGAAATGATGTTGTATTTCAAATTTGATAAATGGCCAATTTTATTCAACGTTTTAAAAGGCGATATGAGTTTGGTTGGCCCAAAACCGGAAAAACCGGAATATTTGAAATATTACCAACCGGAGCAGAAATTGATTTTTTCGGTTCGCCCGGGCATTTGGCGACCGGATGGCTACATCAACGAATGGGACGATGACGATTCGTCTGAAAAACGCGGCGGCAGCTTGCGAAATGATTATGTAAAATACATTTTGCCTGCCAAAATAAAAGAAGAACTCGAATATGTCCAAAACCGGCAATTGGGCAAGGACATGAAAGTGTTTTTTCACTCGATGAAAATGAAATTTCATCGGGCGATTTATCAACTGGTTCGCGGCGACACCAGCGGCCACAATTTTATTTTGCCGATGGATATCATTTTACTCAGCCTGTCGTACCTCATTGCGTTCGAGTTGCGGTTCGATTGGCAAATTCCCCAAAACGAATGGGAGCTGTTTCTCCGCGGGTTGCCATTGGTGATTTTTTTGCGGGTTGTGGCATTTTACTATTTTGGCATTTACAAAAATTTGTGGAAATACGTCAACATTCGGGATTTAGTAAATATCATAACAGCTTGTTCAACCAGCGCAATAGTGATAGTTGCAGTGTTTTCTCTGTTGGGGATGGTTACGCATTCGCGCTCAGTATTTTTGATCGACTGGATGTTGAGTATTTCATTAATCGGTGGATCGCGTTTGCTTTTCCGCTTTTTCGATGAAACTTTTCGGGTGCCGCCGCGCCGCAGAACCAACGTGCTGATCATCGGTACCGGCGAGGTTGGCGTGATGCTGCTGAAAATGCTGGACATCAACGGCCGGGATAAATACGATGTGGTCGGTTTTGTAACCGATGACGTAAAAATGCACGCCCGAACGGTTCACGGATACAAAGTGCTCGGTGCGCGAGAAGATATTCCGCAACTGGCAGCCATTTTTCGGGTCGATGAAGTGTTGATTGCCGAACCGGAATTATCTTCCGATGAGATGAAGCGCATCATCAAATATTGCAAAGAAGCCAATTTGCGCCACCGGATTGTTCCGGCTGTGAACGATTTGTTGAGTGGTTCCGTCCATCTCTCCAAATTTCGTGACGTGGAAATATCCGACCTGTTCGGACGAAAGCCGGTTGAGTTGGATTTATCGGCCATCAAACAAAATTTGCGCGGACGAAAAGTGTTGGTTACCGGCGCCGGCGGCTCTATCGGCTCCGAACTTTGCCGGCAGATCGCCGAATTCCAACCGGCATATTTGCTGCTCATTGATAAAAACGAAAATTATCTGCACGAAATTCAGATGGAACTGGCGTCGCAATTTCCCAATCTGGTGTTGCACAGCAGCCTCACAACCATCACCAACGTTGAAAAGCTGGAGCGTGTTTTTCTGGAATTTAAACCGGAAGTGGTGTTTCACGCCGCCGCGCACAAACATGTGCCGCTCAGCGAAACGAACAGTGAGGAAGCCATTTGGAACAATATTTTCGGCACGCGAAATCTTGCCAATTTATCGGACAAATATGGCGTCAACAACTTCGTGATGGTATCTACCGATAAAGCGGTCAACCCGACCAGCATTATGGGTGTAACCAAACGTGTTGCCGAGCTTTACGTTCAGGCGTTGGGTCAAATTAGCAAAACGCGCTTTGTTACAGTTCGGTTTGGAAATGTGTTGAATAGCAACGGCAGCGTGATTCCGATCTTCCGGAAACAGATCGAAAAAGGCGGTCCCGTCACGATCACTCACCCGGATGTGGAGCGTTTTTTTATGAGCATTTCCGAAGCTGTGCAGCTCATTTTGCAGGCGTTTACCATGGGAAAAACCGGGGAAATTTTTATTCTGGAAATGGGTAAATCCATAAGAATTATGGAGATGGCAACTGAGCTGATTACCCAAGCTGGCTTCAAACCGTTTGATGATATTCCCATCGAAGTGGTTGGTTTGCGTCCCGGCGAAAAATTATTTGAGGAGCTCATCAGCGTTCATGAGGAATCGGTGGCAACTTCGCATTCGAGCATCAAAACGCTGCGCTCCAACTACGTGTATTCTGTGGATCAGATCAACACAAAAATAAACGCGCTGGAACTTCTGGATTATACGATTCCAACAGCGGAAGTTGCCTGCAAATTGAAAGATATCGTTCCCGAGTACAATTACACGCCGAATGATCAACCGAATGGGAAGAAAGCTGTGCCGCAGGTAAAGAACGGCACTAATGGTACCAAAATAAACGGAAAAACCATCACATTTACGGAATTCGAAAATCATTCTTAAAAGACCGGGAGGTCTGTTCAGGGAAATTTTCATGATAAAAGTTTTTGTTAGTTACATCCTTTATTATTCCGGTTTGTTGACAATTGCCAGATGGCTGCAGGCTTTTTTGGGGCAGCGGATTACGATTATCACATTTCACCGGGTGGGCGATCACGCGGTGGAAGACGGTTTGCCAACCCTTTACGTCACGCCGGAATCTTTCGAAAAAACCATTTCGTTTTTGATGAAAAACTATGATATTATTTCACTTAGCGAATATTCTTCACTGAAAACAAATGCCCGGCCGCTCCCGCCCAATCCGCTGATTATTACGTTTGACGACGGTTATCGCGATTGTTACATCAACGCGTTTCCCGTTTTGCAGAAACACCGGATACCGTTCACGATGTTTTTGCCCGCAAATATTTTCAACGGCGGAGTGGATTTTTGGTGGGATCGCCTGTATCACAGCTGTTCAGAAATGAGCAGTGCGCAAATCATCGCGAGTCTGGAGCAGGCGGCGGATGTGCATCCGGAGATGCAATCGCTCATCGTGACTGCGAAAGCGGAATCATCCGATAAATCGGAAATGGTGATCCATTTGATCGATAAACTCGGGGATTTTCCACCCGCAACGCGACTGCAAATTGTTAATACGATTGCCCAAAATGTGCACAAAGAATCTGCGATGGATAACCAAAATCGCAGCGTTGTCAACTTGCCGGAAATTCATGAGATGCTCCAAAGCGGTGGAGAAATCGGGTCGCACACCAAAAGCCACTGCTTTTTGGATACTGTTCCCACAGAGGAGGCAATTGCGGAAATTCAGGATTCCAAAATAGCGCTGGAACGATTGCTGAGCACCAAAATCCGGCATTTTGCATATCCCGCCGGTCGCTGGTCTCCGGAAATCCGCGATATGGTCGAAAACGCCAATTACAGCAGCGCATGTGTAGTTGCAGAGGACGTCAACAAAATTAATCAGGATTTATTCACGCTGAAACGACTGAGCATTTGTGAACCGTTGATCACCAAAGCCAACGGCGAATTTTGCAAGGCATTGCTGGCATCTCGATTGGTTTTGGCGGGATTTATCGCGTATGTTCATCGCCGCTGGCTTAATCAATAAATGGAATTTTTTCGCAAATCATTGATGATGATTCAAAAAGTAGAAAATAAAATATGACTTCAAAAACAGAACAAATCAGCCAACAGCACATTATTTCGAATTTTAATAATGTTGATCGGGGAAAAATAAACATCCTTTTTGTGATCGATTGGCTGCACGAGTTTGGCGGCACGGAAAGGCATTTGCACCAGCTGGTCAAATATCTGGATCACGACAAATTCCAATGTCACCTGATTGCGTTGAACGGTGATGTTGAATTTATCCACCGTTTTTTCACCCAGTTTGGCTGCAATTTCGTCCCAATTTTTTTGAAACGTATTTACACACCGCCGGCGTTGATCAAAGGATTAGACATTTTCCGGTTCATTCGCGAAAAAAATATCGATATCGTGCAAACATTCGGGATGGGGGCGGATAATTACGCCAGTATTATTGCGCGATTGGCAAAGACGCCGGTGGTGATTTCCAGTCGGCGGGATATGGGAACGTATCGCACGGGATTGTATAGCATAGCCGATCGCATCAGCCAGCAATTTATTCACGAATACATTTCTGTTTGCGAACGCGTGAAAGAGGGAATGCAGGTTGAGGGAATTGAGAAACAGCGTATCACCCGGTTGTATAACGGCATTGAGCTGGAAAAATGGCTGGAGGTTAAACCGGGAGATTTTTCAAAGCGGGAGCATTTGGACATTCCGAAAGATCATTTTGTGATTGGCAATGTGTCACATTTCCGCCCGGAAAAAGGACATCTGATTTTTTTTGAATCGATTCGCCAATTGGCGAAAGAAATACCGGCGCTGACAGTGATTGCTTTAGGTGCACCGGGACCTTATCGCGATGAAATGACGCGATTGGTGCAAAACGATCCGGTGTTGAAGCATATCGTTCGCATCACGCATGCCCGGGAAATCCGCGATTATCTCAGTGTTTTTGATGTTGCCTGCCTCACGCCAATCAGCAACGAGGGTTTTTCCAACGCTGTTTTGGAGGAAATGGCGTCCGGTTTACCGATCATTGCAACAGATGTCGGCGGAAATGCGGAAGCTGTTCTCGATGGGCAAACCGGCTACATTATTCCGCCGGGCGATTCAAACGCAATTACCGGTGCGATTCTCAAATTATACGAAAATCCCCAAATGCGCCGAAGCATGGGCGAGAATGCCCGCCATCGCGCAATCAGTGCATTCGATATGAAAGGGATGATCGAAAATTATCAAAATTATTATTTGGGGCTTCTCAATAAAAGCGTAAAGCTATGAAAATCAGTTGTTTAAAACATGATACCAGCCCTGCGCCTTCATGGCTCCGGGTGAAATGAATGCCTGCACTGCCGGTCTGGCGGTAATTGGTAATCACCGGCAAACCGGCTTTGTGTGCGTTCATAGAATCAAAAAATAATGAAAAATAATAGATTGAAAAAATCAGGGACGATAAACTTTTTGGAGATTTGCGGAAAATGAAAAAGCCGAATATCCTGTTAGTTTCGATTGATACGCTCCGTGCCGATCATGTGTCGAGTTACGGCTATCACCGGAAAACAACCCCAAATCTGGATCGATTTGCCGAAGAAGGCGCACGATTCAACAATGCTTATTCCACAGCCGTGTGGACGCCGCCGGCACATGCATCTATGCTTACGGGACTTTATCCTTCCGCACATAAAACGGTTGATTACAAGAGTTTAAGCCCCCGGATTCCCACCATTGCGCAAACGCTGAGCAAACACGGATATAACACTGTGGGTTTTGTGAACAATCCGGCTGTGGGTGCATTTGTAGGATTGGAACGTGGGCACCAAACGTTTCACGAAATCTGGAAAGGTGTAACGTCCAAAAATCTGGCGGTTCGCGGCGGTCATAAAATTTACCGGAAATGGCTGGAAGCGATTGGCAAAACCGATCAGGGTGCCCGGAAAACCAATTATCTGATCAACCAATGGCTCGATACGCAATACAACAAAAATGAACCGTTTTACATGTTTGTCCACCACATTGAGCCGCACAATCCGCTCAATCCGCCGCGCCCATTCCGCGATAAATTCAGCAGCAGTGTTTCCGGAGAAATTAATCCTGAGCGACTGGCAAAAATGGCGGATAATCCGCTGGCTTATTTTACTGACGAACTGAACGTTACCGATGCAGAAAATCAATCGCTGATCGATATGTATGATTGCGAAATCGCATACGTCGATCACATGATGGGCGAAACGCTGGATATTCTTCGTGAACGAAATATTTTGAATGATACCCTCGTGATCATCACCGCCGATCACGGTGAACATTTTGGCGAGCACGGATTGTATTCGCACGTTTCCAGTTTGTACGAGCCAATTGTTCACATTCCGTTCATGATACGCTATCCTGAACTATATCAACCGGCGACTTACGAAGTTCCGGTTCAGCATGTCGATATTTTTCCGACAATATTAGAATTGCTGGATATTGAAAAACCATTGCAGAACAGTTTACCCGGCAAAAGCCTGCTGCCCAAAAATGGTAAACCGAAAATCGCGGATGACCGACCGGTTTTCGCGGAATGGGAAGGGCGAATTCCCGAATATGTGAAAAACCGGTTGAAAGATTCCGGAGAATTTGCCAAAAAAGTGGAACGGTTTACCCACAAATTCAGCATGGTGAAAATAAAATCGCACAAATATATCTATTGGGAAGATGGCGTTGAGGAGCTATACGATTTATCAGATGACCATGCGGAACAAAACAATTTAGCTCCATCTGCAAAAGAGGTTTGCGAAACCATGCGTGAATTGTTGATGCAGAATTTATCTGTCCGGAAAAACACAGATAAAAATGAAGGAAATCAGGCTGACGATTTGGTAATGCAACGACTTAAAGATCTTGGATATATTTAAAAATTTCAAGGATTTGCCTGTCTTTTTTTGCTCAAGGAATTTGGCATATTACGAACCAAATGCGGAATCAATTAGGAGCAATGTTAATGTTCGGGAAGATGTATCGAAAAGGATTGGATATCTGGTTGCCCGGTTATTTGCGGCAAGTTTTTTCGAAAACGCCGCCGATTAATCCGGATGAACCGGTTCATATAATGGTGAGCGTTGTGGATCATTACGAACCTGGAAACGGTGGCGTTGATATACAGACAGCCACAGATCGGGTAACCGCGTGGGTTGAAAAATATCCCGAAATGGCATCTCGCCATTCGGATGCGGACGGTGTGATGCCGCAACACACATTTTTTTATCCGCCGCACTATCATGAGGCAGATCATTTGGAGCGCATCGTTCAACTTTCCCAACAAGGTTTTGGCGAAGTGGAACTGCATTTGCACCATAACCACCACCCGCCGTTTCCGGAAACGGACGAAAGTTTACGCCAGAAAATTGAAGCAACGCTGGATGAATATGCCCGTTTTGGTATTTGGGGTTCGGAAAACGGAAACCGCAAATATGGTTTTATTCACGGTAATTGGGCGTTGGATAATAGTTGTGGCGGTGAGCATTGTGGTGTAAACAACGAAATAATGATTCTTAAGGAGAGCGGGTGTTATGCGGATTTCACATATCCCGCACCGGATCGCTGCCAGCCGCGAATGATAAACACCATTTATTACGCCAAAAGCGTTGCCTTTGAACCCAAATCTCATGATATCGGGGAACCTGTGGAGTGTGGAAAAAAACCGTGGGGAGATTTGATGATTATTCAGGGTCCCAAAGGTGTGCGTTGGCGCGGTCGTCCGTTTGCCTCGTTGCCATGCATCGAAAGTGCAGAAATTGATCACACCAACCTGCCCACGCCGCGCAGAATTGACCACTGGGTAAAAACAAATATTCACGTTTCCGGAAAACCGAATTGGATTTTTATCAAATTGCATTGCCACGGCGCACCGGAAATTGATCACGATAGCCTGATCGGCAAAGCCGCGGATGAAATGTTCAGCCATTTGGAAAACCGATACAATGACGGTAAAAAATACCAATTGCATTATGTTACCGCCCGGGAAATGTATAACATCATCAAAGCTGCGGAAGCGTCAAAAACCGGTTCGCCGAATTTGTATCGGGATTATCTGATTCAAAAACCGGATTATCAGCCCAAAAACGGCGTTTTGAATGGACACACCAATTACAAAATTAAAATGTTTGAAACACAAAACCATTTGTCAGATGATACGAGAAATGACTGACCAAAGTGTGTGAATTATAAATTATCGAAATCAAAACTGCTGTTAATATTGAATTTAGTTGGTGAAGTTTTTTTATGGAAATAGGCATTGGTTTAACACAATATATACCGTTTATCGTCTATCTGGGATTTGTTAGCGTTCTATTGCTGACATTGCTTTACCGGATAGAGATCGGCATTTTCTTTGTTGTGCCGCTGTTGCCATTGCAAAATTTGCTGGACAGTATTGTGGAATTTCCCGGCGGGAAAGATTTTCTGGATTTGCTCTGTTTGGCAATGCTGATTCGGTGGTTTTACGATCGCAATGTTGGTGACCGGCGAACCATTGTCCGAAAAAAGCTTGGCTACACCAGCCGGATAATGCCGGTTCGGGAAACATCTATCGATGGTTCGCTGGACCGCAGAATTTTAGAAATCTTGATTATCATTATCGTGTTGTGGACACACCTGTCTTTGTGGCGGGGTTCATCGTTTCTCGGAACTGGCAACCCAATTACCGCAGGAAATCCCCGATTCATCACATGGAAAAATTTTGTGATGTTGCCATTGCTGTATTTTATTGTGGTTAACAACATCAAAGAAAAAAAGCATATCCAATATTTGTTGATTTTAATGGCTTTGTCCATGTTATTTATGGATCGAAATTTTTACAGTAACTTTTCATCGAAAGATCATTCCAGTTATAACGATAGCCTTCGCATTGCCGGCACATTTACCTATTTGGGACCGAACGAGCTGGCTGTTTTTTATGCTCAACACACCGCCGTAATTCTTGCATTATTAATGATAGACGATAACTTTCGACGAAAAATGCTGTTTTTGGCGACTACAGCTTTCAACTATTTTTGTCTGATGTTTCTCTTTTCCCGAGGCGGATATTTGGCATCTGTTGTCAGTTGGATGTTCTTTGGATTCATCAAAGATCGGCGTATTATTTTGGTGCTGTTTTTGTTTGTGCTCGGCTGGCGGCTGGTGGTGCCGGTATCTGTTCAGCAGCGCATCGATATGACGGAGCAGGAGGGCGAAATCGACCGGTCGATTGAACAGCGATACATCATGTGGGATTTCGCAATCGGCAAAATCAAAGAATTTCCCATTTTCGGCACCGGTTACAACACGACTCCGCATATGAATATCTATGTTGATCACGCCCGTAAAAGCCTTCACAACGGCTATATCGAAGTGACAATGGAACAGGGATTCGTTGGTATTATTATCTTTCTGGTTTTCTTTGGGCTCGGGATTGTTTATGCCTGGAGACTTTATACCATGACAGATGATAAGTTCTTGAAAGGATTGGGTTTAGGATTCGCGGGTTGTGTGCTGGCGGTATTAGCCGGCAACATTGCCGGCAGCTACTGGTTTTACATCAACGTATCCGGTTTCTATTGGGTAAATTTGGCGTTGGTTATGCGGGCGATTGATATGGTAAAGGAAGAAAAAAACGCCACGATTGACAAATCGGAACAAAACGCTTTTCCTCAACAATCTTCACGACAAAAATTTGTTCACCGATCCAGGCCCGAAGTTACCCGCGGCTGATTTTATTACAAGTTATTTGCGAAATACACCGAAAGCATGCAGGTTCGAACAGTATATGGTTGAAAATAAAGGAAATAGCACGGTTTTGGGCAGCATCCGGTGGAGCATCATCGGGCAGGCGCTTTCTCGTGTAATGATGATCGGTGTTTCGATTGTGCTGGCAAGATTGCTGGCACCGGAAGATTTTGGACTGATGGCAATGGCAATGGTGATCATCGGATTCATGGAAACATTTTACGAATTGGGCACCGGCAGCGCAATCATCCAAAAGAAGGAAATTTCTCAGGAACTGTTGAGCAGCCTTTTTTACATCAATATTTTTTTTGGTATTTTTTTGGCCATATTGTTTGGCTCAAGTGGGCATTTTGTTGCAGAATTATATCAGGATGATCGGGTTGCCCCAATTTTGCAGGTGATGGGGCTGGTGTTTTTCATCTCTTCATTTGGGTTGGTGCATCATGCACTGATGCGCCGGAATTTAAACTTCGACCGATTAACGATCATTGAAACGATAACGCTGGTTATCGATAGTGTCGTTGCCATTGTGCTGGCCGTGATGGGCTGGAGCGTTTGGGCGCTGGTTTATTCGTTGCTGGCAAACCGGCTGGCGTTAACGGTACTGCTGTTCGTTTCGGAAAAATGGCGTCCCGGTTTTCAGTTTTCAATCACAGAAGTGAAAACGGTGCTCAGTTTTACACTAAATCTCACCGGCTCAAAAATTTTCAACTACTTTTCGCGAAACTCGGATAAATTTATTATCGGGCGATTTTTGGGTGCCGCTTCACTCGGCTATTATTCGCTGGCATTCAAGTTGATCACATACCCCATTGAATTTGTGCAAACCGCGCTTGGGCGGGTATTGTTTCCCGCATTGGCGCGATTGGAAGATAATAAGTCGTTTAGAATTATGTATTTACGCGCCTGTGGCGCGATAGCATTATTGGTGTTTCCAATTATGGTTGGCATGGGAACACTGGCTGATCCGTTCATCAATGTCGTTTACGACAGCAAATGGGAACCTTCGGTTATCATTTTAATCATCATGTCGCCGGTGGGAATTGTGCAATCTATTCTCAGTACTGTCATTCATATTTATCTCGTAAAAGGTCGCACAGACCAGTATTTTGCATGGGCTTTTACATCCGGCGCGGTAATTGCTGTCAGTTTTGTCTGTGGGTTACCCTGGGGATTGCTCGGTGTAACAATTGCCTTCAGTTCAGCCATAATGTTGCTCGGCGCATTGGGATTCTGGATGCCATTCCGGCTGATCGAATTAAAAATGCGCGATTTTCTCAAAGTGCTGTCACCCTATTTTTTGATGTCCGTGGCAATGGCAGCCGCAATTTTTGTATGTAATTATTGGTTGAAAAGTATCGGTGCGAGTCAGTTTTGGCAGCTTTTGGCCGGAACAGCAACCGGCTTTCTGAGCTATTCAATACTGTGTTTGCTGGCGAAACCGGCGGCATTAGCGGATTTGATTCGATTGATGCCGACAGTTGTCCAAAAAAATCCGCTGTTCAAAAGCATCACCGATGCGAATATCCGAAGCGATGTTGCGGTTAGCGCAAATGGCAAAAAAAACGGCGACAATCTCATTTCAATAGATGAAACCCACCCGAAAAAGGAATTTCAAAACGGTGTTCGCTAACCGGTTTTCCGGCAGCTTTTGCACTGGAAATTCATAACAGGGATGACACCAAATTGTTCGTTCATGAAAATCGGGAGAGGTTTACGATATGTGTAATCGGTTAATAAAAACAATCTATCTAACAATATTTTGCATTTTAGCGGTTGTTCCGGCAATCGCGCAAAATGTGTATTTTATCTCGCCGGACGGCTCGGATGCGGCGTCCGGATCAATTGGGTCGCCGTGGCGATCCATCAATTTTGCTACCCAAAACACCCAGCCGGGCGATACCATTTACATGCGCGGCGGCAACTATGTGTATGACGAAGTTTGGATCAAACCGGGCTGGGGTGGCGCCAACGGGCTTTACAAAACCTTGGCTGCCTATCCCGGCGAAACGCCGGTGATGCTCTCGCAACTTACGGTTAATTGCAGTTATTTGCGGGTGGAAGGTCTGTTTTTTCAATTGCCGAAATCGATTCGGGTGGTTGATTGGGATTCGCCAAGCCTGCATGTTCATTTAATGAACAACCATTTCACCGGACCGCAACCGCGATATGGTGCTATTGAATTTCGCGGCAGCTACGGACTGATTGAGGGCAACACCATCGAAATTAGCGGCGACAATGGCGAATCGCAGGATCATGGAATTTACGTTATGTCCGGTGAAAACAATACGATACGCAAAAATACGGTTTCCGGTACCTTCGGTTACGGCATTCACCTTTACGATGAGTTGAAATCCAACGATGATCCGAACGTCCTCAAATATATCCGCAATGTGGTGGTCGAGGAAAATATTGTAAAAAATTCCCGCAAACGATCGGGAATGATTGTCGGGCGGCAACACAATGTCCGGGTGGAAAACGTAATTATCCGAAAAAATATTTTTGCCGGAAACAATCACGTTGGGTTGCTGATCCGACAGGTTGACGGCCTCATTGAAATTGTCAATAACACTTTTTATAACAATGGTTTACAGGCGTTGAATTTAGGTGAAGGAAGTGCCGATCCGGTTGTGCCTTCTGCCAAAATTATCAACAATATTTTTTACACAACCGGCAATAATTGCCGGGAACATTGCGATTGGTTTTCGGAATATTTGGTGGATGTGAGCAGCGGCGTCGGGCAAATTGAAGTAAATCGCAATTTGTATTTGCCGCTGTCCGATGGCATTCGTGGTGCGGAAGATGTCAGCCCGGTTTCCGCGGAGCCAATGTTCGCCAATCCGGCGAACGACAATTTCTCGCTGAAAGCGGAATCTCCCGCAATTGATGCCGGTATTCAGGTTGGGCTGCCATTTAACAACATTGCACCGGATCTTGGCGCCATCGAATTTTCCGAAAATGATGACGACGCCAATGCCCAAAATCCGCACGGATTCAATTTGGAGCAAAATCATCCCAATCCCTTTAATTTGAAAACGGCGATTAATTATCAAATTTTTGAACCGGGAAAAGTGAAAATTTCCATTTTCGATATGTCCGGGCAGGAGATTACCACGCTGGTAAACGAACCCAAAAACGAAGGTTTTTACACCGCATTTTGGGATGGAAAAAATACCAACGGGGATACGCTGCCGAGTGGTATCTACTTTTATCAATTGAAGTTAGCTGCGGAAACCGCCGCAGTTTCCCACTCGGAAAAGAAAATGGTGTTGATTAAATAAACGGGAATGGGGCTGCCACAATCGATCTTCACCATAAACTTATTTCTTCTGCAGAAAATCTCCGCTGGAATCGTCGGTTATTTTTCATTTACATCATTTTTTTGTTGGTGATAACCGTTTTTCCGTTCGATTTCCGGCTGTCGGAAGTGGCTGTAAAATTTGATTTTGGCTGGCGATATTTTGTCACCGGCACATCGCCCCGGCTGGTTTCGCTGATTTTTGATATTATTGCAAATGTTGTGGTTTTTATCCCGTTTGGCGCATTGTATGCGATTTCATTTTTGGATAAATGTCCGGAAAAAAGAGATCGCGCAACACAAGCTGCGCGATTAGGTTTTGCAATATCATTATCTGTGGAAATGGCGCAATTTTTTCTGCCGTTCCGTTTCCCGTCGATTGTCGATTTGCTGACCAACACCACCGGCGCTGCAATTGGTGGATTCATTCCGGTTGCAGTCACAAACCGGCTAACCGGATTCGGCATTCGCGATTTTGTTTCGAACCGGTTTTCAACTGCACGAATCGCAATTTGGACGGCAGTCGGATTGTTGTATTTCGCAGGTTGGATAGCGGTTTCGGTGTATTGGGTGAATCAGGTGAATTTCACAAATTGGGATGACAATTACACACTTTCAATCGGCAACGAAGCGACGGAAAATCGACTGTGGCGTGGCGATATTCGCGATTTGTATATTTTCGATTCGGCGTTTTCGGGCGAGACAGTGAGACATTTTTTTCGCACTCGCGAAGTGTATGAAACGCCGTTGATCGAACTGGATTTCCGGAGGTTGACTGTGGAATCGTTGCCATCGGCGGGCTGGCAACTGCGTTTGCCGGACAGTTTGCAATTCACCGAATCCGGTTTGCGGTTGAATGGCGGTTGGCTCACCGGTGATGCCAAAATGCAAAATTTGATGCCATCGCTACGGCTATCCAACGCATTTACAATCGTTGTGCGTTTGGACAGCATGCCGCTCAATCAGCACGGACCGGCACGAATTCTCTCTTTTGCGCCGGATGTCTATTCGTGTAACTTCATGCTGGGACAGAACTTCCGCTACCTTTGTTTCCGGTTGCGAACGCCACACAGCGGCAACAATGGCGATAAC
This sequence comes from Calditrichia bacterium, assembly GCA_020634975.1. Classification (NCBI taxonomy): domain Bacteria; kingdom Pseudomonadati; phylum Calditrichota; class Calditrichia; species Calditrichia bacterium. The sequence continues at coordinate 48,697 of JACKAQ010000001.1, read as the reverse complement.
CCGATCGTCTGGCAATCGCATTTTTTTGAGGAAAATCAACCGATTGAAATCGCCGTAACGTTTGATGGCAACCATTTGTCTGTGTTCAAAAACGGAGAGTTGAGCGCCAGCGAGATGAAATTTGCGCCGGAAGCCGCGTTTTTTCGCCAATTTTTTCAAATTCAGGCCTCGCGTTTCAGCATTTTTGAACGACTCTTTTATTGGATGATTTTTTTACCAGTTGGAATTTTGTTTGTGCCATTATTGCGTTGGTTGCTAAAAAATACTCACCGGCCGTTTGTGCCGCTGCCGATAATATTGATGGTGCCGGTTACCACTTTTTTTATCGTGATGCAACAGTTTGCAGGATTATCGATTGAATGGCACAACGTAATTGTGAGCAGTTCTGGTTGGTGGTGTCGGATTCTTTATTCCGCCACTCAAACAGCTGAAAAACAAAATTATTTAAACGATTGAAAATGAACAACATAGAAGTTACAGTAATCTGCCCGATCCGCAACGAAGAAAAATTCATCGGTGACTGTATCGAATCTCTGGTGAACCAGACATTCCCGCTGGAAAAAAGCGAAATTTTGATTATCGATGGCATGTCCGATGACCGTACCCGCGACATTGTGGAATCGTATTCTGAAAAATTTCCGCAGGTGAAATTATTGGACAATCCCGGGCGAATTGTGCCGATGGCGATGAACATCGGGATTCGCGCGGCGCGGGGAAAATACATCGTGCGGATCGACGGACACGCCAAAGCAGATGCCAATTTTGTCCAGGCGAATGTTGATGCGCTGTCTGCCGGAAAAGCGGAATGCGTTGGTGGACCGATCATCAGCGTGAACGCATCGGAGACCGGAAAAGCGATAGCTGCGGCAATGTCGTCGTCGTTTGGTGTCGGTAATTCGCGATTCCGCACCACACAGGATCAGGAATGTTTTGTGGATACTGTTGCATTTCCCGGGTTCACCCGCAAATTATTTGAGAAAGTCGGGCTGTTTGACGAAGAATTGGTGCGTTGCCAGGATGACGAATTGAACTTCCGGATACGAAGTCATGGCGGTCAAATTTTACTCACACCAACGATTAAGTCATGGTATTACCCGAGATCCAGCCTGAAAAAATTGTGGCGGCAATATTTTGGCTACGGTTTTTGGAAAATTCGGGTATTTCAGAAACATCCCGGTAAAATGCAATTGCGCCATTTTATTCCTGCAACGTTTGTCGCCGGATTGCTGACGTTGGCGATTGCCGGATTCGCATTTTGGCCAGCGCATGCGCTGCTCGGTTGTATTTTGACGCTGTATTTCGGCGGTTCGCTGATGGCCGCGTTTCGAATTAAAGCCAGCCAGCCGGAACTGCCGCTGTGGAAATTACTGGTTTCGTTTTACATTTTGCATTTCAGCTATGGCTTTGGCTTCATCAAAGGATTGATTCAGTTTTTGCCAAACTGGTTCAAAAAAAGAGCGGAAAATCCGGCGGTTTTGCTGCCGGCAGAACCTTCGTCGAATCGATAATTTGATTCGAAAACCGGATTTGAGGAATTGATATGTGCGGAATTTGTGGCATTTACAACAAGAATAGTCAGCCGGTCGATCCCGATGTATTGCGTAGAATGAACGACGCAATGACGCATCGCGGTCCCGATGATTGGGGCATGGAAGTTGCTGAAAATATTGGACTTGCCATGCGCCGCCTCAGCATTATCGATTTGGCTGGCGGACACCAGCCTATCCACAATGAAGATAAATCAATCTGGGTGGTGCTCAACGGCGAGATCTACAATTACGGCGATTTGCGCACAAAACTGGAATCCCTCGGTCACACATTTTATACTCATTCGGATACGGAGTCGATCGTCCATTTGTATGAGGAATACGGTGATGATTTTGTAACGCATTTGCGCGGCATGTTTGGCATTGCGGTTTGGGATAGACGCCGCCAGCGCGTGGTGATTGCCCGCGACCGTGCCGGCATCAAACCTATTTTTTATTATCAGGATGACAGTCGGCTGCTTTTCGGTTCGGAAATGAAAGTATTGCTGCAACATCCGGCTGTTTCGCGCGATATCGATTACAGCGCACTGGATGCATATTTCACCAATTGTTTCATTCCCGCGCCGAAAACGGTGTTCAAAAATATCCACAAATTGCTGCCGGGACATTTGTTGATCGTTGAAAAAGAGCAAGTTTTCACTAAAAAATATTGGGAGCTCGACTACCAGATTGACGAGCAAATGACCTTCACTGAGAGTATCACAGAATTTCGTCGCCAATTTACCGAAGCTGTAAAATTACGTATGATAGCCGACGTGCCGCTCGGTGCATTTCTCAGCGGCGGCATCGATTCCAGCGCGGTTGTCGCAACGATGAGCGAGCTGTCCGATCGTCCGGTGAAAACCTTCAGCATCGGGTTCGAGGGCGAAGTTGGCGCTTTTGATGAAACCGAAGACGCTCGAAAAGTAGCTAAAATGTTCGGTGCCGATCATCAGGAATTTGTGGTAAAACCCAATGTTCGCGAAATCGCCCAATGGATGGCGGAATTTTACGATGAACCGTTCAGCAATTCGTCATCGATTCCCAATTATTACGTCTGCAAAGTCGCTCGTGAGCATGTGACCGTTGCGCTCAGCGGGCTTGGCGGCGACGAAATTGCCGTTGGTTATCCTCGCCACATGGGCATTTTGATGGCGCAATATTATCGTCAATTGCCCAAAATTCTCCGCGAAAAAGTATTACCCGCGGCAGTCGGTGCGTTACCCGATTCCGGTAGCGGCGGTCGCATTACCGAACGAATGAAGCGATTCGTGAAATCTGGAATTGGAGATATGTATAGCAATTATATGGGATACATGACTTATCTCGATCTGCCGGAAAAACAGCTGCTCTATTCCCCGGATTTTCTGGCCGGCGCGAATGGTTTCACTGGAAACTCGTTCAGGCAGTATTTTGAGCAATATGGCGATGCGCATCTGGTTAACCGTGCCGCATTCACCGATCTCAAAATTGATTTGCCGGAAAACCTGTTGGCGCTCACCGACCGAATGAGTATGGCCGTTTCGCTGGAAGTTCGCGTGCCGTTTCTCGACCACGAATTGCTCAAATTTATGGCCAGTGTGCCCGTCGCCTACAAATTAAAAGGGTTTAACACCAAAACCTTTCTCAAAAAAGCATTTGAAGGCACGTTACCGAATGATGTGCTTTATAAGAAAAAACAAGGTTTTTCGATTCCGCTGGCGCTCTGGTTTCGGCGCGAATTGAAGGATTTTGTGCTGGAAATTTTATCGAAAGAACGGGTGGAACGCACTGGCTTGTTGCAATATCCGGCGGTGCAGGCAATGTTGAACGAGCATTTTTCGGTGAAGGAAAATCACTACCGCACTATTTGGTCGATGATCGTATTTGTGCTGTGGCACGAAGCCAATTTCAACCACAGCCTCGCGTGATACGATGCTGCGTTTGTTCAAATTGCTTTTTGTGATGTTGCTGATCACCTGGTTTCCGTTCGATTTCGGGTGGCGTGGCGACGATGCATTTTTTTCGAGATTTGTGCGCGATTTCATTTTTTTATCCCCATCGATACCCAAAAATCTGGTATCGGATTTTTTGTTGAACATATTGTTTTTTTTACCTTTGGGAGCGATTGCATTTCGGGCGCAGTTGTTCCGTGAAAAAAGTTTGATCTTTGTCATTTTATTGGGAATCGGCGTTTCGATGTTGATCGAATTCGGGCAGATGTTTCTGCCGGACCGGTTTCCGTCTGTGCTGGATGTGCTGGCAAACGGTATCGGCTGCTGGGTCGGCGCAATGCTGGTTCAGCAAAATATGCTGCCGGAATTTCGACTTCCGAAAGCGCTGAATCGCCCAATGCTACCGCTCGTCATCGGCGTGATCTGGTTTTTGGCGATGACCATTTCGAGCCTGTGGCTCGTTTGGCAGACTGATCTGCAAATATGGCGCAGCGATGTGCCGTTGTTCATCGGCAGCGATGCGCAGGGCAACTGGCAATGGAACGGCGACATTTCAGATCTGCGACTGTTCGCCACAGCGATTCCGCCAAAGGACATCGGCACGGATATTCGCAGCGATTTTTCCGCCAATGTGCCAAAAGATTGGATCGACGCAGTGCGACAGGGGAACCAATTTTCGCTGAAAATGCGCATCGTTCCGGCGGATACGCTGCAAAACGGTCCGGTGCACATCGTTTCGCTGGCTGAAAATTATTATCGCGGTAACCTGATTATCGGGCAGCATTTTTCCGGATTGATGGTGAATTTGAACACCGGCACCAGTCAGCCGGGCGGTAGCAATCCGTTGCTCATTGCAGAAAACGTGTTGCAACCGGGAAAACCAACGCAAATTACTGTGACGTTCGATAGCAACATGCTCCGGCTTTTCGTCGATACTGAACAACGAGCTGCATTGGTTTTTGCACCGGCGGCGGTCGTTTTTGCGAATATTCGCTACGTGCATTCGCAAAATTCGGGGCCGTTGCAGTGGTTGTTTTGGGCGATTGTTTTTGTGCCGGTTGGCATCACTATCGCACTGTTTTTTAATAGCTTAAATCGTCAGAAAAAATGGTTGACCCAATTTGGTGTAATGTTAATTCCTGCCGCGATTTTCTGGCTGATTCTTTGTAGTTTCAGCCAATTTTCAATCGATTGGCAGGAATACGCCATCGCAACGGGGCTGTCCGTGATGGGTTGGTTAATCTCAAAAAAATGATTTTACCGCAAATTTTCACATGTTTTAGACAGGATTACAAGATTTACAAGATTTGAAAATAACGGCATAAAAAATATCCAGTTCATCCTGTTATCCTGTCAAACTAAATGTATGCTTTTTTAAGCGAATTCGTGGTGCAAAAAGGAAAAGGTAGTTGGGCAATTCTTCGAAAAAAAATGTGTTGTTGCTGCGCAGCGGTGTCGGTGTTTTTGGTGCGGAGCGCGTGGTGCTGGAACTGGCAAAAGGGTTGATGGACACGGAATATCACCCGTTTGTCGGCGTCATCCAAAATCAAGACCCGAATTCTACCGAACTGGCGAAAGCGGCAGAACGCGAGGGCGTGCCCGCAATTGTGTTCGAATGCGGCGGCGCGTTTGATGTCGGTACGATTCGAACCATTCGCGAATTTATTGCGGATAACCAAATTTGCCTGATCAATCCGCACGGATACAAAGCCAATTTTTACGGGCTGGCGGCAGCAGGTGTGGGCAAGTTGCCGAGCCTCGCCACTATCCATCCGTGGACCGAAACCGAGTACAGTTTTCGCGCAAAAATCTACACATTTTTGGATAAAACCTGGCTTCGTTTGGTGGATGAACTGGTTGCCGTTTCCGAAAATGTGCAGGAAATTCTCCAAAAAATGTTGCCGCAAAAACAATGTACGCTGATTTCCAACGGCATCGATGTTCAGCGATTTCAACAGGTTACGCCGGAGCAGCGATTGCAGTATCGCAAACAATTGGGTGTCGCGGAAAACGATTTGCTCATCGGCACGATCGGGCGACTGGTGCCGGAAAAAGGCTATCAATATTTTATCGAAAGTGCGGCGGCGCTGTCGCAGGAACTGCCAAATATTAAATTTGCGATAATCGGCGACGGTGAATTAAGGGAAGATTTGGTGTCCCAGACCCGGAAAAAAAATATCTCGGAACGAATGCAATTTTTGGGTGTCCGAAACGATATTCCGGAACTGATTGCCGCTATGGATGCGTATGTGTTGTCGTCTGTTTCGGAAGGGTTGCCGATGGTCGTTTTAGAGGCGATGGCTGCCGGAAAACCTGTTATCGCCACATCCGTTGGCGATGTCCCAAAAATAATCGCACATCGCAAAACCGGATTGCTGATCGAATCCGGCGATATTGCGGCATTGACCGCCGCGATTCGCGAATTGGCGGAAAATCCGCAAATCGCAACACTCATGGGCGAAAACGCCCGCAATTTTGTTGAACAATATTATTCGCTTGCTCATATGACATCGAAATATGTTGAACGGTTTGACGCGCTCATTAGCGAAAGGATGACAGATGTTTGAAATCCCAATTTTGGCTTATCATCACGTTGTGCCGGAACATTCTGATACAATTTTGCCGTGGGTTTACAATTCTCCGTTTCGGGTTACGGTCGATCAGTTCGATGCACAAATGCGATTCTTGACCGAAAACAGTTACCAAATAATTGGTTTGGACGAGCTTTGGCAACAGGTCCATGATAAAGAATCTGCTAAATTGGATCAATTAGCGAATAAATCAGTAGTAATCACTTTTGATGATGGCTGGAAAAATAATATCGATTATGCGCTACCGGTTCTGCAAAATTACGGCATCAAAGCCACGTTTTACATCATTAGCAAAGCGGTTGGCGAGCAGGAATATATGAGTTGGTCTGATCTCGAAAAAATGGCAGCAGCCGAAATGGATATTCAGTCGCACGGTCATCGGCATGTGGCGCTGGAACTGCTTTCTGATGACGAATGCCGCTTCGAGTTTGAGCATTCCAAACATTTGCTGGAATCGAATTTGGGGCACAAAATCAGCCATTTCAGTTTTCCGCTGGGTTTTTACAATCGCAAAGTGATCGACATCGCCAAAAAATATTACAAAACCTGCGCCACTTCGAACACCGGTTTTGTATCAAACCAATCGAATGTGAACGAATTGCCGCGTTTGATGGTTCGCCACGAGCATTCGCTCGATGATTTGCGGATGATTTTGGAACGCGACAAACAGCATCTCAAACACGAAATCCGCGTTCAAAAAGCCAAACGCACGGTAAAATCGATTATCGGGCTGAAAAATTATCTCCGGCTGCACGAATTCGTCTATCGCACGCCCTCAACGGAAATCAAGGAAACGGAGTCAGCCTGATGAAAATTCTGTTTCTCTCGACCGAAAATCCGTTTCCGGTCGATCACGGGCATCATTTGCGAACCTATCAAAATTTGAAAGCGCTCTCGTCTGCGCACGATGTTCACTTCATCGGATTTTACAACGAACCGATGAATCCGGCGGACGTCGAATCCGTAAAAAAAATGTGCAAAACGGTTGATTTTTATCAAATTAAATACAGCGGAAAAAGCCCCGCATTTTTGTGGATGACGTTAAAAAGCCAGTTTTCCGCAATGCCGGTTTCCATTCGAAAATACATCGATTCGCGGGTGGAATCGCGCATTCGCGAGCTGATTTCCGGCGACGGCATCGACCTCGTGCATTTCGATCTGCTGCACATGAGCGGTTATTTGACCACTACCGGCGATATTCCGTCCGTGCTGATCAACCACAATGTGGAGTGGATGCGCATTCAGCGATTGACGGAAATCGCCAAAAATCCCTTGCTGAAAATGATGCTCAAACGCGAAACCGAACGGCTGCGAACTTACGAAAACGCCACTTGCGAACGGGTGGATTGTTGCATCGCGGTGTCGGATGTCGATCAGCAAATGCTCGAACGCGATGCGCCGCGCGGCAATTACGAAATGATTCCTAACGGCGTGGATGCTGCGTTTTTTAAGCCGAACAAACATGTGCCGGATGTTAAACGGATGGTTTGGGCGGGCGGAATGGACGGGCTTTACAATCGTGATGCAGTGGATTTTTTTCTGGCGGACATTTGGCCGCTGATCGCGAAGGAAATAGCCGACGCCACCGCCGCATTTATTGGCAAAGAGCCGTCCGAACTGCTTCGGCAAGTTGCTGCGAAAGATTCGCGCATCACAGCCGTTGGTTATGTGGACGATGTGCGTCCGCATGTGGACGACGCGCTGTTTTTCATCGCGCCGTTGCGCGCGGGCAGCGGCACAAAATTGAAGGTGCTCAACGCGATGGCGCAGGGAAGGGCGGTGTTGACCACGTCCATCGGGGCGGAGGGGATCGCTGCAACGCCGGATTCGGAAATTTTAGTTGCCGATACCCCGCAGTCGTTTGCCCAAAAAGCGATTTGGCTGCTGCAACATCCAGAAAAAGCGCTAGAAATCGGCAATCGCGCCCGCACAGTCATCGAGCGCGAATACGATTGGGATTCGCTGGAAGCCAAAACACTGGCGATTTACGAGCGCGTGGCGAAACGGAAAGAATAGAATTATTTGTGAGGATTTGTGCTCATTTGTGACGAAGATAATCGCAAAAAATAGAGAATTGAAACAAGAGGTGAACATTAATGGGGCTGTTTAATTTTTTCAAAAAGAAGAAAAAAGTGTTTGTTATCGGGTTGGATTGTGCGGCACCGGAACTGGTGTTTCATCGCTGGCGCGATGATTTGCCCAACCTGCGAAAACTGATGACCGAAGGCGTTTGGGGCGAGTTAAGTTCTGCAATTCCGGCGATTACAGTTCCGGCGTGGAGCTCGATGCTGTCGTCCAAAGATCCCGGTGTGTTGGGCATTTACGGCTTCCGCAACCGCTCGGATTATTCGTACGACAAAATGTTTGTCGCCAACGGCGATTACGTAAAAGAGAAGCGGGTGTGGGATTATCTCAGCGCAGCGGATTTGCAAAATGTGGTGATCGGCGTGCCGCAAACCTATCCGGTAAAGCCGCTCAACGGACACCTGATTTCCGGATTTTTGACGCCTGATACCAACGCTGAATTCACCTGGCCACCCGCGTTCAAAAATGAGGTGCTAAATCTCGAACCGGAATACGATTTTGATGTCAAAAAATTCCGCACCAACGACAAAGAATGGCTGCTCAGCCAAATTTACGAAATGACCGAACGGCGCTTCAACGTGGTTGATTACTGCCTCAAAAACAAACCGTGGGATTTTTTCATGCTGATGGAAATCGGCACCGATCGGATTCACCACGGATTTTGGGATTACCACGATCCGCAGCATTTCAAATATCAGCCGGGCAGCGAATTTGAGAATGCCATTCACGATTATTACGTGTTCATCGATACGAAAATCGGGCAGTGGCTCAACCAGATCGATGAAAATACCGCGGTAATTGTCGTTTCCGATCACGGTGCAAAACGGCTGGATGGCGGTATTTGCATCAACGAATGGCTGTGGAAAAACGGCTATCTGGCATTCGAAAATGATCCGCCGATGGACAAACCGGTGTCTTTCGAAAAGCTGAAAGTAGACTGGAAACGCACCAAGGTATGGGGCAGTGGCGGCTATTACGCCCGTATTTTTTTCAATGTTGAGGGCCGCGAGCCGAACGGCATTATTCCGCAAAGCGAATACGAATCGTTCCGCGATGAATTTGCCGCGAAAATCCGCGCAATTCCCGATCACAACGGCAATCCGTTGCCAACCAAAACCTTCAAACCGGAGGAACTTTACAAAAAAGTGAACAACGTAGCGCCGGATTTGATGGTCTATTTTGGTGATTTGCTGTGGCGTTCGGTGGGCTCTGTCGGGCATGGCAGTTTTTACACGTTCGACAACGACACCGGACCGGATTCCTGTAACCACGCACAAAACGGGATGTTCATTTTGCACGATCCGGCAAACCCCGGAAAAGGGCAGGAAATTACCGGTGCTCAATTGATGGACATCGCGCCAACGGTGCTGGATTTGTTTGGTGTGGAAATTCCCGAAGATATGCAGGGCAGGGTGATCAGCCATCGCAAACCAAATCTGGATGTGGTTTACGATATGGTTTGATTGGTTGAAATTTGAAATTCGAAATTAGATATGTTTAGCCCGGTGCTTATTGCCGGGCTTTTTTTTTGACTATTGATCGGATTGATTCTGTCATTCAATCCTGAGATTCCTGCCTGACGCAGGAATGACCAATTGGCAAAGGTTTTTCTGGTCGCTGAGCGAAGCCGAAGCGTATCCTTGCGGCAGCTTACCACTCAATTTTGGCGGCGATAGCCAGCATTTTTGGATGCGATGGAACACCTGGTGCTCGTTGATCACCCGTTCGCGGGCTTTGCGAATCACCGGGTCACGCTTTTTGGGATGCCGTTGGTAAAAATCAATTTTATCGTTCATTTCATCGACGCTGCGGAAGCTGACAATTTCGTCCTCGGCGAACAAATCTGCCAAATCATCTTTCCAATCCGTGAGCAAAAATCCGCCGGAAGCGGGGATTTCATACGCCCGCAAACTGACCGCGCTGCCAAGCTGCTGGCTGGACAAACACAGGTTGATTTTCGCCATCCGCTGGATGTGTGGCGCAGCCGTCAGGTTGTGCACCGGCGGGTGAATTTTACCGGAGATGTTGGCTTTTTCCCAATCTTTATCGCCGAAAACATGGAAATAATCTGCGCGAACATGTTCCAAAAAATGACGGCGATACTGCTCGGTAGCCTCGCAAATCAAATAGCTGGCATAGTGAAAAAATTTGGCGGAAGTGGGGAAGTGGCTGCGTTGAAGTCGTTCTGCCTGCAATAATAAATCGTGCTGAAGTTCAGTAAAATCAATCTTTTTTGAGAGCTTTTTTGCCATTCGCGGATACTCCGGGCGCAACCGTGCCGCTTTCGATTTATTGAATGTGCTGCCGATAAACACCGTCGCATCTGCCAAATTTGCAAATTCTTCGTAATGATAATCCCGTGTCGGATCAACCGCCGTTGCGGAAGGCAAATGAAACACGTGCAAAAATCCGGTATCGCGAAGCGGCTGCAAATGCTGCTTTTCGTAAGTGAAAACCGCCGTGTTTGGTGTTGCATGCAGGTACGTATCCACCAAAATAAACCGGAAATCATCGAGATACCACATTAGCAGCGGAATGCGTAACTCATTGAGAATATTGACTATTTTGCCTTCCGGATCAAATCCGGCGTGGTTGATGCTCATAACACAATCCGGTTTGGTCATCAGCGCCGTTTTGAGGATGCTTTCCAGCATTTTGCTGGGATCGTTTTGCAGCACTTTCAAAACGGTAACGCGATGACCCAGTTTCTGCAGCGCGTCGATCGACTCTTTTTGCAGAAAATAATCATCATCCAGGTATAGAATGTTGTGGGTTGAATCGGCAAATTTTCGGTAAGAAAAGTGTTGTTTAAGGTTTTGCATGTTGCGTTCCGGTCAAGATTTAACAATGGGTTAGGTTTTAAAGATTCGTCTGGTTTTTGGTGAACTTTAGCGTCGGTAATTCCCGTAATTTTTTATCAAAACTCAATAAAGTTTTCCCGTTGGAAAAGTTGCAAATCAGCACCGAGTTTCGTAATTTTTTTGCCTTATGCGAAAACTGACCTTACTATTGCTACTGTTCGTTTTTCTTCAGCCATCGATTTATTTTGTGGTTTTCCGGGTGCAGCAATATCAGATCCGCAGGGAAATTAAATTAAAAATAAAAAATGGTGTGCCGGAAGACGAACTGGTATTGCTGAAACTCCACAAAAATGCGCCGGAAAAGCGCAGCAACCTGATGTTGTGGTTGTTCAAAAAGGAGATCCGGCTGGATGGCAAAATGTATGATGTTGTCCGGCAGGAAGAACACGGCGATACGGTTTGGCATTTTTGCATTCTGGATGAACAGGAAACAGTACTTTTCGCATCGTTGGATAATCAAATTCGACAGGAAATGAACCATAATCCCGCTAAAAACGAACGTAGCACAAAGTTGCTTCGTTCGCTGAGTTTGTGGTATTTGCCCGCAGAAACATCGCATAAAATTCAGGAATTTACTACACTGCCGGAGTTTCCGGCGTATTATTTTTTGCCAAAAAGTTGGGTTTCCGCCCCAAAAACACCACCACCCGAATGGTTTTTACAATCATAATTTACCCGGTTTTTATATCGCAAAGTGGGTTTCGCGAATGGCTGCGCAAACCATTTTGCAACCTTTTTATTGAAGAACCGCGTTTCTTTAGCGGATATTCAGTGGCAGAATTTTATTGCCCAAACGGGTTGTTTTAGCACCGGACTACGGATTTTTTGTCGGCTGATACTGCTTTGCCGATGGCAAAAATACCGGTGTCAACGGTGTCGGCGGAGTGATCCGCCCAATGTGGAAAACCTTATGTTTGGCAATGGATCTTTGCTAAATTGGCAACCGCAATCTCAACAATGAGGTGCACTTAAGGAGACAGAATGAAACTGGTTTATTGGATTGTTAACCTTTTATTTATAATGTGTTTACCGATATATTCACAAACGGAGATAGCTGAAATGGACAGTGCCGCAATTGCGGATTCGCTGTCTTATCAGGTGGACGATGTGGTGGTAACGGGAACGCGCTACGGCAAAAAAATCATCGATATTCCGTATCCGGTAACGCGGATGGATTTTCGCGAATTCCGGTACGAACGCAAAGCCGGCGTGAACGACGTGCTGTCGTCCGTGCCAGGGCTGTTTTTGCAATCGCGATACGGCAATCACGATGTGCGGATTTCCATTCGCGGATTTGGCAGCCGCTCCAATTCCGGCATTCGCGGCGTGCGTATTTTGCTGGACGGCATCCCGGAATCGGAACCGGACGGGCAAACCCGCATCGAGGCGATCGATTTCAACGCGGTCGGGCGCATCGAAATTGTGAAGGGCAACGCCTCCTCGCTGTACACCAACGCGCCGGGTGGCGTGATCAACTTCATCAACGATGTGGATTTTGATCGCACCTTTTTGGTGCAGTTCAACGATTTCGGGTCGTACGGTTTGCGCCGGAACGGATTCAAATATGGCTTCAAATCGCCGGCGTACACCTGGCTGATGACTTATAGCTATCACAATTCCGATGGTTACAGAAATCACAGCAACGACTGGTGGCACATCGTCAACACCGTTTTGGAAACGCGCCCGACTGATCGCACCAAACTGCAACTGCTCGGCTATTTTGTGGACGGACAAATTTTCCTGCCCGGCTCGCTCTCCAAAGCGGATTTTGAGGAAGATCCGTCGCAGGCAAACCAGCGCGATCTCGATCGCGGCACCAATCGCTATACCCGAAAGGGGCGGCTCGGTTTGCGATACGAAGTGGCACTGGATAAAGCGCGAAACAATGAACTGGAGATTACCGGATACGGCACCATCAAATATTTTGAGCGGGTGTCCAGCAACTTTCGGATTATCAATCGATACGGTTTGGGCGCCAGCGGGCGATTCATCAACCGCAGCGTTTTGGCGAACCGGAAAAATGAATTTTCGCTGGGATTCGATCTGCTGAACCAAACCGGACCGGTGGAATCGTATGTGAATCTCGGCGGGCAAAAAAGCGATATCCTCCAAACCCTGACGGACGAAACCATCGCAAATGTGGGATTTTATCTGCAAAACAATTTGAATCTCATCGAAAACCGCCTGGATTTGCTGCTCACCGGACGATACGATAAAGTGATTTTTGATGTAAAAGATCAACTGTTGGGTTCGCGTGGCGCGAAACGCCGGTTCGAGGAATTTACGCCGAAGGCGGCGCTAAATTACAAATTTACGCCGCTTATCGCGATTTACGGCTCTGTCGGGCGAAGTTTCGAAAGCCCAGCGGGGAATGAACTGGATAACTTCCCGACCAGCACCCAACCGGGAATTTTGCTCAATCCGGATTTGAAACCGCAGGAAACCACCAATCTGGAATTGGGCATCAAAGGCAATATTTTTCGTTCGCACGCCGCCGGATTTCGCTCAATGCTTTTCGAAGCGACATTTTTCCGCTATATTATTGATAACGAAATTGTGCCGTTCGAAGTGTTTTCCGATGTGTTTTTCCGGAACGCTGCCCGAACCATCCGCAACGGATTGGAGATCGGCGGAACAGTGGATGTGTATCGCGGATTGCACCTGAATGTGGCATATACATTTTCCGATTTTTCGTATGACAGTTACAAAGCACTGTCGCTCAGCGTCGGCAACAACGGCGCAATTACCAACGAAGAATCGGATTTTTCCGGGAATATTGTGCCGAGCGTACCGCGCCACAACCTGAATATCGCGCTGTCGAAATCGTTCAATCTCACGCCCGATCACGCATTTTTTGTGAAAGGCGGGATGTGGGATGTCAGCGGATTGTATGTTGATGACGCAAATTCAGAACAATCAGAGGGTTATCGCCTGTTTAACGCACTGATCGGACTCGATGTTTTCAAAAATAGTCCGTTCAACCTGCTGCTTTCTGCAGGCGTCAACAATATTACCGACGAAACGTATGTGGCGTTTGTGAATATCAACTCCGCACGGCAGGAATTTTACGAAGCCGGTTTGCCCAGAAATTTCTTCGGATCGATAAAATTGGGTCTGCAATTTTAACAAATAAACCATACGAGAGACAATGAATACTCTGTTCAGGTATCTGTTTTTATTGAATTTGGCGATTGTAATTTTCAATGTGAACGCTATTGCCCAGGTTAGCGAAAATTACCGGCTATACCCAAGTTCCGTTACCCAAACAGAGGTATTTGTAACCCGACATCCAACAAATTCGCAGTTGCTTTTTGCAACTGCGAATTCAATAACATTTGCACCGTTTTTTGTGAGTGAAGGCGTGTATGTATCCACCAATGGGGGAGATAGCTGGTTTGGTAGTGATACCTGCAAAGGCGAACCGATCGTTTTTCACGGTGGTGATCCGGGCATCGCGATCGACAAAAACGGCACATTTATTCTCACCCGGTTGGGAACGCCGCCATTTTCCGGCGTTTACGCCCATTATTCCACCGATAACGGCGCAAGCTGGTCCAACCAGATCACCATCACAACGGATGATATTGAGCGTGCAGCGATTGCAACCGATGCTTCGCCGGAAAGCCCGTTTTACGGACGCACCTACGCTGTTTTTGTGAAATTTGCATCGCCGTTTGCGGTGCACATTTCCCACACGGATGATGGCGGCGCAAGCTGGAGCACACCGCTGCGCATCAACAACCCCGCAAACGCCGGACGCGGTGCAGATATCACTATTGGTAAAGATGGCACAGTTTACGTCTGTTGGGCAGGCGTAACGAATACGTCCCCATTTGCGGAAATTCTGACCGGATTTGCCAAATCCAGCAACGGTGGACAAAACTGGACAGTTCAGGAAAGCGCGTTCGAAATGAGTGGCATTCAGGGGCAGCTTGCCCAAAAAGCGAACATCCGGGTGAACGGGCTGCCGCGCATCGAGATCGACAACAGCGGCGGCGCACGCGATGGCTGGGTTTATATCATCACCACCGAAAAAGGGCGGTTGCCTGCCGGCAGCGATCCGGATGTGATTTTGCGTCGTTCCGGCGATGGCGGACAAACATGGTCAGCCGGCATCCGCGTAAATCAGGATGCGCTGAACAACGGCAAAATTCAGTATTTTCCCGCGCTGCATGTGGATGACGACGGCGGATTAAACGCCATTTTTATGATGACCGCACCACAACCAGCGATTCCACCGGCGTTTTTCTGGCGCGATCGACCGATGGCGGCGACGGTTGGACGGAAATTGAGGTGAGCGATCACAATTTTAAACCGGTGCCGATTGGCGGTTTGGGCGCCGGATATCAGGTGATAATATTGATATTATTTCATCTGACGGGCAATTGCTGCCGATGTGGATGGACAATTCCAGCGGCACCTATCAAATCTGGACGGCCAAAAGTGGCTATCGATGCCGTTGGCATCGAAACGGGTGAAACTGCGGTTCCGACCGGTTTTTCGCTCGACCAAAATTACCCGAATCCGTTCAATCCGCAGACAAATATTCGCTATCGAATCGCTGAACATTCCTTCGTCAAACTAAGTATTTACAATATTTTGGGTGATCTTGTGAAATCGCTGGTGAGCGAAACGCAAGCCCCCGGGGAAAAAGTTATTTTGTGGGATGGCACCAATCAATCCGGCGCAGCAGTAGCCAGTGGATTTTACTTTTATAAGCTATCCGCAGGTGATGTTCAACAAACCCGGCGCATGTTACTCATCCGCTAATCAAACGAAAGTTCTCAAATGAAATATGAAAAACTGGATTTTCCGGCAGTCATCACTATTATTGGCGGCGCAATTATGGTGTTCAGCTTTTTAATTGCACAAATCGGTGAGCGGGTAAAATTTTACTTCTTTTTTACGGGGTTGGGACTGGGTTTGCTGGGTTTTGTGTTGCGGAAAATGCGGAAGCGGAAATAGCAAAACACAAAATTACAGTCTTGGTTAGCGTATTATAATTGCATGTTATAACATTTTTTGATAGTTAAGTTTTCCCGTTATTCTTCCATCGTTGCATCAACCAGCCGGTAGTACATGCCCATCGGGTCATCCGCCAGCAATTGCAGCGTTCCGCTGATGGTGATCGGATTATAGCTGAATTTCATCGATTTTGTGGCTTTTACTTCCACCATTGTTTCCGGTCCGCCCGGCAAACAGAAATAGCAGGACGCCACCGGATTTGCGCTCAAAATAAAATTTTTCTGCTTTTTTGCCTGATCGAGCGGCATCATGTAACCGCGTAATTTTACGGTTGTGCCATCCAGATTTTGAACATCCTGGCTGAATTTTGGCGCGAGCAGATTATTTTTTTCGATCACTTCCACTTTTGCGAGCACATCCCAACTCATCGGATCGCTGGTTTTGCTTTCTTCCGCAATGGCAAACCATCCGGAAATCAACAGCGCTAAAGTGAATATTCTCAAATGTTTCATGGCTTTCCTTTGTGTAAATCGTTCTCGTAATTTTCACGATTGAAATCGTGCGGTTCGATTGAAGCTGCGCCGGGAAATGCCCAAATTTGATGTTGCAACCCGGCAAATACGTCAACGATTTGACAATATCACACAAATTTGCCAAAAAATCAAGTTGTGAGAATTAGCGCTTTTCATTTTCATAAAAGCGTTGTAAACTGGCGTTTTATTTTAACCGAACGAGGAGAAAATATGTCAAAACCAAAAGTGATTTTAGCGTATAGCGGCGGTCTGGATACCTCTGTAATCCTGAAATGGCTGGCCAACAAAGGCTACGAAGTGATCTGTTTTGTGGGGAACATCGGGCAAACCGAAGATTTTGCGGCAGTTGAAAAAAAGGCGATGGCTACCGGCGCAACCAAAGTGTATGTGGAAGATTTGCGGGAGGAATTTGTCACGAAATACATTTTCCCGGCGCTGCGCGGCAACGCGATTTACGAAGGTCGCTATTTGTTGGGCACATCGCTGGCACGACCCTGTTTGGCTAAACGCCAGATCGAAATCGCTGAAAAAGAAGGTGCCGGTTTTGTTGCACACGGCGCGACCGGCAAAGGTAACGATCAGGTGCGTTTCGAGATGACCTGTTACGCGCTGAATCCGGGAATTAAAGTGATTGCCCCGTGGCGCGATCCCGAATTTCTGGGGCAGTTCAAAGGGCGGACAGATTTGATCAACTACGCCACAAAGCACGGTATTGCGATAACTGCAACCACAAAAAAGCCGTATAGCGAAGATGAAAATTTGATGCACATCAGTCATGAAGCGGGTATTTTGGAAGACCCGAAATTGCGCCCGGAAGAAAATGTGTTCAGCAAAAGCGTTTCGCCGATGGACGCGCCGGACAGCGAAACTGTGCTGGAAATCCATTTTATGGATGGCATACCTGTTGCCGTTATCGACCACACCAACGACATCACCCACGATTCGCCGCTGGAAATGTTCAATTATCTCAATAAAATTGCTGGCGAAAATGCTATCGGTCGAGTGGATTTGGTGGAGAACCGTTTTATTGGCATCAAATCGCGCGGGATTTACGAAACGCCCGGCGCAACGGTGCTTTGGGTAGCTCACCGCGATCTCGAAGGATTGGCGATGGACAAAGAAGTGATGCATTTGCGCGATATGATGATCCCAAAATTTGCCGAGCTGATTTACAACGGCTTCTGGTTTTCGCCGGAAATGGATTTTATCATGAGCGCATTCAACAAAAGCCAGGAATACATCGACGGCCGGGTGATGGTGGCGTTATATAAAGGAAATGTGCAGGTCATCGGGCGGGAATCGCCGACATCGTTGTATGACAAAGAATTGTCCAGCATGGAAGAAGAAGGCGGGTTTGATGCAACCGATTCGACCGGGTTTATCAACATCAATTCCATCCGGTTGAAAGCGCATAATTTGGTATTGCGTAAGAAACGCCCGTATAACTGGCGGGAAAATCTGGCGCTGAGAAGCTAATCAGCCAATCCGTATTTTTTCCGTTTGCGCCACAGTGTCGCCGGATCGATGCCCAAAATTTGCGACGCCTCGCTGACACTTTCGGTAATCGATAACACGTAATCAATTTGCCGCTTTTCCAGTTCTTCGAGGGAAAGCGGCTTTTTTTGTTGCGGCGAATCCGGATGAATTTCGTCCGGCAAATCCTGCAGCGAAATTTGTGATTGCCGGGTGAGCAACGCTGCACGCTGGATGGCATTTTCCAACTCCCGCACGTTGCCCGGCCAGCCGTAGCTGAGCAGCGCCAATCGCGCTTCCGGCTGTAAATCCGGGTTCGGGTTGGGCGAAAATTTCTGCAAAAAATGGGCGATCAGCACCGGCACATCTTCCGGGCGCTCCTGCAGCGGCAGCAATTTCAGGCGCACGGTGTTCAGCCGGTAAAACAGGTCTTCACGGAAATGGCCATTTTCCATCGCCTCGCGGAGGTTGCGATTGGTTGCCGCAATGATGCGCACATCCACTTTCCGGGTTCGGCTTTCACCGAGTTTCTCAAATTCGCCATCCTGCAAAATACGCAATAGCTTGGCTTGAACCGCCGGTGGCAACTCGCCAATTTCATCGAGAAAAATAGTGCCGCCGTTGGCGAGTTCAAATCTGCCCAAACGATCTTTTATCGCGCCGGTAAACGCGCCTTTCACGTGCCCGAACAATTCGCTTTCGAGCAGATTTTCCGGCAGCGCAGCGCAGTTTACCGTTACCAGCGGTTTGTGTGCGCGGGCGCTGTGGCGATGGATCATTCGCGCCAGCACGCCTTTTCCGGTACCGCTTTCGCCTTCAATTAAAATGCTCATATCCGTTTCCGCTGCCCGCAATGCGAGTTCCAGCAAATCGCGCATTTTGGGATTTCTGGTGATCAATTCGCCCTGTTCAGCCATTTGGCGGGCTTGTTCGCGCAGCTCGAAAACCTCTGTTTTCAGCCGGTGAAAATTGAGCATTTTTTGGGCAAAAATTTGCAATTCGAGATAGTCAAACGGCTTTTGCAGATAGTCGTGTGCACCATTTTTGATGGCTTCCACAGCGCTTTCGATGGAGCCGTGCGCGGTGATAATGGCCACTGTCGTTTGCGGCGCATGTTCGCGGAATGCCTGCAAAATCACCATTCCGTCGATCGGCGTCATTTTCAGATCGACAAATGCGAGATCAAATTGCGAGCCGGGAATGGCCGCCAGCGCGGCTTCCGGATTCTGAAATGCGCTGATGTCATGTCCCAAATCCTCAAGGCACATGCGCATGGTTTTTAAAATATTCGGCTCGTCGTCGATGAGCAAAATTTTCGCGGGTGATTGCGGTTTCGCCATGATTTTTTCAATCGTTTCGTTTTATTGTTTTGCCGTTTATTGACACGATGACAGAATTAACCGGATGTCGATTTATAATCATTATCGTAGAGATAATTCATGAATTGTCTCTACTGCGTTAACCCATTGTAAATATTCAATATAAAATATTCAATTGCCAATATTAACCGGCATCGTGAAATAAAATTTACTGCCTTTTCCTTCTGTGCTTTCCGCCCAGATTTGCCCGCCGTGAGCTTGCACAATTTCCCGGGCAATTGCCAATCCCAAACCGATATTGCCTTTTTCCGCATTCTGGAAATTTTTTACCTGCACAAATTTATCAAAAATAACATCGATGGCGGCTTCGGGAATGCCATTGCCGCTATCGGCAACGCAAATTTGCAATTTCTCCGGGAGCGCCGTTGCTGAAATAATAATTGTTCCGCCCGGCGGCGTATGCTGAACGGCATTTTCGATCAGATTTGTCAGCACGCGGGATAATTTTTGGGCATCGGCAAATAGTTGGGGGAGGGAAGCGGGGCAATCGGTTTGCACAAAAATTGATTTTTCATCGATGAGGAATCGCAGCGATTGCATTGCTTTTTCGAGAATTTGCGGGAGCGAAACCGGCTCCGGCTGGAGGATTGCCGCGCCGGATTCCAATCGCGACAGATCGAGCAGATCCGTGACGAGCAGCCGAAGCCGCTGGCAATCCTGCTTGGCATCGCTGAGCAATTCGCGCTGCGCCGCGTTCAGTTCGCCGCGGCTTTCGCGGGTCAAAATATCGATGGTCATGTTGATGGAAGTGAGCGGCGTTTTAAATTCGTGCGATATGGTTGCCATAAATTCCGATTTCATCCGATCCAGATTTTTAAATCGGGTGACATCCTGCAGCAAAGTAACCCGACCGAGAACCCCATTGCTGTGGTCGGGGATATCGATTTGGCGGGCAGCATAAAACAGCGTTTCGCCATCGCGCTGGATTTGCAACAGAAATTTGGGCATTTCGCCGGGTGCGGTGGCCACCGGTGTTTGGGCGGTTATCAACTCAACCAACGCAGCATCGGTGATCACCTGCCCAACCGGACGGTTCCGCCATTCCTCGCCGGAAATTCCCAGCACCAGCCGTGCGCGGTCGTTCATTAACGAAATGTGGTGGTTGGTATCCGTTACGATCACTGCTGCGGGAATACTGGTGACGATGGTTTCCGAACGTTGTTTTTCCTGCAAAATTTGTTGGATATTCATTTGCTCGTATTCGTGCAGTCGCTCGGTCATTTTATTAAACTCACGTCCAAGTTCTGCAATTTCATCATCTGTGGTGATGTCTATTTTTTGGTTGAGATATCCCCTGCTGATCCGGCGCACAGTTTCGGTAGTTTCTTTCACCGGTTTTAAAATACTGCGGGTAAACCACACGCTGGCGGCAATGCTGAGCAAAATTGCCAATGCTGCAATGCTGACAATCACTGCGGTGGCGTTCCGGGAAACCGCACGGGCGCGCACGTCTGCTTCGCGGATGGCGTTTTCATTCACCTGCTTTAGCCGGTCGCTCAAATCGCGGATAAATAAACTTCGGGGGATAATCACTTTTTCGTTAAAAACGGCGGCGGTTTGCGGTGTATCGCGCAGCAACAATTGCAGCGTATCGATTCGCGACAGATAGTCGCCGTAGACGATGCGCAGACTGTCCAAAATCATCGGTTCGCCGGGCAGCGCAATGCCTTCGATTGCCCGCTGATGCCAGTTCCAGAATTCGTTCCGGTAGGTTGCAAAATTGTTGAGTAGTGATGAATCGCCCGGTGTTTCGATGAAATTTACCACAGCACGATTTTGCTGCTCCAGCGCCAGCGCCATGTTTTCTGCGGCGGTCACATTCTGGTATTTTTCCTGCAAAATCCGATCGACCGGGCTGCCAAGCTGGTTGATGTGATAAATCGAAAACATCGCTATTGCAATGTTTATAGCGATAATCACCACATATCCCAACCCAATTTTATAACTCAGGCTTCGCATAATTTTCTATTATTCATCATCACGGTGAACAGTATTCGGGGAAAATGCGGGCAAACAAACTGCCACATATTCTGCACCGCCATCCGCCGGCGAACTGTATTGAACCCACTCGCCGCCCGGCACAATTATCGCCTGCCCTGCGCGAACGTCCATTTCGCCATCGGCGGTTTTTACCCGCAACATGCCGCTCAACACCACTGTGTATTCGTCAAATTCCGGGGTTTGGCCGGGTTCCACCCAGCCTGCGGGACTTTTCATTCGGGCAATGCTCACATCTGATGTTTTCGAATTTACCCGCCCGATGTATTCTTCGATGATTTTTGGTTTGTTGCCCGCCGCTTCAATAATCGTTGGTTTTTCAATCAAGGTTGCCATTTTTAGCCTTTTTGGGTGTTGGTGAATAATTGAGTTTGGTCATTTTTTTCGACTTTCGCGCTGTGTTGTCTGCAAAAATAACGATTGTTTGGTTTATCTCAAACAAAAAACCGGAAGAGAAATGAACCGTTCTGAACAGTGGTTCACTTTTCCCCAAATCACACTTTTTGATCCCGATGTTTGTTTCTGAATTGGGGAAAGGTTCAAGAAATCTCGGTTTTTTTCGATGATAAACAATTAGCTATGTCGAATTATTGGGAAAGATGTTGTGGTTAATGAATGCATTTCAAAATTTCATATACAGGTTTATTTTGGTTAGCAGTGAATCTGGCTTTTCTTTTTATATGAAAAAAAATCGAAAAGCGAAAACTGCGCACCCGAATTTTCTCTAAAAAGAGCAGAATTGGAAGAAAATAAGGTCAAATTGGATACGGCATTGCCGGAAGTCGTAAAATCCGGGAAAATAAAATCCAGATTTTTGGGCAAAAATGCGTCACGAAATACAAACACTGATGTGCGGTTAAACATTCAAAAACAATGAAAATGAAAGGCTTTTTTAGCTTGAAATTCAACATTTTTTCTACGCAATTTGTGATCACAAATCCCGTTAATATTCATCCAAGAAATACAAATTTCTGAACTGATGTGATCAAGTTAAGTGTATTAAAATACGATAGATTAGATATCCGCGTATTTTTAATCGAGATGTAATCGAATGTTAAAAGGAGCTTCATTTGGTCAATGTAAATTTCTTTGATAATGTGCTTGTGATCAAATGTTCGTGTATCAGTTAGGTTAATTTTGAGCGTTGTAATTAGAAGATACACTTTTATTCAAGGAAGGGTAGAAATTTCAATGATTCGCATACGGTTGGTAGTTGCATCGCTGTTATTGCTCTCATTTCATATTCTTGCTGCAAATTATGTTTGGAACGTTTCTTCGGGTGACTGGGGAACTTCGGGCAATTGGTCACCAAACGGAATTCCGGGAAGCAGCGATCAGGTCACTATTTCCAGTGGAACGGTCACTGTTTCCAGCAATCGATCCGTCGGCACCCTAATTATTACCGGCGGCACTTTGTCTTTGAGTAGCTCAAGAGTTCTCACGGTCAATAATTCAGCCAGTTGGAGTGGTGGAACTATCACCGGGAGCAGCAGCTCCAAAATATCTTTTGGAGCAAGCTGTTCGATGACAATTTTCGGTGCCGGCGAAAAAAGTATGAATTACCTCACATTTGAGAATTATGGTGATATCGTATGGCAGGATGCCGGCGAAATTAAAGTGAATTACGAAGCCCATTTTATCAACCGAAGCGGTGCCAATTTCAATATCGAAAATAAAACCCGGCTGGATTTTGTCGCAGCAACCAATGGCGGAAGACTGACAAACTATGGAACAATTACCAAAACTGGAAACACCGGTGGCAGTTATGATGAATCTCAACTTGACCCGACATTACTGAATTACGGCACGATCAGTGCAGAGGTCGGCATCATCCAATTTGAGCACGGCGATACGGGGACCGGGCTTGAGGGCACTTTTCATACGGAAAGCGGCGCGGTTATTTCCTTTGCCGATCGCCCGTTCATTTTTGACGGCGCAAACTTTACCGGTAATGGCACTGTCCAAATGATCCAGAGTAACACAAGACCTGTATTGACATCTACCGGTAGCGGCATGACATTCTCTTCCGGTACAACTTTTTTAATTGATGTGGAAGGTTCATCAGCATCGGAAGGCTATGTTGGCGGCGATGGCCCGATTATTATTAACGGCACATTCGAATGGCGCGCTGGCCGCATTTACGGATCGGGGAGTTTGGTTGTAAACGGCACATTTTTATATACTGCGACTACCAATAACCTTATGAGTCAACGAACATTAACGGTTAACGGTGATTCATATTGGACAGGGTTGAGCTCCAAAAGGTTGGATTTTGACAACGGTGCGTCAATCATTAATGGAGTTGGTGCAACATTTCATCAACAAAGCAATTCAACCTGGGAAGTGATTTCTGCCGGTTCCGGATCATTTATAAATAACGGCACATTCACGAAAGATGCCGGCGGTGGCACCGTAACCCTGCGGGTGGATGTCACGAATAATGGCACCATCAACGTTCAAGGCGGTGAGACCGTTTATTTCGACGAAGCATTTGTAAATGCCACAACCGGCAGCCTAACCGGTTCCGGATTGATCGATACCCACAAAGCGTCAACAGTAACGTTAAACGGTGGCTACAATCCCGGTGGATCGTCCGCAGCCGGAAATTTATCCATCAGTGGAAATCAAACCCTGTCTTCGAGTTCGGTTTGCACATTTGAAATCGGCGGCTCTACACAGGGCAGCCAGTATGATCATATAAATTCGTCCAGTACTTTTGCTGTTGACGGAACGCTGAATATATCGATCATCAACGGCTTCCAACCGCAAGAAAATGATGAATTTACGATCATTAACTGTTCCAGTCGCTCCGGTACTTTTTCCACCGTGAATATTCCGACTGATAATGGAAACCCGATTTTTGATGTTGTTTATAATTCCACCAGTGTAGTGCTTCGCGCCCTTTTCGACGTTTCACTGCCGGTCGAATTGGCGTCGCTGCGGGCAAACGGTGGTTTTCGCCAGGTGTTGTTGGAATGGACAACTGCCAGTGAAATCAATAACTTAGGTTTTGAAGTATATCGCTCCACTTCCGACAATGGCCCGTTTGAATTGGTCGCAACTTTTGTCACGGATCCCTCGCTGACCGGTGCCGGAAACAGCAATGTTTACCACGACTACGCTTTCAAAGATCTGCAGTTGGCAGACAATACCACCTATTTTTACAAGCTTGCAGATGTCGATTACAACGGTGTTCGCAAATTTCACAGCGTCATTTCCGCAACAACTGCTGATGACCAAAACCTGATTTCCGGTTTTGAACTGGCACAAAATTTCCCGAACCCGTTTAATCCGGAAACAACGGTTCAATTTTCGCTGCCGCAAAACAGCCGAATCCGCGTGACGATTTTTGATTTGTTGGGACGACCCGTTCGGCAGCTCGGCGACGGCGATTTTGCAGCGGGAGAGCACCAGTTAAAATGGGACGGAATCAATGATTTTAATCAACCGGTAAGTGGTGGTGTTTACTTTTTGCGGTTAGATGCTTTCGATCCGGAGAGTGGTTTTCTGAAATTTTCGAATACGAAAAAGATGACGCTGGCGCATTAAAATAATTCGCACTCCAATTTTTAAATCAAATAAAAACAATGGGGAACGTTATTTGGCGTTCCCCAAATATTTTGAAATGGTATTGAACAAATTGTCCGGTTTGAAAGGCTTGGTGATAAAATCGTTCATGCCGGTGTTCAGTACTTTTTCCCGAACTTCGGTGAGGGCTTCGGCGGTGAGCGCAATAATCGGCACCGACTTATTGTGCTCGGAATCCATGCTTCGAATTGCGGTTGTCGCCTGATAGCCATCCATTTCCGGCATTTGTAAATCCATCAAAATCAGGTCATATGTGTTATTTTGTACGCAATCAACGGCAATTTTGCCGTTTTCTGCAAAATCGAGCATCACTTCCCATTTTTGCAAAAAGCGTTCGGCAACCAGTCGGTTCACACGATTGTCTTCCACCAACAGCACTTTTGCACCTTTTAAACCGTGTCCATCTTGCCGGAAATTTAGTGCGGATTCAAAGTTGTCAACTTGCATTCCCACTGTTTTGCCAAAGTCGAGAGTGAAGTAAAACTCAGACCCTTTTCCGGGGATACTTTCCACAAAAATATCGCTATTTTGCAATTCCAGCAACCGTTTGGTGATTGTTAAACCTAATCCGGTTCCACCAAATTTACGGGTTGTGGCAGAGCTTTCCTGGGTAAAGCTGTTAAAAATATGTGGCAGGTTGTCCGGTGTGATGCCAACGCCGCTATCTTTTATTTTGAAAAATATTTGCACACGCTCTTTGTGGTTTTCTACACATTTAACATCAATATTTACAAAACCTTTTTCGGTAAATTTGATAGCGTTGCTGATAAGGTTGTTCAATATTTGGGTAAGCCGAACCGGGTCGCCGGTTACGTGTTTTGGCAGCGTCGGATCGGTTATGAGATTTAGTTCAATATTTTTTTCCTGCGCCTTTATCCCGGATGCCAGATACACACCTTCGAGCAATTCATGCAAACTAAAATCGATGTGCTCGATGATGATTTTCCCCGCCTCAATTTTGCTGAAATCCAGAATATCATTTATCAGCGACATCAGATTGTTCGCAGAAAACTGCAGCGTTTTCAAAAATTCCATCTGATCTTCGCGCGGGTTCCCCTGCAGTAACAAATACGACATTCCGATTACCGCATTCATCGGCGTGCGGATTTCGTGGCTCATGGTGGACAAAAATTCCGATTTGGTATTTGCCGCTTTTTCTGCAGATTCCCGTGCGGCAATCAGGTCATATTCCAACTGTTTTTGCCGGGAAATGTCTTCTGTTAAGCCAACAATCCGCAATATTTTTTCATTTTGGATTACCGGGAAGGTGCGGGTATGCAACCATTTGGTCACACCGCTTTTGGTTTTGATCCGGTATTCGATATCCAGAAACCCTTTTTGGGCAAATGTCGGGGATTTTATCGCTGCCGTAAATCGTTCGAAATCTTCAGGAATCACCAAAAAATCCGCGTAATCTTTTTTCTCCAAAAATGTGGTTGAAGGTATTTCATATATTTTTTCAAATGCTGGGCTGAGGTAAACCAACCGTCCCTTTTCCAAAACCCAAAAAATTTCATCGATATTTTCAGTGATATTTCTGAGCAATTCTGTTGAGCGCTGCAGCTCTTTGTTGAGCATTTCCTGTTCGGTTACCGCATTGTGGATTGTAAGACGTTGTTTTCGATTAAGATGCCGGTAAATCAACGCAAATGATTGGGCGGAAATTAACACCACCACAAAATTTTTGAACAGGAGATATTCTTGATAAGAAACATCCAGATTTGGAACCGCAAATAGAGAATAATCAGTAGCTTCCAGCAAAACAAACGCTGCCATCGGAAAAAAATAAGTGATAAACAACTCGTGCTTTTTTTCCAGATCAAATACAAACATGCTGCCAAATAGCATGGATACAAAGTTGAAATGAAATCCCGTTTCTGCGCCAAAAGTGGATGCGGAGACAAAAATATTGGCTATCAAAACGCAATAAAGAATCAGCTTTTTGGTGAGTAAATTGCGGATAAACCAGAGATAGGGCGTAATCAGATAAAACACTGACCCGATTACCTTGCTGAAAATTAATGCCGGATAGCCAAGTTTGATCGCGTTTATGGTGTCCGGCAAGGTGACACAGGCGACTATCAAGCTTGCGTAATTGAACAGGCGAATCGATTCGATTTCATTGTCAGGTGTACCTGGGGGCATTGAGAGGTTTTTTAACCGCTGGACAATAGATGATAAAATGGTGCTTATATTACTAATATTCATTGATTTAACTCAGTTGAAATATGTGATATGCAATTGCATGTTCCAACTCTGGTTTCGATTCCGCAACGCGCTGTAATTGAATTTGCCAAATCTAACTTCCTGACATTTTTCATTTCATCTCAATAATCGGATGCTAGGTGACACGCTTTAACGGTTCCGAAATTACGTTAAATAATTCTCAAATAATTTTTTGGTAGATAATGGATGCTAAAAAAAATCATTTTATGGGTTGAATATTTGGCTGAAAACGATAAATTCGGACACATTTCAAAATATTTTTCAAACAAATTGTTGCGACTATTGCAGTGACTCCCGGCGTTTTTTACCGGATGACGAAAAGGAGAATAAATGCTATCGAAAGTGAAATCTGCCGCATTAATGGGAATTGACGCCTATTTGGTGGAAGTGGAAACCAGTTTGGAACGCGGTTTACAGAACGTCGCGATGGTCGGATTGCCCGATTCCGCCGTTCGGGAGAGCCGGGAACGGGTGACTTCCGCCATCAAAAATTCCGGTTACGAGCTGACCCAAAAGCGAACGACCATCAATTTGGCGCCGGCAGATATTCGCAAAGAAGGTTCCGGTTACGATTTGCCGATTGCCATCGGTTTGCTGGCTGCCTATGGCGAAATTTCCGAAGCGCGGCTGCAGGATCACGTCATCGTCGGTGAACTGGCGCTGGATGGCGCCGTGCGCCCGGTGCACGGCGTGCTTTCCATCGCCTGGATGGTTCGCCAAATGGGCATGAAAGGATTGCTGGTGCCCACCGAAAATGTTCGCGAAGCCGCGATGATCAAAGAATTGGAAGTGTTCCCGATCGATAATTTGCGCCAGGCGGTCGATTTTTTGAACAGCGTGGAAGAAATCGCGCCGCACAACGTCGATCTCAACGAAATTTTTGAAGTGAGCCGCCACTATCAGGTCGATTTTGCGGATGTGAAAGGTCAGGAGCACGTCAAACGCGCGCTGGAAGTTGCTGCAGCGGGTGGACACAACATTATAATGGTTGGCCCGCCGGGCTCCGGTAAAACCATGTTAGCCAAACGCATTCCCACCATTTTACCGACGATCACTTTGGAAGAAGCGCTGGAAACCACCAAAATCCACTCCGTTGCCGGACTGCTGGAAAACAACTCGGCAATGATTGCCACCCGTCCGTTCCGTTCACCGCACCACACCATCAGCGATGCCGGGTTAATCGGCGGCGGCAAATTTCCCCGTCCCGGCGAGGTGAGCCTCAGCCATCACGGTGTGCTGTTTTTGGACGAGTTGCCGGAATTCAAAAAAAATGTACTGGAAGTAATGCGCCAACCGTTGGAAGACGGCAAAGTAACCATCGCGCGAGCGCTGCTGTCGATAACGTATCCCGCAAATTTTATGCTCGCAGCCGCGATGAATCCCTGTCCGTGCGGCTATTACACCGATCCGGGAAAGGAATGCAGTTGCGCGCCGCCGCAAATTCAACGCTATTTGTCGCGAATCAGCGGACCGTTGCTCGATCGGATTGATATTCAGATTGAAGTTCCCGCCGTAAAATATCAGGATTTGGCCGCCAAACAAAGCGGCGAGAAATCGACTGCGATTCGGGAACGGGTGCAAAAAGCGCGCGAAGTTCAGCAGCAGCGATTTGCCGGATCGGCACATTTGTTTTGCAATGCGGATATGCTGCCCCGCGAAATCCGCAATCACTGCAAAGTGGATGAACAGGGGCAAAATTTGCTGAAAATGGCCATCAACCAATTGGGGCTTTCCGCGCGGGCATACGACCGGATTTTGAAAGTATCACGAACCATCGCGGATTTGGCCGGTAACGCATCCATTTTGCCCGAACACATCAGCGAAGCGATACAATACCGCAGTTTGGATCGCACGTTGTGGACGGTTTAGGGGGATTTGAATTTGGAAAATCAGAAAGAAAAATAGGCTGCCAGATTACGGACTGACAGTGGATATCACCCAATTCCGGTAGCGCCATTTTTTTCAGTGTCCGAATGTAATTTGCCGGAGATGCAAATTTCCGGTGGGCACTCTTGTTTATTCGGGAAAAGCGGATTAATATTTCGAACCAAAAATAACCCGAATACAGGAGAATCCATGTTCCGAAAGCCTGCCTGTTTAGTACTGCTTTTGATTTGCCTCAGTAGTTTTGCCCAATCCGTTTTTGCCCAGCCATTTACCCGTGAAGATACGCTGCGCGGCACGCTGACGCCGGAACGCAGTTGTTTCGATGTGACGTATTACGATCTCGATTTGCGGGTTGATCCGGCAACCAAAACCATTCGCGGCAACAACGCCATCCATTTTCGCAGCACCGCTGCATTTTCCAAAATGCAGATCGAACTCCACCATTTGCTGAACATCGAAAAAATTGTGTTTTCGGACGGACGATCGCTGAAATACGATCGCGACGGTGACTTCATTTTTGTCCACATGCCCAAAACCATCGCCAAAGGCGAACAGGAATCGATTACCGTATTTTATGGCGGAACACCGCTGGAAGCACATCGTCCGCCGTGGGAAGGCGGCATCAGTTGGGATAGCGACAGCGACGGAAATCCGTGGATTGCGGTCACCTGCCAGGGGGATGGCGCCAATTTGTGGTGGCCGTTAAAAGATCACCAATCCGACGAGCCGGACAGCATGATGATCCGTATCACCGCGCCGCCGGGATTGCAAAATGTTTCCAACGGCAGGTTGCGCGGCACCACTGAGCTGGCGGACGGCTGGACGCGTTCCGACTGGTTTGTGTCAAATCCCATCAACAGCTATTGCGTAACGATGAATATTGCCAAATATGCCCATTTTCGGGAATTATACACCAGCAAAATCGATGGCGACACGCTGACGCTCGATTATTACGTGCTGCCGGAAAATCTGGAAAAAGCCAAAAAGCACTTTGCACAAGTGCACGGAATGATGGACGCATTCGAAAAATATTTCGGGAAATACCCGTTTTACGACGACGGATTCAAACTTGTCGATTGCTCGCACACGGGAATGGAGCATCAGTCTGCGGTGGCGTATGGCAACTGGTACATCGGTGGGTATCGCGGTCGTGCGCCGGCGGCGGTTGGACTGAAATTCGATTTTATCATCGTTCACGAAACCGCGCACGAATGGTGGGGCAATAATGTGACGTCGAATGACATCGCAGATATGTGGATTCACGAAAGTTTCGGCGCATACGCTGAGGCGCTATATATCGAAGAAATGTGGGGTTACGGCGAAGCGCTGAAATATATCAATGGCAAAAAACAGGGTGTGCTGAACGATATCCCGATTCAGGGCATTTACAACGTGCAAAAACGCGGCTCCGGCGATATGTACAATAAAGGGCAGTTGGTGCTAAACACACTGCGAAACGTGATTGCCGACGATGCGCTGTGGATCGAAATTTTGCGCGGGTTGCAACAGGAGTTTCGCTTGCAAAGTATCGACGCGGTGGACGTTTTCAACTACATTAACCAGAAAACCGGCAAAAATCTGGACAGCTTTTTTGCCCAATATTTCCAGACAACCGACATTCCGAAGCTGGAAATTATGCTCACCAAAATGGGCGATTCGCACAACATGCGCTATCGCTGGGTGGCGGAAATTGCCGCGTTCGATATGCCGGTAAAAGTGACCACTGCTCCGGGTAAATACGAATTCATCCACCCGACCACCGAATGGCAGAATATGGAAATCAGCAACGCGCTGGCAGCGGAAGATTTTCGCATTGCGGAAGATTTATTCTATATTGAAAGCAATATCCGCTGGACATATCTCTATCCGGGATTGGACGAAATTCGCAAAAAACAGGAGAATCGATGATTCGCTCGACCAAATGTGTTCTTTTCGCAATTGCAATATTATCAACGTTTTGGGGCTGTGAATCCACCAAAAAACGGGATTTTCCGATACAATCCGTAGCGTTGAATGACGTAACAATTTTGCCCGGGTTTTGGGGCGACAGGCTGGCGAGCAACCGGAACGTGACCATTCCGCATGCGTTTTCGCAATGCGAATCGCACGGGCTGATCGACAACTTTGCGATAGCGGCGGGACTGAAAACCGGCGAGCAGGGCGGCGTTTATCCGTTCGATGATACCGATGTGTATAAAACCATCGAGGGTGCAAGCTACTGGCTGACGCAATCCGATGACCCGGAACTGGATGCATATGTCGATTCGTTGATCGGGCTGATCGGCTCGGCGCAGGAACCGGACGGATATATTTACACCGCACTCAAAAATAAACCCGATTGGCTGACGCGCCGTTCCGGCGATAAGCGTTGGGCAAATCTCGCGTTTGGGCATGAGTTGTACAATTTCGGGCATTTGTACGAAGCCGCAGCCGCGCATTTTTGGGCAACCGGAAAACGCAATTTTCTGGATATCGCCATCAAAAATGCGGATTTGGTGGTGAGAACATTCGGTCCCAACGGCATCCAGCATCCGCCGGGACATCAGGAAATTGAAATTGGGCTGGCGAAATTGTATCGCATTACCGGGGAACAAAAATATCTCGATCTCGCCAAATATTTTCTCGATCAGCGGGGCGTTTTTGCCAACGATCGCAAATCGATGGGCGAATATGCACAGGATCACCAACCGGTGTTGGCGCAGGAAGAAGCGGTCGGACACGCCGTTCGGCAGGCATATATGAACATGGCGATGCTGGAAATTGCCGCACTTACCGGTGATTCTCGTTATCTGGAAACAAGCCTTAAATTATGGAATAATGTGGTTCAAAAAAAATTTTATATCACCGGCGGGCTCGGCGCGGTGGGCTTTGGCGAACGTTTCGGGCGGGCGTACGAGCTGCCGAATTTCAGCGCGTATCAGGAAACCTGCACGGCAATCGCCAACGTGATGTGGAATTTCCGGCTGTTCCAATCCACCGGCGATGGGCAATTTCTCGATGTGCTGGAAAAATCGCTGTATAACACGCTGCTGGCGGGCGTTTCGCTGCACGGCGATCACTTTTTTTATCCGAACGTGCTGGCCAGCAAAGGCTATCACGAACGCTTTGAGTGGATGGTTTGCAACTGTTGCATCACCAATATGAGCCGGTTTATGCCGGCGTTGGGGCAATATGTTTACGGCACAAACGGCAATTCTGTATTTGTGAATTTGTTTGTGAACAGCGCGGCAACACTTCCGGTTGGCGAAGCATCACTGAAAATTAGTCAACACAGCGATTATCCGTTCGACGGAAAAGTGCAGATTACTATTGAGAGTGCACCGACTGCGCCGATGGCGCTGCACATCCGCATTCCCGGCTGGGCGCAAAATGTAGCGTTGCCGGGTGGATTGTATCAATTTTCGAAAAACGATTCATTGCCGGTCACGCTGGCACTGAACGGCGAGTTGATCGATACGAAACTGGACAACGGTTTTGCGGTGATCGAGCGGCAGTGGAGCGGGGGAGAGGTGCTGGAATTGAATCTGCCGATGCCCGTTCGCAGCGTGCAGGCGAGTGAACAATTGACCGAAAACGCCGGGAAAATGGCGTTGCAGCGCGGTCCGCTCATTTATTGTCTGGAAGGTGTTGATCAGCCGGACGACAAAGTGCTGGACAAGTTGTTGCCGGAAAATGCCACATTCTCCGTTGAGCGACGGGACGATTTGCCCGGCGATGTGACCGCCATCCGCTTCACCGGACAACTTGCAACAATGGCAGCAGATGGCAAGCTGGATGCCTCGCAACCGGTTGATTTAACGGCAATTCCTTACTTTGCGTGGGCACATCGCGGGATGAGCGAAATGGCCGTTTGGCTGCCGGAGAAGCCGGAAAAAACATTCCCAAAAGGTGCGCCGTCACTGGCGCAGCAGGCGAAAATCGTCGTCGAAGGCGATGCCAGCGGTATTGCGGCGTTGAATGATGCGCGTCAACCCGCCAGTTCCCGCGACGCCAGAAACGGTTATTTTGCATGGGCTGAACGCCGCGATACGTTGCGCGTAGTATATGAATTTGACACGCCGCGAGCTTTTTCCGCATCGCAAATTTATTGGTTTGTAGATGTCGCAACCAATTATCAGGTGCCGGAAAAATGGCGGGTGCAACTGCTCGTGGAAGGGGAGTGGCACACCGCTTTTAATCCATACACTGTTTGGGAAAACGCGCCGGATCAGTTCAATAAAGTGATTTACGAAACCGTGACAGCGGATGCCGCAAGACTGGAGGTGTTCCCGAAAACCGGTGCAAATGCTGCAATTTTGGAGTGGAAAATTGATTGATCGGGGATAGTGGCAGGGCTTTGGCATGTGGTCGGAAAACCGATTTATTAAACATTGATAGCCAATCGTCTGTAGCCAAAGCACAGTTCTATTAAATACTTAGAAAAATGTTTGGCTGGGCGTATGCCAAACAAATTAACCAATTCTTGTATGAAGGGCTCAATTTTGATAACGTAAAGGATGGATCTGCCGACAATTCTTCTGATTTTCGATGTAATCATTAATCGTAAGGGCAATGGATGCGATACAAATCAATATTTTTTTGCTATTCATAAATTTGTTTTTTAGTGCTTTTGGGCAGGAACCCTCATCTGAACAACCGATTCTATTGGAAATAAGTTTTCATATTGCCAGTGATTTGGAAATGGTGAAAGATGGGTTACGCATGAAAAGTTGGATATCTGAAAAGGATATTAGGGAAGTAGTATTGCCGGAAGTCAACCGTATTTGGCAGTTTGCTAATATTCAATTTCAGATCGAACAGATTACAATTGATAAAACAACAAATCCACCAAACAAGTCCGGATTGATTGCTGGAATTGTGAGTGCAGAGCGGGATGAAAACGGTAAATCCGATTCGAAACGTATAAAAAAATTAAATAAATTGTTTAATTATGATCCGGTCAAACCAAGTTTAATTCACATATTCTTAGTGCCGTATTTAGGTGAAGCCTCGCAAGGTAACGCCAGCCCCGATTTAATCGTATTTATGTGGGATTATGGACAGATAAAAAACGAATGGCCGAGCACCTGTAAAAGCATTGCTCACAGAAACAATGCCGTTTAAAGTCGGTTCATTGAGTCGAACGATTGCACATGAATTAGGTCATATATTAGGTTTAAAACATCCCAATAAAGCAACCCAGCAATCATTTAACCGATTGATGGGCGGTAAATTCCGGATACTATTTTACGCAACAAGAGATTATCACAGCACAACTAACCGCATCCTCAATTGTGGCAACCTATTGATTAATAAAGATTTATATTAAGTAATTGGACAAAAATATTTGAAATTAATTAAGTTTTGTTTTGAAATGGGTAATGAGCCGAAAGAAACGATTTATCTCGCACCTGTCTGAATCCGAGATTCAGGCATTGGAACAAGGTTATAAAAATGGCAAGAGTCATACCTATCGCTGCCGCTGTAAAGCAATATTGCCTAGCTATCAACAATGGGAATGCTATGAGCTTGCTAATTTTTTAACACGGGTCCTGCAACCATTTGTAGCTAGTTGAAGCTTTGGGGAAACAGGTGGCATAGCTGCCCTTAGCGACAAATCCCGTCGGTGACGCCATTCTATTTTCAATGTCGATAGAAGTGATCATGTTAAGCTTGTCAATGAAGTCATTGATGATTCACCGCGAAATTTGAATAAAGTTTGCATTACCAACCTAAGCTCATCAAAATCTGTTTTATGCTTCAGTGACATCGAATGTCTTTCGCTGTAATCATCGTTTACTATTCGCTTACCAAATAATTTTACCTAAACTATATAAAATAAAATAGCTTACAGACAATTTTGAAAATTGGCGCGTGAATTGTATCACTTGTGTTTAGCGCATCAAAAAGGCATTCAATACAGAAGTTAACTGTTGATTAGCATCCGGTTTTGGGTTGTGCAACATGCAATAGTTGAGTTAAAAAGCTAAGCTAAATCATTTAATCGAAAATGAATCTATTGTAAATTTGAATAATACTTGTGCCACACAACTATTAATCTGAAAGGTATGTTATGAAAGCGCTCATTTTTCTATTGTTACCCATGCTTTTGTTCGCCCAAAACGGGGATTTTCCCGCAACCCAACCGCAAAACCCAAATCAAACTATTTCGCAGACGCAGGACCAGCCTCCAGCCAATGATAGCTACCGGTGGTCATTCGGGATTTTTATATCCCGTATTATTCGGGTGAAGTTTATTCTGGTGAAATTTATGAATATGGGAATGGGCTTTATTCACTTTTTTCTGTATCGAAAAGCATGACACTGATGGAAGGTCAGTTTAGTTATTCATTATCACAACGGTTTCGTGCGACGCTAAATGTGGGATATAGCACCGGATATGACGAAATCGTGACTGAATACCATAATCGATACGATGACCCGCTCAATAACTATGATTTCGGAGCAAAAATTTCAAACAACGACAAATTTCTCAATGTTGGCATTGGCGTAAAATTTTATCTGAAACGGGTGAAGCAGCAAACGGTTAGCCCGTATGTTTTGGCAGGTATCGGGAAACAATTTGCATTTTCCAGCTACAAGAACGAAGATCTATTTGTTGAACCGATTGAACCGGAAGGCTATTCATATTCAGATAATTTCGAAGAATTTATTGAAGATTTGAATTCGCCTGTTCTTGCAAATCTGGGATTTGGTGCGGAATACCTGTTTAATCCGTCGCTATCGGTTTTTTCGGCTATCCGGTTTAATTATATGAAACGGAGCGGCATTTTCGAATTCAGGGATACCTCTCCTGGCAGCACGAGAACAGGAACCCGTGAATTTAAGGTGAGTGAGACAACCACCCATATCGGATTGGGAATGAATTTTTATTTCTGATGTGATTCAACAGTAAACCGCACGGATGTTCTGTTTTTGAATTGGCACAGAGTTCGTTCCCGCTGGGTTTAATCCGGTGGGAATGAAATGAAATTTAATTGAATATTTGTTGTCGCAGCAATATCTTTCTTTTGCCCTGAAAATATTGCCCGAAATTTTTAGTGAATAGAGAACTTTTAATGAAGCTATCACTTTCCAGATTTGCTGGAATCCTGCTATTGTTAACGGTCTTCTGCGGTTATACATTCGGGCAAACCGCCATTCATATTAAAAACCAATCGATCATTCATGAGGAAATCCGGAACGTTTTTGAATACGGTATTCAGCTGCCATCCGGGAGCATTGTCAGCTATCGCGTTATCGCCAAAATTGTAACACGGGATTCAATTGCTGTCGCCCAAATTAGCAACGTTTTTCCAAATATTGAAATTGCTTCAGATATGGGTGGTTTATCCTTCGTTTTACAAATGTAAATTATCCACTGCGGACCGCAAATTATCCGAAAAAATATCTTTTTGAATCGGGTATCCAACTTGGCGTAATGACCGGCAGGGCAGAAAATTTTGTGGTGCAAGCCCATTTGATCCCGGCGAAACTGCCATTTCTGATCGGACAGTTAGATTATACGGCTGGCGTTTACAACACTACTGAATATAAATTTTTTGGCGAAGCGGTTTCGATCGGCATCGGCATAAATATGTATGACAAAAAGGGAAATTCAATCCACTGGATAACGGGATATTCTGAGAAACACATCAGTCGCTATTATAAATTGCCAGATGATGACGTTTTGATTTAAGAAATTACAAAGATACAATGAAAAGCACCAACTTTTATCTGATGGCACAATATCAGGTCAATAGAATTTTCGAGCCGTTTTTTTACCGGCGGTGTTAAAATCAATTTTAATACTATTGAAGTTGACGAAAAGGCAAACAAATTCCAACTGCTGGTCGGTATCGGTTTACGGGTGCTGTAATTTCATTTGAAACAAAAGGTTAACAGATGCAAAGCAATTCAATAAAATACTCTGGACGATTGTTTGTTTCGATGATTTTATTTATACATCTGGCGTTTGCGGATGATCCCCAGCGTACCAGCCAATCCCTTAGCTTGTTTCAACAGGGATTTAAAATTGAGGCGTTGAATAGCACCGGTTTTTTTTCGAATACGATATCAAACCCGTTTACGATTTCGGTGACCAATCCTGCGTTGATGGTTGATTACGAAACAATATCCGGTGGTATCGCGATGGAATACCGCAACCGGCTGGATTTGAATGATGATTTAACAATCGACCAAAACCTGGCATGGCTTCCACAGTCTTTTGGCATTGTAAAACCGTTTAATGATTTTCGAATTGGTTTGGGATTTAGCCGTCCATATACCGCTAATATAGAACTTGACGAAATACCGATTACCACGAATGGCAATAGCGACAGTTTAAGCACGGCAGCTTTTAAGCCGGTTTTTAAAACAGATATTTACAGTGCGGGATTTATGGCAGCAATCCGGTTAAAAAAATTTCCCGGCGTAGATCGTCAATTGAGCGCCGGATTTCAAACCAACCTGGATTTTTTTAACTACTCAGGTGGAATCCCAAGAGTAATTGTTACTGCCACAAATTTGGCTTTTCATTGGAAAGCAGGCTTGATTTATGATCACAACCGTCGAATCAGGTTCGGTTTAACCTATGAAAAAGGGGCAACAATCTCTGGAAATTATAACTATAAAGATTCATATGCACGGCTAACAACCGGCAATTCCAGCAGCGCGGGTTTCACACAAGTTCAAATTAACAATGCGTTTGAGTCAACACTTCCTGATAAATTTAATGCGGGTGTGTTAATAAAATTGTTTGAAAAAATGTGGATTACCGGGAATGCAATCACCGTTTTTTGGGGCCAAAGCAGCATGGGGATTGACAATACAGTTGGGTTTTCCGGTAACCTGATTTTTCCCTTAAGTCGCAAAACAACCCTGTCTATCGGGTTTTATCGCCCGGATCCACTATCGGATGATGAAAATTCATATCAGGCGGTAAAATATTTTTCTGCAGGCTTGAAACAGTTTATCAGTAACAATTTTCTATTCGATTTTGTAATTGTCGATAGTCAATCGGACAACGAAATTTACCGTGAGCAAACATTTATCAAAATGGGCATTCTGTTGCAGAAGAACCCGTAAACCGGTTTGGGAAGCCCAACCACACTCATTGAATCCAATCTCCCCGCACCAACCTTCAGTACGCTGAAAGTCAGAAAAAATGTTTCGTTAGACTGTAATTGCATGCTTTGTACCTCGGTTATCGATTAACGAATACAAGTTGGCAGAATCAATTGCCATTACTTACCGCCGGTTTTTTTGATCACTCGACTGAGCCTCAAATATCAGTTAACCCCATAACATTTTTTATGAAAAAATCAGATGGCGATACAGAATCTGCACAAACAATTAGGAATTAATAAGCATGTAAAGATCGGCCGGTTTAACTCGAATATTATTATCATTGTAATGTAGCCGGAAGGATTTGCACGATTGATAGATACGCGTTTATCCGATTCCGATTTTCGATTTTGTTGAAATCATCCCGATACCGGAATCATTTATAGTGATACAAATACAATATCAATAAGGTTTTTGATATGAAAAATAGTTTGTTAGTAAACAATATCCGTAAGTTGACCGTTGTTGCGGTGTTTTTTACCCAAATATTTTTGAGCGGATGTGCCGAAAAAACATTGGAAGTAACCACAAAGCATGTGGGCATTCTTTGCGGATTGGAATATATGTCTGCTACAGCTGATAGTTTTATAGATGAATTGGCGGAATTGGGGTTTGTTGAGGGAGAAAACATCGTTTTTGATTTTCAGAGAACCAATTTCGACATCGCGAATTATCAACAGATTTTGAAGCAATTTGTTGCAGATTCGGTGGATCTGATTTTTGTTTTCCCAACGGAAGCCACGCAAGAAGCTAAAAAAATTACCGAAGGAACCGGAATTCCGGTGGTTTTTGCGGTGGCGAACATTGAGGGAACGGAATTGGTGGACAATGTGCGCAATCCGGGCGGAAATGTTACCGGCATTCGCTATCCGGGACCGGATATCGCTATCAAACGTTTCGAAATAATGATGGAGCTGTTGCCGAATACAAAGCGGATTTGTATACCATATCAGCGCGATTATCCGATAGTTGCCAGTCAACTGAACGCGTTAAAGCCAGTCGCAGAAAAAGCGGATG
This sequence comes from Calditrichia bacterium, assembly GCA_020634975.1. Classification (NCBI taxonomy): domain Bacteria; kingdom Pseudomonadati; phylum Calditrichota; class Calditrichia; species Calditrichia bacterium. The sequence continues at coordinate 9,529 of JACKAQ010000001.1, read as the reverse complement.
TATCAATTTTTGAAATACCGGCTGCCGATGCCGCTGAAATTGAACAAAACTTCAATCAATTATCCCAAAACCGCTTCGATGCCATCTTGTTTCTGGCAGAGCCGCTAACCGTGGTGCCGGAGGCGTTCCGGGCTATTGGTAAATATGCGTCGAAAAACAAAATACCTGTAGTCGGTACAAGCGTGTTGGTCGAAAATTACACCACATTGTTTGGTGTAAATATTGATCCCGTAGCTACCGGTAAACAGGCGGCTCGATTGGCAGAGAAAATATTAAATGGCAAATCAGTCGGCTCGATACCGGTGCTTTCCTCCGAAAGCTATATCCAATTAAATTACAAAGCAGCAACGGAAATGGGGATCACTGTTCCCGAAGGTCTATTGAGCAGATCCGATGAAATCATCAGATAACGAATACAGGAATTAAAATGAGTTTTAAAGACCTCCGTTTAACCGTGCATACAATATTAGCTGTTATGTTTCTGGTGATGCCATTGGTTTTCTGCGGGTGCAGCCCGCAAAAATCGGATCAAAAAAGCTACAAAATTGCCATCGTTTCTGGAATAGAAACATTTGAGCAAATCATCCAGGGATTCACGGATGGCATGGCCGACCACGGCTACATCGAAAGTGAAAATGTTTTTTACAATTTTCTTCGCGTTAATCCCAAAAAACCGGAAGATGAGGTGAAAATCCGGCAAATAATAGCAGATAGCGTAGACCTGATTTTAACCTTTCCCACCGAAACCACCCTTTGGGTAAAAAAATTGACCCGCGAAACCAATATTCCCATCGTTTTTGTGATGGCGGGAATCGAAGGTAACGATCTGGTAGAAACCATTCCTCATCCCGGTGGAAATATTACCGGCGTTCGCTATCCCGGACCGGATATTTCGGTAATGCGGCTGGAATTGCTGCGCGAACTGGCGCCGTCCGTTAAACGTGTTTGGATTGCATGCGATTCAAATTATCCACCAAATAAAGTCGCCATCGAAATGTTGCATCGTTCCGTTGCTCAAACGGATATCCAATTGGAAGAAGTGCAAATAAACGGAATCGCCGATATTCAGGCGGATTTGGACAAACGTCGTGCTGCAAAAGATGTCGGTTTCGATGCTATTTTAATGATGCCAGATCATTATTCCCTTTCCCTTGTTGGTTGGTCGATGATTACAGCTTTTGCAGAGGAGTTCAAAATCCCGATAATCGGGAACGGAAACGGGTATTATAGAGAAAAAACCGTTCTCGGCTTTACGCCCGATCTATCCGAAATGGGAAAACAAGCTGTGCTGTTAGCAGATAAAATTCTACATGGCTCACCTGCAGGTGCGCTAATGGTTGTAACACCCATTTCCCGGCTGAAGATCAATTACAAATTGGCGCAACAGTATGGGCTGAAAGTTTCCGAAGGGCTGATCAGTCGTGCCGATGAAATCATCCGGTAACGGGTTTGGGAATTGAGGTAAAAAATAATGAAATCCAGAAGTTTAACAGTTACCCTTGCAATCGCTTTTTTGGGATTGAGTCTGATAGTTTTGTTTGTATCCATCGTTAGCGACATTTTTTTTAGCCTTAAAACCCAAAATATTGCCATAGCGGATAAACAGCAACGCATCGCCCAAAATGCGTCATTTATCGTAAAAAGTTTTGTTCAAGATAAGTTGAATTTGCTGGATGCAACTGTCTCATTAACCAATCTTTCCGCAAACGAACAATCTGAAAAAAAGCTGATTTTGGAACGGTTGTTGGGAAAAGAGCACTCTTTTCATAGCATAACGCTTTCCGATCCGCAGGGTAACGAAATTATCGGTGTTTCACGCCAATCAAAAATGGTTCCCATCAAAATTACCGAGGAATTAAGTTCTATTCAAATGCGTTTGCGGTTGGGAAAACCGTTCGTCGGTCAGGTGCATATTGATGAAATAACTTGCGAACCGATGTTGCTGGTTGGTGTCGCTGTAATAGATATTTTTGGCGATTTTACCGGCATGCTCATTGCGGAAACCAATCTAAAATTTATGTGGGATCTGGTTGGGAATATTCAGGTAGGAACGGATGGCGTAGCGTTTGTTGTCGATCGTGCTGGCAACCTGCTGGCGTTTGAGGATGTTAGCCGGGTGATGAGAGGAGATAAACTGACCAGCCTGCAGGCGGTCAAAAATTTTATACTCAACGATTATTTACTCAGGGACAATACGGAATTAACCTTTGGCAAAGGTATTCTCGATACCTACGTTTTTACCACGTACGAACCGCTGCGCACACCGGATTGGGCGGTAGTTATCGAATTGCCCTTAATTGAAGCATACGATCCGGTTATTCAAAAACTGAAATTATCGCTATTGAGCCTGTTGTTTATTTTTGTTTTGGCATTTGTTGCAGGTTTGTATTTGTCCAAAAGAATTACCAAACCGGTTATCGAATTGCGGGATGCCACCCTGGCCATTAGTCAGGGAAATTTGGATTCTCGAATTGAAGTTGTTTCAAACAATGAAATAGGGGAGCTTGCAGCCGGTTTTAATCAGATGGTAACCGACCTGAAACGGACAACCGTTTCCAGAGATGCATTGCTGGAAGAGATTTCGGTTCGTAAAAAAACAGAAGCCGCGCTCAGCCTGGCAAAGCAGGAAGCGGAACAGGCGTCGCAATCCAAAAGCAATTTTTTAGCCAACATGAGCCACGAAATCCGGACACCGATGAATGGTATTCTGGGAATGGCCGGTTTGCTGATCGAAACAGATTTAACCCTCCAGCAACGCCAGTTTGCCCAAACGGTGTGTAATAGCGCCAACGCTTTATTAACGGTCATCAACGATATTCTGGATTATTCCAAAGTAGAAGCCGGAAAACTGGAACTGGATATCGTCGATTTCGATTTGCGCAACACGCTGGAAGATTTGACCGATGTGCTGGCGATTCCCGCGCAAAAGAAACAATTGGAATTCTCCACAATTCTGCATCACAAAGTACCGGTCAACCTGATGGGTGATCCGGGACGGATTCGTCAGATTTTGGTGAATTTGGGCAACAACGCTATCAAATTCACGAATAAAGGGAATGTTTGCATTCGTTGCACAGCGGAATCCGAAAGCGAAACAGAAGCAACCATTCGCATCAGCGTAAGCGATACGGGCATCGGAATTCCCAAAGACCGGCTGGACAGATTGTTCAAATCGTTCTCGCAGGTGGATGCATCCACAACTCGAAAATATGGCGGCACCGGTTTGGGATTGGCAATTTCCAAACAGCTTGTGGAAATGATGGGCGGCAATATTGGTGTGGAAAGCAATCCCGGAAAAGGGTCGACATTCTGGTTCGTAATTACATTGCCAAAACAATCCGCGCAACCGGCGAAACAATTACCGACAAATAACCTGATTGCCCAAAAACACATTTTGATTGTCGATGGAAGTTCGCATAATCGCGCAGCGCTAAAAGAACAGCTATTAAGAATGGGATGTCGCGTAGCCGTTGCTGCGGACAGCCAGAAAGCACTCAACAAGCTGTCCGATGCTGTTCAAAAACAATCCCCGTTCGATATCGCCATGTTGGATTCCAAATTACCCAAAATCGATGGCGATTTGTTAAGCCGCAAAATTAAAATGATGGAGTCGACCAAATCTACAATATTAATTTCGTTAAGCCCCATCGGAAAGCAAGTTGATTCGCCGATGTTGGAAGATTACGGATTTACAGGATTCCTGAGCAAGCCCATCAAACAACAGATGATCATTAATTGCATCAACCGGGTTTTCGGAAAACCGTATGATAAAGCGGCAATTTCGCAGGCGTCCAAAACCGCTGCAACGCAGCCGGAAACTGCTACTTCCAATATCCCGCTGCGAATTTTGCTCGCGGAGGATAATCGTGTGAACCAAAAAGTGGCTCAGTTTACCTTGCGCAAATTGGGTTACGAAATTGATATTGTTTCGAACGGTGTGGAGGCGTTGTCGGCGATTCAAAATGATGTGTACGATCTGGTGTTGATGGATGTGCAAATGCCCGAAATGGACGGAATGACCGCCACCGCAGAAATTCGCAAACTGGATTCCGGGAAACGGCACATTCCCATCATCGCGATGACTGCCCACGCAATGAAAGGCGACCGGGAAAAGTGCATCGCCGCAGGGATGAACGATTACACATCCAAACCCATAAAACCCGCAGAATTGAAAGATAAAATCGAAAAGTGGGGATCAATCAGCAAAGCGATTTCCGTTGATTGATGTAATGGTTTGGCAAACCTGCCGAATTACCCTTCCGCATCCGTATCGTCATCCGTCGCCGTTCCTTCAGAAATTTTACCGGACAACACCCGCAGCACCCGGGCAATATGCTCCATAAAATTCTTTTCGTTCAGCACCGTTAATCCCCAAATATCAGTGAGATCCGCCGCCAGTTTTTCGTCCAACCCCAACACCACCAGCATTGCCTGATCGCGCGGGATGTTCATCCGTCTGCGCAAATCCGCATATTTCTGGATGTGATCCTGATAATTATTGGTTTTGCATTCAATCCATAACGGTTGCTTGTTCACCAGAAAAAGAATGTCCAACTCGTTGGCATCGCCGTTTTCTGAGGATATTTGGGGATTGACAACCGCATGATACGGCACTTTTACGATTTCCATTAAATTACAGATCTGGCGATAAACAAACCGTTCCAGCCAACCGCCGGTGAAAAAATTGACGACTTTGCCGTTCCGCTGCGGCGCAGCGGCAATGGTTCGGTTGCGCCGGTTATACGGATTCGACGATTTGTATTTGGATCGTAAAAAGGCGTATCGCGTTAGTTTGCAGCAATAATTCACAATTACGGAAATATCTTCCGGTTTATATTCCTGCAATTGGTAATGAAAATAATTGCCGGAATTGACATATCGTTTGATCACCTCGTAAACGCCGGATAGCACGTCAAACTTTTCGCCCAGTTCAATTGCCAGCCGGTCGTAAATACCATCCACATCTTGTGGGATACGCACATCCTTTAGCAAAAAGTTGTGTTCACTAAACCACCCGGCAAAAATAGCGAGATTGGTTTCATCAATCTCAATTGGTAGATCGTCGGTTTCGTTATCCGTATCGTTATCATCATCCGGATCTTTTGGAATTGCGGTGCCGGTGCTGCTGCTCAAATCGGCAAAAGATTCCACAAGTGCCGCAATATCGGCGCGTAACGCGGCGATTTGTTCATTGGTATCCAGATTGTTGATCAGCGAACGGATTTCCGCAACCTCCGATTGTAACCCCTCAACCACCTGACGCAACTCCACCAAAAAAGTGGGAATTTTACTGGTTGCCGGAGATTTGCCGTTGGTATGCGCCGCAGCAACTGCGGTTGCAGCAGGTTTTGTATCGGGTTTTTGAACGATTGGTGCAACCGGTTTTTGCGCTTCCAAACGGGGTAAGGTGGGCAATTGTTTCGGCTGGGTTGCCGCCGGTTGGTGTGATACGACAGGGCTTGCCACAGGGGTTTCCGTGGCTTTTTCCAATTCGCCTCGTGGCGGTATGTTTATCTTTTGCTGGCACTTACGGCAGGTAAGTTTTCCGCCGTGCAACGGGATTTTGGCTGATTCAATTTGATAGGTCGTTCCGCAATCGGGATTTTGACAGTCAATCTTCAGTAACATAAACCGCCCGTTTAATATTCAAAGATGCCGGAAAATGCTGTTTAATTACATGTCATTCAGTTACGACAGTGAGTATCTGGCTGGCATGTGAGTAACATATTTTCCAATTTTTATAATAAAAAAACAAGTGGTAAATACAAATTTATTCACCGCTTTGGGAATTTCTTAAAAATGCATCAACGGATGTGTGATTGATGAGATAGAGACGCTAAATAAAATTTGAATAACCGCTCATCCACTTTATCTTGAAACGCAACTTTTTTTTACTGCAACTTACCGTTGCAAAATTTCGAATCATTGGTTGGTGTTCACGATTTGCCTTGCAACAACAGTAAAAGCTGAAATATTAAATTTTATCAACATAACCAGAAGGAATAGTATGAAAGCGATTGTTTATGAGCGTTACGGACCGCCGGAAGTGCTGGTATCAAAAAATATCGATCAGCCGGTAGTGAAAGATAACGAAGTGTTGGTAAAAAATCTTGCAACAACTGTTACTTCGGGTGATTATCGGTTGAGGAGTCTGGATGTCCCGACCGGTTTCAAAATGATCACTAAACTGGTGTTTGGTTTCAACAGACCCAGAAAACCTGTTTTGGGGATGGAGTTTGCAGGGATTGTTGAAACGGTTGGCAAAAATGTAACATCATTCAACTGCGGTGACCGCGTATTTGGCACCAGCAATATGGGCGCTTATGCCGAATATCTCGCAATACCGGAAAAAGAACCGATCGCAACGCTGCCGAAAAATATGTCCTTTACAGAAGCGGTTGCCGTTCCGTTTGGGGCATTGTCATCATTGGTTTATTTGAGAGATTTCGGAAAAATTAAAGCGGGAGATAAAGTGCTGGTCAATGGCGCTTCCGGTGGATTGGGCACTTATGCGGTTCAGCTTGCCAAATATTATGGTGCAACCGTTACCGGCGTATGCAGTACTGCCAATGTCGCATTGGTGAAGTCGCTGGGTGCGGATGCCGTAATCGATTACACCAAAGAAGATTTTTCAACGAACGGCGAAACGTATGACATTATTTTTGATACCGTCGGAAAAATAACATTTGCGGGATGCAAGGCGTCTTTAACCTCAAACGGACGCTTTTTGCTGGCTGTTGCGGGTTTGCCGGACTACCTGAAGGTTCTCCGAACGGCAATTTTCAGCCGCCAAAAAGCGGTTGCAGGTGTTGCTGTTTTCAAAAAGAAAGACTTGATATTTGTTAAAGAATTGATTGAAGCTGGAAGAATAAAAGCAGTCGTTGACCGGCAATACCCGATAGCGGATATTGTTGCAGCGCACCGATATGTTGATAAAGGGCATAAAAAGGGTAGTGTTGTCATCACAATAGCGGAACCTCCAAAATAGCAAACGGTGAGTGAGTAAGTAGATGGTTATCACATAATTACCGGAATTTCTCCATCTACTGTTGAGCAATGAATGACCGAAAGATCAAGCCGAATCTTTCCGGGTACCTCCAAAACAATTCAAATTCCCAACGAAATGACACGGGTTTGTATGCGGCAAATCAGGTTTTCCAACGTTGCCGTGGTATGTGGTCAAACATATGAAATATTGAAAAACGGTGGATTGTGGGTAAGGGTTTTTTATATTTTACGGATTCAGATGTCAGGAAAAAAAGCAGAATATAAACGGCTCTGTTTGATCAATGCAGTATAGCGAAGTGCGTATTTCCAAACAAATAAAGGAGAATCACCCATGAGTAACAAAGGTAAATGCCCGGTAACCCATGTTGCCGGTGGCGGCACCAAAAACAGGGACTGGTGGCCAAACCAGTTAAACCTAAATGTTTTGCATCAGCATTCATCGTTATCCAACCCGATGGGCAAAGATTTTAACTATGCAAAAGCCTTCAAAAGCCTGGACCTTGCTGCAGTAAAAAATGATATTTATAAACTAATGACAACCTCTCAGGACTGGTGGCCGGCAGATTACGGACACTATGGCCCGTTGTTCATCCGCATGGCATGGCATAGTGCGGGCACGTATCGCATTGGCGATGGGCGCGGCGGCGCAGGTTCCGGCACCCAACGGTTTGCGCCGCTCAACAGCTGGCCGGACAATGCCAATCTGGACAAAGCGCGTTTTCTGCTCCAGCCGATCAAACGGAAATACGGCAACAAAATCTCCTGGGCCGATTTAATGATCCTCGCCGGTAACTGCGCCATCGAATCGATGGGGTTGAAAACATTTGGTTTCGCCGGTGGGCGGGAAGATGTTTGGGAGCCGGAAGAAGATATCTATTGGGGTGCAGAAGCCGAATGGTTGGGCGACAAACGCTACTCCGGTGAGCGCGATCTTGAGAACCCGCTCGCTGCTGTTCAGATGGGATTGATTTACGTTAACCCGGAAGGTCCCAACGGAAAGCCCGACCCGGTAGCTGCCGGACGCGACATCCGCGAAACCTTTGCCCGAATGGCAATGAACGACGAAGAAACCGTTGCACTCACCGCCGGCGGACACACCTTTGGCAAATGCCACGGTGCCGGTGATGCCGGGCTGGTTGGTCCGGAGCCCGAAGCCGCCAGCATCGAAGAACAGGGGCTTGGCTGGAAGAGCAGCTTTGGCAGCGGTAAAGGCGGCGATACCATCACCAGCGGACTGGAAGGCGCATGGACACCCAACCCCATCAAATGGGACAACGGTTACTTTGATATGCTGTTCGGTTACGATTGGGAACTCACCAAAAGCCCCGCAGGCGCCTGGCAGTGGCAGCCGAAAAACGTGGCGGAAAAAGACCTCGCACCTGCTGCACACGATCCCTCCAAACGGGTAACCACCATTATGACTACGGCAGATATGGCCATGCGAATGGACCCGGCATACGAAAAAATCTCCCGGCATTTCCACAAAAACCCGGAAGCATTTGCCGATGCTTTTGCCCGGGCGTGGTTCAAGTTAACCCATCGCGATATGGGACCGGTTTCCCGCTATCTCGGACCGGAAGTGCCGAAAGAAGAATTGATCTGGCAAGACCCCATCCCAAAATGCGACCACAAACTGGTGGACGACACAGACATTTCCGCACTCAAAGGCAAGATTCTCGCTTCGGGATTGTCCGTATCCGAGCTGGTTTACACCGCATGGGCTTCGGCTTCCACGTTCCGTGGTTCGGACAAACGCGGCGGTGCCAACGGTGCCCGCATCCGGCTCGCCCCGCAAAAGGATTGGGAAGTCAACCAGCCCAAACAGCTCGCCAAAGTGCTCGATAAGCTCGAAGGCATCCAAAAAGCATTTAACGCTGCACAAACCGGCGGAAAGAAAATTTCCCTCGCCGATATGATTGTGCTGGGCGGCTGTGCAGGCGTTGAGCAGGCGGCGAAGAATGCCGGACACAAGGTAACCGTTCCCTTTACGCCCGGACGTATGGACGCTTCGGCGGAACAAACCGATGTGGATTCTTTCGCGGTGCTGGAACCGGCAGCCGATGGTTTCCGTAATTATCTCAAAGCCAAATACTCGATTTCAGCGGAAGAACTGCTGGTGGATAAAGCCCAACTGATGACGTTAACCGCACCGGAAATGACCGTTCTGGTTGGCGGTATGCGCGTGTTGAATGCCAACTTTGGACAGACCAAACACGGCGTATTTACCGATCGCCCGGAATCGCTGACCAACGATTTCTTTGTGAACCTGCTGGATATGGGCACGACCTGGAAAGCCACCGCGAACGATGCGAACGTGTTCGAAGGTCGCGACCGCGCTACCGGCAAAGTCAAATGGACCGGCACCCGGGTTGACCTGATCTTTGGTTCCAACTCCCAACTGCGGGCATTGGCGGAAGTGTATGGTTGCAACGATTCGCAGGAGAAATTCCTGAACGACTTTGTTGCAGTCTGGAACAAAGTCATGAATCTCGATCGCTTTGACCTTGCGTAATTGCAGTAA